>NZ_JAETXL010000008.1:0-344077 GCF_016774385.1 Micromonospora fiedleri
CACCCCTGCCGCGAAGTCCTCCAACTGCGCCCGCACCCGAGCGATTTCCCGCTCATCCACGCACGCACCCAAACACCAGCACGACGCTCATACAAGCGACACGCCACAACGACCTAACAAAGCACTATTAGGGCATACGTCACAGCGCGGAGGGGCAGCCGAACTCGGGCATCCGGGCACGATGCGACAGCCGAACGCCCGAGGTCACCAAGTTGGGCGCGCGCAGGTTACGCGGGGCGCGGATTCTAGCAAGTCTGTTACATGACTGTCATTGTCTCAACAGGCAGACTGCAACATCCTCTGGCAGCATGTTCTGACATGTGCGGACTGGCTGGAGAATTCCGAACGGACGCGACGCGCGCAGATGTCGTCGCGGTGGAACGGATGGCCGCCACGATGTGCGACCGCGGGCCTGACGGCAGCGGAGTGTGGTCGAACGGCCCGGTCGCGCTCGGTCACCGACGCCTGAAGATCATCGACCTTTCGGCGGCCAGCGGTCAGCCCATCGTGGATTCGGCCACCGGGCTGTCGGCCGTCTTCAACGGCTGCATCTACAACTACCGTGAGCTGCGCGCCGAACTGTCGGCCAAGGGCCACCGGTTCTTCTCGACCGGGGACAGCGAGGTCGTGGTCAAGGCGTACGCCGAGTGGGGGCTCGACTTCGTCGACCATCTGATCGGCATGTTCGCCGTGGCGATCAGCGAGCGGGACAGCGGTCGCCTGGTGCTGGCCCGGGACCGGCTCGGCATCAAGCCGCTCTACCTCGCCGAATCAGCGGGTGTGCTGCGCTTCGCCAGCACCCTGCCCGCCCTGTTGGCCGGCAGCGGCGTGGACACCACGATCGACCCGGTCGCGCTGGCGCACTATCTGAGCTTCCACAGCATCGTGCCGCCGCCGCGCACCATCCTGCGCGGCGTCAGCAAGCTGCCACCGGCCACCGTCCGGGTCTACGAGCCCGACGGCCGCAGCCACGAACGGATCTACTGGAACCCGCCGTTCCTGCGCCGCGACGAGCACGCCGACTGGTCGGAGAAGGACTGGCAGGACGCCCTGCTCGAATCCCTGACCACCGCCGTACGCCGACGGATGGTGGCCGACGTGCCGGTCGGCGTACTGCTCTCCGGTGGCCTGGACTCCAGCCTGGTGGTCGCGCTGCTGGCCGGTGAGGGACAGCGGGGACTGTCCACCTTCTCCATCGGCTTCGACGCCGTCGGTGGCCGGGAGGGCGACGAGTTCCGCTACTCCGATGTGGTCGCCAAGACCTTCGACACCGACCATCACCAGATCCGGGTCGCCGCCCGGGATCTGGTGCCGCCGCTGGAGGCCGCCGTCGCGGCCATGAGCGAGCCCATGGTCAGCCACGACTGCGTGGCGTTCTACCTGCTCAGTCAGGAGGTGTCCCGGCACGTCAAGGTGGTGCAGTCCGGCCAGGGCGCCGACGAGATCCTCGGCGGCTACCACTGGTATCCGCCGCTGCACCGGATCGACCGCGAGCAGGCCCTCGACACGTACGCCCGGGCGTTCTTCGACCGGGACGCGGCCGGGCTGGCCCAGGTGCTCAACCCGGACTGGCTGGCCGAGGGGGACCCGGCGCGGGAGTTCGTCGCCGCGCACCTGGCCGCCCCCGGCGCGCAGACCGCCGTCGACGCCGGCCTGCGTATCGACACCCAGATCATGCTGACCGACGACCCGGTCAAGCGGGTCGACAACATGACCATGGCGCACGGGCTGGAGGCCCGGGTGCCTTTCCTGGATCACGAGTTCGTGGAACTGGCCGCCGCCTGCCCGCCCGAGCTGAAGCTCGCCCAGGGCGGCAAGGGCGTCCTCAAGGAGATCGGCCGTCGGGTGCTGCCGCACGAGGTGATCGACCGGCCGAAGGGTTACTTCCCGGTGCCGGGCCTCACCCACCTGGAGGGCAAGCTCCTCGACCGGGTACGGGACGCGCTGTACGCGCCCGAGGCCCGTCGCCGCGACCTGTTCCGCCCCGATTACGTCAACGCCCTGCTCGACGCACCCAACGCCGAACTGACCCCGTTGAACGGAAACAAACTGTGGCAACTCGGACTCCTGGAAATGTGGCTCCAGAGCCACGGAATCGACTGACCGTGACCGACACCCTGGCCACCGGGACAGCTCGGACCGACCGGGGCCGCGGACGGCGGTACGAGCGGGTCGGACCGGGCGGTGATCCGATCGCCGCAGGCGGCAGCGCCGACCCCGGCGAGGACGCCGAACGCCCGCGCGAAGACGCAGGTGTCGTGCTCGACTGCGGCTGGGGGCGGCTGGTCTTCGGCCAGACCTTCCACGACCAGGCTGCGGTCGCCGACATCCTGCGCTCCGAGGCGGCCGGTGCCCGCGACATCTGCATCTACCTGCGGGACCCGCACGTGCTGGTGTCCCGCCTGCCCGACGAGTTGTTCATCGACCCGTCGCTGACCTATCGGCTGCCGCTGTACGGCCCCCGGGCCGACACCGGCACCGGCGAGCAGACCGGCAGCGCCGGCACCCCGGCGCTCACCGGCGGCCCGCCGGAGCTGCCCGGGGTGCGCATCCGTCGGCTGCGCGACGCCGCCGACGCGGACGCGGTCAACCGGATCTACGCGTCCAACGGCATGGTCACCGCACCGGTCGAGGTGCTTGTGGACAACGCCGCCACCGACCGCTTCCTGCATCTGGTGGCGGAGGTGACGACCGGCGAGATCGTCGGCACCATCACCGGCATCGACCACGTCGCGGTCTTCGACGACCCGGACAACGGCGCCAGCCTCTGGTGCCTGACCGTCGACTTCAACCAGGCGCCGCCGGGCACCGGCCAGGCGCTGATCACCGAGCTGGCCGCCCGGCTGGTCGCCCGGGGTCGGGCGTACGTCGACCTGTCGGTGCTCGCCGAGAACGTCGGCGCGATCCGGCTCTACGAGCGGCTCGGCTTCTACCGCACCGCGACGCTCTGCGTGAAGCGCAAGAACCCGATCAACGAACGACTGTTCCTGCCCGCCATGCCCGAGGGGTACGACCAGCTCAACCCGTACGCGAAGATCGTCGCCGACGAGGCGATGCGGCGCGGCATCCGGGTGGAGGTGACCGACCCGCAGTGGGGTGAGCTGCGGCTGTCCACCGGCGGCCGGACGATCCTCACCCGCGAGTCGCTGTCCGAGCTGACCTCGGCGGTGGCGATGAGCCGCTGCGACGACAAGCGGGTCACCCGCCGGATCCTGGCCGAGGCCGGGCTGTCCGTGCCGCGCGGACGCACCGCCACCGGGGACGCCGCCGACGCCGAGTTCCTGGCCGAGGTGGGCGAGCTGGTCGTCAAGCCGGCCCGTGGCGAGCAGGGCAATGGCATCACCGTCGGGGTCAGGACGCCCGAGGCGCTGGCCGCCGCGGTCGAGCTGGCCGCACGGTACTGCCCGGAGGTGCTGCTGGAGGAGTTGTGCGCCGGCGAGGACCTGCGGGTGGTCATGATCGATCACGAGGTGGTGGCCGCCGCGGTCCGCCGTCCCGCGTCGGTCACCGGTGACGGGGTGCACGACATCGCCGAGCTGATCGAGCGGCAGAGCCGTCGTCGGGCCGCTGCCACCGGTGGCGAGTCCCGCATCCCGCTGGACGACATGACCCGTGACGTGGTCGCCGAGGCCGGGTACGCGCTGCACGACGTCCTGCCCGAGGGGCAGGTGCTGGCCGTACGGCGCACCGCGAACCTGCACACCGGGGGCACCATCCACGACATCACCGGCGAGCTGCATCCGGTGATCGCCGAGGCGTGCGTGGCCGCCAGCCGGGCCCTGGACATCCCGGTCACCGGTCTGGACCTGCTGGTACCGGCACCGGATCAGCCCGAGCACGTCTTCATCGAGGCCAACGAACGGCCCGGGTTGGCCAACCATGAGCCGCAGCCCACCGCGGAACGGTTCGTGGATCTCCTCTTTCCCGGGACGCGGGCACCGCAACGGCTCTGGACCCCGGCGGGTGCGGCACCATCTGGGGCATGACCGTACGCAAGACCATCCCGCTGCCGCTCGACCTGGACTACCTGCGCCAGGTACTGATCGAACTGCTGGACATTCCCAGCCCTTCCGGGCGTACCGACCACGTGCAGCAGTACGTCGGCGAGCGGTTGTCCGCGCTCGGCATCCCGTCGACGTTGACCCGCCGGGGGGCGCTGAGCGCCTGCCTGCCCGGCCCTCGGGAGACCGGGGCGGACCGGGCGATCGTGGTGCACACCGACACCATCGGCGGGATGGTCAAGCGGCTCAAGGAGAACGGCCGGCTCGAACTCAAGGCGATCGGCACGCACAGCGCCCGGTTCGCCGAGGGGGCACACGTACGGATCTTCACCGACGACCTGGAACGGGTGATCACCGGTCAGGTGCTGCCGCTCAAGGCCAGCGGCCACCGCTACAACGAGGCGGTCGACGAGCAGGGCATCGGCTGGGAGCAGGTCGAGGTACGCGTCGACGAGCCGGTGGAGGACATCGACGGTCTGCGGGCGCTCGGCATCGACGCGGGCGACTTCGTGGCGTTCCTGCCCAACCCGACCGTCACGCCCAGCGGGTACGTCAAGTCCCGCCACCTGGACGACAAGGCCGGGGTGGCCGCGGTGCTCACCGCGATCAAGGCGATGGTCGACGCGGGGGTGCAGCCGGCCGTCACCGCGCACCTGCTGATCACCGTGACCGAGGAGATCGGCCACGGCGCCTCGCACGGCCTCGACCCGGACGTCGCGGAAATCGTCTCGGTGGACGCCGCGGTGGTCGCCCCGGGCCAGCAGTCCCGGGAGGACGCCGCCACCCTGGCCATGGGCGACGGGGTGGGCCCGTTCGACTACCACCTCACCCGCAATCTGGCCGCCATCGCCCGGGAGCACGGCGTGGATCTGGTCCGCGACGTCTTCGACTACTACCGCTCGGACGTGGCGGCGGCGGTGGAGGCCGGCGCGCACGCCCGGGTGGCGCTGCTCGGTTTCGGCGTCGACGCCACCCACGGCCACGAACGTACCCACCTGGAAGGGCTGCGGCAGCTGGCCCAACTGCTCTGCCTCTACCTGCAGAGCGACCTGGTCTTCCCGGAGTGGGACGCCGAGCCCGAGGGTGACCTGGCGAACTTCCCGTCCCTGTCGGTGCAGCCGGCCAGCGAGGACGGCCCCCGCGAGGGTCCCATCGGCATCGTCCCCGCCTCGTGACCCGCCGGCCCCGGCATTCCCGGGGCGGTTGTGATCGAAATCCGTTGCCGCCGGCTTCCGGGCTGGCTAGCGTGACGGTACACGGGAAAGGAGGTGGTCCAGACTTGTATAGCAATCGGACTCGTGAGGTGGCTGTCCGCTAGCCGCTGTCCTCGACAGTGACCGTCTGATCCCAGGCGGGCAGTAAGAAGTCGTCGAGACCGTGTGGCAGCGGTGCGGCGAAACCACGACAAGCCACCCGACCCCCGGGGTGCCGACCCAGTCCAGTCGGCCCGCCTAGCGCGGAAGCCCCGGGGGTCGCTTCATTCCACGGGAGGCCGCCGTGTCGATGCGTGAGCTGGTGGTGCTCGGTACGGCCAGCCAGGCCCCGACCCGCGCCCGCAGCCACAACGGGTACGTACTGCGCTGGGACGACGAGGTGATCCTCTTCGACCCGGGTGAGGGCAGCCAGCGGCAACTGCTGCACACCACGGTCACCGCCACCGACCTGACCCGGGTCTGCATCACCCACTTCCACGGCGATCACTGCCTCGGCCTGCCCGGCACCATCCAGCGGCTCTCCCTGGACCGGGTCTCCCGCCCGGTGGCGGTGCACTTCCCGGCCGAGGGCGCCGAGTACTTCGCCCGACTGCGGCACGCCAGTTCCTTCTACGAGACCGCCGAGCTGGCGGTGACGCCGATCGAGGCGGACGGGCAGCGCATCGCGTTGCGCTGCGGCACCCTGGAGGCCCGCCGGCTGCGGCACCCGATCGACACGTACGGCTATCGGCTGGTGGAACCGGACGGCTGCCGGATGCTGCCGGAGCGGCTGGCCGCGTACGGCATCGAGGGGCCGGCGGTCGGTGAGCTGCAGCGCGTCGGCCACCTCGACCTCGACGGGCATCGCGTCACCCGCGACGAGGTGAGCGTGCCGCGACCCGGGCAGCGGTTCGCCTTCGTGATGGACACCGGCCTCTGCGACGGGGTGTACGCGCTGGCCGAGCACGCCGACCTGCTGGTGATCGAGTCGACCTTCCTGGAGTCGGAGGCGGCCCTGGCGGCCGAGGTCGGCCACCTCACCGCCGGTCAGGCCGCCCGGGTGGCCACCGAGTCCGGGGTACGCCGTCTCGTGCTCACCCACTTCTCCCAGCGGTACGCCGACCCACGCCGCTTCGCCGACGAGGCCCGCGCCCACTTCGACGGTGACCTGGTGATCGCCGAGGACCTCACCACCGTGCAGGTCCCACCCCGGCGGGTACCCTCGGCTGGGTGACTGTCACGCTGCGTGCCGCGACCGCTGACGACATCGCGGCGGTGGGCCGGCTCCACCAGCGTTCGCGGGTCGCCGCGTACTCGTCGATCCTGCCGCCCGAGGCACTGGCCGACCCGACACCGGAGGCGATGGCCGAGTACTGGACGCTCCGGTGGAGTTATGAGCAGGCCGACCACCGGATGACCGTGGCCGAGCGGGACGGCACCCTGGTCGGCTTCAGCTACCTGGGGCCGGACGACGAGGACGACCCGGACACCGGCCTACTCAACGCCATTCACCTGGAGCCGGCCGAGCGTGGTCGCGGCGTCGGTCGGGCCTTGATGATCGACGCGCTGGCCGCCATGGGGCGGCGCGGCTGGCGCCGCGCGGTGCTCTGGGTGCTGCGCGACAACGCGCCCGCCCGCCGCTTCTACGAGCGCGGCGGCTGGCGACGGACCGGGCTGGAACGCGACGACATGATCGGCACCATGAGCGTCCGGCAACTGCGCTACACCCGCCCGCTGGCCCACACCCCCTGACCTGGCAGCCGCCGCTGCCCTCCCCCGACCTCCTGACGGCCAGGCGGCCGGGGGCCGGGTGGCCGGGGGCCGGGTGGCCGGGTGGCCGGGTGGCCGGGGGCCGGGTGGCGCAGCATCACCTCCGCGCCCCCTTTGCTCTGCTTCAATCCGCGCAACGGTTCTCGCTGATTACCGTTGCGTCGGTTGAAGCAGAGCAAAGGGCGCCTGGAGGCTTCCGCTCACCGGCCGGCCGCACGCCACCGACCGGGCCGCACGCCACCGACCGGCCCGCACGTACGTGGCGGACCGGCCGGTGAGGGTTGGGATACGAGTCAGCGAGCGCCGAGGTGGGCGAGCAGGTCCTGGCGGGTGAGGACGCCCTTGGGCTTGCCGTCGATCAACACCAGGGCGGCGTCGGACTTCTCCAGCAGGTTGACCGCCTCGCTGACCGGCTGGCCACCACCGACCATCGGCAGCGGCGGTGCCATGTGCCGCTCGATGGTGTCGTGCAGCTGGGCCTGACCGGTGAACAGGGCGTCGAGCAGGTCCCGCTCGGCGATCGAGCCGGCCACCTCGCCGGTCACCACCGGCGGCTCGGCCTTGAGCACCGGCAGCTGCGAGACGCCGTACTCACGCATGTAGTCGACCGCGTCCCGGACCGTCTCGGTCGGGTGGACGTGCACCAGCTCGGGCAGGCCACCCGGCTTACCGGCCAGCGCCTCGGCCACCGTCGGCTCTGAGCCGGAGTTGTCGAGGAAGCCGTACCGGGCCATCCAGGTGTCGTTGAAGATCTTGGAGAGGTAGCCCCGGCCGCCGTCCGGCAGCAGCACCACGACCACGTCGTCCGGGCCGGCGGAACGGGCCACCTCCAGCGCGGCCACCGCCGCCATCCCGCAGGAACCGCCGACCAGCAGCCCCTCCTCGCGGGCCAGCCGCCGGGTCATCTCGAAGGACTGCTTGTCCGAGACCTCGATGATCTCGTCGGCCACGCTGCGGTCGTACGTCTCCGGCCAGAAGTCCTCGCCGACCCCCTCGACCAGGTACGGCCGACCGGTGCCGCCGGAGTAGACCGAGCCCTCCGGGTCCGCGCCGATGACCTTCACCGTCCCGCCGGACGCCTCCTTGAGGTACCGGCCGATGCCGGAGATGGTGCCGCCGGTACCGACGCCGGCCACGAAGTGGGTGATCCGCCCTTCGGTCTGCTTCCACAGCTCCGGGCCGGTCACCTCGTAGTGCGAACGCGGGTTCGCCGGGTTGGCGTACTGGTTGGGCTTCCAGGCACCGGGGATCTCCCGGGCCAGCCGGTCGGAGACGTTGTAGTACGAGCGGGGGTCCTCCGGCGCGACGGCGGTCGGGCAGACCACCACCTCGGCGCCGTACGCCCGCAGCACGTCCTGCTTGTCCTGGCTGACCTTGTCCGGGCAGACGAAGACGCACTTGTAGCCCTTGAGCTGGGCCACCAGGGCCAGCCCGACACCGGTGTTGCCGCTGGTCGGTTCGACGATGGTGCCACCGGGCTTGAGGATTCCCGCGGCCTCGGCGTCCTCCACCATGCGCAGCGCGATCCGGTCCTTCACCGACCCGCCGGGGTTGAGGTACTCCACCTTCGCCAACACGGTGGCCTGGATGCCCTCGGCCACGTTGCGCAGCCGCACCAGCGGGGTGTTGCCGATCAACTCGACGACGTTGTCGTAGTACTGCACCTCGGTGTGCCCTTTCCTTCGACGCCGGCGCCGCAGGCCTGGCGGGGGTGTCTGGCGTGAAATTCCCGCGCCAAGGGTACGTCGATCAGGGCACCACGTGGCCAGGGACCACGGTGCTGGTGCGGGCCTCCCACTCCAGGAACCGCTCGGTCTCGGCGAGGACGGCCCCGGCCAGCCAGGTGACCATCACCGCGTCGTCGATCAACCCGAACACCGTCAGGAACAACTCCGGGACCGCGTCGACCGGGGAGACGATGTACGCCGTCGCCGCCGTCATCATGGCCAGTCGAAGGCCCCCGTCGTACCGGCCGCGGGCCGTGGCGGCGATCATCCTGGGCAGCGCGCCGATCCGCGCGCCGAGCGACGGTCCGCCCCGCGCACCTGCAGTCAATGCCCTGCCCAGGGCCACGAAGGCGGCACCCCGCTTCAACGTCCTAGCCATCGTCTTGCTCCTCTCCACGTGCAGCGTGACGACCCGACGCAACACCCTGCAATCAAATACCCAGAGCTGTCAGTTTCCAGGCCAACCGGTGCAGTTGGCGAGCACCGCGGAACGTCGTACCGGCGCGCTAATGTCGCCCTATGGGGGCCGTTGGTTCTGTCGTACCGGACCGTCCGCGTTTGCAGCGCGCCTGGCGGGTGGCCCGACTGGCCGCGTTCGGCACCGGCGCCACCGCGGCGGCTGCGGCCGCCGCCACCGGCATTCTGCTCGGTCAGGCCCGTCAGGCCCGCCGCACCATCCCGATGGCCGAGGCGCCGCCACCGCGCTGCGACGGGGTCTACGGGGCCAAGTTCCCCGGCCCGGCGCTCAACCTGGTCGTCCTCGGCGACTCCTCCGCCGCAGGCTACGGCGTGCACCGCCGCCGGGAGACGCCCGGCTCCCTGCTGGCCACCGGGTTGTCCCGGCGGCTTCAACGCCCGGTGCGGCTGCGCTGCTTCGCGGTGGTCGGTGCCATCTCCGCCGGCCTCAAGTTCCAGGTCGAGGCGGCTCTGGAGGGCGACCCGGACATCGCGGTCATCCTGATCGGCGGCAACGACGTGACAAACCGTGCCCCCCTCGGTCTGGCCGTGCGACACCTCGTCGAGGGGGTCCGGGCACTGCGCGCGGCCGGTGCCGAGGTGGTCGTCGGCACCTGCCCCGACCTGGGCACGATCCGCCCCATCCAGCCACCGCTGCGCTGGCTCGCCCGCCGGTGGAGCCGCCAACTGGCCGCCGCCCAGACTGTGGCCGTGGTCTCGGCCGGTGGCTGGACGGTCTCCCTCGGTGACCTGCTGGGGCCACGTTTCACCGCCGAGCCGGGGCGAATGTTCGCCTGGGACCGGTTCCATCCCTCCGCTGAGGGGTACGCGGTGGCCGCCGCCGCCATTCTGCCCACCGCACTCGCCGCACTCGGTCACGGAGCGGAACGCAGGCCTTCGCCAACCCGCGTCGAAGGCGTACGGTCGTTGCCGAAGGCCGCTCACGAAGCGGCGAGGCATCCGGGGACGGAGGTCAGCGGCACGCAGGTCCGTGGCAGCGAGAGCGGTCCGGGTGGCCGCTGGGCGCAACTGCGTCGCCGAGGGCTGTTCGGTGTCGGTGCGGTGTCACAGCCGGCCGGTGCCGACTCACCCGCAGTGGAGGAACTCAGATGACCGAGCGGACGATGCTCCCGTTCACCCGCGCTCCCCGGGCCGGGGCAGCACGATGAACAGCACACCCGGCGGCCGGCTCGCCGGCTGGCTGGCCCGTACGGCTGCGGCCTCCCTGCTCGCCGGCACGATCGGCGGCGCGGCGGTGCTCGCCGGGCAGGCCGTGGTGGCCCGCAGCCGCCGCTACGCCCAGCCCGAGCTGGGTCTGGCTTTGCGCGCCACGGTCGGCCGCACCGGGGCCCCGCAGCTGCGTCTGGTGCTGCTCGGTGATTCGTCCGCCCTCGGGGTCGGCGTCGACCGGCTCGGCGACACCATCGGCGGGCAGTTGGCCGAGCTTCTCGCGGAGGGCCCGGCCGGGCGTCAGGTGCGGCTGTCAAGCGTCGGTGTCTCCGGGTCACGCTCCACCGACCTGGCGACCCAGGTGGCCCGGGCGCTGCTCGGCGAGCAACCGGACGTGGCGGTCATCCTGATCGGGGCGAACGACGCCACCACCCTGCGCCGCCCGGCCGACGCCGCCGCCTACCTCGGCGCGGCCGTGCACCGGCTCCGCCAGGCCGGCGTCGAGGTCGTCGTCGGCACGTGCCCGGACCTCGGCGCGGTACGCGCCATCGCCCCACCGCTGCGGCAGGTCGTCGGCTGGGTCGGTCGTCAGGTCGGCCGCGCCCAGACCAAGGCGGTCCTCGACGCCGGCGGCACGGTGGTCGATCTGGCCGCCGAGACCGGCCAGGTGTTTCGGGCCGACCCCGGCACGTTCTGCCACGACGGCTACCACCCCTCCGCCGACGGCTACCGCGTCTGGGCGCACGCGCTCCTGCCGGCGGTGGCCGCCGCAGCGGCCGTCTCTCCCCGTCGCTGACCGCTTCCCTCACAAGTTACTGGCGCGTTAACGTTGGGTCATGCCGATTGAGTCGCCACGCGATGCCGTGATCGTCGCCACCGCCCGCTCGCCCATCGGTCGGGCACACAAGGGCTCCCTCCGTGACCTCCGCCCCGACGACCTCGCCGCCACCATCGTGCAGGCCGCCCTGGACAAGGTCCCCCAGCTCGACCGGCAGGAGATCGACGACCTCTACCTGGGATGCGGTCTGCCCGGCGGCGAGCAGGGCTTCAACATGGCCCGTGTGGTCACCATCCTGATGGGCCTGGACCAGGTGCCCGGCGCGACCCTCACCCGCTACTGCGCCTCGTCGCTGCAGACCACCCGGATGGCGATGCACGCGATCCGGGCCGGCGAGGGCGACGTGTTCATCTCCGCCGGGGTCGAGGCCGTCTCCCGGTACGCCCGGGGCAGCTCCGACGGCCTGCCGCCGGAGGCGCAGGCCCTCGTGGGCCGCTGGGAGAACCCGCGCTTCGCCGAGGCGCGTAAGCGCTCCAAGGCCCGCTCCGAGGGCGACGCACCGGTCTGGACCGACCCGCGCGACGAGGGCGCGCTCCCCGACGTCTACCTCGCCATGGGGCAGACCGCGGAAAACCTGGCCCAGGTGTACGACATCTCCCGCGCGGACATGGACGAGTTCGGCGTACGCAGCCAGAACCTGGCCGAGAAGGCGATCGCGGACGGCTTCTGGGCCCGCGAGATCACCCCGGTCACCACCCCGGACGGCACGGTCGTCAGCACCGACGACGGCCCGCGTGCCGGGGTGACCCTGGAGGCCGTCTCCGCCCTCAAGCCGGTCTTCCGGCCGGACGGCCGGATCACCGCCGGCAACTGCTGCCCGCTCAACGACGGGGCCGCCGCCGTGGTCATCATGAGCGCGCAGCGGGCGCAGGAGCTGGGCGTCACCCCGCTGGCCCGGATCATCTCCACCGGCGTCACCGCGCTATCCCCGGAGATCATGGGACTCGGCCCGGTCGAGGCGAGCCGGCAGGCCCTCCAACGGGCCGGCATGACCATCGACGACGTCGACCTCGTCGAGATCAACGAGGCGTTCGCCGCCCAGGTCATCCCGTCGTACCGTCAGCTCGGGATCCCCGAGGAGAAGCTGAACGTGATGGGCGGGGCGATCGCCGTCGGCCACCCGTTCGGGATGACCGGCGCGCGGATCACCGGAACCCTGCTCAACGCCCTCCAGTGGCACGACAAGACCATCGGCCTGGAGACCATGTGCGTCGGCGGCGGACAGGGCATGGCCATGGTGCTGGAACGCCTCAGCTGAGCAGTACGCGGCTCACCTGCCTGCTCGGCGGCGTTCCGTCAGAGCGCGGCTCGGGTCGCGGCCACCTCGGCCGTGGCCCGGGCCAGGACGTCGTCGGACGGGCCGGCGGCGAGCAGATCGGCCGCGACCACCCGGAGCTGGTCGGCCAGAGCCAGGTCGTTGTCGAGCCGAGGGACGACCCGCCGTGGTTGCCCCTCCGCATCGGCCGCCAGATCAGCGATGTCCTGAATCAGCCGATACACCAGATCGGCCCGTGGCAATTCGCTGGCCGAGGCGACACCAGACCACCGCCCCTGCTGCCAGTGCCCCACCTGCCGCACCAGCAACTCCACGCCCCGCTCCAACTCCACATCCCCCACCCCCAAAACCCTACCCACCCCCACGCCCCACCCTCCAACTCCGTCGATCTTGCACTTTTGGTCGCCGAATTGCCTCTTACAAACCTTTTGCCGGGACCGAAAGTGCATGATCGACGGCAGCGGTGGCCGGGGTGAGGGCGGCCAGCGGGGTGGAGAGGGGGTGGGACGGCGACGGTCCCTAGGCGGGTGAGGGCGGGGTGGGATGACGACGGCGCCCGTTCCCTGGCGGGAGCGGGCGCCGGTCGGTCGTGGGGCGGTGAGGTCAGTCGTCGCCCTGGAAGTAGCTCAACAGTCGCAGGATCTCGATGTAGAGCCAGATCAGGCTGACCAGGATGCCGAACGCGGCGACCCAGGAGTAGCGCTGCGGCAGGCCCATCCGGACGCCGTCCTCGACCTCCTTGAAGCTGAGCACGAAGCTCAGCGAGGCCACCACGATGCAGACCAGGCTGAAGCCGATGGCGAGCGCGCCACCGTCACGCAGGCCGGTGTTGACGCCGAACAGCGACAGCACCAGGTTGATCAGCATGACCGCGAAGAGGCCGGCCATCACCGCGATCAGACCCTTGGTGAACTTCGGCGTGGCCCGGATGACCCGTGCCTTGTAGAGCATGGTCATCACGAAGAAGACACCGAAGGTGGCGACGACCGCCTGGATGACGATGCCCGGGTAACGCGCCTCGAAGAACTTGCTGATCGCGCCGACCAGGACACCCTCGACGACGGCGTACGCGACGACCAGCGCCGGGTTCGCCATCTTCGAGAACGAGATGACCAGGCCGAGCACCAGGCCGACGATGGCCGCGCCGATCCAGGCGACACCGAGCAGTGCGTCCGGCACCATGATCCAGGCCGCTGCGGCGGAGACGCCGACGATGGCCAGGAGCATGACCGTCTTGACCACCACGTCGTCGATCGACATGGGGGTGACCGCCTGCGGCGCCGCCGGAAAGCCCGGCGCGCCGGGGTAACCCGCCTGCGGCGGGTACTGCTGGGGGTAACCAGGCTGCTGGGGGTAACCGGCCTGTGGGTACTGCTGGGGGTAACCGGGCTGTCCGTACGGCCCGGTGGGGGCGTACCCGGCGGCACGCTCCCGCTCGGCCGCCTGGCCGAGCCGAGCGAGTACCGGGTTCGAAGTCTTCACTGTCTGGCCTCCCTAAGGGGGTCGTGGCACGTCAACGCGCCCTATAAGAGTAAACGGCCGGAACAGGGGGTTGGACGTCGGAAGGCTGAGGGAACGCTGAGAGTGCCCGGGGCGGGGGTCGAACCCGCACGCCTTGCGGCAGCCGCTTTTAAGGCGGCCGTGTCTGCCGTTCCACCACCCGGGCGGGTGACCCCGACGCGCCGACACGCGGCGGTGCAGTGCCACGGTAGCGGTTTCCCGGCCGATACGACGTCCCGTGCGCCGACCACTCCAGCGCCAATCCGAAACGACACACGTCAACGCACCCCGGCCCCAATCGGACGACAACCGGGCGGACGCAGCTAGATGCGGCATAGGCGCAGGTGTTAAAAGGGGGCCCCTGCTCTACGCGAGGCGTTAAGAAGGGGCCCTTCCTTACTTGCGTCCCCTACTTGCGGGAGGCTTCGGCGAACTCCTCGCGGGGGTCGTGCAGCTGGCCGAGGGCGACCACCTCACGCTTGAGGAAGAACGCCAGCGTCCAGTCGACCACCACTCGGACCTTCCGGTTGAACGACGGAATCCGGCTCATGTGGTACGTGCGGTGCATGAACCAGGCCGGCCAGCCGGTCATCTTGATGCCGTACACCTGGGCCACGCCCTTGTGCAGGCCGAGGCTTGCCACGCTGCCGGCGTGCTTGTGCTTGTAGGCGACCGGCTCGCGCCCCCGGATCACCGCGACGATGTTATCGGCCATCCGCTGGGCCTGGCGCACCGCGTGCTGCGCGCTCGGCGAGCAGAAGTTGCCCGGCGCCTTGGTCAGGTCCGGTACGGCGGCACAGTCGCCGGCGCTCCACGCGCCCTCGACCACCCGGTCGCCGTCGACCACCTGAAGCGTCGGCAGGCAGGTGACCCGCCGCCGGTCGTCACGGGGGAAGTCCGTCGCGTCCAGCATCGGCGAGGGCTTCACCCCGGCGGTCCAGACGATGGTGTCGGAGGCGAAGCTGTCGCCGTCGGAGAGCTTGACCACCCCGTCGACGCAGGACTCCAGGCGGGTGTCCAGCCGGATGTCCATGTCCCGCTTCAGCAACTGCTGCACCGTGTAGGCGCCCATGTCCCGGTCGACCTCGGGCAGCACCCGCTGGGTGGCTTCGACCAGCACCCACCGCATGTCCGACGTCTTCAGCTCCGGGTAGTACCGCAGCGCGTCGCGGGCCATGTCCTCCATCTCGGCGAGCGCCTCGATGCCGGCGTACCCGCCACCGACGAACACGAAGGTCAGCGCCCGGCGGCGCACCTGCGGGTCGGTGGTCGCGGCGGCCACGTCCAGCTGCTCCAACACGTGGTTGCGCAGATAGATGGCCTCACCGATGGTCTTGAAGCCGATGCCGTGCTCGTGCAGCCCGGGAATCGGCAGCGTACGGGAGACCGAGCCGGGCGCGACCACCACATGGTCGTACGCGATCTCCCGGGGCGGGCCGACGATCGGCTGCACGGTGGCGGTCTTGCGGTGGTGATCGATGCGGGTCACCGCACCGGACACGACGGTGCACCGGCGCAACTCCCGCCGCAGCGGCACCACGGAGTGCCGCGGGGAGATGTTGCCGCCGGACGCCTCCGGCAGGAACGGTTGGTACGTCATGTGCGGCTGGGGGTCGACGACGATGACCTCAGCCTCACGGGAACTCAGCTTCTTCGACAGGCGCAGCGCCGCGTAGAGACCGACGTGCCCGGCACCCACCACAAGGATCCGCTTCGGATTCACGCCTACCATCTTTCCCCCAGCGGCGGCGCTAATCCCGTTCCCGGCCCCCTTCTGTGACCGAGCACAACCTCTGTGTGACCTGGACTACTCAGGCCACTCGTGGCACTTCGGGCACCCGGGCAGGACCGCCCCAAACGTCGCTCGGCCCCGCCGTCAGCGGCGTTTCAGCAGCCAGGCCAGCGTCGCAGTCACCGCCAGCGCGACCAAAAGACCGGCGATCGTGACGAACTGCCAGCCGGCCGTACCCGCCCCCAGGCGGCCCAGTTCCAGCAGCAGCACCCCGAGCACGGCAGTGGCGAGCAACACCCAGCCGGTACGCGTGAGCCAACGCACGATCAGGTCCGGGTCCACCACCGCGTCGTACGGCAGCACCGCCACCAGGGCGCAGAGGGTGTGGGTCAGGTAGAGCAGCACCGCCACGGCCATCAACCGCCACAGGGCGACCGGCCGGCCGTACCCGTCGGTGGCCATCAACCAGCCGCCGACGGTGACCAGCGCGGCGAAGGTCGGCCAGAACCGGCGCGGCGCCAGCGCGGGCAGGGCCGCGACCGCGAGCAACGGCAGCAGGGTCTGCCCCAGGACGACCTCGGCCGGGTACGCGAGCAGCAACCCCGCCAGCGAGCTGACGAAGATCCCGAGGCGGATCAACACCGGCGCCAGCGCGACCCGGCTCGCCACCGTCTGCAACCCCCGGACCCGGCCGGTGAGGTTTCCCATCACTGAGCTGGCTCTCCGTTCGCGACTGCGGGACTCCGCTGCGCTGCGTTCCTCGCGCTCACCGAGCCCACCTTACGTTCGCGACTGCGGGACTCCGCTGCGCTGCGTTCCTCGCGCTCACCGGCCACCGACCCGGGGGGCGGTGGCGAGGCGGGCCACGTCGCGCAGGACCTGGTCGAGGCTGCCGGCGCCGGCCCACGGTACGACCGGCACGCCGTGCTCGCGCAGTTGCGCGATCATCGTGTCCCGGTCCAGCCGCCACAGCCGGTACGCCACCTCGGCCCAGCCCCGGTCCTTGGGGGGCGACAGGTCGGCCGGCAGGGTGTCCACCGCGACCACGAACCGTCCTGACCGGGCCAGCCGGGCCAGCATCTGCGCCGACCGTTCCTCCAGCAGCGGGGTGAGCACCACCACCAGGGCGTCCGCGGAGAGCAGCTGCGAGCCGAAAACCTGGTCGTACGGTTCGTGCGGGGAATGCTGCGCCTTGACGTCCAACAGCCATTCCAGGACGGTCAGGTACTGCCGCCGGCCGGTCGCCGGGCGCAGTCGCCGGGCGTTCGGGCCGTACTCCAGCAGGGCCACCCGGTCGCCCCGGTGCAGGTAGTGCTCGGCGATGGCGGCGGCGGCCCGGACCGTGGTGTCCAGCACCGTGGCCGCGCCCGCGATGCCGCCGGAGCGGCCCGCCTCGGCCAGCACGTCCAGCAGGACGACCACCTCGGCGTCCCGGTCGGAGAGGGTGGCCGCCACGTGCAGTTGCCGGGCCCGCAGCGACACCCGCCAGTCGATGCGGCGGAGCCGGTCACCGGGGGCGAAGACCCGTACCCCGGCCAGTTCTCCCCCTTCTCCGGGCCGCCGGGAGTGGTGCGCGCCGACCAGCCCGGCCGCGCGCGGCATCGCGTTGACCGCCTCGAAGGGCTCGGTTTTCGGGTACACCCGGTTGACGACCGGTTCGGCGATCACCGCGCGGGAGACCAGCAGGCCCTGCGCGGCGGCGACCCGGGCCCCGGCCGGTCCGAACGGGTGCCGCCCCCAGCGCAGGGCGGTGCCGGTCAGTTCCAGGTCCACCGCGGTGTCCGGGTCCACCGAGGTGACGAACGGCCGGTCGGTCACCGAACGGCGGTCGCCGCTGCGCCCGCTGACCGCGCCACCGGCCAGGGCGGCCTGCTCGATGCGCAGCCAGGGCGAGACCCGGGTACGCAGCACGGCCACGTCGTACGGGGTCGCGTCCGGGTTGCCGACGGTGACCCGCCCGACCAGTTCACCGCCCTCCACCAGGTGCCCCTCGTCGACACTGACCCATACCCGGGGCAGCTCGGTGGGGCGATTGCGCAGCGCGTACGCCGTGCCGAGGGCGAAGGGGGCGGCCAGCACGATCAGGTCCACCCGGCCCAGCAGCACCGCCGCGACCAGCAGCAGGCCGGTGAGCAGCACCGCCCGACCGAGCGCCGGGGTGGGCGCCCAGTTGGCTGGTGCCGATCGATCCGCGAGCCTCACGTCGGGTCAGATCCCCTGCCGCCCGGCGGCGTAGCTGGGCAGTGCCCCGCTGGCCGGTGCCGGGGTCTGGTCGAGGACCTCACCGACCACGAAGGACGGATCGACCCGACGCAGCCACATCTCCGGTCGCAGGGTGATCCGGTGAGCCAGGGCCGGCACCGCCACATCCTTGACGTCCTCCGGCACCACGAAGTCCCGCCCGGAGAGCACCGCCCGTACCCGGGCCAGCAGCAGCAGGGCCAACGAGCCGCGCGGGGAGGCGCCGACCAGCACCGAGGGATGTTCGCGGGTGGCGGCGGTCAACGCCACCATGTAGCGGCCCACCGAATCCTCCACGGTGACGTCCTCCAACGCAGCCTGCATGGCCCGCAGGGTCGCCGCGTCGACCACCGGCTTGATGTCGGCCTCCTCACGGCGGCGGGCCATCCGGCGGCGCAGCACCTCCCACTCCTCGTCCTGGGGCGGATAACCGAAGGACACCCGCAGCAGGAACCGGTCCAGCTGCGCCTCCGGCAACGGATAGGTGCCCTCGTACTCGATGGGGTTGGCGGTGGCCAGCACGTGGAAGGGCTCGTCGAGCCGGTAGGTCACGCCTTCCACCGAGACCTGCTTCTCCTGCATCGCCTCCAGCAGGGCCGACTGGGTCTTCGGCGGGGTCCGGTTGATCTCGTCGGCGAGCAGCAGGTTGGTGAAGACCGGCCCGGCCCGGAAGGTGAAGTCCCCGCTGCGCTGGTCGTACAGGAAGGAGCCGGTGACATCGGCCGGCAACAGATCCGGGGTGAACTGCAGGCGCCGGAAGTCCAGCCCGAGCGCCTGGGCGAAGCACCGGGCGGTGAGGGTCTTGCCCAGGCCGGGCAGGTCCTCCAGCAGCACGTGACCACCGGCGAGGATGCCGGCGAGCACCAGTTCCAGGGCGTCCCGCTTGCCGACCACGACCTGGCCCACCGCGTCCAGTACCGCCCGGGCGAGGTGACCGACCTCGGTGGGGGGCATGGTCCGGGCGGTGTCGTTCATCAGATCTTCTCCAGTTCGGCGACGATCACCGCGAGGTCGCGCGGTGAGGGGGTACGACGAGGCGGGTTTTCCAGGAACATCCACAGGCGATCACCCAGCAGAGCACGGGCCCGGGTCGGATCCGACTCACGGGTCACGCCGTGCTTGAGGCGGAGCCGCTCGTCGGCCAGTTCCGCCAGCCGAGGCAGGACCACCCCGCCGAACCGCTCCGGGCGGGACTTCGACCACTCCAGCGGCACTTCCCAACGGTTGACCGCGGTACGCAACGCGTCCCGGGCATCCCAGTTGTACATGCCGTCCTCCTCGCCACCGGTACCTGAGGTGGACCGCGCGGGCCTCGACGGCGGGGCCAGCAGGACGACGATGCGACGCACCAGCAGCAGGGTGACCACCGCGGCCACCAGCACCAGCAACGACACCCGCAGGCCGACGGCGCGGAGCCCGGCGACGAGCACCACCGTGCTGGCGGCGGCGACACCGAGGAAGGTGGCGACCGACCGTACCCGCCCGGCCGGGCGCTGCTCGGGCTGGACCGGCCGGTCCTCCTCGAATCTGAGCAGGTCGTCGATGCTGGTGCTGCTCATGTCGTCACCTGCTCGACCGTGGCGGCCAGTTCGCCGCGCAACCGGCGCAGGGCGGCCCGCGCCTGGTCGCGGGTGTGTTCGTCGACCGGCCGGGTGGCGTAGCGGGCCTCCCGGTAGACGTTCGCGAACTCGGCCAGCACATCGGCGCTGACGATGGCCGGCACACCGGCGGAGGGGTCGCCGCGCAGCAGCCGGGTGACCAGGTCGGTCGGGGTGTCGCCGGTCAGCCGGGGCACCCCGGCCGCGGCGGCGGCCTCTTCGAGGCGTACCCAGCAGGCGATCACCGCGGTCCGGGGGTCGGTGGAGCGATCGTCCAGTTCGACCAGACCGGCGTCGACCGCGGCGACGACCTCCCGGGCGGTGCCTTCGGCGTTGCGTCGGGTGACACCGACCGGCAGCCGTCGGGTGACCCGCCGGGCCACCGACCGCATCACGCTCCACCCCAGATAGCTGAGGGCGGCCAGCAGCGCCATCCCGAGCAGCACCACGGCCACCGTGCCGAGCCAGGCGGGGAGGGCCGTGCTGGCCTGCTCGGCGGCTTGCCGCGGCTCGGCCGGGATGGAGGGTCTGGGGTCGCCGGTCGGGTATTCCAGCACGAAGGGAGCGTCCTGCACGGCGGGCGGGATCCGGCTGGCCCCGATGGAGGAATGGGTGGCGGCCAGCGCCACGGCAGCCAGCAACGCGGCCACCACCGCGACCGGCCACCACCTGCGTACGAGGTCCATTCGGTCTGTCTCCGGGGCACCGGGGCGTACGCCGGGCAGGTCAGGGGTCCTGTCCGTCATCGCCACCACCCCGCAGCCTCAGTCCACCTCGGCCAACCGTTTCGCCTCGGTGAACACATCGTCCAGCATCCCCGGTGTCAGTCGTCCCGTGAAGGTGTTCTGCTGGCTGACGTGGTAACAGCCGAGCAGTTCCGGTACGGCCGTGCCGGACCAGTGTGCCCCATGGCCGAACGACGGTCGCGGGCTGGGCGCGGCGACACCGTAGACCTCCCGGGACACCGGCCACCACGCGGCCCAGGCGAAGGCACCCAGGGCGACCACCACCCGCAGCGTCGGTCGGATCAGCGCCACCTCTCGATGCAGCCAGGGCGCGCAGGTGTCCCGCTCGGCGGGGGTGGGCTTGTTGTCCGGTGGGGCGCAGCGGACGGCGGCGAAGATCCGGGTGTGCCGCAGGGTCAGCCCGTCGTCGGCGGCCACGCTTGTCGGCTGGTTGGCCAGCCCGGCGCGGTGCAGGGCGGCGAAGAGGACGTCACCGGAACGGTCACCGGTGAAGATCCGCCCGGTGCGGTTGCCGCCGTGCGCCGCCGGGGCCAGCCCGAGAATGCCGATCCGCGCCGCCGGGTCGCCGAAGCCGGGCACCGGTCGACCCCAGTACTCCTGGTCCCGGAAGGCGGCCCGCTTGGTGCGCGCCACCTCCTCCCGCCAGGAGACCAACCGCGGGCAGGCGAAACAGTCGCTGACCGCTGCGTCGAGGTCGGCCAGGTCGGTCGCCCGCGCAGCGCGGGCGACCACCTCGGCGGGGGTACGCGACTCAGCCAAGCTTCGCCCGGAAGAGTTCGAGGCTGCGGGCCCAGGCGCTGGTGGCGGCGCGCTGGTCGAAGTGCTCCGGCCGGTCCTCGTTGAAGAAGGCGTGCGCGGTGCCCGGGTAGTCGTGCAGGTGGCAGGTGCCACCGGCGTTCTCGATGGCCCGGCGTACGGTCTGCACCCCCGGGTCGGCCGAGGTGCCGTCCGCCTCGGAGCAGTGCACCAGGGCGTCCTTGCCGGCGTACTCCGTCCACTCCGACCGCATGCCCTCCCAGGGCAGGCGGGGGTAGAACGCGGTGGTGGCGACGATCCGCTCGGAGAAGTTCCCGGCCCACAGGGCCAGGCTGGCCCCGGCGCAGAACCCGGCACAGCCGATCTTGCCGGTGACGTCGTGTCGACCGGCGAGGTACTCGGCGGCCGCCGCGATCTCCCGCGCCGCCTCGTCCATCTGCGGCCCGTTCAGCATCTGCTGCGGCTCGCTCGGTTTGCCGGCCGGCTCACCGTGCCGGAAGTCCGGGGCGAGGGCGACGAAGCCCGCCTCGGCGAACCGGTCCACCACCGACCGGATGTGCGGCGCGAGCCCCCACCAGTCCTGGATGACGATCACCGCGGGACTGGCCGTACCGGTGGCCGGTATCGCGAGGTATCCCTCACCCGTACCGCCACCGCCACGGTAGGTCACCATCTCGCCCATCGGCCCGTCCTCCTAGCGGTCAGTCATCGTTGGCTGGTCGCCCAGTGGTCCTACGTGCCGGTAGCCTGCCACGCGGTGACCTCCCGCCGGAAGATGCCGAAACAGTGGCATTCACCTCCCGTTCGCATCCTCGCTGGCCGCTGCGGAGGACGTCTCAACCGGCGAGACTCCAGGCGATGCCGTCGAGGATGTCGTGCTCGGAGGCGACCACCGAGTCCATGCCGGCCCGCTCCATGATCACGCGGAGGACGAGGGCCCCGGCACCGATCACGTCGGCCCGGCCGGGGTGCATCACCGGGATGGCCAGCCGCTGCTCCCGGGTCAGGGTCAGCAGCCGCGCGGTCACCTCGGCCACCCGGTCGTACGACACGCGGGCGTGGTGGATGCGGGTCGGGTCGTACTCGGTGAGGTCCTGGGCGATCGCGACGACGGTGGTGACCGAACCGGCGAGCCCGACCAGGGTGGACGCCTCGCGTCCCGGCACGGCGGTGAGCGCCCGGTCCACCGCGACCGCGATGTCCGCCTGCGCGGCGGCGATCTCGTCGAGGCTGGGCGGGTCGCCGTGCAGGTGCCGCTCGGTCATCCGGACGCAGCCGATGTCCATCGAGATCGCGGCGTGCACGCCCGCGTCGCGGCTGCCGACGACGAACTCCGTCGAGCCGCCGCCGATGTCCACCACCAGGTACGGCGACTGCGCGTCGGCGGGCAGCCCGCGCACCGCGCCGGTGAAGGAGAGCCGGGCCTCCTCGTCGCCGCTCACCACTTCGGGCGGTACGCCGAGGATCTGCTCCACCATGGCCCGGAAGTCGGCGGCGTTCTCGGCGTCCCGGGTGGCCGAGGTGGCGCACATCCGGACCCGTTCGGCGCCCAGCTTCGCGATGTCGGTGGCGTAGTCGGTCAACGCGACCCGGGTCCGCTCGATCGCCTCCGGCGCCAGCCGACCGGTCGCATCCACCCCCTGACCGAGCCGCACGATCTCCATCCGCCGGGTCAGGTCGACCAGGGGTGCGGTCGAGCCCGCCGTCGGGTCGGGCAGGTCGGCGACCAGCAACCGGATGGAATTGGTTCCGCAGTCGATGGCGGCCACACGCGTCGTCACGTCGGTCACCCTATAGCGCCGCCGCGCCGCGAACGCCTGCTCGCCGGTACCGGCCGCGACCCGGCCCGACCGCGCTCGCTGGCGTCCCGCCCCGCCGGGGTCAGAGACGCAGCAGCATCCGGGTGTTGCCCAGGGTGTTCGGCTTGACCCGCTCCAGGTCGAGGAACTCGGCGACACCCTCGTCGTAGGAGCGCAGCAGCTGCTCGTAGACGGCGTGCGGCACCGGCGCACCGTCGATCTCGGTGAAGCCGAACGAGGCGAAGAAGCTGGTCTCGAAGGTCAGTACGAAGATCCGGGCCACGCCCAGCTCGCGGGCCGCGTCGATCAGCTCGGCGACGATCCGGTGCCCGATCCGCTGTCCCCGGCAGGACGGGTCGACGGCGACGGTACGGATCTCGGCCAGGTCCTCCCACATCACGTGCAGCGCGCCGCAGCCCACCACCCGGCCGTCGCCGACCCGGGTGGCCACCCGGAACTCCTGCACGTCCTCGTAGAGGGTCACGGTGGCCTTGCTGAGCAGCCGCCGGTCGTCGGTGTAGGTGTCCACCAGCCGCCGGATGGCCCGCACGTCCGCGGTGCGGGCCCGCCGGATCACGATGTCGTCGGGCACCGCCTGCGTCGCCTCCGCGGTCACTCGCTCTCCGGCACGTCGACGCAGCGCCCGGCCGTCCACCAGGGCTCGACCAGGTCGAGGGTCTCGTCACCGAACGGGTTGACTCCGGGCCCGGCGCCGAGTGCGTGGCCGAGGTGCACGTGCAGGCACTTCACCCGGCCCGGCATGCCGCCGGCCGAAATGCCGGCGATCTCCGGCACCTCGGCGATGGCGTCCCGGCGGGCCAGGTAGTCCTCGTGCGCGGCGCGGTAGCGGGCGGCCAGTTCCGGGTCGGTGGCCAGCCGGTCCGCCATCTCCCGCATCAGCCCGGCCGACTCCAGTCGGCTGCACGCGGCGGTGGCCCGGGGGCAGGTCAGGTAGTACAGCGTCGGGAACGGCGTGCCGTCGGCCAGCCGGGGGGTCGTCTCCACCACGTCGGGCAGGCCGCAGGGGCAGCGGTGGGCCACCGCACGGGTCCCCCGGGGCGGGCGGCCGAGCTGCGCGGCCACCGCGGCCAGGTCGGCGTCGGTGGCCGGCTCACGCTCGGGCCGGGGTACGGAAGCCGCCGCCGGCTCCGGCGGTGGTACGACAGTCACGGTGCCATCTCTCGTTCGGTGCTCATTCGTCCAGCTGCGGGGCGGTCTCGGCGTCGGTCTGCGCGGCGTCCGCGGCCCGCACACTCGACCAGAGGGTCTCGTACCAGGCGTCCGGCTCGACAGGTGCCGTCGGTTGCCCGCTCTCGCCCGCGTCCCGGGCCGCCCCGGCCGGATCCTCCAGCAGGATCACCATCTTCTCGCCGGGCCGACGCATGAAGAACCGCTCCCGGGCCTTCGTCTCGATGTACGCATCGTCCTGCCACTTCTCGGCCTGGCTGGTCAGCTCGGCGATCAACTCGCGCTGGGCCGCCTGCGCGGCCTCCATCCGTTCGATGTCGGCCTGCTGATCCAGGTAGACCCGGACCGGATAGGTGTAGGCCAACGCCAATGCGATCAACACCGCGATGAGGACGGTGGCGCGTCCGGTGAGACCTCGGGGTCGGGGGGCGGCCATCCGGGTCACCCCGCCGGCCGCCGCCCGCCTGGCGGCAGGCCGCTTGGCGGAGCGTACGCCCTCGGCACCGCGAGCGGCCGACGGCGCGCGACCGGCGGCCCGCGACTGCGCGCGCACCCCGCCGTCGCGAACCGTGCCCCGGCCGGTGCCAGGGCGAGCCGGCCGGCGGGCCGGTCGCTGACCACCCGGCGTGCGGCGCTGGTGCATCACACCCCTCCCCCGAGGTCTCGCATCGGCTCAGGCGGAACGGTAGCGCGGGAAAGCGCCCGCGCCGGCGTACCGCGCCGCGTCGGCCAGCTCCTCCTCGATCCGCAGCAGCTGGTTGTACTTCGCCACCCGGTCCGAGCGGGCCGGCGCACCGGTCTTGATCTGGCCGCAGCCGGTGGCCACCGCGAGGTCGGCGATGGTGGTGTCCTCGGTCTCGCCGGAACGGTGGCTCATCATGCACTTGAAGCCGGCCCGGTGGGCCAGGTCGACCGCGTCCAGCGTCTCGGTCAGCGAGCCGATCTGGTTGACCTTCACCAGGACGGCGTTCGCGGCCTTCTCGGCGATGCCCCGGGCGATGCGCTGCGGGTTGGTGACGAACAGGTCGTCGCCGACGATCTGGATCCGGTCGCCGACCGCGGCGGTCAGCGTCTGCCAGCCGGTCCAGTCGTCCTCGGCCAGCGGGTCCTCGATCGACACGATCGGGTACGCGTCGGCGAGCTTGGTGTAGTACTCGCTCATCTCCTCGGCGGTCTTGGCGACACCCTCGAAGGTGTACGTCCCGTCGGAGAAGAACTCGGTGGCCGCCACGTCGAGGGCGAAGACGATGTCGGTGCCGAGCCGGTAGCCGGCCTTCTCCACCGCCTCGGCGATCAGGTCCAGCGCGGCGGCGTTGGTGGGCAGGTTCGGGGCGAAGCCGCCCTCGTCACCGAGCCCGGTCGACAGGTCCTTCTTCTTCAGCACCGACTTCAGCGCGTGGTAGACCTCGGCACCGGAGCGCAGCGCCTCCCGGAAGCTCGGCGCGCCGATCGGCGCGATCATGAACTCCTGGATGTCGACGTTGCTGTCGGCGTGCGCCCCACCGTTGAGGATGTTCATCATCGGCACCGGCAGCAGGTGCGCGTTCGGCCCACCGAGGTAGCGGAACAGGCTCAGCTCGGCGCTGCCGGCCGCGGCCTTGGCCACCGCCAACGAGACCCCGAGGATGGCGTTGGCGCCCAGCTCGGCCTTGTTGTCGGTGCCGTCGATGTCGAG
The DNA here is from genome assembly GCF_016774385.1 of Micromonospora fiedleri. NCBI lineage: Bacteria > Bacillati > Actinomycetota > Actinomycetes > Micromonosporales > Micromonosporaceae > Micromonospora > Micromonospora fiedleri. The sequence continues at coordinate 25,667 of NZ_JAETXL010000008.1, forward strand.
CATCTTCTGGTCGATGACCCGCTGCTCGCTGGCCTCGTAGCCGATCAGCTGGTCGACGATCCGGTCCTCGATGTTGGCGACCGCCTTCTCCACTCCCTTGCCCAGGTAGCGGCCCTTGTCACCGTCGCGCAGCTCGATCGCCTCGAAGGCGCCGGTCGAGGCGCCGGAAGGCACGGCCGCCCGGGAGATCGTCCCGTCGTCGAGCCCGACCTCGACCTCGACGGTCGGGTTACCCCGCGAGTCCAGGATCTCCCGAGCCTCGATTACCTCGATGGTTGCCACTGAGTCGCTCCTCTTGTGTGGTCTCGTCCGGTATCGGCCGCGACGGTGCGGCTGAGGCAGGTGTTGAACGCAGCGTATCGGTCCCCGCCTGCCCACACCGCGACCGGGCCGCACTGGTCCGTAGGGACGGGTCGGACATTCCCGGATTCTCGTGCGTCAACCGACAACGGGTTTGCACGAGCGGGATCCGATCGATCAGGCTGGTCACCATGCCCGCCCCCTCGGCCACCCTTCGTGCGCTGACCGCGTCAGCCGTCATGTTGCTCACCGTCACCGGCTGTCAGGCCCTGGACGACGCCGGGCGGGCCATGGGGCGGACCGACATCGTCAACGATCTGGCCGCCCGGATGGATCGGGCGCTGGAGCTGACCTACTCGGCGGAGTACCAGCTCGGCGGAGGACAGACCGCCCTCATCGCCCAGGACCCGGCCCGGTCGGCGTACGAGTGGCCGGGCGGGAAGTTGACGGTCACCGCCGAGGCGACCGCCCGCTGCGACACCGAGGGCAAACGTACGGTCTGCACCCTGCACGCCCCGCCCGCCGCGGACAGCAACCCGTCGACGGTCGTCTACGCCGCCGCCGAGCGGGAAGGTCTGGTCACCCCGCCGATGGTGATGGGGCTGCTGACCGCCGCCGGCCTGGACCCGGGCGCGGTGATCACCCAGAGCGGCACCACCGTCGCCGGTCTCCTCGCCACCTGCGTCGAGGTGCAGCAGGCCGTCGAGAACTTCTCCGCCTGCGTGACCGGTGAGGGGGCGCTGGGCAGCTTCACCGGCCGGGTCGACGGGGAGCCGGTGGAGCTGGCGTTGAGCCGATTCCAGGAGCAGGTCGACGGGGCGACCTTCGAGCTGCCGCAGGGCGCCGGGATCGTGGACCGCCGTCGGGCCGGCTCCTGAGCCTCACCACCCCAGCAGGGTGCGCAGGTGGCGCGGCGGCGGGCAGTTGTGCGCCAACATCGCGTCGTGCCAGTCGCGGATCGACACCTCGGCCGGGCGGGCTGCGGCGATCTCCGCCACCTCGCTGTAGCCGACGAAGTAGGTGGACAGCTGGGTGGAGGTGAGCAGGGCCCGTCGCCACTTGCCCGCCGCCTCGCCCTCCTCCTGGAAGCCGCGTCCGGTCAGCAGCGCCATCGCCTCGCCCTCGGGCAGTTCCTCGGCGTGCACCAACTGGTCGAGCAGCGCGTTGAGGGTCATCCGCAGCTGCATCTTGAGCTGCTGCAGACGCACTGGCAGGCCACCGAAGCCGTGCTCGGCCATCACCTGCTCGGCGTAGACCGCCCAGCCCTCGGTGAACGGACCGGAACGAGTGAGCGCCCGGACCCGGGTGGAGCCGACGTGACGGCGGGCGTGGGCGAGCTGAAGGAAGTGTCCCGGCATCGCCTCGTGCACGGTCAGGTTGCGGATCATGTGGTCGTTGTACTCGCGGTAGAACGAGTCGACCCGGTGCGCCGGCCAGTCCGCCGGGGTGGGGGCGATGCAGTAGAACGTGGGCACCTCTGCCGTCTCCAGCGCACCGGGCGCGTCGCAGTAGGCCACCGCCACGCCCCGGGCGAACTCCGGCATCACCTGGATCACGCACCTGTCGTCCGGCACCGTCACCAGGTCGTGGGCGCGGACGAAGTCGCTCGCCTCGTCCATGGTGATCGAGGCCAGGTCGACGATGGTGTGGTCGTCCGGGTGCTCGGCGGCGAGCAGGTCCAGGGCTCGGCGTACCGTCTCGTCGTCGGCCGGGCCGCCGACCAGCTCGACCGCCGCCGCGCGGATCTCCTCGCCGACCCGGTCCAGGTTCGCCCAGGCGCGGCGCTGGATCTCGGCGGCGCTCAGCTCGGTGTCGAGGGCGTACCACAGCCGCGCCTCCCACCGGCGTCGGCCCAGTCGCGGGTCGCGACCGGGCCCGGTGTCGGCGGCCAGGCCGGCGCGCAGCCAGGCGACGAACTCCTCCAGCGCGGCGATCGCGCCGGTGGCCGCCGGTTCGACCTGGTCCAGCAACGCCGGCGCCTGTTCGAGCAGCGCCGGCACCTCGTCGCGGATCAGCGCGGCGGTGCCGGTGAACTGCCCGACGGCCGTCTCGGCGTGCACGCGAGGCATGTCACGCAGCGTCGCGCGCGCGGTGGCCAGCGCATCCGGTACGGCGGTCAGCCGACCGACCAGCGCGGTCAGCCGTTGCTCGGCCGGCGCGTACGGCCGCACGAACAGCCCGTTCAGCAGTGGCCCGGGATTGTGCACGAGCGGATTCCACTCATGCTCACGGATCTCGGTCAGCTCGAACAACTGCCGGTCGACGAGCGTGGACAGCAACGCATGGTCCACCCGCTCCTCGACATCAAGGGAATCCCCATCAATCTCACACAACACACTCGCCGCGTCCACCAGCATCGCCCGATCCCCCGCGACAGCGTCAGCACTCAGATCCGGCAACCGATCATCAACCCGATGATCCCCCGCCACCGCCGCCAACCCCGGCCGACTGACCAGCAGCGCCTCAACAATCCGCTCCGCCACCACCCCAAACGGTTCCACCCCCCGACCCTACCCACCGGGCCCGGCCCCCGCCGCCAGCTCGTTGATCAAGAAGTTTGCGTCTCTCGGGGCACCGATTCAGACGCAAAGCTCTTGATCAACTCGATGGGTCGGGGGGCGGTGGGGGTGTGGGGTGGGATTTGGTGGTGGAGAGGGTTTGGGCGTACGCCAGGGTGGTGCGGCGGAGGGCTGATTCGGGGTCGAGGCCGGCTGCCTGGGCTTCGGCCACTGTGGATAGGAGGGCGGCGCCGAGGGCGGATTCGGCGTCCGGCTGCGTCTGGGGTGGGGGTAGTGGGGCGGTGAGGGTGGCGCGGGTGGCGCGGTCGAGGATCTGGGCGGCGAGGGAGAGGGCGGGTTGGCTGAGGGCGATGCCGTCCAGCACTGATGTGCGGGACTTTTCGGCCTGCTTGATCCGTTCCCAGTTGGCGGTGATCTCTTCCAGGGTGCCTGCCTCGGCACCGGCGAAGACGTGCGGGTTGCGGCGGATCATCTTGTCGACCAGGCCGCCGGCCACGTCGTCGATGGTCCACCGCTCGTCCTCGGGCAGTTCCTCGGCCAGCCGGGCGTGCAGCACCACCTGGAGCAGCACGTCGCCCAACTCCTCGCGGAGCGAGTCGGTGTCCGAGGCGACGATCGCGTCGTACGCCTCGTAGCACTCCTCCAGCAGGAAGCCGGCCAGGCTCTGGTGGGTCTGCGCCCGCTTCCAGGGATCGCCACCGGGCGAGAGCAGCCGGTCCAGCACCGCCACCGCGTCGAGCAGCCGGGCACCGGGCGGATCCCAGGAGCCGTACATCAGCTCCATCTCGGCCAGGCCCGGCTCCCGGGCCAGCCGCAGGCCGAGTTCCCGGGCCAGCGCCTCGTCACCGGCCGGACCGGCCAACCAGACCACCGTGTCGTGGGCCGCCGCGGCGTCCAGCAGCGCCGGCACCGCCGGGCCGTCCGGCACCCGCACCTGCCCGCCCGCCGACCGGATCGCCGTGGCCAGCTCACTCTCCGCCCCGGCCAACACCACAGCCGTGCGTACGACATCCCAGGCGGCTGCCGTCAGCAGACCGGCCGGCAACCGGGGTGAGGTCACCAGCAGGACGATCCGCGGCATGCTCAGCCGTGCCCGTGACCCGCGTCGTCCCCTTCGGCCGCCTGGTCCGACGCCGGCTGCGGCTTCGGGGTGGAGACGTCGGTGACCGCCGTGGAGGCGGGCTCACCGAGCGGCACACCCACCGCGACGATCGGAGTCGCACCCGAGAAGCTCAACACCGGGAACACCAGCGGACGGTAACGGGGGTTGACCGTCACGTCGTACGCCTCGACCGCCTCGGCCAGCGAGTTGCGGTTGGCCAGCGCGTAGCGCAGCTGCTCACCGTCGAGCTGGCTGGCGGCTTGCTCCACGGTCACCTCGGCCGGCACCGCGCCGGCCCGCTTGCCGGCGTTCACCAGCTCGGTCAGCTCCTGCTGGGTCGGGGCCACCGGCTCGCCGACCGGGATGCCGGACAGGCAGCTGTAGAGCTCGGCGGTGCGCCGCACGTACTCGGTCTCGGGGTTCATGCCGACACCCTGGGCGATCTGCGCCGGGTCGACGGCGTTCTGCGGCCGGTAGTTCTCGGCGGCGGAGACCCGCTCGCACACCTCGCTGAGCACCAGGACGCTCACCACCTCGCTGCGCCCGGGCAGCCGCGGCTGCTGCCCCGGCATGGCCGCGTCCTCCTCGGTCGGCGCCGGGTTCTTCGCCCGCGCGTCGTCGATCAGCGCGGTGACCGCGTCCTCGGTGACCGAGTGATCACCGATGTAGGCGGCGACACCGGGTTCGGAACGACAGCCGGAGAGGGCAACCAGGCCGACCGCCACGCTGGCGACGGCGACAAGACGGCGAGCACGCATCCCGTCACTCTCTCATGACCGGTTCCCGCCCTGGCTGGGAGGGTTCCGCCGGAACCGACTGGCGGGTCAGCGGGCTCCGGCGGTGGCCGGCTGGGCGGCGGTGGGTGCACCGAGGACGTCGGAGAGCAGCTGGGCGCACCAGTCCAGCAGGGCCTGGTCGCGCAGCGGCTCCCCGCCGATCCGGCGGGTCGTCGGACGCGGGACGCTGACCTGGTCCAACGCGGTCTTGTAGACCGAGTCGGGGTGGTAGCGCTTGAGCCGCATCTGCTTCGAGTCGGGCAGCGGCAGCGGGCTGAAACGCAGGTGCTTGCCCTGCACGCTGACGTCGGTCAGGCCGTAACGACGGGCCAGCAGCCGGAACCGCGCCACCGCGATCAGGTTCTGCACCGGGGCGGGTGGTTCGCCGTACCGGTCGGTCATCTCGGCGGCCACCTCACGCAGCCGCTCCTCGTCTCGGGCCTCGGCGAGTTTGCGGTACATCTCCAGGCGCAGCCGTTCCACGCCCACGTAGTCGTGGGGCAGGTGCGCGTCCACCGGCAAGTCGATCTTGACGTCGATTTCCTCCTCGGGCTGCTCGCCCTTGAACGCCGACACCGCCTCGCCGACCATCCGGACGTACAGGTCGAAGCCGACGCCCTCGATGTGCCCGGACTGCTCGCCGCCGAGCAGGTTGCCGGCGCCCCGGATCTCCAGGTCCTTCATCGCCACGTACATGCCGGCGCCCAACTCGGTGTGCTGGGCGATGGTGGCCAGCCGCTCGTGCGCGTGCTCGGTGAGCGGCTTGTCCGGCGGGTAGAGGAAGTACGCGTACGCCCGCTCCCGGCCCCGGCCCACCCGGCCCCGGATCTGGTGCAGCTGGGCCAGGCCGAGCAGGTCGGCCCGCTCCACGATCAGGGTGTTGGCGTTCGGAATGTCGATGCCGGACTCGACGATCGTGGTGCAGACCAGGACGTCGAACTCCTTCTCCCAGAAGCCGACCATGACCTTTTCCAGGGCCTCCTCGCCCATCTGGCCGTGCGCCACCGCGACCCGCGCCTCGGGCACCAGTTCCCGCAGCTTGCGGGCGGTCCGCTCGATCGACTCGACCCGGTTGTGCAGGTAGAAGACCTGGCCGTCGCGGAGCAACTCGCGGTGGATCGCGGCGGCCACCTGCCGGTCGTCGTACGCCCCGACGGCGGTGAGCACCGGATGCCGCTCCTCCGGCGGGGTGGCGATTGTCGACATCTCCCGGATACCGGTGATCGCCATCTCCAGGGTTCGCGGGATCGGGGTGGCCGACATGCTCAGCACGTCCACGGCCGCCCGCATCGACTTCAGGTGTTCCTTGTGCTCGACACCGAAACGCTGCTCCTCGTCGACGATGACCAGCCCCAACGACTTGAACCGGGTGGCGGCCTGCAACAGCCGGTGGGTGCCGATGACGATGTCCGCGGTGCCGTTGGCCACCATCTCCAGCGTCTGCTCGGCCTCCTTCGGCGTCTGGAACCGGGACAGCTGCCGGATCGTCACCGGGAACTGGCTCATCCGCTCGGCGAACGTGTTGTAGTGCTGCTGCACCAGCAGGGTGGTCGGCACCAGCACGGCGACCTGCTTGCCGTCCTGCACCGCCTTGAACGCCGCCCGTACCGCGATCTCGGTCTTGCCGTAGCCGACGTCGCCGCAGATCAGCCGGTCCATCGGGACGCTCTGCTCCATGTCCCGCTTGACCTCGTCGATGGCGGCGAGCTGGTCGGGCGTCTCCTGCCAGGGGAAGGCGTCCTCCAACTCCCGCTGCCACGGCGTGTCCGGCCCGAAGTTGTGCCCCTTGGACGCTTTGCGGGCGGCGTAGAGCTGGATCAGCTGGGCGGCGATCTCCTTGACCGCCTTGCGGGCCCGCGCCTTGGACTTCTGCCAGTCCGAGCCGCCCATCTTGTGCAGGGTGGGCTGCTCGCCGCCGACGTACCGGCTGAGCTGGTCGAGCTGGTCGGTGGGGACGAAGAGGCGGTCGCCCGGCTGGCCGCGCTTGCTCGGGGCGTACTCGATGACCAGGTATTCGCGGGACGCGCCGTTGACCGTGCGCTGCACCAGTTCCACGTACCGGCCGATGCCGTGCTGCTCGTGCACCACGTGGTCACCGGCGCGCAGCTCCAGCGGGTCGATGGTGTTGCGCCGCCGGCTCGGCATCTTGCGCATGTCCCGGGTCGAGGCGCCCCGACCACCGGTGACGTCGTTGCCGGTGAGCAGCACGAACCGGGCCGCCTCGTCGACGAAACCACCGGTCAGACTGCCGCAGGTGACCAGCAGCTCGCCGGCGGCGGGGGCGGCCGGCACCTGCTCGGTCATCCTGGCCCCCAGGCCACCGTCGCGCAGCACCTCCACGGCCCGCTGGGCGGGACCGTGCCCCTCGAAGACCAGCGCGATCGACCAGCCTTCGCCGGCCCACCGCTTGAGGTCGTCGACCACCCGGGCGGTCTCACCGTGGTAGAGCGGTGCCGGCTGGGCGGCAAGCGTCACCGCGATCGCGTCGTCGGGGGTGATGTCGACCGTGTCCGGTTCGTCCTCCCACGGTTGCCGGGCAGTCACGGCACCCGGCTCGGCCAGCCCGAACGGGGACAGCGTCCACCAGGGCTGGCGCAGGGTCGCGGCGTGTGCGCGTACGTCGGCCAGGGTCCGGAAGGCGGCGGCGCCGAGGTCGATCGGGGCCTGGCCGCCGACGGCGGCCGCGGCCCAGCTGGCCGCCAGGAACTCGTCCGAGGTACGCACCAGGTCGTGCGCCCGGGTGCGGATCCGCTCCGGATCGCAGAGCAGGACGTGGGTGCCCTTGGGCATGCAGTCCAGCAGCAACTCCATCGAGTCCGCGCCGATCAGCGCCGGGGCCAGGGACTCCATCCCCTCCACCGGTACGCCGCCGGCCAGCTTGTCCAGGATCTCGGCCAGCTCCGGGTGTTGCTGCGCCAGCGCGGCGGCCCGCTCGCGTACCGCCGGGGTGAGCAGCAGTTCCCGGCAGGGCGGCGCCCAGAGCTGCGGAACCTGCTCGATGGTGCGTTGGTCGGCGACGGCGAAGGTGCGGATCTCCTCCACCTCGTCGCCCCAGAACTCGACCCGGGACGGGTGCTCGTCGGTGGGCGGGAAGACGTCCAGGATGCCGCCGCGCACGGCGAACTCGCCCCGCTTGGTGACCAGGTCGACCCGCGCGTACGCCATGTCGGTCAACCGGCGGGCGACCTGCTCCAGGTCGGCCTCGTCCCCGGCGGACAGCCGCACCGGCTCCAGGTCACCGAGCCCTTTGAGCTGCGGTTGCAGCAGCGACCGCACCGGCGCGACGACCACCCGCAACGGTCCGGTACGCCCGTGCGCGTCGGTCGACTCCGGGTGCGAGAGCCGGCGCAGCACGGCCAGCCGCCGGCCCACGGTGTCGGAGCGTGGCGAGAGCCGCTCGTGCGGCAGCGTCTCCCAGCTCGGGAAGATCGCCACCTGCTCGGCCGGCAGCAGCGTGCCCAGCGCGGCGACCAGATCCTCGGCCTCACGACTGGTCGCCGTCACCGCCAGCACCGGCCGCCCCGCACCGCCACCCTGCTTGCCGCCGCCCTGCTTGCCGCCGCCCTGCTTGTCGGCGTTGGTTCCGGGGGTGGGGTCGGCCGCGACGGCGGCTACCGCGAACGGGCGCAGTGCCGGCGGGGCGGTCAGGTCGAGCCCGTCGACCTGGGCCGCACCGGAGCGTGCCAGGTCACGGACCCGCGCCAGACCCGGGTCGGCAAGGGCGGCGGCGAACAGTCCGGTGAGCGCAGTCATGATCACTTCCGAGGCGAGGACACGACGAGCACCCCGCGTCCGACCGGACGGGGGGTCATACCGGTCGACACTATCTCTCCGGGCCGACGATCCCGCGCCGTCCACGGCTGTTGCCGTGCTCCGGCTCACCCCGCACCGGCCGGCGGACCTTGACGCTGCCACCGGTCTGTGATCGGCTGCCCCCGCTGGACGGAGATGTGGCACGCACTTCGACGTTACGGGCGTTTCGTCGACGGCGGCCCACACCCCGGTTGCCGTGCAGGCCCCCCGCGGACGGCACCTTCCCTCCCCGGCGCTGACGCCCGTATCCACCGGAGACCGGAGAACCGTGAGCAACCCGCCACCCGGCTACCCACCCCCACCGCCACCGTACGGCGGCCAGCCCTGGGGTCCTCCCCCGCCCTCGGCGCCCATGGCCGCGCACATTCCCGAGGACCAGCCCTTCGTCGTACGCCCCAACCTCGCCAAGCGGGCGCTGATCTTCGGCGGCCTCACCCTGCTGTTCAGCATCCCGGTAGCTGCCTGCGCCAGCCTCAGCATCCTGGATTCCGCCGATCCCGACCTGCGCGAGAACGCCGCCTTCGGCATCCTGGGCCTGCTGGGCTGCCTACTCGCGCTGAGCGCCATCCCGATCGGGATCCAGCTGTTTCTGATCGGCCGGCACCCGGTGCTGGCGCTGAGCCCGGCCGGGCTGTGGATCCGCACCCGACCCACCCGCGGCCAGGCGGTCTGGTTGCCCTGGGAGGCCATCGCGCAGATCTCCCGCCGCCGCTGGACCTTCGAGAAGATGCTCGTGGTCAAGCCCCACGATCCCCGGATCCTGCCGAAGGCCGGCTTCTACACGGCGCTGGACAGTGCGGCGCTGAGCGCCCTGCACGGTTCCGGCCTGGTCGCCACCCTCAACTTCGCCGACAAGTCCGAGGCGGAGATCCTCGCCGCCGTCGCCCACTTCAGCGCCAACCGCTGCCACCTCACCTGAGGGCACTCTCGGGGGCGTTGATCGACTCCGTTACACCGAAACGGCGGCTTCCCGCCCCTGCAACCCCGCCACTACGCCGAAACGGCGGCTGCGCCCCGCTACAGACCCGCCGTTGCGCCGAAACGGCGGCTTCCCATCCCAGCCGGATCCCGCCACTACGCCGATACGGCGGCTTTCGCCGCTGCGCACCCGGCGAAGCAACGGTGCCTCAGTAGCGGACGGAGATGCGGCGGGCCAGGGGGTCGACGCGGACCTGGCCGCCGAAGGGGATGATCAACTGAGGGTCGGTGTGGCCGAAGTCCACGTCGAAGACCAGCACCGCGTCCGGGGCGTACTCGGCGAAGGCCCGACTGACCGCGGCCCGCTGCTCCTGGGCGTACGCCGTCTTCTCGGACGGGGTGAGCCGGCGGCCGAACTCCCACGCCTTGGCGCGGCCGACCAGCGCGGCGGGGAAGCCGGCCAGCAGGCCGCGCTCGCCGAGGTTGCGCAGGATCCGGTAGACCTCGACGGCCGGCGGCAACTCCTCGGAGGTCTCCATCAGGAAGACCGAGCCGTGCAGTGACTCCGCCGGGGCGACCCGGTCGGCGGCGAGCAGCCAGTGCAGCACCTCCAGGTTGCCACCCCAGGTGCGGCCCTCGACCACCGTCGCCGGGCCCTGCCAGTGCCAACCGGTGCCGGGGAACATCACCGGCTCGTCCGCCAGGCAGTCGGGGTCGTTCCAGTCGTTCGGCTCGTCGCCCCACTGCGGCGCCGGGGTGAGGTCGTACCAGCCGGAGCCGAACAGTGCCGCGCGCAGCGAGTCGGCGGTGAGCGGTTGCAGCGCGCCGGGTCTGCCGAGGTGCACCAGCACCGAGCCGCCGTGGTAGCTCACCATTCCCAGCCGGTGCAGGTGGTTGAGCACGTTCGTGTTGTCCGAGTACCCGAAGTAGGGCTTCGGATTGGCCCGCAGCACCTCGTCGTCCAGGTGCGGGGTGACGGTGATCAGGTCGTCGCCGCCGACGGTGGCCAGGACGGCGGTGATGCTCGGGTCGGCGAAGGCGGCGGTCAGGTCGCGGGCGCGGGCCCGCGGGTCGGCACCCGTGATCCGGGTGGTCGGGTACTCCACCGGTTCCAGGCCGAACTCCTCGCGCAATCGACGCAGTCCCAACTCGTACACGTGCGGGAAGACGGCTGGCAGACCGGCCGAGGGTGAGACGACCGCGACGCGGTCGCCGGGCCGGGGTTTGGGCGGGTAGATCAACGCTGACACGCCCCGACGGTACGGCGTGGGATTGATCACCGCAGCCCGGTCCCGGCGGGCCGCGCCCGGTGTCCGCTCACGGCGACACCACCGCCCCGACCAGCGCTGACAGTCGATCTGCGGCACCGTGTGAGGTTGAGAGCGGACCGGCACCGCGCGGAAAGCGATAAGCCGGGTCCCCTCCTTTCAGCCGGGCCGACGCGGATACGATCGGGGGAAGTCGGACAGCGCTGTCCTTCGCACTACCGTGAGGAGCGCATGGTGACCGACCAGCACGATCACGACGGCCCCGACGCCGCCCTGCGCGCCGACATCCGCAGGCTGGGCACCCTGCTCGGGCAGACCCTGGCGCGCCAGGAGGGCCGGCCGCTGCTCGACCTCGTGGAGGAGATCCGCGCCCAGGTCCGTACCGACGCCCCGGCCGCCGCGCGCCGCCTCGGCGGGTTGGACGTGACCACCGGTACGAAGCTGGCTCGCGCCTTCTCCACCTACTTCCACCTGGCCAACATCACCGAGCAGGTGCATCGGGCCCGCGACCTGCGTCGGCGTCGGGCGGTGCAGGGTGGCTGGCTGGACCAGGCGGCCAAGATGATCTCCGAGCGGGGGGTACCGGCGGAGGAGATCGCAGCGGTGGCCCGCCGGTTGGCGATCCGGCCGGTCTTCACCGCGCACCCGACCGAGGCGGCCCGCCGGTCGATCCTGTCGAAGCTGCGTGCCATCGCCGACGAGTTGGACACCGAGACCGCGAACGCGATCCTCTACGGTGCCAGCGACGAGGGCCCGGCGAACCGTCGGCTGGCCGAGTTGCTCGACCTGATGTGGCAGACCGACGAGCTGCGGCTGGACCGGCCCGATCCGACCGACGAGGCCCGCAACGCCATCTACTACCTGCGCGACCTGTACGCCGAGGCCGCCCCGCAGGTGCTCGACGACCTCGCCGAGACGCTGCGCACCCTCGGCGTGGAGACCTCACCGACGGCCCGCCCGTTGACCTTCGGCACCTGGATCGGCGGCGACCGCGACGGCAACCCGTTCGTCACCCCGACGGTCACCCGGGAGGTGCTGGCCATCCAGCACGAGCACGGGCTGACCGCCACCGAGGCCGCGATGGAAGAGCTGATCAACGAGGTGTCAGTGTCCCGCCGGCTGCGCGGGGTGTCGCTGGATCTGTCCGCCAGCCTCGCCGCCGACCTGGACGCGCTGCCCGAGGTGGCGCCCCGGTTCCGCCGGGTCAACGCGGAGGAGCCGTACCGGCTCAAGGCCCGGTGCGTACGCGCCAAGCTGGCCAACACCCGTGCCCGGCTGCGCCAGGGCACCCCGCACGTGCCGGGGCGGGACTACCGGGGCTCGGCCGAGCTGATCGCCGACCTGGAGCTGCTGCGCGCCTCGCTGGCCCGCAACTCCGGTCAGCTCACCGCCGTCGGGCGGCTCGCCTCGACCATCCGTACGGTCTCCGCGTTCGGCCTGCACCTGGCGACCATGGACGTGCGGGAGCACGCCGAGAAGCACCACGAGGTGCTGGCCCAGCTGTACGCGGCGGTCGGCGAGGTCGACGACTACCCGGCGCTGACCCGGCTGGAGCGCACCAAGCTGCTCGCCGACGAGCTGACCGGCCGCCGACCGCTGTCGGCTGCGGACACTCCGCTGTCCGAGTCGGCCCGCAAGACGTTCGACGTGTTCAGCACCATCCGCGAGGCGCAGGACCGGTTCGGCAGCGAGGTCATCGAGTCGTACATCATCTCGATGACCCTCGGGGTCGACGACGTGCTCGCCGCCGTGGTGCTGGCCCGCGAGGCGGGGCTGGTCGACGTGCACAGCGGGCGGGCACGCATCGGCATCGTGCCGCTGCTGGAGACCCCCGCCGAGTTGAACGCCGGTGGTGAGCTGCTCGACGAGTTGCTGTCGCTGCCCGCGTACCGGGCGCTGGTGGCGGCCCGGGGGGACGTGCAGGAGGTGATGCTGGGCTACTCCGACTCCAACAAGGAGGCCGGCATCACCACCAGCCAGTGGTCCATCCACCGGGCGCAGCGGGCGCTGCGGGACGTGGCCGCCCGGCACGGTGTGCACCTGCGGCTGTTCCACGGCCGGGGCGGCACGGTGGGTCGCGGCGGTGGGCCCACGCACGACGCGATCCTGGCCCAGCCGTACGGCACCCTCGACGGCGCGATCAAGGTGACCGAGCAGGGCGAGGTGATCTCCGACAAGTACACCCTGCCGGCGCTGGCCCGGGAGAACCTGGAGCTGACCGTGGCCGCCGTGCTCCAGGCCACCCTGCTGCACACCGCGCCCCGGCAGCCCGCCGAGATGCTGGAGCGCTGGGACGCCACGATGGATGTGGTCTCCTCCTCGGCCTACCGGTCGTACCGCTCGCTGGTGGAGGATCCGGATCTGCCGGCGTACTTCTGGGCGTCCACGCCCACCGAGCTGCTCGGCGCGTTGAACATCGGCTCCCGGCCGGCGAAGCGGCCGAACACCGGGGCCGGGCTGTCCGGGCTGCGGGCCATCCCGTGGGTGTTCGGCTGGACCCAGACCCGGCAGATCGTGCCCGGCTGGTACGGCGTGGGCTCCGGTCTGGCCGCCGCCCGGGAGGCCGGGCTGGCCGACGTACTGGCCGAGATGCACCGCAACTGGCACTTCTTCCGCACGTTCCTGTCGAACGTGGAGATGATGCTGACCAAGACCGACCTCGGCATCGCCCGGCGGTACGTGGAGACCCTGGTCCCGAAGAAGCTGCACCCGATCTTCGACAAGATCGAGGCGGAGTACGAGTTGACCCGGCGCGAGGTGCTGGCCGTCACCGACTCACCGGACCTGTTGGAGAACGCCCCCGTGCTGCAACGCACCCTCGCGGTGCGCGACACCTACCTGGAGCCCCTGCACCACCTCCAGGTAGCCCTGCTACGGCAGTACCGCGACTCCGGCGCCGCCGGCCGCGCAGTGGTCACCGCCCCCGGCGGCCGCCGAGCCCCCAACGACGGCACAGCCCTGGAGCGCGCCCTGCTCACCACCGTCAACGGCATCGCCGCCGGCATGCGCAACACCGGCTGACGCCGACGTCATCGAGCGAAACAGCGAACCGGCCCGAGCAACAGCTTGGGCCGGTTCGCCGTTCACGAGCTCTCAGACGGCCGCCGGTAGCGCCTCCATGGCCATGGCGAGCGAGCCGAGCAGGGCGGCGTCCTGCGCGAACGCCGACAGGACGATCTCCGGCCGGTACGGCAGCGCGTGGGTGAGCCGCTCGATGAGCAACTCCCGGACCACCTCGTTGCCGGCGACGCTGCCGACCAGCACGATCCGGTGCGGGTCGAGCAGCAGGCAGCAGGTGACGAGGTGGCGGGCCAACTCGTCGACGCGCAGGCGCAGCTCGTCCCGGAACCGGCCAGGTTGGGTCGCGGCGGCGCAGAGCGCGGCGGCCTGCCCGGTCAGCCCGAGGCGCTGTGCCAACTCGTCCAGGGCCCGACCGGAGAAGGTCGCCTCCAGCATCGGCTCCAGGCCGGTGGGCCAACTGTGGTCGGTCAGGCCGTAGGCGATCTCGCCGGCCGCGCCGTGGTGTCCGGCGATCACCTCGCCGCCGATCGTCACCGCTGCGGCCACGCCGGTCCCGAGCCCGATCACCAGGCCCGGATCGACGCCCCGCAACGCGCCGAGGCGCAGCTCGGCGTAGGCGGCCGCGTTGAGGTCGTTTGCCACCCGTACGGAGGCCACTCCCAGGTGGGCGCGGACCGCCTCGGCGAGGCGCAACTGCTCCCAACCGGGGACGTTCGGGGCCAGTTCGATGGAGTGGTCGTGGACCACCCCGGGAGAGGCGATGCCGGCTGCCACGAGCGTGCCGCCCGTACTGTCGGCGAGTTCCCGCGCCCGGTCGAGCGCCCGGGTCAGAGCCTGCTGCGCGCCCTGCTCGGCGTTGGTCGGCAGGCGCTCGGAGACGAGCAGCCGACCATCGACGTCACCCACGCCGATCGCCATCTTCGTGCCGCCGAAGTCGATCCCGAGCAGTCGCGGGTTTGCCGGTTGTTCCATGGTGATGTCAAATCGCCCTTCGGGCCGTCGGTCCAGCTGGTTCTGTGGTCGCGGTGACACAACTGCCGCTGTCACACGATGCTGTGTCTGCTGCCCGGTCACGGGCTCACCCTCGCCCCGACCGCCTCGGCCAGAGCCGCGTCGGCACGGTGCAGCCGTTCCCGCAGGGCATCCGCCCGCGCTGCCACATCGTCCATTATCGACCGCAGCTGCGCCACCTGCTCCCGAACTGCAGTCTCGCCCGGGCCGTCGGCCTGGGCGCGGCGGAGCACGAACTCGGGGCGGACGGCGGCGGCCAGCAGGTCACTGATCGCGACCTCGTCGAGCTGGTCGGCGATGCCGAGGTCGACCGCCGCGGTACGGACGTCGTCGACGGTCCAGGTGGCGGGCGCACCGGCCCGTACCAGCCGGCCGAGCAGCGAGTGGGCGCCCCGGAACGGTACGCCGTGGCGGGCCAGCGCGTCGGCGGCGGCGGTCGTGGTGGCACCGGAGGCGACGATCTCCTCGCTGGTCGGCGGACGCAGCGGATCCAGTTCCGCGATCAGCCCGCCGAGCAGGTTGAAGAACCGGTACGCCCGGTCGTCGCTGTCCCAGAGCCGGGCCTGCACGTCGGTGGTGGCGTTGTTGGAGTCCTCCCACCAGGCGGCGCCGACGTTGTTGAGCACGCTGGCGGCGTCGGCCGCGGCAGCGCCGGCCATCGACACCAGGTGTTCCAGGACGACCGGGTTGCGCTTCTGCGGCATGATGCTGCTGCCCTGGGTGAACGAGCCGGGGGTGACCACCCAGCCCCAGGTCAGCCAGTCCATCAGGGTACGGGCCAGCCGGGCCCCGGTGGCCAGTGACTGCGCGTTGAGGGTGGCGACCCGCACCAGGTGATCGGCACCGGCCACCGCCTCGTAGGAGTTGACGATGAGCCGCTCGAAGCCGAGCAGGTCGGCCAGGCGACGGGGCGAGATGTCCAGGTCGGTGCCGGCGAACGCGCACGAGCCCAGGGGCGAGCGGTTCATCTCGTCGAGCAGGTCGGCGTAGGCGACACCCTCACCGGCCAACGCCTCGGCGTAGCCGGCGAAGACGTGCCCGATGCTGGTCGGCTGGGCCGGGCGTCGGTGGGTGTAGCCGGTGACCACCACGTCGGCGTGCCGATCGGCCCGGTCCAGCACGGTCCGACCGGTCGCCAGCACCGCGTCGAGCACTGCGAGCAGCTGGTCGCGCAGCACCATCCGGAACACCCCGGCGTCGAGGTCGTTACGGCTGCGGGCGAGTTGCACGCTGAGCTGGGACGGCTCCACCCCGCAGGCGGCGGCGAGACGCTTCTCCAGCGTGTAGTAGACGTCCTCGACGCTGCCGTCGTAGTCGAGGTCCTCGGGTCGGTCCTGGGCAAGGACGAGCAGGCCACGCAGCATCATCGCGGCGGAGTCGGCGGGGATCAGCCCCTGCTCGGCGAGCATGACGACGTGGGCCTGGCTGGCCTTGACCATGGCCGGATACAGGTTGGCGGCGTGATGCTCGAACACAACGCGCAGATGGTGCTGTTGGTACGTGGTCAGTGACGGGGTCATGGTGGCCTCCCAATGTGGTCCGTTGTCCTGCGCAGCCGACGAGTGGGTCATCCGACCGCCTGGTCCGACCTACCGCTCCCGTCAGGTCGGTCGGACCAGGTCGGCCGGCCGGACCAGCCCTGCTGGTCCGTCCCTGGCGGGCTGGGTAACGGTGCCGCCAGCCACGCCTCGATCACCTCACGCAGCCGCGCGCCGGCCAGGTGGCGGATCTGTTGCCCGGCCGCCTCGCTGGCCAGCGAGACATGACCCGACCAGCCCTGCCATGGGTCGGGCCGCGACTCGATGAGCACGTACGGGTACGGGGTGGGCAGCTTCGGTTTCGGCGGCAGGTCCGGGGTGGCGGACAGGTGCACCGCCTCGGGGTCGAAGGCGAGCACGGCCGAACTCTCGTACGCCCCGCCGTGTCCCCGGGCCGGCAGGGCACCGAAGATCTCGCCCGTCTCGTCCGGGCCGACCAGCTGGAACCAGTTGACCAGCAGCAGGCTCGCCAGGCGCCGGCCGGACACCCATTCCATCGCGGCACGGACCGTGGAGAGGTTGGCGTCGTGGCCGTTGACCACGAGCAGCCGGGGGAAGCCCGCCTCGACGATGCCGGTGAGCACGTCGCTGAGGTAGCCCACGGCGATCTCGGGTCGCAGCGCCACCGTGCCCGGCCAGGGCCGGGTCTGGCCGGGGCAGGCGGCGTACGGTGCGGCGGGAAAGAGCACGGCGCGGGCCGTGCCGGTGGCCAGTTCCCCGGCGAACCCCTCGGCGAGCAGCAGGTCGGTGCCGAGCGGCAGGTGCGGACCGTGCCACTCGACGGCACCGACCGGCAGCACCGCGAGGTCGGCCGACTCGGCCACGGCGGCCAGGGCGTGGCCGGGTACCCGGGTGATCGGGAGCAGTCCGCCCTCGGCCTTCCAGCGTTCGATCAGTTCGTCCACTGCTCGGCCCTCCGGGTCGCGGTGCGGCTGCTCTCCAGTCGGCCCGAGAACCACATCACCACGAAGATCAGCGCCACCTGGAGCATGCCGTAGGCCGCGGCGGTGCCGAGTTCGAACGAGTACATCCGGTTGTTGATCGCCACCGAGATCGGCACCGTCGAGGAGGTGTAGATCAGCACCGAGGCGACGAACTCGCCGACACCGTGCACGAAGGCCAGCAACGCGCCGGCCAGCACGCCGGGCAGCATCAGCCGTACGGTGATGGTGTAGAAGGCCCGCAGCCAGGAGGCGCCGAGGTTACGGGCGGCCTCCTCCAGCGACGGGTCGATCAGCGCCAGCGCCGCGGAGCTGGACCGGAACACGATCGGCAGGAACCGTACGAAGTAGGCCAGCGGCAGGATCCAGAAGGTGCCGATCAGCACCTGCCCGAAGCTGAACGCGTTGCCGGTGCTGAAGGCCGAGATCAGGTTGATCGCGACGACCGTGCCCGGCAGCGCCCAGGCGATCATGACCGCCACGTCGAGCAGCCCTCGGCCGATGAACTTCAGGCGCCGCACGGCGTAGGCGACGAGCACACCGATCACCACGCAGCCGACGGCCGCGAGCAGGCTCATCTGCAGCGAGTTGAGGATCGGCTCGAACGCCTTGGGGTCGGAGAAGATGGTGACGAAGTTGTCAAGGGTGTACGTCTCCGGCAGCACCTGGGTGGTCCAGGTCCGGTTCTCGGAGAAGGCCACGAGGGCGATCGTGGCGACCGGGGCGAGCAGCACCATGGTGGCCAGTACCGAGGCGACCGGGGCGAGCCACCGGCCGATCGGGTTGGTCAGCTCCCGACGGTTCGCCGAGATGCCCTTCGACTGCGACTGGTAGCTGCGCCGACCCTCGTACCACCGCATCGCCAGCAGGAAGATGATGGAGACGATGCCCAGCACCGAGGCGTACGCCGAGGCCATCGGCAGGTCGCCGTTGGTCCGGTTGATGTAGATCTGCATCGTCATGGTCTGGCTGACGTTGAACAGCAGTGGCGCGGTGTACGAGGCCAACGAGGTCATGAAGACCAGCAGCGACGCCGAGACCATCGCCGGGGTGAGCATCGGCAGCAGGACGGTGCGCCAGACCCGTACCCGGCCGGCACCGAGGTTGTAGGCCGCCTCCTCGACCGAGGGGTCCATCCCGGCGAGCGCCGCGGCGGCGGCCAGGTAGAAGAAGGGGTACATGGTGAAGGTGTGCACCACCAGCACCCCGGCGATCCCGTCGAAGGCCATGATCGGCCGTTCGGTGCCGAAGAGCGCCTGCAACCCTCGGGGCACGATGCCGATGTTGCTGTAGAGCAGCTGGAACGACACGGCGCCGATCAGCGGCGGCAGGGCGGCCGGCACCAGGATGATCGCCTCGATGAGGCGACGGCCCCGGAAGCTGAACCGCTTGAGCAGGAACGCCATCGTCACGCCGACGATGCCGCAGAGCAGCACGCTCGCCGCCGAGATGAACAGCGAGGTGAACAGCGACTCCCGGGCGACCCCGGAGGAGGTGAAGAACTGCAGGTAGTTGCGGGTGCCGTTCTCGCTGACGCTCTCCGAGAAGGTGGCGAACATCGGGTGCACGACGTAGCCGTAGAGCACCAGGACCAGCGGCAGCACGAGCAGGTACGGGAACCACTGTGAGTTGGTGCCGCCGGCCAGACGCTGACGCAGCCAGGCCAGCCGGGGCGGGGCGGTTTCGGGCATTGCGGTCACGGCTTGACCACCCAGAGACGTTCCCGGACCAGCCGCAGGCCCACCAGGTCACCGACGTTGATGCTCGACGGCGCGTCGACGACGGCCGCCATCACCTCGGTACCGTCGGCGTCCACGGTCAGGTTGGTGGCCATACCGGTGAACTCGACATGGGTGACCCGACCCCGCAGGGCAGACTCATCCTCCCCACTCGCGAGGGTGATGTGCTCGGGACGGACCGACACCAGGGCGGTGTCGCCCTCGGTGAGACCGTGTCCCGTGGCGGCACCGACCTCGATGGTCGTGCCGTTGGGCAGGCGTACCTCGACCCTGTTCTCAGCGGCACCGACCACCGGCAGGCTGAGCACGTTGCTGCGCCCGATGAAGCGGGCCACGAAGGCATTGGCGGGCCGGTAGTAGATCTCCTGCGGGGAGCCGACCTGCTGGACCTTGCCGGACTGCATGACGGCGATCCGGTCCGACATGGCCATCGCCTCGGCCTGGTCGTGCGTCACGTAGATGGCGGTGTTGCCGCTTTCCCGCTGGATGCGCCGGATCTCGGTACGGGTCTCCTCGCGCAGCTTGGCGTCCAGGTTGGACAGCGGCTCGTCGAGCAGCAGGGTGCGGGGGCGGATGACCAGGGCTCGGGCCAGGGCCACCCGCTGCTGCTGGCCACCGGAGAGGGCGTCGATGCGTCGGGCGCCGTACCCGGAGAGGTGGACCTGGGCGAGCGCCTCCTCGACCCGGCGGTCCCGCTCGGTGCGGGAGACCCGGCGGACCCGGAGGCCGTACGCGACATTCTGCGCCACCGTCATGTGCGGAAAGAGCGCGTAGTTCTGGAACACCATGCCGGTGTCCCGCTTGTTCGGCGACAAGTGCGTGACGTCGTCGTCGCCGAAGTGGATCTGCCCGGAGGTCGGGAAGTAGAAGCCTGCCACCATCCGAAGGGTCGTCGTCTTGCCGCAACCACTGGGTCCGAGCAGAGTGAAGAACTCGCCGGCGCCGATGGTGACGGTGACATCGTCGACCGCCGCGGCATCGCTCGACTTGTCGAAGCGCTTGCTGACGGCAGTCAGCCGGACATCGATCATTTTCTGGGTCCTTCCAGGACGGAGCCGGGTCGTGCCGGGGAGCACGACCCGGACCCCTGTCAACTCAGCCCTTGTCCTTGATCTCGGCGTTCCAGTGGGTGATCCACGCCGTCTCGTTCTTGCCGATCACGTCCCAGTCGACGTCCATCGGCTTGAGGTTGAGGTTGGCCAGCCACTCCGGCTTCTCGCCGATCTCCACCGCGGGGATCTGGAAGTAGTCCTTGGCGAGCGTGGCGCGCAGCGAGTCGTCGAAGAGGAACTCCAGGAACTTCTGCGCGGCGGCGGTGTTGCCACCCTTGACCGCGGCGACACCGTCGACGAGCACCGGAGCGCCGGAGGCCGGCATGATGTAGTCGAACGGCATACCCTCGTTGGCCTGCAGCAGGATGTCCTGCAGGTTCCAGGCGCTCACCACGCCCTGCTCACGCGACATCTTCAGGTAGAGGTCGGCCGGGTTGGCGGCGTACTCGACGGTGTTGGTGTCGAGCTTGAGCAGCCACTCGTAGCCCGGCTGCGGGTTGGAGCCGTCCGGCGAGAGCCGCTGGATCATCGAGGAGTAGATCGAGCGCATGGTGCCGGAGGCGGCCACGTCCCGGATGATGATCTTGTCTTTCCACTTCGGGTCGATCAGGTCGTCCCAGTCCTGCGGAGCCGTCTGCGGGGTCAGCGCCTTGTTGTTGTACATGATGATCTCGGGCAGCAGGATCTCGCCGAACCAACGGCCCTGCTCGTCCTTGTAGCGCGCGTCCATCTTGGCCGCGAACGAGGGCTGCCACGACTCCAGCAGGTCCTCCGAGGCGCCGGCGGCAAGACCCTGCTGGGTGCCGCCCCACCAGACGGACGCCTGCGGGTTGGCCTTCTCGGCCCGGACCCGCTCCAGGACCTCCTGGGCGCCCATGTTGAGCACCTCGACCTTGCCCTTGTACTCGGGGTTCTTGGTCGTGAACTGCTCGACGACGTAGTCGGTGACCGACTTGTCACGGGCGCTGTAGATGACGAACTTCTCGGCCGTCGGTGTGCCGGACGAGCCGGTGTCCGCGTCGTCACTGCCGCCGCAGCCTGCGGTGACAGCCAGCATTGCGCCGATCGCGATGGCAATGGCCAAAGGACGACGTCTCATTGGTACCTCCACTTGACGGGGGGATCTATTGGAGATTTCCGATAGATAGCTGCAAATCGGACTCCGGGGCATGCCGGAGTGTGTGGGCCGCCGGTTGCGGCACGGATCGAAGATCGAGGCCGACGGAGCGGGCCACGTCGTGGCCGGCCGCGCCGACGCGTACGGGGTCGCGAGGGTGCGGCGGAGGTGGCCGTGGGATCGGGGTGTGCGGGGGTGGCGGTTCTTCCGGGGCAGGGGACGGGTGGTGGTGGTTGCAGGGGTGCGGGGTCGGGTTACGCGGCTGTGGTCAGGGCAGTGAGGGCAGCGGGACCGCGGCCGAGAGCGCGTAGCTGATCGCTCCGTGCAGTACGGCCTGGTCCCCGAGGGTGGCTCGACGCACCTCGGTGGGTGCGGGGGTCTTGGCGGCGAGAAGGCTCTGGATCTGTTCGAGCGCGGCGTCGTCGAGCTCGGCGGCGGCACCGCTGAGCAGCACCATCCCCGGGTCGATCACGCAGACACAGGAGAGGATGAGCCGCGCCCAGGCGTCGAGGACCTCGTCGAGATACTCGCGGGCCGGCTTCGACGTGGCGGCGAGTTGGATCAGCTCGCGTACCGGCGACTCGGGTCGGCGGCCCGGGTGCAGCGCGACCAGCCGCTCCGTGATCGCGTTCACCGACCAGCGGGCCTCGAACTCGCCGACGCCGCTGTAGCTGCGCGCCGGCGCGGCGTCCAGCGGCAGGAAGCCCACCTCGCCCGCTGCTCCGCTGGCTCCGCGCCGGACCTTGCCGTCGAGCACGAGCCCGGCGCCGATGCCGTCGGCGACGTGGATCAGCAGCAGGTTGGCGACGTCGGCACCGGCACCGGCCACGCACTCGCCGGCGGCCATCAGGTTGACGTCGTTGTCGACGACGACCGGTACGCCGAGTCGCTGCTGGACCGACTCGCCGATCGGCCACGCCTCGACCAGCCCGACCGACGGCGCGAGGCGTACCGCGCCGTTGGTGGAGACGCCCGGCACCGCGATCGCCACGCCGCGCAGTGACGGCAGGTTGTCGCCGACCAGGTCCAGGACGAACGTGCAGACGGTCTCCACCACGTCGCCGCCGAACCGGGCGGTGCGGTGCGCGATGATCGCACCCTCGCTGTCGGCGATCTCGCAGCTGATCCGGGGTGGTTCGAGCGAGACTGCCGCGACGAGCTCGGCACGCGGGTTGAACTCGAGCATCTCGCGCGGTCGTCCGGTGGTGGGTGCGCCCGGCCCGCGCTCGATGAGGTAGCCCTCGGCGATGAGTTCCCGCACGAGTGCGGTCACCGTGGCCGCCGGAAGGCCGGTCATCTCGGCCAGATCCACTCGGGACAACAGCCGCGCCTGCCGGGCGGCCAGGATCACCGAGAGACGCTTGATCTCGCGGGACCGCTCACGGCTGACCGGGCTGGTCGATGCTCTGTCAGACACAGTTTCTTCCTACTGAGAAAAAAGTGGGCCGTCAAGTAACGAGATGATCTCAGCTCCGACCTGCGCAAACGATACATCGACAGGAGATCATCGGCCGACGACCGCGCCTTAGCGCATAGATCGGGCGGCAGCGGAGAAGTCGATCGCCTTAAATCACCACAAAGGGGGCTAGTGGTGTCTGATGTAGCGGTCGCCCACCGGCCCTGAACAGGACGATCGTTTTTTCGAAGAAGTAAGAAAGTCGCTTGGGCCTATTGACTACCCGAGTCCAAGATTCCTAGCGTTACGGCCCGAAGGCCTTCACGGTGGACCACCCCCACCACCGTCCGCACCGCTCACACCGTGACGGTGCGTGTGCACGAACGAACCGTCTAGCAACCATCACTCGTGGAGACCGCCGTGGTCTCCAGTGGACAGCTGTCCGTCGTCAGGGCCGGCACGAGCCAGGTGTCAGGGGGCCTCGGCCGGGCCTGCATCCGTCCCAGACGCAGCAAGCGCTCCCATACGAAGAGGTATGCCCATGAGATGGCGCACTCCGGCGACAATCGCCATGTGCAGTCTGCTCTCGCTGGGCCTGGCCGCACCGGTTCAGGCTCACGGCAAGGGCTCGTCGCCCAAGCACCCGTCACCTTCGAAGAGCCAGCCGAAGAACCCGTCCAAGAAGTCCGACAAGCCGATCGACCTGGACATCATGTTCATCGGCGCGCACCCCGACGACGAGGCCGGCCAGCTCGGCATGCTGGGATACTGGAACGAGTATCACGGCATGAAGGCCGGCGTCATCACCACCACTCGTGGCGAGGGTGGCGGTAACGCCACCGGCTTCGAGGAGGGCCCTGAGCTCGGCATCCTCCGGGAGGCCGAAGAGCGCAAGGCCGTTGCCTACGCCGGCATCGAGCACATCTACAACCTCGACGCCCTCGACTTCTGGTACACCGCCAGCGCTCCGCTGACCGCCGAGGTCTGGGGTTACGACGAGACGTTGTCCCGCATCGTGCGGGTGCTGCGGACCACCAGGCCCGAGGTCATCCTGACGATGAACCCCTCGGCCACCCAGGGCAACCACGGTAACCACCAGGAAGCCGCGATGCTGGCCGTGGACGCCTTCTACGCGGCGGCCGACCCGAAGAAGTTCCCGGAGCAGATCACCAAGGAGGGCCTGGAGCCCTGGCGGGTCTCCCGGATCTTCCAGACCGGCGGCAGCGGCTCCGGCAACACGGGTCCGTCCTGCGAGACCAGCTTCACGCCGGCTGAGGCCAGCAACGTCATCTTCGGCACCTGGCAGGGTTACGAGTCGGCGCGCCACGACGGCAACCGGTGGAACACGGTCACGACCTGGGCCCGCCGGGAGTACGTGTCGCAGGGCTGGGGCAACAGCTCCTTCCCGACGACCAACCCGGACAACATCGGCTGCAACCGGCTGACCCTGATCGACACCCGCACCCCGTACCCGGACCCGAACGTGGGCGCCGGCACCGGTGCGCTCCAGGGTGCCACCCTCCGTGCTCCGGGTGGTCTGCCGCTCGGCACCGAGATCCACGTGCGTCCGCAGAAGTGGGAGGTGCTCGCCGGCAAGTCCATCAAGGTCGACACCGTCCTCTACGCCACCCAGGACATCAAGGGTGCCAAGGTCGCGCTGGAGGTTCCGGCCGGTTGGCGGGTCAGCGGCAACGGCAACGTCGGCACGCTCAAGAAGGGCAAGGAGGTCGTGAAGAGCTTCACGGTCACCCCGCCCGCGCAGCTTCCGGTGGGCACCCGCTTCAAGATCGAAGCGACGATGACCAGCAGCAAGGACGGCAGCGGCACCAGCAGTGCGCGGGTGCAGGCGACCGCTCCGGTTCGGGGCACCCTCGAGCCGCTGGAGGAGATCGCGGACTTCCGGGCATGGACCGAGCAGAAGAAGGTCAAGCAGCTCGATGCCCTCATCGAGTCGCTGCTCAACATCCCGAGCGGTAAGAGCCGCAGCGTCCGGGTGGACCTGACCAACCACAGCGACACCGTCCAGTCCGGCACCGTCCGGCTGAACCTGCCGGCCGGATTCTCGGCGAGCCCGCAGCAGCTGCCGTACAGCGGGCTCCAGCCCGGTGCCCGTGGCTCGGTGACCTTCACGGTGACCAACACCGACGCCACCCTGCCGACCGCCAACCGGGCGCCGGACAACGGTGCGTACCGGCTGCAGATCGAGACCACCTACAACGGTGGCAGCGCCACCGAGCCGGGTGCCTTCAACCTGGTGCCGACCACGGTGATCCCGAAGGCCACCACCGCGCCGGCCGTCGACGGCCACGGCCACTCCCACGAGTACACCGGCGAGGTCATCGACATCTCGACGCGCTGGGAGGGTACCGCCACCACGGCGGCGGACATCTCCGGCACCGCCCAGCTGACCCACACCGACGACGCCCTGTACGCCATCTTCAACATCACCGATGACGTGCTCGGCCGGTTCCTGCTGCCGGAGGACTGCAAGCGTCCGCGTCGTGCCGACGCCGTCGAGTTCGGTATCGACCCGCGGGGCAACTCGGCGAACACCTCCACGGTGTTCAACGTGGCGCTCTTCCCGGCCACCGACGACCCGGCCAACGGCAACCCGCCGTGCTTCGCCCGGGAGCGGGACAACCACCAGGGTGGCCCGGAGACCGCACCGGGTCTCGAGGTCGCCTCGGTTCTCACCGGCACCGGGTACCAGATCGAGGTCAAGGTTCCGTTCAGCGTGCTGCCGGACACCATCGACCCGAACCACATGGGCCTGAACATCCTGGTCAACGACTCGGACACGCAGGACCTGTCCACGCAGACCCGGATCGGCTGGTCGACCTGGAGCGGCGTGCGGGCCGACCCGTGGCGCTGGGGTGTCGCCACCCTGCCGGGCCTGCCGGCGCGGCCGTCGGCGCCGAAGGCTCCGATCATGCCCGACACCGCGGCGCAGAGCGTCAAGTCGCCGCAGACTATCCTCCAGTCCGCCTCGGACGGGGTGGCACCGGGTGGCTACGCGGCTCTTGACGAGAAGATCCTCAAGATCAAGAAGGTCACCAAGTCCTCCTCGAAGGTCTCGGTGGAGTTGAAGGTGAAGAAGTCCGGCGTCGCCCGGGTCTTCATCTGGGACGGCGAGCGGGTCGTGGCGCAGACCGAGGTCTCGCTGAACAAGGACCGCACCCTGGTCCTGCCGCTCAACGGCGCCCTGCCGGCCGGCTCCTCGCTGCTCGTCTCGTACGAGCGCGACGGCGCCACCCTCGGTCTCGCTCACAAGCTGAAGTGACCGAACCCGGTCACCGCGTCGATCTGATGCGATGACCGGCGATGGGCCGGGCCTTGCGCCCGGCCCATCGGCATTTCCGGCCCCACCGAGGCATCGCCCGCTCATCTTTGGCAAGCTCCGGGGATGGAGCTTGCGACCCTGGCGGTGGTAGTCGTCTGCCTCGGCGCGGGCGGCGCGGTGGGTTGGTTCGCGGCCCGGTCCCGCGCGGCCACCGAGATCGCCCGGCTGGACGCCACCCTGCGGGCCACCCGTGAGGGCGAAGGGCGGCTGGAACAGTCGATGCGGGCGCTGAGCTACGAGGCCACCGCCCAGTCCCAGGAGGCGGTCGCCCGGGCGGTCGCCCCGCTGCACGACACGCTGCGTCGTTACGAGCAGCGGGTGGCCGAACTGGAACGTGACCGCATCGACGCGTACGCCGAACTGCGGGAGCAGGTCAGGGCGATGAGCAGCGTCTCCGGCGAGCTGCGCACCGAGACCAAGCAGCTGGTCGCGGCGCTGCGGGCCCCGCAGGTACGCGGCCGGTGGGGCGAGCACCAGTTGCGCCGCATCGTCGAGGCGGCCGGCATGCTGGAACACTGCGACTTCTCCGAGCAGGTCACCGCCGCCACCGACCAGCAGACCGTACGCCCCGACCTGGTGGTCCGCCTGCACGGCGGCCGTACGGTCGTGGTGGACGCCAAGGCGCCGTTCGACGCGTACCTGACCGCGATGGAGGCCCGCGACGAGCGCAGCCGCGACACCCAGCTGGACAACCACGCCAGGCACCTGCGGGCCCATGTGGACGCGCTGGCGGCGAAGTCGTACTGGACGGCATTCGAGTCGACGCCGGAGTTCGTGGTGCTGTTCGTGCCGGCCGATCCGTTCCTCGACGTGGCTCTGCAGCGTGATCCCACACTTCTGGAGCACGCATTCGCCCGCAACGTGGTGCTGGCCACCCCGGCCACTTTGATCGCAATGCTGCGCACCGTGGCCTGGTCGTGGCGGCAGGAGCAGCTGGCCCGCAACGCCGTGGCGGTGCATTCCCTGGCCCGTGAACTGTACGGTCGTCTTTCCACGCTCGGCGATCATGTCGGCAAACTCGGTGCCTCGCTCGGCGGCGCGGTGACCGCGTACAACCGGGCGGTGGGGTCGTTGGAGGCGCGGGTGTTGGTCAGCGCCCGCAAGCTGGCTGAGCTGGGCGTGTCTGATCAGGAGCTGGCGACGCTGGCGCAGGTGGAGCTGGCTCCCCGCCAGCCCCAGGCACCTGAGTTGCTGGTCGAGGATTCCATCTCGGATGGTCGAAGTCGGTCAACCTAATCGGGCCTTTACCACCTTCGATGTGACATTGCGCGTCTCACTTATCACGAGATGGTCACAACGTACCTGTCGGTAGTGACATTGACGGTCGACACCGCGAAGGATTTCGCTCACGCGTGCCCTGCATCTGAGGGCGCCTGAGTTCTCTGGAGGAAAGAGAACGTGAGTAGACCCCGAAACCTGAGCCGGCGTACCTCCGCCGCGCTCTTCGCCTCGGTCATGGCGGCTGGCGCCGTGTCCGTGGTGGGCGGTACCGCCACCGCGAGCGCCGCTCCTGCCGGAACCGACCCGGCCCAGGTCACCCCCGCCGAGGCCCTGGGCGAGCACGACGCCAAGTTGCTCGCCGAGGCGGAGGCCAAGAAGGCCCCGACCGTCACGATGATCGTCGCCACCGACAAGGGTAAGGCGAAGGACGTCGCCGACGACCTCAAGGATCTGGGCGCTGCGGTCACCGAGCGCTACGACACCATCGGTTACGTGCTGGCCAAGGTGCCGACCAGCAAGGCGGTCAAGGCCGCCACCCTGCCCGGCGTCGCCGCCGTCGACCTGGACGAGAAGATCCAGCTGCCCGACCCCAAGCCGGAGATCGTCCAGGGCGGCAAGAAGGGCGACAAGCAGGGCAGCACCCTCAGCGGTCCGGGCATCAAGACCCCCGCCGACAACCCCTACATGCCGACGGGCGAGACCGGTGCGGTCAAGTTCGTCAAGTCCAACAAGAAGTGGGACGGCCGGGGCGTCACCATCGGCATCATGGACTCCGGTGTGGACCTGGAGCACCCGGCGCTGCAGAAGACCACCACGGGCGAGCGGAAGATCGTCGACTGGGTCACCGCCACCGACCCCCTGGAGGACGCCAGCTGGCGCCCGATGCTCAACCAGGTGACCGGCCCGTCGTTCACCCTCGCCGGCCGCACCTGGACCGCACCGGCGGGCACCTACCGGTTCAACCTGTTCAGTGAGTCGATCACGAACAACAGCGAGCCGGCCGGTGACGTCAACCGCGACGGCGACCGCACCGACCAGTGGGGCGTCCTGTACGACCCGGTGACCAACAACGTCTGGGTCGACACCGACCAGGACGGTGACTTCACCGACGAGGCCCTGATGCGGCCGTACAAGGAGAAGTTCGACGTCGGCTACTTCGGCACGGACGACCCGGCGACTCCGGTCAAGGAGCGGATGTCGTTCGTGGTCGAGTACCGCAAGAACGTCGACACCACTCCGGTCGGTGGCCCGGGTCTGGTCGACTACGTCAACATCGGCATCATCGAGAGCGCGCACGGCACCCACGTGGCCGGCATCACCGCCGCCAACAGCATGATGGGCAACAGCGCGTTCAACGGTGCCGCCCCCGGCGCCAAGATCGTTTCCTCCCGTGCCTGCTCCTGGGGCGGCGGCTGCACGTACGCCGCACTCACCACCGGCATGGCCGATCTGGTGATCAACCGTGGGGTCGACGTCATCAACATGTCGATCGGTGGTCTGCCGGCGCTCAACGACGGCAACAACGCCCGCGCCACCCTCTACAACAACCTGATCACCACCTACGGAGTGCAGATGTTCATCTCGGCCGGCAACTCCGGCCCGGGTGTGAACACCATCGGCGACCCGTCGGCGTCGAGCAACGTGGTGAGCGTGGCCGCGAGCGTCAGCAAGGACACCTGGCTGGCCAACTACGGCTCGGTGGTCAAGAAGAAGAACGCGCTGTTCAACTTCTCCTCGCGCGGTCCGCGTGAGGACGGCGGCGCCAAGCCGAACATCGCCGCGCCGGGTTCGGCCATCTCCACCACCCCGGTCTGGCAGGCCGGCGGCCCGGTCGCCGAGGCCGGCTACGCGCTGCCGCCGGGCTACAGCATGTTCAACGGTACGTCGATGGCCTCCCCGCAGGCCGCCGGTGCCGCCGCGCTGCTGCTCTCGGCCGCCAAGGCGAACCACCTGGGTGTCACCCCGGAGGCGCTGCGTCGGGCGATCTACACCTCGGCCAAGCCGATCGCCGACACCCCGACCTACGGTCAGGGCTACGGCATGTTCGACGTGCCGGGTGCCTGGAAGCTGCTGCGCAAGGGCGTCCAGACCCGCTCGTACACCGCTGACGCGCCGGTCTGCACCCCGCTCTCCGGTCAGCTGGTCACCCCGAACCAGGGCACCGGCATCTACAACCGCTGCGACTCCGCCAACGGTGGTCACAAGATCAACCAGTCGAAGTCGTACCAGGTGAAGCTGACCCGGACCAGCGGTCCGGCCGGCAACATCAAGCACTCGATCGGCCTGCGTGGCAACAACGGCACCTTCTCCGCGCCGAAGAACGTCACCCTGCCGCTGAACAAGACCGTCACCATCACGGTCACCGCCAAGCCGAAGACGGCCGGCGCGCACAGCGCCATCGTCACCGTGGACGACAAGGCCACCAACACGATCGACTTCGAGTTCTCCGCCGTCGTGGTGGCCTCGAACGACGTCGCGAAGCCCAACTTCGCCTACTCGGCGCAGGGCTCGGTGGACCGCAACCACACCACGTCGTACTTCGTGACGGTGCCGCCGGGTGCCGGTGCGCTGCAGGTGAACCTCTCCGGCATCGCCACCGCGTCGCAGACCCGCTTCATCGCGATCAACCCGTACGGCGTTCCGGTGGAGAGCACCTCCAGCCTGGCGTGCTTCACCAACCACGTCAGCACGGTGGTCTGCAACCCGTTCGAGCGTGACTACGCCAACCCGATGCCCGGCATCTGGGAGATCGAGGTGGAGTCCCGTCGTACCTCGCCGTCGCTGAACAACCCGTACCAGATCCAGGCGCGGGTGCAGGGCGTCACGGTCGAGCCGGCCGTGGTCGAACTGCCGTCGGTCACCACCGGCACCCCGACCCCGGTGACCTGGTCGCTGAAGAACACCTTCGGCCCGGTCACGGTCACCGGTCAGGGCGGTTCGCTGTCCAGCACGCACACCGAGCGCCCGACCATCGTGGAACTCGCCGTGCAGGAGTTCACCGTCGTGGTTCCGGCGGGTGCCACCAGCTTCACCGCCCGCATCGGCAACGTCTCCAACGCCAGCGCCGACCTCGACCTGTTCGTCTACCGGGGCGGTGCCCTGGTGGCGTACAACGCCGACGGCGACTCGGAGGAGTTCGTCACCCTCAACAACCCGGCGGCCGGCACCTACACGGTCGTCGTGGAGGCGTACTCGGTCGACGGCGCGGGCGGCAGCACCGCGTACGACTACCGGGACTCGTACTCCTCCCCGGCGCTCGGCACCCTGACGGCGTCGAGCAGCAGCCTCACCCTCGCGCACGGCGCCACCGGCACCCTCACGGGTACGGTGACCGCCCAGTCCGCCCCGCCCGCGGGCCGGACGCTCTCCGGTGAGCTGGCCGTGGTGACCAGCGAAGGCGCGGTCGTCGGCCGCGGCGCGGTCAACATCGGCGCGGTGAACTGACCCACCACCACCGCACCAGGGAGCCCGCCTCCGGATCTACCGGAGGCGGGCTCCCGCCCGTTCACCCCCGGGCACGACGCGTTCCGCGCCCCTCCCCTGGCCTACCCGAGCACCGGCTCCGGTCGTCCACCCGTTGCCCGACCCCGCTCCGTCCGGTCGGTACGCAGTCCCGCCACGAGCAGCAGGTATCCGGTCAACTCGGCGGCGACGGCCAGGGCCGGCGCCACGACCAGGATCGGGGAAACCACAGCGCCGGTGAACACAGTCCCCCGACTCGGGGACAACGGCAGCAGTGTGTACGGGGCGAGAGCCGCATCCATGTGGCACAGCGCGGCCACCACCAGCAGGATCGCGCCACCGGCGGCCCGTCGCCGACCCTGACGCAGGAGTAGCGCAGCGAGCAGGAGGGCGGCGAGGGCCAACGCGAGGGGCGCGAGCATCGCGGCGGCGACCACACCGGGCTGCCCACCGTTGCGGCCCGCCAACCGGAACACCGCGTACCCCACCACCGCCCCGGCGCTCAGCAGCACCCCGACCACCAGCCGTCCACTCGGGCGGCGGTCGGTCTGCGGCCAGCTCACGAC
This sequence comes from Micromonospora fiedleri, assembly GCF_016774385.1. Taxonomy (NCBI): domain Bacteria; kingdom Bacillati; phylum Actinomycetota; class Actinomycetes; order Micromonosporales; family Micromonosporaceae; genus Micromonospora; species Micromonospora fiedleri. Next base: position 56,767 of record NZ_JAETXL010000008.1, read on the forward strand.
GGCCAGCACCAGCACGAAGAACAGTGCTGCCCAGGTCAGCGCAAGCCCGGTCCACAGTCCATCGGTGAACTCGGGCGGCGGACCGGACTCAAGAACCTGCCACCGGTAGCCACCGTCGGCCGGGTCGGCGGGCATCGTCCGCCATGCGTCGGTGGCCACCACGACGAGCCCGGCCGGCAGGGCCCAGCGCGCGGTGGCGCGGTCGCCCGCTGGCAGGTGGGACGACAGACCGACGAGCAGCGCGTACGCCAGGAGCACGGCCACCGCGAGGACCTCGGCGTGGCGCAGGATAGGTGCGGCCGTGAGCACGCCCACCACGTGTGCGGCGGCCAGCAGCCCCGCCAACGGCAGGAGCAGTGATCGTAAACGCATCAATGCATCCTGCCGTCCGACCACGACAGTGAGGCCGCCGGCCACCGGGCTCCGGCAGTCGCCGGGCGGCTAACTCAGGAGCGCTTGGCGGTCTCGACCTGGAACGGGGTGCCTTGCTGGCAGGTGGTCATCAGGCCGGGTGCGGGTCGACCGGTAACCGTCACCGACGCGCCGGCGGTGAGCACCTCGCGCGGGCCGCCGAGCAGCAGATAGCCGTCGAGCAGCAGGCAACCGGGCTCGACGCCGGACTCGATCCGTCCGGTCAGGGTCATCTCGCTGGTGGACGTCGGCTGCGGCGGGCCGCCCGGCCGTTTGCCGGGCTTGGTGAGTGGGGCGGTCGGGTCCACCGGGTCGACCGGCGGGGGTACGGCGCCGGTCGGGTCCGGGGTGGGCAGATCGGTCACGGATGGCGCTCCCGTCGGGGCGGCGGAGCCGTCCCCGGCATCCTGACCGGCGCAGGCGACGAGCGCGGTGCAGACGATCAGCGCCGCGGCGGCGATCCGAAGGGTCCTCATGCCTGACTCTGACGTGGTAGCAGGCTGATTCGTTCCATCATCTCGGGTCGGTCCGCTCAGCCGCGGGCCGCCGCGGCGGCCTTCATGTCGCGCTTGAGTTCCTGCGGCAGCGAGAAGGTGAGTCGCTCGTTGGCGGTCACCACCTCCTCCACGTCGGTGTAGCCGCGCTCGGCGAGGTGGGTCAGCACCTCCTGGACCAACTCGTCGGGAACGCTGGCGCCCGAGGTCAGACCGACCGTCTGCGCGCCGACCAGCCAGGCGTCGTCGATCTCGTGGGCGAAGTCGACCAGGTGCCCGGCGCGGGCGCCCGCGTCGAGGGCCACCTCGACCAGGCGTACGGAGTTCGACGAGTTGCGCGAGCCGACCACGATCACCACGTCACACTCGGCGGCGATCTCCTTGACCACGTGCTGACGGTTGCTCGTCGCGTAGCAGATGTCGTCGCTGGGCGGCGACTGGAGCATCGGCAGCCGCTTCTTGAGCCGGGCCACGGTCTCCATCGTCTCGTCCACCGACAGGGTGGTCTGCGACAGCCAGACGACCTTGTTCGGATCGCGCACGGTGATCCGGTCGGCGTCCTCCGGACCGTCCACCAGTTGGATGTGCTCCGGGGCCTCGCCGGCGGTGCCGATGACCTCTTCGTGGCCCTCGTGACCGATGAGCAGGATGTCGTAGTCCTCGGCGGCGAACCGCTTCGCCTCCTGGTGCACCTTGGTCACCAGCGGGCAGGTCGCGTCGATGGCCTTGAGCGACCGCTCCTTGGCCTGCTCGTAGACCTCGGGGGCCACCCCGTGGGCCGAGAAGATCACGGTGGCGCCCTCGGGCACCTCCTCGTTCTCCTCCACGAAGATCGCGCCCTTGGCCTCCAGCGTCCGCACCACGTGCTTGTTGTGCACGATCTGCTTACGCACGTAGATCGGCGCACCGTAGAGCTTGAGTGCCTCCTCGACGGTCTGCACCGCCCGGTCGACGCCCGCGCAGTAACCGCGGGGCTTGGCCAAAAGCACGCGCTTACCGGTCCCAGCCTCAGTCACCCACCCATCCTACGCGCGCCCCCGGACCCCCACCGCCTGCAGCTGTTGATCATGAGGTTGGCGGCAGTGTTCGATCTCCACGCTGCCGCCAACCTCATGATCAACGGGGCTCGATGGGGTGGGTGGGTGGGGTGGGTGGGGGTTTAGGGTGATGGGGTGGGTGGGGGGACGGGGGCCAGCAGTTCGGAAGAGCCGTGGCCGGTGCGGGTGGTGAGCCAGAAGATCGGCGCCTGGGTCGCCCGGCTGGGTTGGGTGTGGGTCGACGGGCAGGTGGCGCAGATCAGTCGGCGGCCCGGTGCCAGCACAGTCTTCCTGACCCTGCGTGACCCGTCGGCCGAGTTGAGCCTCACCGTCACGACCAACCGCGACGTGCTCGACTCCGGCGCTCCCGAGCTGCGGGAGGGTGCCCGGATCGTGGTGCACGCCAAGCCGGAGTTCTACGCCGCCCGGGGCACCCTGAGCCTGCGGGCCGACGAGATCCGGCAGGTGGGCCTGGGCGAGCTGCTGGCCCGGCTGGAAAAGCTCAAGAAGCTGCTCGCCGCCGAGGGGTTGTTCGACCGGGCCCGCAAGCGTCGCCCCCCGTTCCTGCCGCAGCGCGTCGGGCTGATCACCGGCCGGGCCAGCGCCGCCGAGCGGGACGTGCTCACCAACGCCCGCCGCCGCTGGCCGGCGGTGGAGTTCCGCACCGTGAACGTCGCCGTGCAGGGTTCCGGCGCCGTACCGCAGATCATCGACGCGCTCAAGGTGCTGGACAGCGACCCGAGTATCGACGTGATCATCCTGGCTCGGGGCGGCGGCGGCATCGAGGACCTGCTGCCCTTCTCCGACGAAGCGCTGTGCCGGGCCGTGTTCGCCTGCCGCACACCGGTGGTCAGCGCGATCGGCCACGAGACGGACGCGCCGCTCGTCGACTACGTGGCAGACGTACGCGCCTCGACGCCCACCGACGCCGCCAAGCGGGTGGTGCCCGACCTGGCCGAGGAGATCCGGCTGATCAACCAGGCCCGGCACCGGCTGCACCGGGCGGTGCACAACCTCGTCGACCGGGAGACCCACCGCATCGACGCGCTCCGGTCCCGGCCGGTGCTGGCCCGCCCGCAGGTGATGGTCGAGCAGCGGGCCGCCGATCTGGCCGCCCTGCGCCAGCGCGCCGAACGCAACCTGCGCCACCGACTCGCCGCCGCCGACGACGACCTGCGGCACACCCTGGCCCGACTGCGGGCGCTCTCCCCCGCCGCCACCCTCGACCGCGGGTACGCCATCGTGCAGCGCGCCGACGGTCACGTCGTACGCGCGGCCGACGAGGTGGCGAAGGGCGACGCCCTGCGCGTACGCCTCGCCGACGGTGACCTCGCCGTGACGGTGACCGGCTCCTGACCGCGGCCCTCGACGCCGGCTGCACAGCCCGACCTCGGGTCCCGACGCCAACGGCCCATGACCGAGCAGACCGCGCGAGGTAGTTAAGCTTCGTCCCCATGACCAACCAGCCGTACGACACCACGGAGGCGGAGGCAGCGGATACCTCGACGGGGCACGGTGCGCAACCTCGCCGCCCGCGTCGACGGATCACCCTCACCCGCAGTCGTGCGGTCGCGGCGTGGGCGGTCCTGCTGGTGGCCGCCTGTCTCGCGTTCGGCCTGCCGACCGATCCGGGGTACGCCTTCCTCTGGTTGTGGGCGCTCGCAGTGGCCTGGCGCATCGACCAGCCCGTACGGTCGCACCTGGCCTTCGCGCGGGACTGGCTGCCGGTGATCGCCCTGCTCACGGTCTACAACCTCTCCCGTGGTTTCGCGGACAACATCCGGGAGCCGCACGTCACCGAGCTCATCAACGCTGACCTGTGGATGTTCGGGTGGCTGACCGACGACAAGGTCCCGACGGTCTGGCTTCAGCAGGAGCTGTACGACCCGAGCCGGGTCCAGTGGTGGGAGGTGCTCGTCTCGTACGTGTACTTCTCCCACTTCGTGGTCGCGCTCGGTGTCGCCATCGCGCTCTGGCTCACCGCACGGCCTCGGTGGGCGGCGTTCATGCGGCGGTGGTTCGTGCTCAGCCTGGCCGGCTTGATCACGTACTTCCTGTACCCGGCCGCGCCCCCGTGGTGGGCGGCGGTCCACGGATACCTGGAGCCGGTGGAGCGCCTGAGCCTGCGCGGCGGGGCCGAGTTCGGCATGCACGGCGCGTTCAGTCTGATCCGGCTGGGCCAGCTGGCCTCGAACCCGGTGGCGGCCATCCCCTCGCTGCACACCGCCTTCGCCCTGTTCGTGGTGCTCTTCTTCGTCGGGCGCATCCGGAAGCGCTACGTCGCCATCCTGCTGCTCTATCCCCTGGCGATGACCTTCACCCTCGTCTACTCGGGCGAGCACTACGTCATCGACGTGCTGATCGGCTGGGCGTACGTGCTGGGCACCTTCGCGATCGTCAGCTTCGGCGAGCGGTGGTGGCGACGGCGACGGCAGCGGCAGCGTGCCGCGACCCCCACACCCACGCCGGACGACGGTGACGCAGCTGCCGACCGGAGAGAGCACAGCGAGCCGAAACAGTCCGCCGCCTCCTGACCCGCCCCACGCCCGGGCCCCACCCACCGAAGGGAGTTGCTGTGCTCGACAGAAAGGCCAAGCTCCCCGGCGGGCCGGCCGTGGGCTTCGGTCGAATTCTCGTGCCGCTGATGTGGGTGGCGGTCTGCGTCGCGGCGGCCGCACAGGCCTGGGCGGGCCTGAGCCGGCCCTGGGCGGACCGGCTCAGCGACCTTCAGGTCTACATCGGCGGTGTCAGGACCTGGCTGGAGGGCGACAGCCTCTACGATTTCGCCGCCGCCGGCACCGGTGCCCCCTTCACCTATCCGCCCCTCGCCGGGCTCCTCTTCCTGCCGCTCGGCCATTTGAACACCACGGCGGTGATGGTCGGGTGGACGATCCTCACGGTTGCCGCGGTGGTGGCCATCGCGAAGATCACGGCAGGCGTCGCCGCCCGCACGTGGGGGATCCGCAGGGACATGGCCATGGCGGCTGTCACCCTGCTCCTCTTCCTCTCCGCGCCCATCAGCAGCAACCTGCGGTTCGGGCAGATCAGCGTCTTCCTGGTCCTGTTCGTGCTGGTCGACGCGTTGAAGGTGGTCCCCGAACGCTACCGGGGGGTGGCCACCGGGCTCGCCGCCGCGCTGAAGCTGACCCCACTGATCTTCATCCCGTACCTCTGGCTGGCCGGACAACGGGCGGCCGCCGTGAAGGCGCTCGGCACGTTCGTGGTCGCCACCCTGCTCGGCTGGCTGGTTCTGTTCGACGAGTCGGTGCGCTACTGGACGAAGGAACTGCTGGACGTCGAGCGGGTCGGCAACATCGCCACCGGCGGGAACCAGTCACTCAACGGAGCGCTGCTCCGGCTGGACCTGCCCGACTCGATCCGGTCCGGCACCGTCCTCCTGCTCGGAGGCGTCATCGTCGTGATCGCCCTGGTGCGGGCCACCCGACTGTCCCGACGGGAGAACCTGCTGGCCGCGACGCTGATCGTCGGCGCCGCAGGTCTGGTCTTCTCTCCGGTCTCCTGGACTCACCACCAGGTCTGGCTGGTGCTGGCCGCCGTCCTGCCGATCAGTGTCGCGGTCTGGAAGCGTCGGGCCTGGGCCGTGCTGGTGGCGATCGTGATGATCGCTCCGGTGACCTCGATCGGCGCCGAGCTGCCGGGCGGTGTGGTGTGGGGTAACGCCCGGCTTGTCCTGGCCGTGGCGATCGCGTGCCTCGTGCCGTTCATCGGGCGCGAACGCGGCGACGACACGCAGCCCGGCGGGAAAACGAATCCGACGGACGAGTCGGGCGCTGTTCCCGGTCAGCGCCCCGTAGGCTCCCAGACGCTCTCTCGGTGATCACCGACAGAGGCACCGCGGGTCAGAAAGCCGATCGGTCAAGGAGATGCTCCGATGAGCGAGCAGACGAAGGACGTACCGCTCAACTACGAACAGGCCCGCGCCGAACTCGCGTCGGTGGTGGAACAGCTGGAGGCCGGCGGCACGTCGCTGGAGGAGTCGCTGGCGCTCTGGGAGCGGGGCGAGGAACTCGCGGTGATCTGCCAGCGTTGGCTCGACGGGGCCCGTGCCCGCATCGACGCCACCCGGCAGGACCCCACCGGCTGAGCGCCGCACCCGCACGACGCGGCGGGGACCCCTGGCCCCCGCCGCGCGATCTGGCTCAGTTGAACAGGTTGTACAGCTCCGGCGGGGCCTCGACGACCTGGTCGGCCGGAGGCTTCTGGGCGGCGGTGGCGTTGCCGTAGTCGCTGTACGTCACCCGGATCTCCTGGGCCGCCGCCTCACCCGTGCCGGGAACCTGGAGGACCAGCTCGGTGAGCCGGCCCTGCGCGTCGGTGGTGGCGGTGAACGGCACCGAGTTCGCCTGCGCGCCGAGCGCCGTGATCATGCTCTGGTCGAGCGATCCCGCCTCGGCGGCCTTCGACAGGTCGATGGTGCCGGCGTACGCCCCGTCGCCGGTACGGCGTACCTCGGTGACGGCCTGGGTGAGCACCGCGCTGCCGGCCGGGTCGACCTTCTCGAAGTCGAAGCCGAGGTTGCGGTTGCCCTGGATGCGGGTCTGGTCGAGGTGCTGGTACTTGCCGAGGCTGAGCTTGTCCCGCCCCGGCACGCTGGACGCGGCCGCGCCCTGAAGATCCAGCTTGACCCAGCTGTCCGGCTTGGCGTGGATGAGGTCGAGGGTCATCGCGAGGTCGTCGGTCGGTTCGCCGATGTTCACCCGCATCTGGGCGCTCTGGCTCGGCTGGTGCACCTGCCCCTCGGCGGTGGAGCCGACACCGGACATCCGGAACCGGAAGTTGCCGTTGCTGATCTCCCGGGTCGAGTCCAGCAACGCCTGCTTGGCGTCGGCGTCACCTGCCGCACCGCTCGCGGTGGCGCTGGCGGACGGCGTGCCGGTGGGCCCGGCCGTGCTGTCGCCGGTGCAGGCGGCGACTCCGGGCGTAAGCAACGCGGCGGCCATCAGGCCGGCGCTCAGTCGTCGTACGGTCATCGGTGTCTCCCAGCAGGGTCACCCGACGCATCTCGCGCGCCGGAGGCTGTCTTCCTCTGTTCCCTGCCGGCCCGTCGGGCAATCACCTCGGCTGCCGCCACCCGCCGGTGGGCGGAGAACGCCGAACGGGGGCGGAACGAATCCGCCCCCGTTCGGGTGATGACCGGTCAGACCTACTTGAACATCTCGTACGTCTGCTCGTTGGCCTCGACGACCTGGTCCGCCGGCGGCTTCTGGGCGGCCTTGGCCGCGCCGTAGTCGGCGTACTTGATCGTGACGTCCTGCGCCTTGGTGTCACCGGCGGCGGGGACGGAGATGACCAGCTCGATCAGCCGACCCTGGTCGTCGAGCTTCGCGGTGAACGGGATCTGCTTGGCCTGGTCGCCCAGCGCCTTGATCATGTCCTCGTCGGCGGCGACCGAGTCCGTCGCCGCAGTCATGTCGACCTTGCCGCTGTACGTGCCCGGCCCGGTCTCCTGCACATCCGACAGCCCCTTGAACATCTCGGCGGCGTTGGCCGGGTCGCTGCCGTCCTTGAGCATGTCGAGGTTCTTGGCGTCGCCGGCCTTGGCGGCGTCGATGTACTGGTACTTGTCCTTCATCTCCGCCATGCCGGGCAGCCCGGCGAGCAGCTCGCCCAGGTCCATCTTCACCCAGGTCTCGGAGTCGATCTGGATGACGTCGAACTCCATGGTGAAGGTCTCGTCACCGGCCTTCATGGCCATCTGAGCGCTGTTGCTCGGCTTGTGGATGCTGCCGCTGCCGCTGATCGACTCGGAGGCGACGGTGAAGGAGAAGTTGCCCTCGGCCAGCCCCTTGGTGGAGGCGACAAGCGCCTCCTTCGGGTCCTTCGGGACGGCAGCGGAGGAGCCCGACGCGGTGGACGAGTCGGTGGCGCCGGAGTTGCAGGCGGCCACGCCGGGAACGAGCAGCGCGGCAGCGACAACGCCCACGCTCCAGCGTCGAATGTTCACAGACAATCTCTTCTCAAACTCGGAAAACCGGACGGGTCAGATCCGTCCGACAAACGAACGACCGGGAGCGTAACGGATCGGAGGGACATTTCGGGGACCATAAATTCAGTCCACCGCGCTGGCCATCTCCCGCAGCTCGTTGTCCCGGGCGTCGCCGATCACGATCACGGTGCGTTCCGGCTGGAGCAGCACCAGTGCCTGCTCGTTGCCCCGCGCGGTGTACCGCTGCCAGGTGCCGCCACCGAGATCGGCCTGCCCCTGCGGCTGTCCCCGTTCGGTCAGCTCGGTGGGGAGCAACTGCTCCGGCGGCACGTTGCTCTGCACCAACTGCAGGCCGCGCCCTTCCGGAGTGACATATCCCACCCGCAGGGTGGCCCCGCCCTCGACCGCGCGGTACGAGGCCCGCACGGTCCGCCAGCCCTCGCCCAGCCCGGACGGCTCGCTCACCGGGAACTCCGCGGCCGCCCGCGCCTGCTCGAAAGCGGGTGTCGGGTCGACGGAGGTCGGCTGGTCACCGCCGAGGAAACCCCGGTAGAAGGCGAGCAGCAGGGCGATCGGGACCAGCAGCACCAGCAGCGAAATCGCCATGTCACGCGGCGAGCGGGTGGAGGCCGGCTTCGCGGCACCCGCCGACGGGCCCGGCAAGGGCTGCGGGGTGCCCGGGCCACCGCTGCGATCGGCGGTCGGCAGGTCATCACCCGGTGTCTGGTCTGCGGGTTCACGGTCGGCATGCGGTGCGGGTTCCACCCCGCCATTCTGGCAGTTGCCCGACCGGCGGTATCCGGCCCATCACCGCCCCGCCCCGGCTCCGCGTCCGCCATCGTGTGAGGATCAGGAACGAAGCCGGCAGCTGCCCACCGTCGGCCCGGTCAACCCCGCACCGCCGCGAGGAGGAGCCGTTCAGATGACGACCACCAGGACCCGTACCCCACAAGACCTCGACCGCAACCTCGCTCTCGACCTCGTCCGGGTCACCGAGGCCGCAGCCATGGCTGCCGGCCGGTGGGTCGGTCGGGGCGACAAGGAGGGCGGCGACGGCGCCGCCGTCGACGCGATGCGCAAGCTGATCAACTCGATCCCGATGCGCGGGATCGTGGTGATCGGCGAAGGCGAGAAGGACAACGCGCCGATGCTCTTCAACGGGGAAGAGGTCGGTGACGGCACCGGACCCGAGGTGGACGTCGCGGTCGACCCGATCGACGGCACCACGCTGATGAGCAAGGGGATGCCGAACGCCCTGGCGGTGCTCGCGGTCGCCGAGCGGGGTGCGATGTTCGACCCGAGTGCGGTCTTCTACATGGAGAAACTCGCCGTCGGGCCGGCCTACGCCGACGTCGTCGACATCAACGCCGGTGTCGCCGAGAACCTGCGCCGGATCGCCAAGGTCAAGGGCACCAGCGTCTCCGAGGTGACGGTCTGTGTGCTCGACCGGTCCCGCCACGACGGCCTGGTCGACGACATCCGCCGAGCGGGTGCCGGCATCCGGTTCATCTCCGACGGCGACATCGCCGGTGCCATCGCCGCGGCCCGTGGGGAGTCCGACGTCGACGTCCTGATGGGCATCGGCGGCACCCCCGAGGGGATCACCGCCGCCTGCGCGTTGAAGTGCATGGGCGGGATGATGCAGGCCAAGCTCTGGCCCCAGGACGAGGCCGAACGGGAGAAGGCGCTGGCTGCCGGGCACGACCTGGACCGGGTGCTCACCACCGACGACCTGGTCACCGGCGACAACTGCTTCTTCGTGGCCACCGGCGTCACCTCCGGCGACCTGCTGCGCGGGGTGCGCTACCGGGCCGGCGGGGCGTACACCCAGTCGATCGTCATGCGCTCGAAGAGCGGCACGATCCGGGTGATCGACTCGTACCACCGGTTGGAGAAGTTGGCGCTCTACTCGGCGGTCGACTTCGACGGCCGGCCGCTGGCCGAGCAGGCGTGAGCGGGTACGGCGAGCGGACCTTCAGGCACGGTGACCGGCCGCCTCGTACCGCTCGCGGGCGGAGCGAGGCGGCGGCGTGAGCATGGCCGGCACGGCGCCCCGGACGGCGACGTCGGCGGGACGCCGGGCCGGCGCGGTGGCACTGGCGGCCGTCGCCGGCATGGCGGTGGCCGTCCAGTCGCGCATCAACGGCGAGTTGGGCGTACGCCTCGACGACGGCCTCGCCGCGGCGACCATCTCCTTCGGGGTGGGCCTGCTGCTGCTGTCGATGCTGATCCCCGCCACCCGTAGCGGGCGGCAGGGGCTGAGCGCGCTGCGCACCGCCCTGGGCGCGGGCACCATCCGCCCGTGGCAGTGCATCGGCGGGGCGTGTGGCGCGCTGCTGGTGTTCACGCAGGGAGCCACCGTCGGCACCCTCGGCGTGGCCGTGTTCACGGTGGCGGTGGTCGCCGGCCAGTCGGCGAGCAGCCTCGTGGTCGACCGGGCGGGCGTCGGCCCGGGCGGTCGCCAGCCGGTGACCGGTGCCCGGCTGGCGGGCGCGCTGCTGACCGTGGCGGCGGTGCTGCTGGCCGTCGGTGGCCGGGGACTGGAGCCGGCCGCGCTCGGACTGACCCTGCTGCCGCTGGTCGCCGGGGTCGCGGTCGCCTGGCAGCAGGCGGTGAACGGTTGGGTCCGGGTGGTCTCCGGCAGCACGTTGACCGCGACGGGGGTGAACTTCGCCGCTGGCACGAGTGTCCTGCTGGTCGCGTTCGCCGTCAGCGTCGTGGTGCGCGGGGCACCCGCAGGCAGCCTGCCGACGGAACCGTGGCTCTACCTGGGCGGGCTGGTCGGCGTGATGTTCATCGCGATCGCCGCGTCGGTGGTCCGCCTCATCGGCGTACTCGTGCTCGGGTTGGCAACCATCGCCGGTCAGGTCATCGGCGCGGTGCTGCTCGACATGCTGCTTCCGACGGCCGCGTCGCAGCCGGGCCTGAGAACCGTCCTCGGCGCGCTGCTCACCCTGGTCGCCGTCGCCGTGGCCACGCTGGGCAGCCGACTCCGCGTGCCGCCCAGCCGCCGACGGCCGTCCTGAGGCGTACGACTCAGGGCATGGTCATCGGCGACGTCGAGCCGTACGGATCGTCCAACTCGGGCCGGCGGCGACGGAAGATGATCGCCGCCACGATGCCGCCCAGCAGGCCGAACAGATGGCCCTGCCAGGAGATCCGTTCGTCGGTCGGCAGGACGCCCGCCAGTTGGCCGCCGTAGAGGAGGCCGACCAGCAGGAAGACGGCGAAGTTCCACCAGCTTCGCTCGAAGATGCCCCGGGTCAGCAGGATGCCGAGATAGCCGAAGATGACCCCGCTCGCCCCGACGACGATCGTGTTGGGCGACCCGGTGAACCAGACACCCAGGCCACTGGCCAGCACGATCACCAGCGTGGACCAGAGGAACCGTCGGGCACCGGCGGCCAGCACGAAGGTGCCGAGAAGGATCAGCGGGATGCTGTTGCTGTAGAGATGCTCGAAGCCGTGATGCAGGAACGGTGAGAAGAAGACACCGTCCAGCCCTTCGATGCGCTGCGGGATGATGCCGGCTGCGGCGTCGAAGCCGGCGCCGAGCCACTGGTCGAGGCCCTCGATCAGGAAGAGCACCGGCACCACGGCGCACATGGCGACGAAGGCACGGCCGATGGACGAGTAGAAGGCCTCGGTGCCGAACCGGTGCGGGTCGCCATTGACAGGGTGCAGGCTCACCCGTCAACAGCTATCAGCAAACGCCCGCAGCCGCCACTTTCGGTCGCCTCGGATCCACGCCGGCAGCGCATTCACCTGGTCCGGTGCCGCTGCCGAACACCGGTGACGGAGTACGCCACGGGTAGCCGGCCGCAGCGGCTACCCGTGCTTTCACCGGGGCTGGACCTGGTGGTACGGGTGCGTGGTCATGGTGAGCTGGCCGCCGATGACGGCCGGATCGGTCGCGGTCAGATCGGCGGCCTTGCCTGGCGGCAGGGCGAGGACCAGGACACCGACGAGATCGCCGGTCAGTCGCTCGTCATGCCGCCAGATCGGACCGGCGACCACCGCCGTGCCGGCGTCGACCTGACGCCTGATCCAGGCGAAATGGCCTGCGGCATTGCGCTGTGCCGCCAACGGCTGGGAGTGGTCCCAGCCCGGTCCGGGGTGCACCAGCACGAGACTGGTGGTGGGAAGTTGATCCATCAGGTCAGGATGACGGCACCGGAGGTCGAGGTCGAGCGCCTCAGGGTTCGACGCTTCCGCATCGGACCCGACTGCAGGTCTGTCAACGCGCATCGGCGGGAACGAGGAGTCCGTCCTCGTTCCCGCCGATGCGTTGACAGGTCAGTACCAGCCGGTGTTCTGCGAGTGGTTCCAGGCGCTGCACGGGGTGCCGTAGCGACCCTTGATGTAGCCCAGTCCCCACTTGATCTGCGTGACGGGGTTGGTCTCCCAGTCCGAGCCGACCGTGGCCATCTTGTTGCCCGGGCGCGCCTGCGGGATGCCGTGTGCCCCGGAGGAGTTGTTGTGCGCCCGGGGGTTCCAGCCGCTCTCCTTGGTCCAGAGCTTGTCCAGACAGGGGAACTGATCGATCTTGAAGCCAGCGTCGATCATGAGGGCGCAGCCGGTCTTCCGGTTCCCGCTGTACTCCGCGCAGGACTCCGGGATCGGCCCGTCGTACGGCTTGAGGGCCCGGGCCCGAGCGGCGGCCTCCTTGGCGGCCTTCTCCTCGGCGGCCTTCTTGCGTGCCGCCTCTTCGGCCTTGCGGGCCTTCTCGGCGGCGGCGCGGGCCCGCTTGCGGGTCTCGACGGCCTGCTGGCGAGCGGCCCGCACCTGGCGGGAGACCTGCTGCTCCTGCCGGTAGTCGACGTCGATCTGGGTGACACTGCCGGCCACCTGCGCGCCCGGATCCGGGCGCGGCGTCTGGCGGTCATCGCTGAGGTAGAAGCCGCCGGCAACGCCCCCGGAGAGCAGCACGACAGCAACGCCACGGGCGGCGAACCGGCTCCACAGCCGACTCACGTGGTGATCCCTTCGTCGGGGTCAGGGACGCGGAGCGACCGACCCACTGGGCCGAAGCACACCGCGAGCGCCCGCGACCGGCTTGCCGGTCACCGTAGCCACACCGCGTCACGCCTGGTGGCTGTCCGCTCCCTGGTGGGAGTGGCGAACCGCCACCATTGATGCGCGCGGTGCGTGGGCGCCCGTGGGACACCATCGCGCACAGTGAGGCCGATGGGAAACGACCAGACTCAATTGTGACGTGCGTCACTCAAAAAATAGGTGGGAATACGCCCTAAAGGCTCATCATTGCGGGATGTCCTCCAGCAGATCGGTCACCATCGCCGCGATCGGAGATCGCTCCGAACGGCTGAGCGTGACATGCGCGAAGAGCTGATGACCCTTCAGTGCCTCGATTACCGCGGTGACGCCGTCGTGCCGACCGACCCGCAGGTTGTCCCGCTGCGCGACATCGTGGGTGAGCACCACCCGGGATCCCTGACCGATCCGGGAGAGCACCGTCAGCAGGACGCCACGCTCCAGTGACTGAGCCTCGTCGACGATGACGAAGGCGTCGTGCAGGCTGCGCCCGCGGATGTGGGTCAGCGGCAGCACCTCCAGCAGACCCCGCGAGGTGACCTCCTCCAGCACGTTCTCGTGCACCACCGCGCCGAGCGTGTCGAAGACCGCCTGTGCCCAGGGCGACATCTTCTCCGACTCGGAGCCCGGCAGGTAGCCGAGTTCCTGGCCGCCGACGGCGTACAGCGGGCGGAAGACGATCACCTTCTTGTGCCGGCGGCGCTCCATCACCGCCTCCAGTCCGGCGCAGAGCGCCAGGGCCGACTTGCCGGTGCCGGCCCGGCCACCGAGCGAGACGATGCCGATCGACTCGTCGAGCAGCAGATCGAGTGCGATCCGCTGCTCGGCGGAGCGGCCGTGCACGCCGAACGCCTCCCGGTCACCACGGACCAGTCGGACGGTCTTGTCCGGCAGCACCCGACCGAGGGCCGACCCCCGGGTGGAGTGCAACACCAGGCCGGTGTGACACGGCAGGCCGGCAGCGGCGTCCACGTCGATGCTCTCCCCGCCGTAGAGCCGGGCGATGTCCTCCTCGGCCAGATCCAGTTCGGCCATCCCCGTCCAGGTCGGGTCGCTCGCCTGGCCGTGCCGGTACTCGTCGGCCCGTAGCCCGACCGAGGCGGCCTTGACCCGCAGCGGCATGTCCTTGCTGACAAGCGTCACCTCCCGCCCTTCGGCGGCGAGGTTCAACGCGACGGAGAGGATCCGGGCATCGTTGGACTCGTTACGGAAGCCCGGTGGCAGCACGCCGTCGTCGGTGTGGTTGAGCTCCACGCGCAGCGTGCCACCGTCGTCGTTGGCGGGCACCGGACGGTCCAGCCGCCCGTGACGTACGCGCAGCTCGTCCAACATGCGCAGCGATTTCCGGGCGAACCAGCCCAGCTCGGGATGGTGTCGCTTGCCCTCCAATTCGGAGATCACCACCAGCGGCAGCACCACCTCGTGCTCGGCGAAGCGGTGGAACGCCGCCGGGTCGCTGAGCAGGACTGAGGTGTCCAGGACGAAGGATTGCCCCGCTGGTCGGGGCTCCCTGGTGTCGGCCGACGCGGTAGCCGCGGTGCGGCGGCTCCGGGTGGTGCGGCGGGTCGTGGCAGTCGCGGCCGGGCTCTGGTCGGCCCCGGCGGTCGTACGGCGAGTGGTCACAGGCCTGCTCCGGCGGATGGGCACCCGGCCACCCGCGGTCCGCCTCCTCCGGTGCCCGACGGACACGGGGTCGGATGCGGGCCCCGTGCGCGAGGTCGCAGGCCGGGCGGGCCGGCTGGCTCGGGACAATCCCGCGCCATGCCTAGACGCTAGCTCCCCGCACCCGTCCCGGCTAGAGCATGATTCAGAACGTCCACCGGTGACGAGCCTGCGCCGGGCGGGGTGAACCGGCCGGGATGCATGCCCCCTGCGCGCACCCCGGCCGGTGGGACCACCGCCACCGGTCTGGCCGTGATCCCGCGCGGCACACGCCCATCGAGCGGTACGCCGCGTTTGTGGACGGGCCCGCGAGCCCGTCGACCGGTCTCAGCCGGTTCGTCGCACGAGCGTGCCGGTCGGGTGCCGCCCGGTTACCGAGGCGGTCGGCGTCGTGAACGACGATCCGGTGTACGTGGTGCCGGGCTGAGCCACGGCGGCCGGCACCCGGGCGTTGGCCGGCCCGGTGACCGCCAGGGCGGTGGCGATCGCGGCCTGGGCGTCGCGCCGCCTGCGGTTCCAGGCGCCACGGTCACCGTCGAAGTAGCCCTGCCGATAGCCGAAGCGGTAGCCGATGCGGTAGCTGAGCTGCCCGTGCAGCCGTCCGGCCGCGTAGCTCGTCGCCGCGAGCACGAGCACCAGGAAGATCGCGAGGAAGGGACTCATCCGGCCGCTCCGGTGCCTCGCACGTTGCTCATCGCTCCTCCGGCTCGACGGTGGTCGGGTCGGTCATCAGCAGGCGGTCGAGGTCGTCGGTGCCGACCTCCTCGACCAGTTCGACGCTGATCCGGCAGCCGTCCAGGACCACTTCGGCCACCGACGACCGGCGGATCTCGCCACCGGCGTCATAGACCCGGACGCTCAGTTCCGGGCAGCCGAGGTGGGTCCGCCAGGCGTTCCACTCGGTCCGGTCGCCGACACTGAGCGAGAGGTAGCGACAGCCCCGAGCCAGGTAAAGACGCCAGGGCGCGCTGAGCCCTGCGGCGACACCCTCCGCGATCAGGCCGAAGGCCTGCGCACGGGTTGCGAGTTCGGTCACCGCACCTCCCGCGCATCGGGCGCGTGACGCAGGTGAGCACTTATCGTCTCATGCACGTGACACACCGTAGGTTGTCCCATGGGCGTGACAGTATCAGCTTTTCGTGCGTTTGCCCCCGCACCTACGTACATCTATCCTGCCCAGGTGACACCCCTCAGGAAGAATGTCGGAACCCTGATTGACCAGTCAGCATCGGCGTCACGTAAGCGTGACAAAGGCGTGCCGAGGACGCCTATTCAGGTCCAACGGTCGTACGGTCACGAGGTGACCGAGACCGCCAATGCACGGAAGATCGCCTTCGCCACCTTCGTCCGACGGGCCCTCGACGAGGCCCGTGCCACCCGGGCATGGAGCGGCACCGAGGTCTCCCGGCGTACCGGCGTCTCACGGCAGACGATCAACCGCTGGGTACGCGGCGACTGGGCCAGTGACCCCGAGGCCGAGCGGGTGGTGGCGTTCTGCGAAGGCCTCGGTCTCGACCCGACGCCGGCCTTCGCGGCACTCGGCTGGGATCGGACCTCCGCCCGACACCGGTCCACCTCGACGCCCCCGCCGATGGACCCCGACGTCGAGGCGCTGCTCCGCCGCCTGGTCGACCCCGACGTCTCGGACGCGGAGAAGTTCCACATCAGAGAAACCATCCGTTACCTCGCATACCGGCCGACCCTGCCGACAGGTGTCCGAAAGCGAGGGGAAGCTGCCAGCTAGTTCTCAGATGGCGAAAGAACAGCAGGTCAGCCTCATTCGTTTCGCTTCGGGGCGGGATCGGGCACGCTAGCGTCCGTATCTGTACTGCTTGGGCTCGTCGTCGGCGGGGGGACGGGACAAGGCCGAACCCAGCCCTGCGGGACAGAAGGAGGGTCTTTCATGACCCTGAAATGGTCGGCAGTCGTGGTCGCGACAGTCTCGGTGACACTCTGCGTCACCGGCAACGCGGTGACCCTGGCCCTCGACGGCGGGCAGCTTCCGCTGCTCGTCAACCTCGTCGCGCTCGTCGCCGCGAGCACCGCGATCGTCCTGGCCGTGATCGCTGAGCTGCACGAGCGGCTCAACGACCGGGTCACCGCCCTCACCGAGTTCCTGGTCGAGCGGCTCCGGGAGATCGAGGCGCACACCGGCGACCGCAACGCCGGATTCGTGGAGGGCTACCTGCTCAGTCACGGTCAGGAGGCGGCCGTATTGCCGTTCGGCCGCCGAGGACGGGGAGCCGCCGAACGCTGAGCGCAAGGGCCAAACGAGCCGACTCGGGCCAGGATTGATCGCCAAGAGCCGGGGTACGCTGTGGCGCGTGCCACCGTTGAATCTGGGCGACCAACAGCCGAAGATCCCGTTGAATGCCGACCATGCCTGGCGAATCACCGCCGACCGGGCCGGCGAGACCGTGCTCTTCTTCGACTTCGACGGCACACTCGCGCCGGTCGCCGACGACCCGACAAAAGTGCAGCCCGCGCCGAAGGTGCTGGCCGCCATCGAGGCGCTGGCCCCGGTGGTACGGCGGATCGCGATCGTCTCCGCCCGGCCCGTCGAGTTCCTGCGGGAGCACTTCGACGGGCTAAGCGGCGTGGACCTCTACGGCCTGTACGGCCTGGAGCACAGCCACTCCGGCGGCGAGACGGTCACCGAGCCGGCCGCCCTGCCCTTCGTGCCCACCATGAGCGAGCTCGCCGACCGGGCCCGGGCCGAGCTTCCGGCGCAGGCCCTGGTGGAGTACAAGCGGCTGTCGGTGGCCCTGCACTGGCGTACCGCGCCGCAGCTGGCGGACACGGTCGAACAGTGGGGTCGGGCCCAGGCCGAACGCCTCGGGCTGCGGGTGCAGATCGGCCGGATGGTGCTGGAGGTCAAGCCGCCGGTCGACCGGGACAAGGGCATGGTCATCGACGAACTGGTGCAGGACGCGGGTGGCGCCTGGTACTTCGGCGACGACGTCTCCGACATCAAGGCGTTCGCCGCGCTGCGGGCCCGTGCCGCCGCCGATGCCGACTTCATGGGAGTCTGCGTCGCCGTCGCCAACCCGGAGACCGGTGCCGAGGTCGCCGAGGCCGCCGACCTGACCATCGACTCGCCGGCCGCCCTGGGTGACTTCCTCACCGAGGCCACCCACCACCTGACCTGACGGCCCGGCGAAAAGGCCGCCCCGGTCAGGCCCCGAAGCGGCGCTGACGGGTGGCGTACGAGCGCAGTGCGCGGAGGAAGTCGACCCGGCGGAAGTCCGGCCAGTTGAGTTCGCAGAAGTAGAACTCCGAGTGTGCCGACTGCCAGAGCATGAAGCCGGACAGTCGCTGCTCCCCGCTGGTCCGGATGATCAGATCCGGGTCCGGCAGGCCGCGGGTGTAGAGGTGCTCGGAGATGTCGTCGACGTCGAGGGAACCGGCCAGTTCCTCCAGCGTGCCGCCGTTGGCCGCGTGCTCCAGCAGCAGCGAGCGGACCGCGTCGGCGATCTCCCGGCGTCCCCCGTACCCGACGGCGATGTTGACCTGAGCGCCGCCGCTGCGGTCCCGGGTCCGCTCCTCGGCGGCCTTGAGCGCGGCCGCGTGGTGCGCCGGCAGCACGTCGAGCGCGCCCACCATCCGCAGCCGCCAGGGGTTACCCGCCTCGGCCAGCTCGGTGGTCAGATCCTCGATGATCTGGAGCAGCGGATCCAGTTCCGTCGCCGAGCGGGAGAGGTTGTCGGTGGAGAGCAGAAAGAGCGTCACATGCCCCACCCCGGCCGCATCGCACCAGCGCAGCAGCTCCTTGATCCGCTCGGCGCCCATCCGATGCCCGTCGTTCGGGTCGACGAAGCCCATCTCCCGGGCCCACCTGCGGTTACCGTCGCACATCACGCCCACATGGCGGGGCACCGGACGGCCCGCGAGCTTGGCCGTCAGCCGCCGCTCGTAGACGGAGTAGAGAAGTTTCCGCAGAGTCATCACTTGCAGAGTAGCGAGCCCGCGCGCAGGAGAGCGTGCCGGTGGCAGATACCGCACCGAGCCTCCGAGACCCGGTCGAATCGCCCCAGCTCAGGACGCGGGCGCGGCGGTGGAGGCACGGCGTACGCCGTAGAGGGCGAGGATCGCCGCGGCGACAAGCGGCGTGCCGTCGCGGATCAGGCCATCCACTCCGAGTAACCACCAGCACAGCGGAAGGTCCACCGCGAGCACGATCACGGTGATCACCACGAGCAGGATGCCCGCCCAGCGCTTGCCGCGCATCAGGAACGCGGTGCAGAACAGCACCAGGTAGCTGGTGGCGATCCCCGCCGCCAACCAGAACAGCACCGCGGGCAGGGCGAACGGCCGGCCGTCGAGGATCTCCGCGACGGCCACCAGCGCCGGTACGAGCATCAGCGGGCTGTAGGTGAACGCGGCGACCCGGCTGGTCAGCAGCCAGGCATTGGCCTCCGGTCGACGTGGTGGCATTTCCCGCCAGAAGATGCCGGAGCGCTCGATGACCAGGCGGGGCCGGTGCCGCACCAGGTGGCCGGCGATGGCCGGGGAGCGGTACAGCAGCCAGACCACGGCGACACACAGCGCGGTGAGCAGGGCGAACCCGAGCAGACCGGGCAGTGGTGGCACGCCGTGCCGGGGCACGATCAGCCGACCGACCGCGAAGACGGTCGTGACGGCGAGGATCAGGCCGAGCGGGCGGGCCACCGTACGCCCTCGTCGTACGTGACCGATCAGCAGCAGGAAGCCGATCGTCCGCAGCATCGCCCAGCCGGTGCGTACCGCCAGCCCGAAGCCCTGCTCCGGGGCGTACCACCAGTTGAGCACCTCGACCACGACGGTGGCCGCAGCGGTCACGGCGAGCAGCACGGTCATGGCCCGGACGGCGGACGGCCGCCGGACCTCGGTCTCGGCGGCCGTCCTCATGGGATCCGATCATGCCTCGGATCCGGCGTCGATCACACCCCGCGCGGCGACTGTTCCGCGTCGAGTCGGGCCCGCAGGGCGTCCAGCTCGGCCCAGAGCACACCGGGCAGCTTGTCACCGAACTTCTCGAACCACTCGGTGACCATCGGCAGCTCGTTGCGCCACTCGTCCGGGTCGACCTTGAGGGCGATCCGGACGTCCTCCGGGGTCATGTCCAGGCCCTCGACGTCGAGGGAGTCCAGCGTCGGGACCATGCCGATCGGCGTCTCGACGGCCTCCGCCCGACCCTCGATCCGCTCGATGACCCACTTGAGCACCCGGGAGTTCTCGCCGAATCCGGGCCACAGGAAGTTGCCGTCGGGGTCCTTGCGGAACCAGTTGACGTAGTAGACCTTGGGCAGCTTCGACTCGTCGCCGTTGGCGCCCTTGCCCATCTCGATCCAGTGCCGGAAGTAGTCGCCACCGTGGTAGCCGATGAACGGCAGCATCGCCATCGGGTCACGACGGACCACACCGACCGCACCGGAGGCGGCGGCGGTGGTCTCCGAGGAGAGGGTGGCACCCATGTAGACACCGTGCACCCAGTCCCGGGCCTCGGTCACCAGCGGTACGGTGTCCCGCCGCCGGCCACCGAACAGGATCGCGTCGATCGGTACGCCGTTGGGGTCGTAGTAGTCCTCGGCGAGAATCGGGCACTGGGCGATCGGGGTGCAGAACCGGCTGTTCGCGTGCGAGGAGAGGCTCTCGCTCTCCGGCGTCCAGTCGTTGCCCTTCCAGTCGATCAGGTGCGCCGGCGGCTCGCCCATGCCCTCCCACCAGATGTCACCGTCGTCGGTCAGCGCGACGTTGGTGAAGATGGAGTTGCCCTTGTCCAGGGTCCGCATGGCGTTGGCGTTGGTCTTCCAGTCGGTGCCGGGCGCCACGCCGAACAGGCCGAACTCCGGGTTGACCGCGTAGAGGCGGCCGTCCGGGCCGAACCGCATCCAGGCGATGTCGTCACCGATGGTCTCGACCTTCCAGCCCGGGATGGTCGGCTCCAGCATGGCCAGGTTGGTCTTGCCGCAGGCCGACGGAAAGGCGCCGGCGATGTGGTAGACCTTGCCCTCCGGGGAGGTGATCTTGAGGATCAGCATGTGCTCGGCGAGCCAGCCCTCGTCGCGCCCCATCACGCTGGCGATCCGCAGCGAGTAGCACTTCTTGCCGAGCAGCGAGTTGCCGCCGTAGCCGGAGCCGTAGGACCAGATCTCCCGGGTCTCCGGGAAGTGCGAGATGTACTTGGTCTCGTTGCACGGCCAGGCCACGTCCTGCTGGCCGGGGGCCAGCGGGGCGCCGATGGAGTGCAGGGCGCGGACGAAGTCCGCGTCGTCACCCATCGCCTCCAGGATCTTGGCACCCATCCGGGTCATGATCCGCATGGAGGCGACCACGTACGGGCTGTCGGTGATCTCGACACCGAACATGGGCTTCTCGGCCTCGACCGGACCCATCACGAACGGAATGACGTACATCGTGCGACCGCGCATCGAACCGCGGTACAGATCGGTCATCGTCCGCTTCATCTCGGCCGGCGCCATCCAGTTGTTGGTCGGGCCGGCGTCCGCTTCGTCCACGGAACAGATGAACGTCCGCTCCTCGACCCGGGCGACGTCCGTCGGGTCGGTCCGGGCATAGAAGGAGTTCGGTTTCTTCTCGGGATTGAGCCGGATGAGGGTGCCGGCCTCGACCAGTTCATCGGTGAGGCGACGCCATTCCTGATCGGACCCGTCAACCCAGACCACCTGGTCAGGGGTGGTCAGTTCAGCGACCTCACGGACCCAGGCGAGCAGTTTGGGGTGGGACGTCGGGGCCTGATCGATACCCCGAACGGTGGCCGGAGCAACCATGACACTTCTCCTTGTGGTCGACGCTGACCGGTCTATTGGAGTGCACGAGTCTTGGCGCGCGATGTGCGTCGCCTTCGTGGAAACCTGGGATTGGCCTCAGCGTAAACCGACGGACCTCCACAGTCAGTGGGACTGGTTGTGAAGAACTGCACAAGGTACGGGCACGCTGCCGCTTCACGGCCCTTTACCCGCTTTCGCGCGCAGTTTCACGCAAATCTTGCGGTGAACCTCCATCAGGGCCACCCGGCGTCGCCGCTTTGGCACCCGCTGGGAGGTAGCGGAAATCAACTCCGGATCGAACTGGTGCGGTTACGCTCCGTTCGTGCCCGTCCGCACCGCCGCGCCACCGGACGCCGCAAACCGCCGCTGCCCGCCTGCGCGGCCGCCAACCGGTACGCTCGCACGGTGGCCGCCACGATGACCGGAGAGCCAGGCTCCCGGCAGACCCGACGGGGTCTGATCCACTCCCTGCGGGACCGTTTCGGTCACCTCGTGCGCGAGATGAGCAAGTTCGCCACCGTGGGCGGAGTGGCCTTTCTCATCGACTTCGCCCTGTTCAACTACCTGATCGGCCCCGCCGGGGTGGAGCAGATCACGGCGAAGACGATCGCCACGGTGATCGCGGCCACGTTCGCGTTCCTGGGCAACCGGTTCTGGACGTGGCGGCACCGCAAGCGCTCCCACCCGGCCCGCGAGTACGCGCTGTTCTTCTTCTTCAACGCGGTGGGCCTGGGCATCGCGGTGGCCTGCCTGGCCATCAGCCGCTACGGCCTGGGCGGCATCTGGCCGGAGGTCTTCCAGACCCGACTGGCCGACAACATCGCCAGCTTCGTGGTGGGCACCGGCCTCGGGACGCTGTTCCGATTCTGGTCGTACCGACGGTTCGTCTTCGTGGATACGGGAACTCCTGTCGCCGCGGAAGTTGACCGGGACCGCGGGGCGTGACCTCCCGCCCACCCGTACGGCCGGAGCCTGCCGGCCCGAGCCCACTGCCCTAAGGTGTTACGCATGCCTCTTGTCCGTCTGCTGCCTGAGCGCTGGCAGAAGTTCATCCATGAGGCGCTCAAATTCGGCCTGGTCGGTGGCATCAACACCGCCATCAATTATGCGGTGTTCAACGCCCTCGCCCTCACGATTTTTGTCGATGGTCAGCTGAAAGCGACGGTGGTCGCCACAGTGGTGGCGACAATCACGTCATATCTGATGAATCGGCACTGGACGTACCGAGATCGCCCTAAATCGGCCATGCAGCGGGAATACGCCCTTTTCTTCCTGTTCAACGGGGTGGGCCTGCTGATCGAACTCGGTGTCCTCGCCGCCGCGAAGTACGGGCTGGGCATGACCAGCCTGCTGGCGCTGAACGTGGCCAAGACCGGTGGTGTGGTGTTGGCGACACTGTTCCGCTTCTGGTCGTACCGCACCTTCGTCTTCCAACCTGCCGCGCCCGCCGAGGCCAAGCCGGCCTGGCACGGTCTGCCCCGCGACGAGTGGGACACGATGGCCGGGATGGACCCGGTGGCCGAACTCGCCGAGTCCGTCACCGAGTTGGAGGAAGAGGAACCACCCGCCACCCGGCCGCCGGGCCTGACACCGCCGCCGAGCCTGACGCCTCGGCCGCTCCAACCCCGCGCCGCAGCCCTGAGCAACGAGGCCGAGCTCACCGCCGCGCTGGACAAGGAGCTGGAGGCCGAGCTGGCCGCAGAACTCCAGCCCGCCCCGGCACACCGCCGCTTCCGGCGCCGCTGATCCTCTTGTACGCCCGAGAGCGCCCGCCAGGCTTGGCGGGCGCTCTCGCTGCGTCAAACTCAGAGGCCGGACTTGTTGTCGCGTTCGGCGAGGATCTCGCGCAGTTCCCCGTCGCCCAACGAGTGCTTGTCGTGGAACGCCTCGACCAGCTCGTAGAGCTTGGTCTGGACCCGGTCGACCTTCGGCACGTCGGGCAGCACCGACTGGCCCCGCTCGCCGGCCGACTCGATGGTGAGCGTGCCGTAGCCCAGCAGCCGCCCGACGAACTGCTGGTTCATCGAGTGGTCGTTGACCCGGCTGAGCGGGATGTCCCGCCTCTCCCGGGAGAAGACCCCGTGCTGGAGCACCACCCGCTCGTTGGTGAACAGATAGTGCGTGGTGCGCCAGACGATGTACGGCCACACACCCAGCACCAGTACGGCCAGCACCGCCAGCCCGCCGATCACGGCGAGGGTGATGGAGCCACCTCCGCTGGAGGGTAGGAACACCAGACCGACCACCACCGCGGCGATGGCGAGCACCAGCACCGCCACCGGCCGGATCAGGGCCTTCCAGTGCGGACGCAGGTGCAGCACGACGTGCTCGTCCTCGGTGAGCACGTCTTCGGGGAACGCCACGGATACCTCCTCGCAGAACCGGACGCGCAGACGTTAACCCCCCACCCCCACTCCGCCACATCCACCACGCGGCCACCCTCCCCACCCCGCCCACCCACACCTCGCCGATCTTGCACTTCCAGTCACCCTTACGCCCCGCTATGCACCTTTCATCCCGACCAAAACTGCAAGATCGCCGGGCCGAGGGCGGGGGCGGGGAGGGGGGTTTAGCGGAGGTGGAGGAGGTCGGCGGCGGGGAGGGAGTGGGTGGTGGGGGTGGGGTGGGGGGTGGTGAGGAGGAGGTGGCCTTCACCGGTGACGGTGGTGGCGGTGCCGGTTAGTTCGGTGCCGTCGGGGAGGAGGGCGCGGACCTCGCGGCCGACCGTGGCGCAGACCTTCAGGTACGCCTCGCGCAGGCCGCTGGTGTTCGCGTCGCCGCCGGCGGCCCGCCAGCGGGCGTACCAGTCGGCGAGTGAGCGGAGCAGGGCGCGCAGAAGTGGGTCCCGGTCGGTGGCCGTCGCACCGGCCAGTTGCAGCGAGGTGGCCCGCAGCCCGGTCGGGTTCTCCGGCAGCTCGTCGGCGCGCAGTGTGACGTTCAGCCCGATGCCGAGCACGACGGCGGGCGGGTCACCGAACTCGGGGCCGGGCACCGCCTCGGCGAGGATGCCGGCGCACTTCGCCCCGTCGATCAGCAGGTCGTTCGGCCACTTCAGGCTGGCGTCCAGCTCGGCCAGCCGACCGACCGCCTCCACCAGCGCCACTCCGGCCAGCAACGGCAGCCAGCCGTACCCCGTCGGTGGTGCGGGTTGCCAGTCGCGGTCCGGCACCGCCTCCCCGGGCCGCAACAGGACGCTGGTCGCGATGCCGGCGCGCGGCGGCGACTGCCAGCTCCGGCCGCGCCGCCCCCGGCCGGCGGTCTGCCGCTCGGCCACCACGACCAGGCCCTCCGGCTCGCCGTCGCGGGCCGCCTCGGCGACATCGGCGTTGGTCGAGCCCGTCTCGGCGCGCAACTCCAACCGCGCCCACGGTCCGTACGGCGCGACCAACGCCCGGCGCAGCCGCGCCGCCGACAGCGGCGGACGGTCCAGATCGGTGTACGGCGAGCCCGGCATCCCGTCAGCCTACGGTTTACCCCTCCTGCCGAACGCCGCTGACCTGAACCATCGTTATATTCCCTGGGTGACTACCGAGACCGGCAGCAACCTGCACAGCACCGCCGGCAAGCTGGCGGACCTGGCGCGACGGGTCGACGAGGCGGTGCACGCCGGGTCGGCCCGAGCCGTGGAGAAGCAGCACGCCAGGGGCAAGAAGACCGCCCGTGAGCGGATCGACCTTCTGCTCGACGAGGGTTCCTTCGTCGAGTTGGACGAGTTCGCCCGGCACCGCTCCACCAACTTCGGCCTCGACCGCACCCGCCCGTACGGCGACGGTGTGATCACCGGCTACGGCACCATCGACGGCCGACAGGTCTGCGTCTTCGCGCAGGACTTCACGGTCTTCGGCGGCTCCCTCGGCGAGGTCTTCGGCGAGAAGATCGTCAAGGTGATGGACCTCGCCATGAAGATCGGCTGCCCGGTCATCGGCATCAACGACTCCGGCGGGGCCCGCATCCAGGAGGGCGTCGTCTCCCTCGGCCTCTACGGCGAGATCTTCTTCCGCAACGTACGGGCCAGCGGCGTCATCCCGCAGATCTCGCTGATCATGGGCCCGTGCGCGGGCGGCGCGGTCTACTCCCCCGCGGTCACCGACTTCACCGTGATGGTCGACCAGACCTCGCACATGTTCATCACCGGCCCCGACGTCATCAAGACGGTCACCGGCGAGGACGTCGGCATGGAGGAGCTGGGCGGCGCCCGCACCCACAACAGCCGCAGCGGCAACGCGCACTACCTCGCCACCGACGAGGACGACGCCATCGACTACGTCAAGGCGCTGCTGTCCCACCTGCCGTCCAACAACCTGGACGAGCCGCCGGTCTTCCCCGTCGACGCGGACCTGGCCGTCACCGACGCCGACCGGGAACTGGACACCCTGATCCCGGACTCGGCCAACCAGCCGTACGACATGCACCGGGTGATCGAGCACGTGCTCGACGACGGGGAGTTCCTGGAGGTCCAGCCGCTCTACGCGCAGAACATGGTGGTCGGCTTCGGTCGGGTCGAGGGTCGGCCGGTCGGTGTGGTGGCCAACCAGCCCATGCACTTCGCCGGCACGCTGGACATCGCGGCCAGCGAGAAGGCGGCCCGGTTCGTGCGTACCTGCGACGCCTTCAACATCCCGGTGCTGACCTTCGTGGACGTGCCCGGCTTCCTGCCCGGCACCGGCCAGGAGTGGGACGGCATCATCCGCCGGGGCGCCAAGCTCATCTACGCGTACGCCGAGGCCACCGTGCCGAAGGTCACCGTGATCACCCGCAAGGCGTACGGCGGGGCGTACGACGTGATGGGCTCCAAGCACCTGGGGGCCGACCTCAACTTCGCCTGGCCGACCGCGCAGATCGCGGTGATGGGCGCCCAGGGCGCGGTGAACATCCTCTACCGGCAGGAACTGGCCGCCGCCGAGGACCCGGCCGCCGTCCGCGCCGAGAAGATCGCCGAGTACGAGGACACCCTCGCCAACCCGTACGTGGCCGCCGAACGCGGGTACGTCGACGCGGTGATCCCGCCGCACGAGACCCGTACCCAGATCGTCCGGGCCCTGCGCGTACTCCGTACCAAGCGAGAGACCCTCCCCCCGAAAAAGCACGGCAACATCCCCCTCTGACCCCCTCCCCCGGCCCGGCGTTCACCCCGCGCCCGCGCCCGCGCCCGCGCCCGCGATCTTGCAGTTTGGGTCGCCGTTCTGCGGCTTCTGCCCCTTATGCGGGGACCAAAAGTGCAAGATCGCGGGGGCTAGGTGGGTGGAGGGCGGAGTGGGGTGGGTCAGCAAGGGGGGTTGGAGGCTAGGCAGAGGCGTTGGGCGGCGATGGTGGCGACGCGGCGTAGTTCCGGGTCGGGGGCGTCGCGGGTGAGGGTCAGCACCGTGACGAGGTCGCCGACGCGTAGGACGGCGGTGGTGTCGGGGGGTGCGGGTTCCCGGGTCGCGCCGGTCTCCAGGTTGCGGGTTGCGGTGATGGTGTGCCGGATCAGCATCGCCTCGTCGCCGGCGAAGTCGCGGTCGGTCACCTCCCATCGGTGGTCCGCCTCGGCCCGCGCGATGCGGTCCCCCCACAGGACATCGCCGGTCGATCGCCAGTTCGCGCATGGTGCGAGCATCTCGTCGAGTCGGTTGAAGAAGCCGGCGACCCGCTCCGGTGCGATCCGGTAGACGTCCTGGCTGAGCAGCACGTCGGCCGGCCGGCGGGCACCGTCCGCGCTCGCCCGCAGCAGGGTCTGCGAACGCGAGTACCGCGACGGCTCCCAGTAAGCCGCCCGCCCCTGCTCCTCCAGGCAGACCGGCAGCAACTTGTCAATCTGCACCAGCTCGCCGACGCCCGCCTGACCGAGCGGCGGGTCGGTCATCGCGGTCAGGTCCGTCGGCTGCACCAGTACCTCGTGGGGAATCTCCACGTATGCCGACTGCGAGTTCTGCGGCGGAGCGACGGCCGGCGGCCCTCCGAGACCCACCCCCGCGATCACCGGCCCAGCTGCCAGGACCAGCACCGCGGTCGCCGTACCCACCATGGCCCGGCGTCGCCGTCGGCGGGCCCGCTCCCGCAGCACCGCAGGTTCCGGCCAGCGGACGTCCCGCAGGTCGTTCTGGAGTCGCTCGACGAACGTCATCTCGTCACGCACCGGGTGCCTCCTCCAGGTCAGAGACGGCGAGCAGTCCGGCGAGCGCGGTACGCCCCCGGGAAAGGCGGGCCTTGACCGTGCCGACCGGTGCCGAGGTCTGCCGCGCCACCTCGGCGACCGGCAGGCCGACCAGGTAGTACAGCGCGATCGCGACCCGCTGCTCCTCTGGCAGACGACGCAGGGCGGCGACCACCTCGACGGTTTCCGTGCCCGGTGCGGGGACGCTCTCCACCGCGCCGTGCCGCAGGTACGCCCGAGCCCGGCTACGCAGGCTGCGCCACCGGCTCACCGCGAGCCGGCTCGCCACCACCCGTACCCACGCCTCGGGGTCGTCGTAGTGCCGCACCGTGGACCACCGTTGCCAGGCTCGGACGTACGCCTCCTGAACGGCGTCCTGGGCTTCGGCGAGGTCACCGGTGAGCACGTAGACGAAGCCGAGCAGCCGTTGTCGGCTGCCCCGGTAGAAATCGTCGAACCCGTCGACGTCCGGCACCTGCCACCTCCCTGCGGGTCGTAGAGGACACGCACCAGGGGGTGGGTACGGTTGCCGCCGGAGGCGAACCGGTCGAGCCGGAGGGTCGGGTCACCAGGTGATGCCGGCCTCCGCAAGCAACGGGCCGGCCAGCATCAGACCGCCGACGACCAGCACCGCCAGGTTGACCAGACCGAAGAGGACGACCCAGAAGAACGCCGGAAACCCGGTGATCCCGGCCAACTGGTCGGCGTCGGAGGCGGGCATCCCCCGCCGGGTCCGCAGCCGTTGCAACTCGATCACCGGCCGTACGCCGCCGAGCAGCAGGAACCACACACTCGTCCAGGCGAAGGCGGCCTGCACCTGCGGGCTGGCGTACCACGAGACGGCGAGCACCACCCCGCCGGTGACCAGCAACGACAGCACCCCGAACAGGTTGCGGATCATGACAAGCATGGCAAGCAGGAGGATCACCGCGAGCCAGAGCAGCAGCGTGATCCGGTTACCGGCCAACAGCCACGCCCCGCCCAGACCGACCAGCGGTGGCGCGATGTAGCCGGCGAGCAGGGTGAGCACCATGCCCGGACCGGTGGGCCGACCCGCGGACAGCGTCAGCCCCGAGGTGTCCGAGTGCAGCCGGATGCCGCGCAGCTTACGGCCGGTGAGCAGCGCGGCCAGCGCATGGCCGCCCTCGTGCGCGATGGTGATCGCGTTGCGTGCCACCCGCCACGGCAGGCGGGTGCTGACCACCAGCAGCGCGACCACGCCGGTGAGCAGCACCAGCAGCGGGGGCGGGTCGGGCTGCGCGCCGACCAGGCGGTCCCAGAACTCCGTCATGCCCTCGATCGACACCATGGGGCGCGAGCCTACCGGCCGCGTTCCGGTGTCACTGCCGGGCCAACCGCCCGTATCGTGTGAGACTGGACCGGGTGGCGATCGGATCGGGAGGTGTACGCCGGTGAGCGCAGCCCCTCTGGAACCTCACGTCGGCCTCTGGACGGAGGACGACTACTTCGCCATGGGCGAGACGCATGACCGGATCGAGTTGCTCGACGGGAGCCTGATCGTGAGCCCTGCACCGAGCAAACGACACCAGCTGGTGTCGTGGAATCTTGTCGCCTCGTTGCGACCAGCGACACACCCGCACCACCTTCTCGTGTTCGAGGCGGTCAATCTTCGTCTCGGTCCCGACCGGATCGTCATTCCGGATGTAGTCGTGGCGGACACCGACGACGAGGGCACTGTCGTCGAGTCGGCCGAGGTAGTGCTCGTCGCCGAGATCGTCTCGCCGGGCAACGCGGCCGCCGACCGGGTGCTCAAGATGCAACTCTACGCGATCGCCCGGATTCCCTGGTACCTCCTGGTCGAGCAGGACGGTGACACCCATTCGCTGCGGCTGTACCGGCTCGACGGCGGGCACTACGTCGAGGACCGGGTGGCCAAGGCCGGGGAGACGCTGACTCTGGCTGAGCCGTTCCGGTGGCAGATCGATCCGGCCACGCTGCGCTGATCGCCAGGTGGGCTGACGCCACAATCCGGACATCGAAAATTATCTCTGCCGCTATTGCCCGGCCGAGTGGCCCCGTCCAAAGATGACTGTCTATTGACCGTCGTCTCAGGAGGACGCCATGGGTCAGGTCAGGTCTTCGCTGCGTCGGCTGACCGCCGCCGCACTCACCGTGCTCGCCACCGCCGCCGCCGGGCTCGTCGCCACCGCGACCCCCGCCGCGGCGGCCACCGTGCCGGGCATCGACGTCTCGCGCTACCAGGGCACCATCAACTGGACCAGCGTGCGCAACGCCGGCATCCAGTTCGCCTTCATCAAGGCCACCGAGGGTACGAGCTACAAGGACCCGAACTTCAACACCAACTACGTCAACGCGTACAACGCGGGGGTGATCCGGGGGGCGTACCACTTCGCCCGGCCCAACATCTCCTCCGGCGCGGTCCAGGCCAACTACCTGGCCTCCAACGGCGGCGCCTGGTCTGCCGACAGCCGCACCCTGCCCGCCGCCCTGGACCTGGAGGCGAACCCGTACAGCGGCGGCTACTGCTACGGCCTGAGCACCACCGCGATGCGCAACTGGGTGCAGGACTTCCTCAACACCTACCGCTCGCGCACCGGCCGCTACGCGGTCATCTACACCACCACCAGCTTCTGGAACCAGTGCACCGGCAGCTGGAGCGGCCCGTGGAACAACCACCCGCTCTGGATCGCCCGCTGGTCGTCCTCCGTGGGTGCCCTGCCGGCCGGCGCGCCCTTCTGGAGCTTCTGGCAGTACACCGACTCCGGCAGCGTCCCCGGCATCAGTGGCGCGGTGGACCGCAACTACTGGAACGGCGACCGCAGCCGCCTGATCGCCCTGGCCAACAACACCTGACGTACGCCCCGACGACCGGCCGGCGTCCCGTGCCCCTGCGGACGTCGGCCGATCGTCGTCGTAGGTGTCGTCGCGCGGCGGTCGGTAAGGCTCAGGCGCGGCGTCGCGGGGCGAGCGCGACCGGCACGCTCATGCCTCCCCGGCGGGTGACGCTGCCTCGGCGGGTGAGGTGCCAGCCGGCGAGCGCGGCACCGGCCAGCGTCACCAGGCTCAGCAGGGTCGCCAGCACCGCGACTCCGACGGCGGCGACCAGCAGTACGACGTTGCCGAGCACCACGAGCGTCCACAGTGCCAGCCGCGGTCGGGCATCCCTTCCTCGGTAACCCATCTCGGGCCTCCCTTCCGTCGTCGGAGATCAGATACCCCGAACGACGGAGGGTCATGCCTGTCGATCAGTCCTGACGGTCGGGCACGAACTCCCGGAAGGCCGTCTCGAAGTTCGGCAACTGCGCTTCCCACTCACTGTTCGGCACTTCCCAGCGCAGCGCGAAACCCCGGTTGCTGGCGGTGACGAAGCCCCGGTTACGGACTCGGATCTTCACCCCGTCACGGGTCTGGTACCAGTCCCAGTCGCCGCAGGTCCGCCACTTGCAGTCGAACGACCAGATGTCGATCAGCTGGTAGTTGCGTACGCCGGGGACGTTCCTGCGGCCCGGCTCCAGCTGCCGCCAGGTGGCGGCGGCGTCCCGTCCCGGGCTGTCCGTGCGGTCGATGGTCAACTCGCTGACGCCGTTCGGGTCCCGGTACTTCACCCAGGTCCCGCCGGAACTGCGTCGCCAGCCCTCCGGCACGGCCACCTTGAAGCCGACCGGATCGTTTCGCAGCGTCCAGCCGTCCGGCAACGCACCGTTGGTCGGCGGTGCCGTGCTGGGCGTTGCCGACGGGCTGGGCGGGGCCGCGCTGGTCGGCGGAGCTGCGCTGGTGGGTGGCGGTGCGGCCGGTTCGCTTGTCGCCGCCGTGGGTGTCCCGGAACTGCTGGCCGCACCCTGCGGCGTGCCGTCGTCACCGCCGTCATCGCCGGTCAGCAGCGGCACCGCCACCACCAGACCAACCAGCAGCAGCGCGACCAGGGCACCGACGAGCAGACCCCGGCGGTTGCGCTCCGAGCGCAGGAAGCCCGAGGTGAAGACGGAGCCGCGAGCCGGGGTCGGCTCATCCGGCACCGACGGCATCAGCGAGGTCCGCTGCGGTACGACTCGGGTGTTGTCCTCAGCCGGCGCGGGATCCACCCGGCGGGTGGCATCCGCGTCCGGGTGAGCGGTCGCCGGGTCCATCGTGGACGTCGAGCGCTCGACATTCGCGGTCGACTCCACACCGGCGCCCGCCACTGCACCACCGGGAACAGCAGCTGCCTGGTCCGTCTCCCCCGTTCCGGCAGTTGCGCCCGAGTCGGTGTCGCCGGACTCCGCCCCACCACCAGCGGTCGCAGACGCCGGGTCGGTGTTCCGGGACGCGCCGG
The DNA here is from genome assembly GCF_016774385.1 of Micromonospora fiedleri. Classification (NCBI taxonomy): domain Bacteria; kingdom Bacillati; phylum Actinomycetota; class Actinomycetes; order Micromonosporales; family Micromonosporaceae; genus Micromonospora; species Micromonospora fiedleri. Next base: position 88,567 of record NZ_JAETXL010000008.1, read on the forward strand.
CATCGTTGTTCGTACCGGCCTCGCCCCCGTCCACCGGGCTGTCCGCACCCGACACCAGGGCGGTGGGTGCCGCGTCCGAGCCTGCCGATTGCGTCGCGTCGGAACCGACCGCAGCATCCGCCCTGCTCGTCGGAGCGGCGTCGGCGGGGACCTTCGCCGTCGGCGCGGCGTCCGAGTTGATCGAGGACCCGACGGCACCGGCGGCGGCGAGCGGGCCGGAAACCGGCGGCGTACGCGGGGCAGGCGGGCTGACCGGCGCGGACGGGGTCGTCGGTCGTTCCCCGGACGGTCGCGGCGCCGGCACCAACGGCGGGCGCGGCTCACGCGGCCCGTTCGGCCCCGGTCGGCGTACGCCGTCGAGCAGTGAGATGCTCCGGGCCCGCCGGCCGCTGGCCTTGCGGAGCATGCGCTCGGCGGACTCGGCAGTGATGCGTTCCTGGGGGTCCTTGCGGAGCAGCCCGTTGAGCACCGACTTGAGTGGGCCGGCGTTACGCGGCGGCGGCACCGGCTCGGTGGCCAGCGCGGCCAGGGTGGCGATCGCCGACGGCCGGGCGAACGGGGACTTGCCCTCCACGGCGGCGTAGAGCGTGGCACCCAGCGACCACAGGTCGGCCTCCGGCCCGGCGGTGCCGTCGCGGGCCCGTTCCGGTGCGATGTACGCCGGTGAGCCGAGCACCATGCCGGTACGCGTGACGTTCGGGTCGCCGGGGATGGTGGCCAGCCCGAAGTCGGTCAACACCACCCGACCGTCGGTGCCGAGCAGGACGTTGCCGGGCTTGACGTCGCGGTGCATGATGCCGGCCTTGTGCGCGGCCTTCAGGGCGTTCAGCACGCCCAAGCCGATCTCGACCGCCTGGGCCGACGACACCGGCCCGTCCTCCGCGAGGGTGTCCTGCAACGAACGCGACGCGACGTACTCCATCACGATCCACGGGTCACCGTCGGTGCGGAGCACGTCGAAGATGCGTACCACGTTGACGTTGTTGAGCCGGGCGATGGCCCGCGCCTCGCGCAGCGAGCGTTCCCGCATCTCGCGGCGCTCGTCGTTGGTCAGACCCGGCGGCGGTACGAGTTCCTTGATGGCGACGTCGCGGTGCAGCACCTCGTCGCGCGCCTTCCACACCCGACCCATGCCACCCTGACCGAGCGGCGAGATGAGCCGGTACCGGTCGGCGACGAGTTGGGAGGAGGAAGCGTCTGACATCGCTGAGACGGTACCCGGCAGCGCTGACACCTACACCGTCGGCACGCCATTGTGCGACCAAGATCAAGGTGGCCACGTACGCTGAGCGGCATGTGTGGTGAAGAGCCGCTGTTGCGGATCGTGCGCGGTGTGCCGACCGCCGAGGAACTGGCCGCGCTGGTGGGCGCTGTCGTCACCCGCCCCCGGGCCGCCGGCCCCGCCCCGGCACCGACGTCGACGTGGGCTCGCAGCGGCCGACCGGGAAGCAACGGTCACCTGCCCGGCCCCGGTGCCTGGCGCGCGTCCGCACTGCCCCGCTGACCGGCCTGCCACTCCTCGCCCAGCCGGCTCTCGGCTGTCGCACGGACTGCGACGGGGCAGCCGTGGGTGGCGTCACCCACTAACCTCACTCTGGGGAACCGGGCCGTGACGGTTGGGAGGGGCGATGATCCCTGAAGAGGATCGACAAGCGTCCTGGTTGGGCGGTTACCGCACCATCGAGGCGGACATCCGGCAGATGCGAGAATTCGCTGACCGGCTACGTGCCGAGGTGGAGAGCAACTACACCCCGCACCTGCGGTACATCGCCAGCGACATGCTCACCCAGGTGTCCAACCCCGCCGACGCCTTCATCGAGCTGGTGCAGTTCATGCGCGCACACTGGGAGACCCAGCAGGCCGCCACCAACGCCGTCTGGGGCGTCGGCCACACCACCGGCCACCTCGCGGAAGCCGCCCATCAGGTGGCGCTGCGCTACGGCGACGCCGACGCCTTCTCCGCGGCCCGGGTCGCCGACATCGAGCGCGCCCTCGCCCGGCCCGGCATCACCGCCACCCCGCCGGCACCGTCGCCGTCGTTCGCCGACCCCACCGGCCCCGACCAGCCCGGACCGGTGGTGCTGCCATGAGAGACGTGGGCGTCGGCCGCAGCGGCGGCCTCACCAACTGGTACCTGATGAACGTCGCCGACATGTGGGCCTGCGTGCAGGACCACCAGACCGAACAGCACTGGCGGCACGTCGCCGGCTGGCGCAAGGTATGCGACCTGGCCGGCCAACACCTCACCCGCCTCAGGGCGTACCGCGACGGCCTGGCCCGCGCCTGGCCGCCGGAGACCAACGCCGCCGCCAAGGCGTACGTCGCCGAACTCGACGACCTGATCGACCAGGTGCAACGCACGCACGACGCCGCCTCCGCCAACCAGACCGCGCTGTCCGCCGCCACCCAGGCCATCACCAGCACCCGCACCGAGTTGGGCAAGATCTACGAGGAGTACGCCCGCAAACTCCAGCAGAAGCGGACCTGGGAGACGATCGCCGCCGACCCCAAAGCCGCCGCCGGCAGTCGGGCCAGCGAACCCCCGGTAACCGACGCCGAACTCGAACGCCTCAACATCCGAGCGCGCGGCATCATGTACGGCCTCAGCAGCGAACTCCAACAAGCCCAAGCAATGCTCCGCCAACCCCCTCCCCCTGCTGGGCTCAAGCCAGGTAGCGATAAACCAGTTCTAGAGGCGATCCCGGGAAGCCCAGCCCCAATCATCCCCCCTATCCTGCCAGTACCCATTCAACCCGCAGCACGGTTAGAGGCACCCCGAATGCCGAACCCGGTCCGCCCAGTGCCAACCCCGCCACAGCCTGCCACTGGGCCAATACTCGGCAGCGCGGGCCCCAATTTGCCGCCGTCTCGAGGAACGACTAGCGGACCTCCTTCATCGTCCCCGGTTGCCCCAGGTACCGGGACCTCTGGGCCGTTACCGCCCGGAAGCACGATCATCGGCCCTGAGTCAGGCGGCATCCGGAACGGCCAGCCAAACCGACCAGCTAACAGCGGATCCCGGGCCCTTCCGCCCACCGCACGTCAAAAGACATTACCGACCGGGCTAATTGGTGGCCTGCCTGCAGGGCCAAGTCAGATTGCAGGCGGAAGTCAGCCTCGGCGCGTCAACCCCATCGGAGGAGTCATTGGTGGAAGTGCTGGCACCGCTCCGGCCGGTGGCGCAGGCTCTCGGCCTAATGGCAGCAGAGGACTTGGCCCAGCCCAAGGAGTCACACCAATCGGCGGCTCGCCGCATCAAGGTTGGGTGAACCCGGTAGGCCCAGGCGGCAGCCATGGGCGTCCCAATAGATCTACGCCAGAAGCTGAAAACGGGCGCCAATTGGATGCAGACAACCCTTGGCAAGTGGATCAGGGTGTAAGCCCAGTCATGCGCCCGCCAGACGAAGGGCCGATCGACCCCGGGCCAGCCATTGGCCTAGGTCGGTGATGACGCCTCCTCGCCGCTTGGCAGCAATAGCACTTGCCACAACGCTCGCATGCGGTCCGCTATTCGGCGTAACCAAGGGGGCAACAGCAGATCCTGGGGTGCATATAAAACAATGGCACCTCGAATACTTATCAATAAATAAGGCGCATCAGATCGCAAGAGGAGACGGGGTCAAGGTAGCGGTCCTAGATACGGGAGTCTACCCACACCCTGATCTCAAAAGAAACCTCCTCCCAGGCACCGACGTCAAATCGGGCAATGATGAGAGCGCATGGAAGGACACCGACGGCCACGGCACCGCCATGGCTGGGCTGATTGCCGCCCACGGCCAAGTGCCCGGAGGCGCCCTCGGCATTGCCCCCAGCGCAAATATTCTTCCGATACGATTCAAGACAAGCAACCACGAGGGGACAGGCGCCGACCTGGCCAAGGCGGTTGACTACGCGGTTCGCAGCGGCGTCGAGGTGATTAGCATTTCATCCGCCGGGGACCCAGATCTACTGGAGCAGAAATCGATCCAGAGAGCCATTGCAGCCGACATTGTAATTGTTGCCGCCGCAGGCAATAGACCCAACGACCAAACCGTCCGCCATCCCGCGGCCTATCCAGGCGTCATTGCGGTTGGAGGAATAGACAGGGATGGCAACCACGCCGAGGTATCCGTCGCTGGCGCAGAAGTAGACGTAGTTGCGCCTGCCGTTGAGATCTACAGCACCGGCATAAATGGAAGATATCGGGTCGGGACTGGTACGTCTGGGGCTACGGCGATTGTGGCGGGGGCGGCGGCGTTGGTGCGGGCCAAGTATCCGTATCTGCCGGCGGATGAGGTGGCGCACCGGTTGACCGCTACCGCGATCGACAAGGGGCCGCCGGGGCGCGACGACCAGTACGGCTACGGGGTCATCGACCTGGTGGCGGCGCTGACGGCAGACGTACCGCCGAGGGGTTTTGAGTCGGTGCCGGCGACCTCGCCGGATGCGGCTGGCCCGACCACGGCGGCGGCGGATGAGCCGCAGGCTGATGGTGGGGGTGCGGCGACCGTGCGAGGGCTTGTCACGTTGGGGTTGCTGGTGGCGGGGGGTGTGGCCTGGGCATTGGTGGTGCGTCACCGCCGCAGGTCCGATGATCCGCCACCGCGGGTCAGTCGCTGACTCCGCGTCGACCCGACGAGCGGCTGCGACACGACGACGTGCGTCTGGGCGCAGAGGCGGGGGTGGACGGGCAACCGGTAACGTCGGCGAGGTGCCTGATGTGATGCCTGTTCGGCTGGTGCTCGCTTCCGCGAGCCCGGCCCGCCGTAAGACGCTGCAAGCTGCTGGCATCGAGCCGGATGTGCTGGTCAGTGGGGTCGATGAGTCGCTTGTGGTGACCGAGCGGGCGGAGGATCTCTGCCTGGAGTTGGCCCGGTTGAAGGCGCAGGCGGTAGTGGCTCGGCTGCGGCCCGCCGACGATCAGCGCACGCTCGTGTTGGGGTGCGACTCCGTGCTCGCCTTCGACGGGCAGATCCTCGGCAAGCCGGCGGATCCCGACGATGCCACCGCGCGGTGGGAACGGATGCGGGGACGCAGCGGGGTGCTGCACAGTGGGCATTGTCTCGTGGATGTCGAGGCGGGGCGTCAGGCGGAGGCGGTGGCCTCGACGGTGGTGCACTTTGCCGACATCAGCGACCACGAGATCGCCACGTACGTCGGGACCGGTGAGCCGCTGGCGGTGGCGGGCGCGTTCACCATCGATGGTCTGGGCGGGCCGTTCGTGGAGCGGATCGAGGGTGATCCGAGCACGGTGGTCGGGTTGTCCCTACCACTGCTGCGGCGGCTGGTGGCCGAGTTGGACCTGCGGATCACTGATCTGTGGACGAAGGTCGCGCCGGGTAACCAGTCGGTCGAGCCACTCGGATAACGTCCCGGCATGACGCTGAAGTCGATTCCGCTCACCGACGAACTGCACGGCTACCTGGTGGCCCACGGTGCCCCGCCGGACGAGGTGATCCGTGACCTGGCCGAGGAGACGCTGGCCCTGCTGCCGGAGCACGCGTCCATGCAGGTGGCACCCGAGCAGGCGGCCTTCCTGACCTTCCTGACCCGGCTGCTCGGTGCCCGACAGGCCGTGGAGGTGGGCACCTTCACCGGGCTCTCCTCGCTGGCGATCGCCCGTGGGCTTGTCGACGGTGGGCGGCTGACCTGCTTCGACATCTCCGAGGAGTACACGAGTGTCGCCCGCCGGTACTGGGCGCGTGCCGGCGTGGACGACCGGATCGATCTGCGGATCGGCCCGGCCGGGGACACGCTGCGGCAGTTGCCGAACGAGCGGTACCTGGACTTCGCCTTCATCGACGCCGACAAGACCGGCTACCCGATCTACTGGGCCGAGTTGGTGCCCCGGATGCGGCCGGGTGGCGTGATCGCCGTCGACAACGTGTTGCGGCACGGTCGGGTCATCGCACCGCAGAACGCCGACGACCGGGCCATCGCCGCCTTCAACGACGATGTCCTGGCCGACGTACGGGTGGACGCGGTGATGCTGCCGATCGCCGACGGCCTGACCCTCGCCCGGGTGCACTGAGCCAGGGCGAGGGCCAGGAGCAGGGCGCGGGCCACGGCCGGAGCGAGAGCCAGGGGCAGGCCACCGGGTCGGGCTATACCTGCACTTTGCGCGAGCCGCGAAGAACTCCAGGCCTCCGTCGACGTCGCCCTGCGCGCCGTCGGCACGCTCCAACGCCGCTGAACAGCACGTCGCTGGGGCAGGTGACCGGCGACAACAGCACGTCGCGCGGCGACCGTCCCATCAGACGGAGGCAGGCGTCGGCCGCTCGGCGGGCGTCGGGGTCGGCAGGGCCCGGCCGAGTCGTACCGCGAGCAGCGCGGCCACCGCGATGAAGCCGGGCAGCAGCAGGAACGCCAGGTGGGCGCCGACCCCGTCGGCCACCCAGCCGAGCGCGACCGGTGCGATCCCGAAACCCACCCCCATCGAGTACGCCGACCAGCCGGCCGCCTGATCCGTGGCGTCACCGGCGACGGCGAGGGCGAGCGAGATGGCCAGCGGGTAGTGCAGGGCGTTGCCCAGCCCCAGCACCACCAGGCCGACGACCGCCAGCCAGCCGACCGAGGCGACCCAGAAGAGGGCGAATCCCGCCAGCGACACTCCCAGCGCGGCGAGCAGGAGGGGTACCGGGCGGAGCCGCAGCGCCACCCGGCCGCCGAAGATCCGTCCGACGAACATGCCGGCGACGATCGCGGCCACCGCCGCGGAGGCGGCACCGGGCGCCATTCCGGCGTGCACCCGCAGCACGTCGGCGGTCCACAGGGACAGGCAGACCTCGATCGAGCCGGTGACCGCCATCAACACCCAGGCGATCCAGTACGCCTTCGGCAGCCGACGCGTACCGGCGGAAACCGGCGTCTTGTGCGGGTGGACGACGGCGACCCGCGGTCCGCGTACGCGTCGGGTCAGGGTGGTGACGGCGACCAGCGCGATCAGCCCCACCACGACGGACATGCCGGGCCGCCAACCCCAGCCGGCGTTCACGCTGAGCCCGATCACCAGCGGGGCGAGGATGCCCATGCCGGCGCAGGCGGCGTTGGCCTCGGCCAGGGCCGCCGGGGCGGCCGATCCGTGCCGGGTGGTCAGCACCACGTTCACGCCGCTGACGATCAGCGTCCCGGCGGTGGCGATCACCATGACGACGGCGAGGGTGGCGGGCAGCGGGCGCAGCAGAGCCAGCCCGGTCACCCCGGCGGCGACGCAGGCCAGCCCGAACCAGATCGTCGGCGCCCGGCCGAACCGGCGGGCGACCGGGGCGAACAGCGCACCGCCGGCCAGGGCACCGGCCGCGAGGGCGGTGCTGTGCAGCCCGGCGACGGCGGCACTGGTGCCCTGCTCATCGCGCAGCAACGGCACCACCGGACCGAAGCCGTAGAGGAAGAAACCCCACAGACCGAGTTGGGCGTACGCCAACCAGGTGATCCGGTCGTGATGGAGGCGGGGCACGCGCGTCACGCTACAAGCGCATGCCGCTGCCCGACCCGTACTGAGAGCGAACTCTCCGCACGCTGCGCTTCGATGTTAAGAAGGGGCCCGTGCTCTACCGCAGGCGTTAATAAGGTGCCCTTCCTTTCACCCGCTCAGCGGACGCTGCGGGCGAATTGGCGGGCCGCCCAGTAGACGCCGGCGGCGGCCAGGATCGCGATGATGGTCAACCCCTGCCAGACCCGGTCGTTGCCGATGTCGCCGCTGAACAGGGCCCGGGTGCCGTCGACCGCCCAGGAGAACGGGTTCCACTTGGCGATGCCCTGCAACCAGCCCGGTGCGAAGGCCAGCGGCAGCAGGATGCCGGAGAGCAGCAGCACCGGCTGGGCGACCGTGTTCATCAGCGGGGCGAGCGCGTCCTCGCTCTTGACCTTCAACGCGACGCCGTAGGAGACCGCCGAGGTCATCAGCGCGATCAGGGCGAGCATCAGGTACGCCAGCAGCAGGTCACCGATGAACACCCGCAGGTCGAACAGGAGCGCGAGCAGGGTGATGATGACCGCCTGGACCAGCAGCGACACCACGTCGCGCAGGGAGCGGCCGAGCAGCAGGGCGAGTCGGCTCACCGGGGTGACCCGGGATCGCTCGATCACCCCGGCGCGCAGCTCGGCGATCAGGCCGAAGCCCTGGAACAGGCCACCGAAGATGGCCAGCAGCACCAGCAGACCCGGCACGAAGATCTTGTACGCCTCGGCCTGGGTGGGCGCGTTCAATGCCGGCTTGAGCAGCGGGGCGAACAGCAGCAGGTACATCACCGGCTGGAAGACGCCGACGAATACCCACACCGGGTTGCGCAGCAGCAGGTGCAGTTGGCGCTGGAAGATCAGCCAGGTGTCGCGGGCGAGTTTCATGAGTTCTCCTGGTCGGGTCAGGACTCGCGCAGCGAGCGCCCGGTCTTGGTGAGGAAGACGTCGTCGAGGCTCGGGCGGTGCAGCTCGATCGACTTGAGGTCGAGCCCGGCACCGTCGACGCGACGCAGGATGCGCGGGATGGCGGTGGCCCCGTCGTCGACGAAGAGCCGCAGCCCGCCTTCGTCGAGCGCCTCCAGCCGACTGACGTACTCCTCGACGGCGAGCAGCTTCTCCGCCTCGGCGGTGGCGTTGATGCTGAGGCCGAGTTGCACCACGTCACCGGAGATCTCGCGCTTGAGCCCGGCCGGCGTGCCCTCGGCGACCACCTCACCGTGGTCCATGATCGCGATGCGGTCGCAGAGCGCGTCGGCCTCGTCGAGGTAGTGGGTGGTGATGAAGACGGTCATCCCGTCGGTGCGCAGTCGCCGGATCTCGTCCCACATGTGCGCCCGGCTCTGCGGGTCGAGGCCGGTGGTCGGCTCGTCCAGGAAGACGATCTTCGGCTCGTGGATGATGCCGAGCGCGATCTCGACCCGACGCCGCTGACCGCCGGAGTACGTCTTGCACTTGCGGTCGGCGAACTCGGTGAGCTGGAACGCCTCCAGCGCGCGCACCGCCCGACGCTGCGCCTCGGCCTTCGAGATGCCGTACAGCCGGGCCTGGAGGACCAACTCCTCCCGGGCGGTGGACTCGTCCCAGGTGCTGCCGCCCTGGGCGACGTAGCCGATGCGGCGGCGCACCTCACCCGGGTCGGTGCGCAGGTCGGCCCCGGCGATGGTGGCCTGGCCGCCGTCCGGCTCGATCAACGTCGCCAGCATCCGCAGGGTGGTGGTCTTGCCGGCGCCGTTCGGGCCGAGGAACCCGAAGATCTCGCCCGCCGTCACGTCCAGGTCGACGCCGCGGACCGCGTCGACGGTCTTCGTCTCCCGACCGGCCCGGCTGCGGTACGACTTGCGCAGCCCTCTGGTCTCGATCATTGCTTCTCCCCGCTCATGGCCGCTGTCGGCCACCATCGTGATCGATAGCCGATCACATCGGTGCGACACCACGCCGGATCGACGCCGGACCAATCCGTGCGCCATCCCACACTGATCGTTCGTTAGGGCCTGCCCGTCGGTCGCTAAACTCCCGGTCAGTAACCTCGGGGAGGAGCCACCAGGTGCGCAAGGTTCTCATCGCCAACCGGGGCGAGATCGCCGTCCGGGTGATCCGCGCCTGCCAGGACTCCGGCCTGGGCAGTGTCGCGGTGTACGCGGATTCCGACCGCGACGCCCTGCACGTCACGCTCGCCGACGAGGCGTACGCCCTGGGTGGTGACACCGCCGCGGAGAGCTACCTGCGTATCGACAAGCTCATTGACGTGGCGGCCCGGTCCGGTGCCGACGCGGTGCATCCCGGCTACGGCTTCCTCTCCGAGAACGCCGACTTCGCGCAGGCGGTCATCGACGCCGGCCTGACCTGGATCGGCCCCACCCCGCAGGCGATCCGCGACCTCGGTGACAAGGTCACTGCCCGGCACATCGCCCAGCGGGCCGGTGCGCCGCTGGTGCCCGGCACCGCGGACCCGGTCGGCAGCGCCGACGAGGTGATGGCCTTCGCCGTCGACCACGGGCTGCCGGTGGCGATCAAGGCCGCCTTCGGTGGTGGCGGGCGCGGCCTGAAGGTGGCCCGCACGATGGAGGAGATTCCGCAGCTGTTCGAGTCGGCCACCCGGGAGGCGGTCGCCGCGTTCGGTCGGGGCGAGTGCTTCGTCGAGCGGTACCTCGACCGGCCGCGCCACGTCGAGGCGCAGGTCCTGGCCGACCAGCACGGCAACGTGATCGTGGTGGGCACCCGGGACTGCTCGTTGCAGCGCCGGCACCAGAAGCTGGTCGAGGAGGCGCCCGCGCCGTTCCTGACCGCCGAGCAGCGGGCCCAGATCCACGACAGCGCCAAGGCGATCTGCCGGGAGGCCGGCTACCACGGCGCCGGCACTGTCGAGTACCTGGTCGGCAACGACGGCACCATCTCCTTCCTGGAGGTCAACACCCGGTTGCAGGTGGAACACCCGGTCACCGAGGAGACCGCCGGCATCGACCTGGTCCGCGAGCAGTTCCGCATCGCCGACGGCGAGAAGCTGCGCTTCACCGAGGACCCGACGCCGCGTGGGCACTCCATCGAGTTCCGGATCAACGGTGAGGACCCGGGTCGCAGCTTCCTGCCCGCCCCCGGCACGGTCACCGCGCTGCGGCTGCCCACCGGGCCGGGTGTCCGGGTGGACACCGGCATCTCGGCCGGCGACGTGATCGGTGGCAACTTCGACTCGCTGCTGGCCAAGCTGATCGTCACCGGGGAGACCCGTACCGAGGCGTTGGAGCGGGCCCGCCGGGCGCTCGCCGAGATGGTGATCGAGGGGATGGCCACCGCGCTGCCGTTCCACCGCCTGGTGGTCCGCGATCCCGCGTTCACCGCCGAGCCGTTCGCCGTGCACACCCGCTGGATCGAGACCGAGTTCGACAACACCGTGCCGCCGTTCACCGGCGCGGCCGACGCTTCGGCCGGCCCGGCCGAGCGCGAGACGGTCGTGGTCGAGGTGGGTGGCAAGCGGCTGGAGGTGAGCCTGCCTGCGGGCCTGACCGCCGGTTCGGTGTCCGCCGCCCCGGCCGCGCGTAAGCCCGCCCGCCGTGGTGGCGGCGCCACGGTCGGCGCGACGGCCGGTGGCGACGCGCTGACCTCCCCCATGCAGGGCACCATCGTCAAGATCGCGGTGGCCGACGGGGACACCGTCGCCGAGGGCGACCTGGTGGTGGTGCTGGAGGCGATGAAGATGGAGCAACCGCTGCACGCCCACAAGGCGGGTACGGTCAGCGGCCTGTCGGCCGAGGTCGGCGCGGTGATCACCGCCGGCGCCGCCATCTGCACCATCGCCTGAGGTGTAAGGAAGGGCCCCTTGTTAACGCCTGGGGTGGTAAAGGGGCCCCCTCCTAACACTGCAACCGCGCACACCAGCGCGGGCGATGGTGTGCGCGTCAGCGGAGGGTTTCGGCGGCGACGGCGCACACGGCCGTGGTGAGCGCGGTCAGCACCGGCGAGTCGAGTCGCCAGTGCTGCCAGTAGAGCGGGATGTCCACCACCCGGCCCGGCGCGAGGTCCACGCAGCGGCCGGAGTCCAGGTCGTCGGCGGCGATCTGCTCCGGCACCATCCCCCACCCCAAACCCAGTCGGATCGCGGCGCTGAACGCGGGCACCGACGGCACGTAGTGCACCGGCGGATCGAGGGCACGGCCGGTCAGCGTACGCAGGAAGCGGTGCTGGATGCGGTCCCTGCGGTCGAAGAGCACCACCGGCGCGGCGGCGAGCGCCGAACGGGTGAGACCGTCGGCGAACCACCGTCGCAGGGCCGACGGGGCGGCCAGCGCCCGGTACCGCATCGCGCCGAGGGGGCGTACCCGGCAGCCCTGCACCGCCTCCCGCTGGGCGGTCACCGCGGCCATCACCGCTCCGGCGCGCAGCAGTTCGGCGCTGTGGTCCTGGTCGTCCTGGCGGATGTCGAAGGAGAGTTCCGGTGGGGCGGGCAGCCGGGCCAGGGCGGCGGGAAACCAGGTGGCGAGCGAGTCGGCGTTGACCACGACGGCGACCCGGGTGCGACCGGGGTCACCGCCGAGCGGACCGCGCGCGTCGGCCAACGCCTCCCGTTCCAGCAGCGCCAACTGCCCGGCGAGGCGCAGCAGCGGGCGACCGGCCTCGGTGGCCGCGCAGGGCCGCTGACGTCGGACGAGCACCTGCCCGACGGTCTCCTCCAGCGCCTTGATCCGCTGGCTGACCGCCGACGGGGTCACATGCAGCAGCCGGCCCGCTGCCTCGAAGCTGCCCTCACTGACGACGGCGGCGAGCGTACGGAGCTGGGCGGAATCCAGACCGCTCATGAAGCTGTCCTTAACCATCTGAAGAATCTTTAGTTGGACTGATGATCAGGACCGACCCTACCGTCGACCCATGCTCACCTCGGCCGTCGCCGGTTTCTCGCTGTCCATCGCCCTGATCGTCGCCATCGGCGCGCAGAACGCCTTCGTGCTCCGCCAGGGCCTGCGCCGGGAACACCTGGTGCCGGTCGTGCTGACCTGCGCGGTGTCGGACGCGCTGCTGATCGGCGTCGGGATCGCCGGGGTCGGTTCGGTGGTGGCCGCTCGACCGGAGCTGCTCACCGCGATCCGTTGGGGCGGTGCGGCCTTCCTGCTCGGGTACGCGGTCCTCGCCGCCCGCCGCGCGCTGCGCCCCGGCGCCCTCACACCCGCGCAACGGCCACCGGCCCGGCTCGGCGCGACGCTGGCGGCCTGCCTGGCCTTCACCTACCTCAACCCGCACGTGTACCTGGACACCGTGCTGCTGCTCGGTGGCATCGCCCAGCAGCACCAGCACCGCTGGTGGTTCGGTGTCGGGGCCGCGCTGGCCAGTGTGTGCTGGTTCACCGCGCTCGGCGCGGGCGCCTACCGGCTCGCCCCGCTGCTCGCGCGTGCCCGCGTCTGGCAGGTGCTCGACGGCCTGATCGCGGTGGTGATGGTCGGGGTGGCGGCGGCGTTGGTGCTGAGCTGAGTGGGGTGGTTTCGCCCACCACGGGCGGCGCGGTGGCGCATCGGCAGCAATGATGGCCGGGTGCGTTTCCTCAATGGCACGACCCCGCCGTACGACCTGACCTACAACGACGTCTTCATGGCCCCGACCCGCTCCGAGGTGGCATCACGGCTCGACGTCGACCTCGCCACCGGCGACGGTACGGGCACCACGATCCCGCTGGTCGTGGCGAACATGACGGCGGTCGCCGGTCGGCGGATGGCCGAGACGGTGGCCCGCCGTGGCGGCATCGTGGTGATCCCGCAGGACATCCCGATCGACGTGGTGGCCGAGGTGGTCGCCTGGGTCAAGCAGCGGCACCTGGTGCACGAGACCGCCGTCGCGCTCGGCCCGACGGACACCGTCGGCGACGCGATCCACCTGCTGCCGAAGCGGGCGTACGGCGCGGTCATCGTGGTCGACGAGGCGGGCCGGCCGATGGGCGTGGTGACCGAGGCGGACACGGTCGGCGTGGACCGCTTCGCCCAACTGCAGGACGTGATGTCGGCCGACCTGCACACCGTGCCGGCGAGCGCGGACCCGCGTACCGGATTCGACCGGCTCTCCGAGGGGCGGCGGCGGTTGGCCCCGGTGGTCGACGACGACGGGCGGCTGGTCGGGGTGCTCACCCGCCAGGGCGCGCTGCGGGCGACGTTGTACCGGCCGGCCGTGGACGACCAGGGGCGGCTGCGGATCGCGGCGGCGGTGGGGATCAACGGCGACGTGGCGGGCAAGGCGGCGGCGTTGCTGGCGGCCGGGGTGGACACCCTGGTGGTGGACACCGCGCACGGCCACCAGGAGCGGATGATCGCCGCGCTGCGGACGGTGCGCCGGCTCGAACCGGCCGTCCCGGTCGCGGCCGGCAACGTGGTCACCGCCGACGGCGTACGCGACCTGGTCGAGGCGGGCGCGGACATCGTCAAGGTCGGAGTCGGCCCGGGTGCGATGTGCACCACCCGGATGATGACCGGGGTGGGTCGGCCGCAGTTCTCGGCGGTGCTCGACTGCGCGGCCGCAGCTCGCGAGCTGGGTCGGCACGTCTGGGCCGACGGCGGGGTGCGGCATCCCCGGGACGTGGCGTTGGCCCTGGCCGCCGGGGCGTCCAACGTGATGATCGGCTCGTGGTTCGCCGGCACCTACGAGTCCCCCGGTGACCTCTACACCGACGAGGAGGGCCGGCGTTACAAGGAGAGCTTCGGGATGGCCTCGGCGCGGGCGGTCAGCGCGCGTACCGGCGACGACAGCCCGTACGACCGGGCCCGCAAGGCGATCTTCGAGGAGGGCATCTCGTCGGCCCGGATGTACCTGGACCCGGTCCGGCCCGGCGTGGAGGACCTGATCGACGAGATCATTTCCGGGGTACGCAGTGCGTTCACCTACGCCGGCGCCCGTACCCTGCCGGAGTTCCACGAGCGGGCGCTGGTCGGCGTGCAGAGCACGGCCGGCTACACCGAGGGGATGCCGCTGCCGACGAGTTGGTGAAACGGCAGGTCAAAAATAGTTTGGCCCCTGACTGTCAGGGTTCTAATCTGCCGATATGAAACTGGTCCAACTCGGGGACGTACCGCTCGGCCGGCTGCTGGTGGTCGCCGGGCACCTCACCGGCCAGCGATGGAACCGCTACCTCGCCGACGAGCACGGCCTCACCCAGGCCGGGATGGTCACCCTGATGGCCCTCGCCGAGCACGGGGAGCTGCCGCACCGCGCGGTGGCCGAGCTGTGTTTCGTCCGCCCGGCCACCCTCACCGGCATCGTCGACACCCTCGAACGCGACGGCCTGGTGCAACGACGCCGCGACGGCGCCGACCGGCGCAGCATCAAACTCACCCTGACCCCGGACGGCCGGGACCGGGTCGACGCGCTCACCGCGATGATCCGGGCTCGACGCCCCCTCACCTCGGTCGACGCCGACCCGGCGAAGGCGGCCGTGATCCGGCAGTTCCTCCTGGAGGTCATCGGCCAGGACGAGTCGGCCGGCAAGCCCGAGGGAGGTCCGACATGCTGATCCGGTTGCTGCTCGCCAACCTGCGCCCGTACCGGCGGCCGCTGGCCGTGGTGGTGCTGCTGCAGTTCGTCAGCACGATGGCCTCGCTCTCCCTGCCGAGCCTCAACGCCGACATCATCGACCTCGGCGTGGCCCGGGGAGACACCGACTACATCCTGCGTACCGGCGGATGGATGCTCGCCCTCACGGTGGTGCACATCGTCTGCCTGATCGCGGCGGTCTACCTGGGCGCCCGCATCGCCATGGGCTTCGGCCGGGACCTGCGGGCGACGATGTTCGGGCACGTCAACCGTTTCTCCGCCCGGGAGGTCGCCCGCTTCGGTGCGCCGTCGCTGATCACGCGCAACACCAACGACGTGCAGCAGGTGCAGATGCTGGTGCTGATGAGCTGCACCATGCTGGTCTCCGCACCGATCATGAGCATCGGCGGCGTGGTGATGGCCCTGCGCGAAGACGTCGGGCTCTCCTGGCTGATGCTGGTCTGCGTACCGGTGCTGGCGATCGTGCTGGGCCTGATCATCCAACGGATGGTGCCGAGCTTCCGGTTGATGCAGACCCGGATCGACACCATCAACCGGGTGCTCCGCGAGCAGATCACCGGCATCCGGGTGGTCCGGGCGTTCGTCCGCGAGCCGTACGAGACGCGACGCTTCGCCACCGCAAACGCCGACCTGACCGCCACCGCCCTGCGCACCGGCCGGCTGATGGCGTTGATCTTCCCCGTGGTGATGCTGGTGCTCAACGTCTCCAGCGTGGCGGTGCTCTGGTTCGGTGGTCAGCGGGTCGACGAGGGCGCCATCCAGGTCGGCGCGCTGACCGCCTTCCTGCAGTACCTGATGCAGATCCTGATGGCGGTCATGATGGCCACCTTCATGCTGATGATGGTGCCCCGCGCGGCGGTCTGCGCCGAGCGGATCACCGAGGTGCTGGACACCGACTCCTCGGTGGTGCCCGCCCCGGACCCGGTCGTCGAGGTGACCAGCCGAGCCGAGTTGGAACTGCGCGACGTGCGCTTCCAGTACCCGGGGGCCGCCGAGCCGGTGCTGCGGGACATCTCCTTCCGGGTCACACCGGGCAGCACCACGGCGATCATCGGCAGTACGGGCGCGGGCAAGAGCACCCTGCTCTCCCTCATCCCCCGGCTGGTCGACGTGACCGCCGGCGCCGTACTCGTCGACGGGGTCGACGTCCGGCAACTGGCACCGGAGCAGCTGTGGAACCGGATCGGCCTGGTGCCGCAGCGGCCGTACCTGTTCACCGGCACGGTGGCGAGCAATCTGCGCTACGGCAACCCGGACGCCACCGACGAGGAACTCTGGACGGCACTGGAGATCGCCCAGGCCCGGGACTTCGTCGAGGCGATGCCCGAGGGACTGGCGGCACCGATCGCACAGGGCGGCACCAACGTCTCCGGTGGTCAGCGCCAGCGGCTGGCGATCGCCCGCGCCCTGGTCCGCCGGCCGGAGATCTACCTGTTCGACGACTCGTTCTCCGCGCTCGACCTCGGCACCGACGCACGACTGCGGGCGGCCCTGCGGCCGGTCACCGCCGACGCCGCCGTGGTCATCGTCGCGCAACGGGTGTCGACGATCATCGACGCGGACCAGATCATCGTGCTGGAGGACGGCGGCGTGGTCGGGATGGGCCGCCACGAGGAGCTGCTGACGAGTTGTCCCACGTACGCCGAGATCGTGGCGTCCCAACGCACCACGGAGGTGCCGGCATGAGCGAGCGCCAGCAAGGGACGGCCATTCCGGCGCAGCAGTCGGGCAGCGAGAGCGCGCCGAAACGGCTGCCCGGCGGCGGCCAGCGGGGCGGTCCGCACGGCGGCATGGGCATGGGCATGCCCGCCGAGCGTTCCTTGAACTTCCTGCCCAGCGCGCGACGCCTGATGGGCCGGTTGCGTCCGCACCGGCTGCACCTGACCGCCATCATCGCGCTGGCGGTGGTCAGCGTCGGGCTCACCGTGATCGGGCCGAAGGTGCTCGGGTACGCCACCGACCTGATCTTCACCGGGGTGATCGGCCAGCAACTGCCGGCGGGCACCACCGCCGAGCAGGCCGTTGCCGCCGCCCGGGCAGCCGGCAACCACAACTTCGCCGACATGCTCGCCCGGATGGACGTGGTGCCCGGGGTGGGCATCGACTTCACCGTGCTGGGCCGGGTGCTGCTGCTCGCCCTCGGCCTGTACGTGGTGGCCAGCCTGCTGCTGTGGTGGCAGGGCTGGCTGCTCAACGGCGTCGTCCAGCGGACCGTGTTCCAGTTGCGGGCCGAGGTCGAGGAGAAGCTGAACCGGTTGCCGCTGCCCTACTTCGACCGGCAGCCGCGCGGAGAACTGCTCAGCCGGGTCACCAACGACATCGACAACGTCTCGCAGACCCTCCAGCAGACGTTGAGTCAGCTGCTGACCGCGCTGCTCACCGTGGTCGGCGTACTCGGCATGATGTTCTGGATCTCGCCGCTGCTGGCCCTGGTGGCGCTGGTCGCGGTGCCGCTGTCGGTGGTGGTGACCGGGCAGATCGCCAAGCGGTCGCAGCGCAAGTTCATCGCGCAGTGGACCCACACGGGCGAGCTGAACGGACAGATCGAGGAGGCGTTCACCGGGCACGAACTGGTGAAGGTCTTCGGTCGGCAGCGTGAGGTGGAGGCGGCCTTCCGCGCCAAGAACGACGAACTGTTCGCGGCCAGCTTCGGGGCGCAGTTCATCTCCGGGATCATCATGCCGGCGATGTTCTTCATCGGGAACGTCAGCTACGTGGCGATCGCGGTGGTCGGCGGGTTGCAGGTCGCCTCCGGCTCGATGAGCCTCGGCGACGTGCAGGCGTTCATCCAGTACTCCCGCCAGTTCACCCAGCCCCTCACCCAGGTTGCGTCGATGGCGAACCTGCTCCAGTCGGGGGTGGCCTCGGCCGAGCGGGTCTTCGCGGTGCTCGACGCCGAGGAACAGCAACCGGATCCGGCGGTGCCGGCCCGGGTGAGCGACCCGCACGGCCGGGTCGAGTTCGAACACGTCTCGTTCCGGTACGACCCGGACAAGCCACTGATCACCGACCTGTCCCTGGTCGCCGAGCCGGGGCACACCGTGGCCATCGTCGGGCCCACCGGCGCCGGCAAGACCACCCTGGTCAATTTGATCATGCGCTTCTACGAGTTGGATGCCGGCCGCATCACGCTCGACGGGGTGGACATCACCGCGCTGCGCCGCGACGACCTGCGGAGCCGCATCGGCATGGTCCTGCAGGACACCTGGCTGTTCGGCGGCACCATCCGGGACAACATCGCCTACGGGCGGCCGGACGCGACCGAGGAGGAGATCCTCGCCGCCGCCCAGGCCACCTTCGTGGACCGGTTCGTCCGCAGCCTTCCCGACGGCTACGACACGGTGATCGACGAGGAGGGCAGCAACGTCAGCACGGGCGAGCGACAGCTGATCACCATTGCCCGGGCCTTCCTCGCCGAACCCTCGCTGTTGATCCTCGACGAGGCGACCAGCTCGGTGGACACCCGTACCGAGGTGCTGCTCCAGCGGGCGATGGCGGCGCTGCGGTCGGAGCGGACCAGCTTCGTCATCGCGCACCGGCTCTCCACCATCCGCGACGCGGACCTGATCCTGATGATGGAGGACGGTCGCATCGTCGAGCAGGGCACCCACACCGAACTGCTCGCGGCGGGCGGGGCCTACCACCGGCTCTACCAGTCGCAGTTCCAGCAGCCGGTCAGCGGCGACGACCCGGTCGCCGTGCCTGCCTGAGGAGGGTGGCCGGGCCGCTGACACGGGACCTGTCAGCGGCCCGGCTGCGGGCCCGGGCATCAGGAACGGGGGACCCGACGCACGCGCGGGCCGCGCGCCGACAACGGTACGCCGCCGAGCGACGTTTCGGCGACCCTCACCCCACACCGGTCGATTTCGATATTCGCCGGTCGAAAGCAGTCACATGCCACCCGGCCCGGGCAGTGTCGCTGGTCACGACGGGACGGGGTCGTCCTCGGTGATGCCGGACACACCGTCAGGCTCGGTACGTATCCGGATCGGCCGCAGCGCGAGGGGACAGGGGTGCCCGAACTACTCACCCAGGTGGCATCACCTGACTGGGCGTACCTCCTCCTGTTCGGTCTGCTGGTGCTGGACGCCTTCGTGCCGGTGGTGCCCACGCAGCTGTTGATGATCACCGGCGGTGCGCTCACCGTCTACGGCGGGCTGGACCTGCCGTTGGCCATCGCCGTCGGCGCGCTCGGTGTGTTCACCGGAGACCTGGCCTGTTACCTGCTCGGCCGCAGCACATCACGGCGTCAGCCGCCGCGCCCCGAGGTGACGGGTCGGGCCCGACGGCTGACCGGTCGACTCGCTGCCGGCCTGCGCCGGCCCGGCCCGACAGGGCTGCTGCTCTGCCGGTTCGTGCCGGGCGGCCGGATGACTGTCTGCTTCGCCTCCGGCCGTGGCCGCTATCCGTTGCGCCTGTTCCTGCCCTACGCCGGTACGGCGGCGGTGGGTTGGGCGTCGTACGGCGGCCTGGTCGGGCACCTCGGCGGCGCGGCGCTCACCGGGTCGGCGTGGCGGATGGTGCTGATCGCGGCGGTGGCCGCCGCCGGCTTCGCGTTGACCGGCTGGGTGCTGGCGTTGATCGCCGCCCGGCTGACCCCGGCCCCCGCCGAACTGCCCGCCGACTGAGGTCGGCCCGTACGGCTCGGGGACGGCCAGCCGGCCTCCCTGGGGGGAACACCGGATGGCCCGGTCGGGGTGCACCCCGGCTCGGATTTCGGTGCTCGTCCCGGATCCGTCTGGGGTGGGTTCGGCGACAGGCTGAGGCATGCCTGGAATCCGGAACAACGGTGCACTGGCCCTCGGCGGGATCACCCTCGCCGCGCTGCTCGGCGTCATCGGTCACCTCGGCGTGCGGGACCTGGATCCGGTGAGCCTCACCGTCAGCGACTACGCCGTCTCCGAATCCGGCGGGATCATCCACCTGGCGATGCTGACGCTGGCCGTGGCGTCGGCTCTGCTCGTACCGGCGCTGGGTCGCCTCGCCGGGCCGGGGGCCCGCGCCGGTCGGCTGGGCGCGGCCCGACTGCTGCTCGCGGCGTGGGCCGGTGGGCTGCTGCTGGCCGGTCTGGTGCCGACCAACCCGCCGGGCACCGAGATGGGCACCGCCGCGTACGTGCACCGGTACGCCTCGGTGGTGGCGTTCCTCGCCCTGCCGGTCGTCGGCTGGCTGCTCGCCGCCCACCTGCCCACCGGGGCCCGTACCCGCCATTGGTTGCGCGTCCTCGCGGTGGCCAGCCTGCTGCTGGCCGCCGCCCAGATCTGGTCCGCCTATCCCGGTGACCGCGCCTTCTACGGCCTGATCGAACGGGTGCTCATCCTCAGTGAGGTCACCCTGCTCGCCCTGCTCGCCGTCGCCCTGCCCACGCACGCCCGAGCGCGGGCAGGGCGACGGGAGGTCACTCCAGTTCGTGCAGCATCAGTTGCCGGGCGGCCTCGGTGACCGAGCCGGAGAGGCTGGGGTAGATCGTGATGGTCTGCGCCAGCTCGTTGACGGTCAGGTTGTTCTCCACCGCCATGGTGATCGGCAGGATCAGCTCGCTGGCCTTCGGGGCGACCACCACACCGCCGATCACCTGGCCGCTGGCCGGGCGGCAGAACAGCTTGACGAAACCGTCGGCCACCTCGTCCATCTTCGCCCGCGCGTTGCCGTCCAGCGTCAGCATCACCTGCCGGGCCGGCACCTTGCCCGCGTCCACCTCGTCCTGCGAGACGCCGACGGTGGCCAACTCGGGGTCGGTGAAGACGTTCGCCGCGACGGTCCGCAGCCGCAGCGGCCGGACCGCCTCGCCGAGCGCGTGCCACATGGCGATCCGGCCCTGCATGGCGGCGACGCTGGCCAGCGGCAGCACCCCCGTGCAGTCACCGGCGGCGTAGATGCCGGGCACGTTGGTACGGGAGACCCGGTCCACCGTCACGTAGCCGCCCCGGGCCAGTTCGACGCCGTACTCGGCCAGGCCGAGCGCCTCGGTGTTGGGGATCGAGCCGACCGCGATCAGCGCGTGTGAGCCGTACACCTTGCGGCCGTCGGAGAGCTCGACCTCGACGCCGTCGTCGGTACGGCGCACCCCCTCGGCGCGGGAGTTGTTCAGGATGCTCATGCCCCGGGCCCGGAACACCCGCTCGATGGCCTGCGCGGCGTCGGCGTCCTCGTGCGGCATCACCCGGTCCCGGCTGGAGACCAGGGTGACCTGCACCCCCATGGCCAGGTACGCGCTGGCGAACTCGGCGCCGGTCACCCCGGAGCCGACCACGATCAGGTGCTCCGGCAACTCCGGCAGGTCGTACACCTGTCGCCAGGTCAGGATGCGCTCGCCGTCGGGCACGGCGGTGGGCAGCTGCCGGGGGGTGGCCCCGGTGGCGATCAGCACCGTCGAGGCGCCGATCGCGTACGCGGCCTCCTCGCCGTGCGGGGTGACGATCACCCGGTGGGTGTGACCGAGGGTGTCCTCGCCCAGCCGGGCCCGCCCGGAGACGAAGGTGACCCCGGCCTTGACCAGCTTGGCGTGGATGTCGCTGGACTGCGCCAGGGCGAGCCGCTTGACCCGCTCGTTGACCGCGGTGGCGTCGACAGTGACCGCCTCCAGGCCGTCGGAGTGCACCCCGAAGACCTCGGTGTCGCGGTACCCGGTCACCACCTCGGAGCTGGCGATGAACGTCTTCGACGGCACGCAGTCGGACAGCACGCAGGCACCGCCGGCACCCTCGTCCTCCACGACTGTGACGTCGGCGTCCAGTTGGGCCGCCACCAGCGCCGCCTCGTAGCCCGCCGGCCCACCGCCGATGATCACGATCCGGCTCACCACGACCGCCCCTCGTTCATGCTCACAGTGACTTTCTTCTCCCCGGCGCGTGCGACACGCACCGTCGTATTCTCCCCCGAGCGCCCGTCGGGCTATCGTCATCGCCGTGCGTCATTACGCCGCCTACGGCTCGAACCTGGACCCTGCTCGGATGCGTGCCTACTGCCCGCATTCGCCGATGGTGGGCATCGGCTGGCTGGAGGGCTGGCGGCTCACCTTCGCCGGTGAGGACGTCATCGGCTGGGAGGGCGCGGTCAGCACCGTGGTCGAGTCGCCCGGTGACCGGGTCTTCGTGGCCCTCTACGACATCCACCCGTACGACGCCGCCCAACTCGACGAGATCGAGGGCGTCACCTCCGGCACGTACCGGAAGCTGACCGTCCGGGTGTCGACGCTGGACGGCGACGTGACGGCCTGGGTCTACGTCTTCGACGGCTACGAGGGTGGGTTGCCCACCTCGTGGTACCTGTCCGAGATCGCGAACGCCGCCGAGAAGGCGGGCGCGCCGGACGACTACGTCCTCGAACTGCGGTCCCGCCCCACCGGCACCGCGTCGGCGTAGCGCGTCTCCCACGCCCTCAGTCTGCTACCGGCCGTCAGCGCGGCGGGCGTCGACCCCGGAACCCGGGCGATCTGTCCCGGTCGGCCCGCTTTCGTCCCCCTGGCTCGGCCGAGGGGTCAGCTTTCGGTGTGCGCCCGGGTCGCGGCGAGCAGTTCCACCAGTTCCGCGCCGCCGGCCGGCCCCAGCGCCACGAACGCGGGTGCGACGAGGCGGTTGGTCACCGCTTCGGCCCACAGCCGCCGCCGCACCAGCGGCCCGACCGGCGGGTACGGCGGCGGCCATCCGCACGCGATCGCACCACTCTCCCCCTCCGGCCCGGCCAGCACCGCTTCCAGCGGTGACATCCCGCTGGCGCGTACCGCCACCAGATGGGCGCCGGTGAAGTGCTCCCGCAGCAGGCGCAGCCCGGCGGCCAGTCGCGCGCCCGCTGAAGTGGCGGGCAACGGCATGGCCCGCCACGCCGCGAACAACGGCATCGCGCTGGCGTCGGCCGCCGCCACGACCCGGTCCACCAGGTCGACCAGGCGCTCCAGGTGCGGCAGGTCGGCCAGGCGTTCCTCGCCCCAACGGCAGCACTCGACCAGGCTGGCGGCGGCCACCTCCAGCGGTCGTACCGTGCGGGCGGCGGCGTCCCAGCCGTCGGCCACCGCGTCGGGGGCGATGAAGCCGAGCGCGGCGGCCACCGTCTCGGCCCGTACGTCACCCAGGGCACCGGCCCGGCCGGTGATGTAGAAGGCCCAGCCCGAGATGCCGAGCAGCCGGGCCCGCCGCAGCGTGGTGGGACAACGGCTGTACGCGTCACCGAGCGCGAGCACCGCCGGCTTGCTGGCCGCGGCCACCTGTTCCGGAGTCATCCCCGACCACCGGAAGGCGCATGCGACCGGCCCGAAGGTCCGTCCGTGCGAATACCGGCCGAAGGTCCGTCCGGGTGAAGGCTGGCCGAAGGTCCGTCCATGGGAAGTCAGTCTGCCGTGCCGCCGCCAGAGCCGGTATCCTCCTCGGCTTCCAGCGCCTCGACCGCGGCTTCGACCTCGCCGGTGCGCCGCCGGGCGGCGCCGGCCGCCCGTTCGGCCGCCCGACGGGCCAGCCGGGCTCGGCTGAGCTCCTGCTCGGCCACGGCCCGTCGGCGTTCCAACTCGGCCAGTTCCGCTTCGAGCCGGTCCAGGGCGGCGGCACCGTCGCGCTCGGCCGCCGCCGCGCCCGCCAGCTCGTCCTCGGCCCGCTCCTGATCGGTACGGGCCCGGGTCAGCTCCTTGTCCAGCGCCCGACGGCGGCGCTCCCGTTCGGCGCGGGCCGCCCGCTGGGCCTGCTCGGCGCGCAACGCACCCCGCTGGGTGGGCTGTTGCCGGGCCGGTGCCGCTGGCGGCGGCTCCTCTCCCCCGGTCACCAGGCGCAGTTGCGGCCGGGGCACCTCGCCGAACCCGGCGTAGTGGGTGGCGCGCAGCAGGCGTCCGGAGCGGACCTGCTCGGCGACCTGCACGTCGGACAGGGCCGCGTTCAGGGTCGCCTCGACCTCGGCCAGCGGCAGCTTCCCGCTCGACGGCGCCCCCTCGACGTCGGCCGCCAACCGGCGTACCTCGGCGACGAGCGCACCCACCACGGCGCGCCGCTGCGCGGACAGCTCGCGTAGGCGTGGGCCGCGCAGTTCACGCTGCGCGGTCCGCAGCGCGTCGGCCAGCTGCACCAGATCGGCCACCAGCTCAGGGCGGTCCAACGCGAGCAGGTTGACCAGCCAGGCGGCGACGGTCGGCCGACGCAACCGGGCGATCTCCCGGGCGGTACGCGGATCTCCGGCTTGACGCGCCTGCGCGACGGCGGCGTCCCGGGCCGCGACGAACCGGTCCGGCGGCGTGCGGTAGAGCTCCTCGACGAGATCAGGCGCCGGTTCGGGCATCGGCTCAGCCGTCGATCCGGCTGCCCGGCTCCAGCCGTTGGTACTCGCTGCCCGACAGGGCCGTGTACTGCCGGTCGAGCACCGTGAGGCCGTTCGTGTTGAGCAGCGCGTCGTGCAGGGCGAAGACCCGACGCGGCGCGACCGCCCGGATGAAGTCGACCACCTCGGAGAACTTCGACCAGGGTGCGTGGATCGGCGCGAAGAGGGTGTCGACCGGTACGTCCTGCGGCACGAAGAGCGCGTCGCCCGGGTGGTAGACGATGTCGTTGAACAGGTAACCGATGTTGTCCACCACCGGGATGTCGGGGTGGATCACCGCGTGTCGGCCGCCGTAGGCGCGTACCGGCACCCCGGCGGCGGTGAACGACTCGCCGGGGCTGACCGGGCGCAGCGCCTCTGCCGCGTCGCCCAGCACCTTGGACACCGACGTCGGGCCGTGGATGACGAACGGCCGTCGCTCCAACTGTCGGTTGATCGCCTCGGCATCGACGTGGTCGGGATGCTCGTGGGTGATCAGCACCGCGTCGGCGCCGTCCAACGCCACCGCCGCTTCGCTGAACATGCCCGGATCGACGACCAGCACCCCACCGTCGTGCTCGATCCGTACGCACGAGTGGGCGTACTTGGTGAGCCGCATCGTGATGCCTCCCATATCGAATCGTGACTTCTCCAGCGCAGTCTGCCGGAACCCGTGAGGTGGCGCGGGGCGTCCGAGTTATCACCACGCAGCGGGGCCGGAAGAGGGGTACGGGGATGAGACTACGAAGAGTCGGTCGGCATCGGACGGCGGCGGTGGGTGCGCTGCTCGCGTTGCTGGTGCTCGCGGGTTGTGGCAGTGGCAGTGGCACCGACGAGGCGACCAGCTCGGACGCGGGTGCCGCCCGGCCGCCGATGGCGGACCAGGAGGCCGGTGAGCCGGCGCGGGGCGAGGCCGGTACGGCGACCGACACCCGGGTCGAACAACGCTCGATCATCTACACCGGATCCCTGGAGATCAAGGTGGACGATGTGGAGGTCAAGGCCCGCGAGGCCGTCGCGGCGGCGACCCGAGCCGGTGGCTTCGTCGGCGGCGACCAGCGGCGCAGCGCCGCGGCGGACGCGGTCGCGGAGCTGCAGTTGCGGGTACCGGCCGACCGGTTCTACCCGGTGGTGGAGGAGCTCGCCCGGCTGGGCAGCCAGCAGCGTCGGCAGATCGACACCCAGGACGTCACCGAGGAGACCATCGACCTGGACGCGCGGATCGCCACCCAGCGGGCCCGGGTGGACAGCGCCCGACGGTTGCTGGCCCAGGCCGACTCGATAAGCGATCTGATCAGCCTGGAGAACGAACTGGGCCGCCGGGAGGCCGACCTCGCCTCGCTGGAGGCGAAGAAGCGACGGCTGGGCGACCTGACCGCACTGTCCACGATCACCGTCACGCTTGTCGGCCCGAACGCGAGCACCACCGAGGACGAGGATCAGCTCGGCTTCCTGGTCGGGCTCAGCGGCGGCTGGAAGGTCTTCCTGGCCTCGATGACCGTACTGGTCACCGTGCTCGGCGCGATCCTGCCGTGGCTGCTGGTGTTCGGCGTACCGCTGGGGTTGCTCTGGTGGTGGCATCGGCGACGCCGGCGCGACCGGGACACCGGGCCGGCGCTGGTCGCGCCGGTCGGCGCGCCGCCACCGTCGGGGTTGGCGGTGCCGGGCGAGGTCAGCGGTGCGCCGCCAGTGCCTGGAGCGCGGTCTGCACCATGAGTCGTACGCCGGCCGGGATGGCGCGCTCGTCGACGTCGAACGACGGCCGGTGCAGGTCCACGTTGGGCCCGGCGCGGCCGACGCCGAGCCGGGCCAGCGCACCTGGGACGTACTCCAGGTACCAGGAGAAGTCCTCGCCGCCCATGCTCTGCGGGGTCTCCGCGACGCCCTGCGGGCCGAGCGCGGCGATGGTGGCCGCGGTCAGCACGCTGATGGCCTGGCTGTCGTTGCTGACCGGCGGACGACCACGCAGGTACTCGATGTCGACCGTGGCGCCGGTCGGGGCGAGGACGTCGCGGACCACCTGGGTGACGATGTCCGGGGCGCTGTGCCAGGTGTCGCGGTCCATCACCCGCAGCGTGCCGGAGGCGGACGCCTCAGACGGGATGACGTTGTACTGGGTGCCGGCGGAGGCGTGACCGAAGACCAGCAGCAGGCCGCTGTTCGCCGGCACCCGGCGGCTGACCAGGGCGGGAACCTCGGTGACGAGCCGACCGAGGGCGTCGACCAGGTCGACGGTCAGGTGCGGACGGGCGGTGTGGCCACCCGGCCCGGTGAGCCGTACGGTGACGTTGTCGGCGGCGGCGGTGATCGGACCGACCCGCAGCCCGATCCGGCCGACCGGCAGGCTCGGGTCGCAGTGCAGCGCGAAGATCTGCACCACCCCGTCGAGACCGCCGGCCTCGATCACCTCCAGCGAACCGCAGGGCAGGATCTCCTCGGCGGGCTGGAAGATCAGCCGCACCCGGCCCGGCAGCTCGCCCAGGTCGGCGAGCTGGGCCAGCATCATGCCGACGCCGAGCATGACCGTGGTGTGCACGTCGTGACCGCAGGCGTGGCAGACCCCGTCCACCGTGGAGCGGTACGGCACGTCCTTGGCGTCGGTCAGCGGCAGCGCGTCGATGTCGGCGCGCAGCGCGATCACCGGACCGTCCGGGCGGCCGTCGATGTCGCAGATCACCCCGTTGCCCTTGGGCAGCATGCGGGGGCTGAGCCCGGCCAGGGAGAGTTCCCGGGCGATCAGGGCCGCGGTCTCGAACTCCTGCCCGGACAGTTCCGGATGCGAGTGGATGTGACGGCGAGTGGCGATCAGGCCCGGTACCCGCAGGGCGAGCAGGTGGTCCAACTCGGCCGGCAGAGGTTGGCCGCCCGGCGGCGGCGCTTCGGACCAGGACGCCACCAGCTGCTCGCCGGTGGGCATCGTCAACGCAGTCGTCACGTCGAATTCTCGATCACTAGGAATGGATGGATCATCGGGGACAGCAGACAGGGTAGACCTCTGGTGGTAACTCTGCGCAACCTCGTTCCGGTGATGGTCGGACCGCGCAGCGTCACGTATGCCCTGCTGAGAGCCACCGGAGCGGAGCGAGACAGCAGGTAGATCGCCGTTGAACGTCGTCATCCGCCCCTCACCTCCTACAACGCGTAATCGGGTACCGGACCGAAAATCCTTCGGAGGACTTTCGGCACCGTTTCCGAATTGTCGCATTAGTCGCTCGATCAACTGACCCTACGACAATTACCCGACCACACCCGGCGACGAGCGCACCGTGGCACGTTCACACGCACGGTCGTCCTCCGGCCGGACACCGTGTGCGTCAGAGATCAGCCGGAGAACGTCGACAGGTGCACTCGAACCGCAATACCCAGGACGGGCGCACCGACACGCAGCGCGACGGTCGGTCAGAACCGGTCGGTCGGACGGTAGAGACCCCACACCTCGCGCAGCGCCCCGCACACCTCACCGACGGTGGCCCGCAGACGCAGCGCCTCCTTCATCGGGTAGAGCACGTTGGCGCTGCCGGTGGCGGCCTCCCGCAGGTCGGCCAGGGCCCGCTGAACGGCGGCGCCGTCGCGCTCGGCGCGCAACTTGGCCAGCCGTTCGGCCTGCGCCGCCTCGATCGTCGGGTCCACCCGCAGCGGCTCGTACGGCTCCTCGGCGTCGATGGCGAACCGGTTGAGCCCGACCACCACCCGCTCCGCCGAGTCGATCTCCTGGGCGATCCGGTACGCCGACTGCTCGATCTCCCGCTTCTGGAAGCCCGCCTCGATCGCCTCCACCGCCGAGCCGTGCTCGAAGACCCGGGCCATCAGCGCGTCCGCCGCCGCCTCGATCTCCGAGGTCATCGCCTCCACCACGTACGACCCGGCGAACGGGTCGACGGTGGCGGTCAGGTCCGTCTCGTACGCCAGCACCTGCTGGGTACGCAGCGCCAGCCGGGCCGCCTTCTCGGTCGGCAGCGCGATCGCCTCGTCGAAGCTGTTGGTGTGCAGCGACTGGGTGCCGCCGAGCACCGCGCCGAGCCCCTGCACGGCCACCCGGACCAGGTTCACCTCGGGCTGCTGGGCGGTCAACTGCACGCCCGCGGTCTGGGTGTGGAAACGCAGCATCATCGACTTCGGGTTCTTCGCCCCGAACTCGTCGCGCATCAGTCGGGCCCAGATCCGCCGGGCCGCCCGGAACTTGGCGACCTCCTCCAGCAGGGTGGTACGCGCGACGAAGAAGAACGACAGCCGGGGGGCGAAGTCGTCCACGGCCAGCCCGGCGGCGATCGCGGCCCGGACGTACTCGACGCCGTTGGCCAACGTGAAGGCGATCTCCTGCACGGGAGACGCGCCGGCCTCGGCCATGTGGTAGCCCGAGATGGAGATCGTGTTCCACTTCGGCACCTCGGCCCGGCAGTAGCCGAACGTGTCGGCGACCAGGCGCAACGAGGGCTTCGGCGGGAAGATGTAGGTCCCCCGGGCGATGTACTCCTTGAGGATGTCGTTCTGGATGGTGCCGTTGAGCGCGGCGCCCGGCACCCCGTTCTCCTCGGCGACGAGCTGGTAGAGCAGCAGCAGCACCGAACCGGGCGCGTTGATCGTCATCGAGGTGGAGACCTGGTCCAGCGGGATGCCGTCGAAGAGCAGCCGCATGTCCTCGATCGAGTCGATGGCCACGCCGACCTTGCCCACCTCGCCGGAGGCGATCGGGTCGTCGGAGTCGTACCCCATCTGGGTCGGCAGGTCGAAGGCGACCGACAGACCCATCGTGCCGGCCCGCAACAGTTGGTGGTACCGCGCGTTGGATTCGGTGGCGGTGCCGAAACCGGCATACTGGCGCATGGTCCACGGGCGCGACGTGTACATCGTGGGATAAACCCCACGGGTGTACGGGTACTCGCCCGGCGAGCCCAGTTGGGCATCCAGGTCACCGGGGACGTCTTCCGCCGTGTAGACGTCCTTGATCGGGAAACCGGACTCGCTCAGCCGCCGCTCGCTCATCACCGGATGGTAGGACGAAGCAACAGGTCAGCCGGTGCGGGGTGGCACGCGAGTGACCTCGGCGGCCGCCACGACGAGAGGTGAGGGGGCGCACACGTACCGTTCAGTACGGTAAACGTCCGTCGCGCCGGCTTTCGCATCGGGCGTCTGAACCAGCAAGATAGGGGGGTTGTGTCCCAGCCCCCTCGACTTCCCCGGTGGCTTTTCTGTGACTCAGATCCCGACGTGGAGCGGCGGACCAGTCAGCACTCCCACCAATGGACGCGCAACACCCGGCACCGTCATCGGTGACCGCTACTCGTTGCGCTCGGCGGTGGGCAACGGCGGCATGGGCACGGTCTGGCGAGCCACAGACACGCTGCTGCGCCGCGACGTGGCGGTCAAGGAGGTCATCCTCCCGCCGGGGCTGGCCCCGAGCGACCGCGACGCGATGTACGAACGCACCCTGCGCGAGGCCCGCGCCGCCGCCGCCATCGCCCACCCGGCCGTGGTGCAGGTGTACGACGTGGTCACCGAGGCCGGTCGGCCGTGGATCGTGATGGAGCTGCTGGACGCCCGCAGCCTCGCCGACATGGTGATCGAGGACGGGCCGATCGCCCAGCGGGTGGTCGCCAAGATCGGCATCGCGCTGCTCGGCGCCCTGGAGGTGGCCCACGCGATCGGTGTGCTGCACCGCGACGTCAAGCCGGCCAACGTGCTGATCTGCTCCGACGGGCGCTGCGTGCTCACCGACTTCGGGGTGGCCCGGATGCCCACCGACGTGCAGCTCACCACGCCGGGCATGGTGCTCGGCTCACCGCACTTCATCTCGCCCGAGCGGGCCATGGGGCAGGAGTTCGGCCCGCCCAGCGACCTGTTCTCCCTCGGCGTGACGCTCTACACGGCGGTGGAGGGTCGACCCCCGTTCGACCGGGGCGACCCGATCGAGACCATGCACGCCGTGGTCGAGGACCCGCCGGCCCCGCCGCAGCGCAGCGGCCCGCTGACCCGGGTGCTGATGGGCCTGCTGGAGAAGGACCCGGCCCGCCGACTCGACGTGCACACCGCCCGCGCCATGCTGCGCGAACTGCTCGCCGGCCCGCTCAGCAGCAACGCCGCCGCGGTCAACTCGATGACCGACCCGTACTCGGTGATGCAGGTGCCGCAGCCCGCGCCGATCAGCGCCCCAGCCGCCCCGGCCAAGGCCAAGCCGTCCGGCCAGATCGGCGGCTCGGCGATGCTCGCTCCCGGCGAGTCGCTCACCGACCGGCTGGCCGCGCTGCGCCGCGGTGAGCGCCCCGGCCAGGGGACCCCGGTCAGCCCCGCCGCGATGGAGGAGACCAGCGCCGACGCCCTGGCCCGACCGGGCCAGGGCGGCGCGATGTCCCCGCCACCGGTCGGCCGCACCTACGGCACCGCCGCGGACGCGACCCAGCACATCGGCGGGGCGGACACGACGCAACGGTTCGGCGGTGCCGACGCCACCCAGCGGATCGGCGGGGCGGATGCCACCCAGCGCATCGGCGGTGCCGACGCGACCCAACGGGTCGGGCCGGCGGCGTTCGGCTATGGCGGCGGCCAGCCGGAGGCCACCCAGCACATCGGCGGTGACTACGGCGGCCAGTGGCCGGCAGCGCCCAGCCAGCCGTACGGGGCCCGGCCGGCGCCCGCCGGCGGCAGCCCGATGGACAAGGCGAAGGCAGCCG
Organism: Micromonospora fiedleri; assembly: GCF_016774385.1. Taxonomy (NCBI): domain Bacteria; kingdom Bacillati; phylum Actinomycetota; class Actinomycetes; order Micromonosporales; family Micromonosporaceae; genus Micromonospora; species Micromonospora fiedleri. Next base: position 119,472 of record NZ_JAETXL010000008.1, read on the forward strand.
GCACCCAGCTGGTCGACACCGTCAAGGGCTGGCCGCGCAAGATGCAGCTCGCCGCGGCCGGCGGCCTGGCGCTGATCCTGCTGATCGGCATCGTGGCGCTCTCCGGCGGCGAGGACTCGTCACCGACCACCCCGGTCGCCGACCCCTCCCCCTCCGCCGACGCCGGTCCGGGCATCGAGATGCAGGAACACTCGGCGCGCGGAGTGCAGGTGCTGGTGCCCAAGGGCTGGAAGAAGGCCACCGGTGGCGTCTACACCGACTACACCGATCCCGAGGACAGCGGCCGGCGGGTACGCATCCTCAACGAGGAATGGCGTGGCGACTCGGCCCGTTGGGCGGAGGTCGCCGAGAACGGCCTGAAGGGCAGGTCGGCCTCCTGCGCCAAGCCGTACAACCAGATCTCGATGGAGCAGAAGGAGCTGGCCGGTAAGCCGTCGGCCGAGTTCGAGTACACCTGCGGCAAGGGCGAGAACATGCGGCACGGGATCTGGCAGGGGGTGGCCCACGAGGGCCGGATGTACTCCTTCTACCTGACCGCGACGGACTCCCGCTTCGAGGAGAGCAAGCCGATCTACGAGGAGATGGTGAAGTCGTTCCAGCTCACCAACGCCGGCTGAGTCGGGGCGAGCGCCCGCGGTGATCCGCCGACGTGCTATCAAGACCCAATGGCGGCGGACACCGAAGACCTTGACAGCATTCGCGAGCGGGCCGAGCGTTGGCTCGCCGACGATCCGGACCCGGCCGACCGGACGGAACTGCAGGCGGTGCTCGACGGTCTTCCCGCCACCGCGCCGGAGCTGGCCGACCGGTTCGCCGGCCCGCTGACCTTCGGCACCGCCGGCCTCCGTGGCCCGCTGCGGGCCGGCCCCAACGGGATGAACCTCGCCGTGGTCACCCAGGCCGCCGCCGGACTGGTCGCCTGGCTCGCGGCCCAGGGCGGCACCGGCCCCCTGGTGATCGGGTACGACGCCCGGCGCGGCTCCCGGCAGTTCGCCGAGCGGACCGCCCAGGTGGCCACCGGGGCGGGACGCGCCGCCCTGCTGCTCCCCCGACCCCTGCCCACCCCGGTGCTCGCCTACGCGGTACGGCAACTCGGGGCGGTGGCCGGGGTGATGGTGACGGCCAGCCACAACCCGCCACAGGACAACGGCTACAAGGTCTACCTCGGTGCCGAGTTGGGCGGCGACCTGGGTGCCGGGGCGCAGATCGTGCCGCCGGCCGACGCCGGCATCGAGGCCGCCATCCGGGCGGTCGGCCCGCTCGCCGAGGTGCCGCTCGGTCCGATCGGTCAGGTGCTCGGCGACGAGCTGGTCGCCGGTTACGTGGCCCGCGCGGTCGAGGTGCTGCCCGCGGGCGGTCCGCGCGAGCTGAACGTGGCGTACACCCCGCTGCACGGCGTCGGCGCGGCCGTACTCACCGCCGCCTTCACCGCCGCCGGGTTCCCGGTGCCCGGGGTGGTGCCCGACCAGGCCGAACCGGACCCGGACTTCCCCACCGTCAGCTTCCCCAACCCGGAGGAGCCGGGCGCGGTGGACCGGCTCGTCGCGCTCGCCGAATCGACCGGCGCCGACCTGGCCATCGCCAACGACCCCGACGCCGACCGCTGCGCCGTGGCCGTGCGGGGCGAGCAGGGTTGGCGGATGTTGCGCGGCGACGAGGTGGGGGTGCTGCTCGCCGATCACCTGATGCGGCGCGGGGTGACCGGCCTGTACGCCACCACCATCGTGTCGTCGTCGCTGCTGCGGGCGATGTGCACCGCCCGGGGCCTGCCGTACGACGAGACGTTGACCGGGTTCAAATGGATCGTCCGGGCCGGTGGCGGAGCCGAACCGCTGGTGTTCGGCTACGAGGAGGCGCTCGGCTACTGCGTCGCCCCCGAGCACGTCCGGGACAAGGACGGCATCACCGCCGCGCTGACCGTCGCCGAGTTGGCCGCCGGGCTCAAGGCGCAGGGTCGTACGCTCACCGACCGGCTGGACGAGTTGGCCGCCGAGTTCGGCGTGCACCACACCGACCAACTCTCCGTACGCGTCGACGACCTGCGGCTGATCGCCGACGCGATGGCCCGCATCCGCGCCGCCACCCCGGCCACCCTGCTCGGCCAGCCGGTCACCGAGGCACAGGATCTGCTCCCCGAAGCTGACGTGGTGATCCTGCGTACCGGCACCGCCCGGGTGGTGATCCGTCCCTCCGGCACCGAACCGAAGCTCAAGGCGTACCTGGAGGTGGTGGAGCCGGTCGCGGACGGCGACGTCGCGGCGGCCCGCTCCCGCGCGGCGCTAGCGGTTGCCGCCCTACGCAGCGAGACCGCCGCCGCCCTGGGCATCTGACCAGTACGGCTCGGCAGCACCCCTCGTGGCCTGTGCCGGCCCCCTACCACCCCGCGCCCCCTTTGCTCTGCTTCAACGGACGCAACGGTTCCGGACGGAAACCTGTGCGCGGGTTGAAGCAGAGCAAAGGGGCTAAGTGGAGGGGTTGACCCGGCACGCTGGAGAGCAGCAACCGGCCGCGATCCCGCTACGCCGGGCAGGGGGCGGCCCGACTGGGTGGCGGCCCCGCTGCGCCGGGCAGGGGGCGGCCTGACTGGGTGGCGGCCCAGCTGCGCCGGCCAGGGAGGAGGGCGGGCGCGCGGAGGCGGGTTCCGGGGTCAGTGGCGGGGGCCGAGGGCGGCTTGGACGGCACGGCCCAGGGCGGCCACCACGAGGCCGACCGAGGGGCGGACCACCGACCCCTCGATGCTGACCTCGCCGGTGAAGCCGGCACCGCTGGCGATCTCCTCCAGCCGGTGATGGGTCTGCTCGGCGTCCTCGCCGCTCAGCCCGAGGGCGGACTCCATGCGGAGCACCGCGACCAGGGTCGCCAGCGCTGCGGTCCGCTCGTCCGGTGCCGCTCCGGTCAGCGCGGCGGTGAGCCGTTGCCGGGTGTCCGCCTCCACCGAGCGGTCCAGCACCGGATAGCGGTGTACGTGGATGAAGCCCAGCTCCGTCTCGTCGACATCGCGGACGACGCCGTGCTCACACAGGTCACCGAGGATCCGGTCGCGCAGGCCGTGGCGTAGCCGTTGCACCCAGGACGACGGGCTGTGCGGGGTGTCGGCGGCGATCCGGGCGAGCACGTCGTCGATGACCGGCTCACCGGTCGGTGTCGGGTCGACCACGGTCAGCGCGCCGTCGTCGTACGCGATCCGTCCGGCCAGGGCCAACTCGATCAGTGCCGCCGCAGCCATCCCCAGGTCGAGGCTGATCCGCGGCATTGTCGCCTTGCCGCTCTCGTCGTCATACGCGAGCAGGAGCAACTCCTCAGCAAGCGGAACACCCGTCATGCTCCAAAACGCTATCCCGCCCCCCACCTCCAACCCCCCGTCTCTCCCCGTTGATCATGACGTTGACGGCAACGCAGAGATCAACGACTGCCGCTAACCTCATGATCAACGCAGTGGGGTGGGGGTCAGAAGCGGGGCATGCCGCCGAACTGGCGGTCGCCGGCGTCGCCCAGGCCGGGGACGATGAACTTGCTGCCGTTGAGACCCTGGTCGATGGCGGCGGTGACCAGGCGCAGTGGCAGGTTGGAGCGCTTGAGGCGCTCGATGCCTTCGGGAGCGGCGAGCACGCAGAGCACGGTGATGTCGGTGCAGCCGCGCTCGGCGAGCAGCCGGCAGCAGTGCTCCAGCGAGCCCCCGGTGGCCAGCATCGGGTCGAGAACCAGCACCGGCAGACCGGTCAGGTCCCGGGGCAGCGACTCCATGTAGGCGCGCGGCTCGAACGTCTCCTCGTCACGGGCCAGCCCGACGAAGCCCATGGACGACTCCGGCAGCAACCCCAACGCGGCGTCGGCCATGCCGAGGCCGGCCCGCAGCACCGGCACCAGCAGCGGCGGGTTGGCCAGTCGGGTGCCTTCGGTCGCGGTCACCGGCGTCTGCACCGGGTACCGCTCGATCGGGAAGGAGCGCGCGGCCTCGTACACCAGCATGGTGGTGAGTTCGTGCAGTGCTGCCCGAAACGAGGATGAATCGGTGCGTTCGTCCCGCATGGCGGTCAGCCGGGACTGGGCGAGCGGGTGGTCAATGACGATTACGTCCACGATCGCTCAACCTACCCGCCGCCGACAGTGGTGCGCGGCCCCCGGCCCGACCAGCGACCCTGCTCACCACCGGAGCGCATTGGTCAAGATCACTCGTCGTCGGTCTGCGTAGACTTCGGGACATGACGGCGACAGCGACGTCGGCCCACTCGGAACTCACCGAGCTGGGACGATCCGAGACCGCTCTGCGGACCTTCCTGCACGGCCTACCGGGCGTGGACCAGGTCGGCGCCGAGCAGCGGGCGGCCCAACTCGGCACCCGCTCCATCAAGACCACCGCCAAGGCCCAGGCCATCGACCTCGCGATCCGAATGGTCGACCTGACAACGCTGGAAGGCGCGGACACCCCGGGCAAGGTGCGGGCGCTCGCCGCCAAGGCGCTGCGGCCCGACCCGGCCGACCCGTCCTGCCCGCACGTCGGCGCGGTCTGCGTCTACCCCTCGATGGTCCCGTACGCGGCCGAGGTGCTGCGCGGGTCCGGACGGCCGTCGGGCGGACCGGCGAACGGCGCCGCACCGGCCGGGGTGGTGCACCTGGCCAGCGTGGCGACGGCGTTCCCGTCCGGTCAGGCACCGCTGGAGGTCAAGCTCGCCGACACCCGCGCCGCCGTCGAGGCCGGTGCCGACGAGATCGACATGGTGATCAACCGGGGAGCCTTCCTGGCCGGTCGGTACCGCGAGGTCTACGACGAGATCGTGGCCACCAAGGAAGCCTGTGGGGACGCTCACCTCAAGGTGATCCTGGAGACCGGCGAACTGGGCACGTACGACAACGTCCGTCGTGCCTCCTGGCTGGCGATGCTGGCCGGCGGCGACTTCATCAAGACCTCCACCGGCAAGGTCCCGGTCGCCGCCACCCTGCCGGTGACCCTGGTGATGCTGGAGGCGGTCCGTGACTTCCGGTCCGCCACCGGGCGGCAGGTCGGCGTGAAGCCGGCCGGCGGCATCAAGACCACCAAGGACGCCATCAAGTACCTGGTCATGGTCAACGAGACCGTCGGGCCGGACTGGCTGCACCCGGACTGGTTCCGCTTCGGCGCGTCCAGCCTGCTCAACGACCTGCTGATGCAGCGCACCAAGCTGACGACCGGTGTCTACGCCGGCCCCGACTACTTCACCCTGGACTGACCGCGATGTTCGAATACGCTCCGGCCCCCGAGTCCCGCTCGGTGGTGGACCTCAAACCGTCCTACGGCCTGTTCATCGACGGCGCGTTCGTCGACCCGGCCGACGGCGGCAGCTTCAAGTCGATCAACCCGGCCTCGGAGGAGGTGCTCAGCGAGGTCGCCGAGGGCGGACCGCAGGACGTGGACCGCGCGGTTCGTGCCGCCCGGAAGGCGTACGAGAAGGTCTGGGGTCCGATGCCGGGCCGCGACCGTGCCAAGTACCTGTACCGGATCGCCCGGATCATCCAGGAACGCTCCCGCGAGCTGGCCGTGCTGGAGTCCCTGGACAACGGCAAGCCGATCAAGGAGTCCCGCGACGTCGACCTGCCGCTGGTCGCCGCGCACTTCTTCTACTACGCGGGCTGGGCCGACAAGCTGAACCACGCCGGCTTCGGTGCCAACCCGCAGCCGCTCGGGGTGGCCGCCCAGGTCATCCCGTGGAACTTCCCGCTGCTGATGCTGGCCTGGAAGATCGCCCCGGCGCTGGCCGCCGGCAACACCGTGGTGCTCAAGCCGGCGGAGACCACCCCGCTGACCGCGCTGCTGTTCGCCGAGATCTGCCAGCAGGCCGACCTGCCGGCCGGCGTGGTCAACATCGTCACCGGTGCCGGTGAGACCGGACGCGCGCTGGTCGAGCACGACGGCGTGGACAAGGTGGCCTTCACCGGCTCCACCGACGTCGGTCGGGCCATCGCCCGCGCGGTCGCCGGCAGCCGCAAGAAGCTCACCCTGGAGCTGGGCGGCAAGGCCGCCAACATCGTCTTCGACGACGCCCCGGTCGACCAGGCCGTCGAGGGCATCGTCAACGGCATCTTCTTCAACCAGGGGCACGTCTGCTGCGCCGGTTCCCGGCTGCTGGTTCAGGAGTCCGTCGCCGAGCAGGTGCTGGAGTCGCTCAAGCGTCGGATGGCCCAGCTGCGGGTCGGTGACCCGCTGGACAAGAACACCGACATCGGGGCAATCAACTCGGCCGCCCAGCTGGCCCGGATCCGGGAACTGACCGCGGCCGGGGCCGCCGAGGGCGCGCAGCAGTGGTCGCCGCCGTGCGAGCTGCCCGAGCGGGGCTTCTGGTTCGCGCCGACCATCTTCACCGGGGTCACCCAGGCGCACCGGATCGCCCGCGAGGAGATCTTCGGCCCGGTGCTGTCCGTACTCACCTTCCGCACCCCGGCCGAGGCGGTAGAAAAGGCCAACAACACGCCGTACGGGTTGTCGGCCGGGATCTGGACCGAGAAGGGTTCCCGGATCCTGTGGACGGCCGACCGGCTGCGCGCCGGAGTGGTCTGGGCCAACACGTTCAACAAGTTCGACCCGACCTCGCCGTTCGGTGGCTACAAGGAGTCGGGCTACGGCCGCGAGGGCGGTCGGCACGGGCTGGAGGCGTACCTCAATGTCTGAGCGGGTCGCGGTACGCAAGACGTACAAGCTCTTCATCGGCGGGAAGTTCCCGCGTAGCGAGTCGGGACGGTCGTATCTCGTGCAATCCGCGAACGTGTCGCTGGCCTCCCGCAAGGACGCGCGGGACGCCGTGGTCGCCGCCCGCGCCGCCGTGAAGGGCTGGGCCGGGGCCACCGCGTACAACCGGGGCCAGATCCTCTACCGCATCGCCGAGATGCTGGAGGGCCGCCGCGACCAGTTCATCGCCCTGGGCGTACCGGCCGACGAGGTCGACGCCGCGACGGACCGCTGGGTCTGGTACGCGGGCTGGTCGGACAAACTGCCCCAGGTGTACGGCGGCGCGAACCCGGTCGCCGGGCCCTACTTCAACCTCTCCGCCCCCGAGCCCACCGGCCTGGTGGCGGTGGTGGCCCCGGAGACACCCGCCCTGCTGGGCCTGGTCAGCGTGATCGCCCCGGCGATCGTCACCGGCAACACCGTGGTGGTGGCCGCCTCCCCGGCCGCGCCCCTGGCCGCGGTGACCCTGGCCGAGGTACTGGCCACCTCCGATCTGCCGGGCGGCGTGGTCAACATCCTCACCGGCCGGCTGTCGGAGACCGTACCGACGCTGGCCGCGCACATGGACGTCAACGCGATCGACCTGACCGGGGTCACCGACGCCGAACTGGCCGCTGAGCTGGAGATCAAAGCGGCGGAGAACCTCAAGCGGGTGCTCCGGCCGGTGTCGGCTGATCACGACTGGTCGGCCGACCCTGGGCTGGGGCGGATGACGGCGCTGCTCGAGACGAAGACGGTGTGGCACCCGAAGGGCGTCTGAGGGCTTCGGGGTTTGCTCGCCTGTGCGGGTGCGTCTGGGCGATCAAGCTTGAAGCCTGCGTGGGTGGGCTTCCGGGGAGCACCCGCTCTCGGGGGTCAAGCTGTCCGTGGGTCGGATGCCGCGCGCAACAACGCCGAAGTTGCTGGGTGAAGGCCGCGTCGACACCGCAACATCACCGAACTTGTCGAGCGCAGCCCGGCGCAACGCCGCAACAGCGCGACGCCTCACGAGGGCCCAACCAACGCGGCCAGCATCCGCAGCCCCACAACAACGCCGAAGTTGCTGGGTCCAGGCCGCGTCGATACCGCAACATCGCCGTACTTGCTGGGCATGGTGCGGGGCGATGCCGCAACAGGGCCCCTCTGCGCTGGCACCTGTGCGACCACCACCGACGGCGCTTGTTCAGGACAGGTGGGCCCGCGGTGGGTGGAGGGGTGGGCGATGGGGGCGGAGCAACGGTGGGGCGGGCGGGGGGTCTACTACGGGGGGTAGGATTGGCGGGTGACTCGGCTGGGTGATCTTGAGCGTGCGGTGATGGACGTGTTGTGGGACACGGTGCCCGCCAGGTCGGACGGGGTCACGGTGCGCGAGGTGGCCGACGCGCTGGTCGGGCGCGAGTTGGCGTACACGACGGTGATGACGGTGCTCGATCGCCTCGCCGGCAAGGGCATGGTGCAGCGCGAGCGGGAGGGCCGGGCCTGGCGTTATCGCGCGGCGGCCAGCCGGGAGGCGCACATCGCCCAGCTCATGCTCGACGCACTCGACCTCGGTGGCAGCCGGGATGCGGCGCTGGTCCGGTTCGCCCGATCGGTCACCGGCACCGAGGCGGACGTGTTGCGCGCGGCCCTGGCAGCAGAGGCCACGTTGACGCCGGTCACGAAAGGTACAGAAGCCACCGGAGTCGCAGAAGGCACGGAAGACACGAACAGCACCGCAGGCACGGGAGGCGCGGATGCTGAGGGGGTCGGCAGTCTGACCGATCGGATCGAGGTGCCGCCGGCAGACCGGGCAAACCGCCCGGACCGGGCGGGCGAGACCGCGGAACGGTAGGGGCGAGACCGTGGCGTACGCCCTGCATTTCACTGGCGCGATGCTTGCCTGTTGGTTGCTCGCGCAGGTTCTGGCCCGTTCCACCTGGACGTGGCGGAGCCCGGGGGTGGCGATCCTCTGCTGGCAGGCGATCGGGCTGGGGGCCGGCCTGTCCGCGATGGGCATGCCGATCGCGCTCGGGCTGGCACCGTACGAGATGGGGACCGGCAGTGCCCTGCTCACGCTGGTCGGGGATCTGTGGCACAGCACCTTGCCGGCCGGTCTGGGCGTGGCCCATCTGGGGCTGGTCGGCATCGGCCTGGGCATCGGCGCGGTGCTGCTCACCACGACGGTACGCAGCATCCACGGCACGGTACGCGCCCAGCGTCGGCATCGGGAGTTGCTGACCCTGGTGGCGCGGCGGGATCCCGCGGTGCCCGGGGCACTGGTGCTCGACCATCCGAGCGCGGCTGCGTACTGCCTGCCCGGCGTACGGCCTCGGGTGGTGGTCAGTGCCGGCGCGCTGGATCTGCTCGATCCGGCCGAGTTGGAGGCGGTGCTCGCGCACGAGCGGGCGCACGCCCAGGAGCGGCACGACCTGGTGCTGCTGCCGTTCACCGCGTTGTGCCGGGCGTTGCCCTGGGTGCGCTGGGTACGCCAGGCGCACGAGCGGGTCGGGTTGCTTGTCGAGATGCGTGCCGACGACAAGGCCCGGGAGCTGCACGCGGACGCGCCGCTGGCCGGTGCGTTGCGCCGGTTCGCGGACGCCGGTGACCGGATCAGCCCGGCCGGCACGCTCGGTCTCGGGCATCGGGACCTGGACGTACGCATGCAGCGGCTGCTGATTGCCGGGCGCCCGCCCCGGCTGATCGGTGCCGCCGCGCTGGCGGTGACCAGCACCGCCGCCTACCTGCCGATCGGCCTCTTCCTGAGCTGACCGCCCGCACCGACCGGGCGCATCAACCGGGCGCATCAACCGGACGCATCGACCGGGCGCGTCGACCACCAGCAGGCACCCTGAACTGACCCTGATCCTGCCCGCGCGGGCCTCTCGCGGCCGAATGCGTAGCTTCTCTACCTGTAGGCTCCCTGAGGTGAAGCGTCGACCCCAGGAGAGTCATGGATGCCCTGCTCCTCGCCCGGCTCCAGTTCGCCGCGACCGCCTCGGTCCACTTCCTCTTCGTCGCGGTCACCCTCGGCCTGGTCACCCTGCTGGTGGGGTTGCAGACGGCCTGGTTGATCACCGGCAACCCGCGCTTCGAGCGGCTCACCCGGTTCTGGGGCCAGCTGTACGTGATCAACTACGTGCTCGGCATCGCCACCGGCATCGTGATGGAGTTCCAGTTCGGGCTGAACTGGAGCGGGCTGTCGCGGTACGTCGGCAACGTCTTCGGCGCCCCGCTGGCGATCGAGACCCTGGTCGCCTTCTTCCTGGAGTCGACCTTCCTCGGCATGTGGATCTTCGGGTGGCACCGGCTGCGTCGGGGCGTACACCTCGCACTGCTGTACGGGGTGGCGCTCACCGCGTACGCCTCGGCTTTCTGGATTCTGGTGGCGAACTCCTGGTTGCAGAACCCGGTCGGTTACGAGGTACGCGACGGGGTCGCCCATCTGACCGACTTCTCCGCGCTGCTGACCAACCCGGCGTTGTGGATGGCGTTCGGGCACGTCGTGTCGGCGGCGCTGCTCACCGGCGGGATGCTGATGGCCGCGGTCAGCGCCTGGCACCTGACCCGCAGCACCTGTGACTTCGACCTGTTCCGTACCTCGCTGCGGATCGGGGTGGTCACCGCCACCCTGGCGATCGGCCTCGTCCAGAGCTTCGGCTTCGCCCAGTTCGGCGCGGTCGGCGCGATCCAGCCGACCAAGTTCAACGGCACCGGCCCGGACGCCGAGGCGCTGGTCGCCGACTGGACCGCCCGGTTCGGCCCCGGCGACTACCTGCCGCCTGTGCTGGCCAACGCCGGGCTCGGCTTCATGATCCTCATCGGCTTCGGCCTCGGTCTGCTCTGGCTGATCCTCCCGCTGCTCTGGCGGGACTGGATCATCCGGCTCCGCTTCCCGCTCTGGCTGCTCATGATCGCCCTGCCGCTGCCGTTCGTGGCCGTGATCCTCGGCTGGATCGCCCGCGAGGTGGGCCGCCAGCCCTGGGTGGCGTACGGCCTGCTGCGGGTGGACCAGGCGATCTCCCCGATCGACCCGTGGCTGATGGCCACCTCGCTGATCGGCTTCACCCTGCTGCTCGGTGCCCTCGCCGTGACCAACTGGGTGCTGCTGGCCCGGCACGCAGCCGCCGGCGCGACGGATCCCGCCCTCGGCCGACCGCCGATGCAGCCGCCCGCCGACGACAGCCGCACCGAGCCCGCCTTCCTCTGAGGAGAGCCTGATGGAACTCGCCTGGTACGCCCTGCTCGGCCTCTTCTTCGCCGGCTACCTGGTGCTCGGTGGCTACGACTACGGCGTCGGCCTGCTGCTGGCCCGGGGCACCGACCCGGCGCGGCGGCGGGCGGCCCTGAACGCCGTCGGACCGTTCTTCCTCGGCAACGAGGTGTGGTTGGTTGCGGCCGTCGGCATCCTGTTCGGCGCCTTCCCCGTCCTGGAGGGGGAACTGCTCGCCGGCAGCTATCCGGCGGTGCTGGGCGCACTGGTCGGGGTGATCCTGGTCACCGCCGGGGTGCAGTTGCGCAGCCGACCGGCCAGCGGGTGGGCGCGGGCCGGCTGGGACCGGGTGATCGTGGTGGGCAGCCTGCTGGCCGCGCTCGGCTGGGGGGTCGTGCTGGCCGGGCTGCTCCAGGGTGTACCGCGGCATCCCGACGGTCATGTCGTCGGCGTGACGCACCTGTTCACCCCGTTCGCCGCCGCTGCCGCGCTGGCGCTCGTCGCGCTGGTCGCGGCGCACGGGGCCACCTTCCTCACGCTGCGGCTGCCGGCCGCCGAGGCCGACCGGCTCCGGCCGCTGGCCCGCCGGCTGGTCCTCACCGCGGCCGGCGCGGTCGGCACGGCCGCCGTCGTGGGCCTGTCCTCCGACCGGGTACGCGTCGCCGCGCAGCGACCGGCGGTCGGCGTACTGCTGGCGGTGGGGCTGGTCGCGGCGCTGCTGGTGGCGCGGGCGGCGCTCGGCCGGGCACGGGCCGGCGTCGCCTTCGCCGCCACCGCCACCGCGCTGGCACTGCCGGTGCTGCTGGTCGGGGCGACCCTCTGGCCGTACGCGCTGGTCTCGACCGTGGACCCCGCAGCGTCACTGACCGTGACCAACGCCGCAGCCAGCGCCCCGACCCTGCGTCTGTTGGGCTGGCTCGCAGTACCGTTGCTGCCGGCACTACTAGGCTTTCAGGCGATGTGCTGGTGGATTTTCCGAGGACGAACCGAGGGTAGGGCGCTGGTGTACTGGTGAACCGCCGGCCCTTCGACCCGCGTCTGCTGCGCCGGGTTCCCGCCGCCCGGGGTGACCTCGCCCTGCTGGGCCTGCTCGGGGTACTCGCCGCGGGGCTGGTCGTGGCGCAGGCCACCGCCCTGGCCACCCTGCTGGCCTCCGCGTTCACCGGAGATCTGAATCGTCCCGCCCTGGCCGGCTTCGTCGCCGCCGTGGCGGCCCGCTCGGTGCTGGTCTGGGCGCAGGGCACGGTGTCGGCGCGGCTGGCCGCCACGGTCAAGGCGGCGCTGCGGGCCGAGCTGCTCGGCGCGGTCTCCCGACACGGGCCCGGCTGGGTCGCCGGCCAGCGCGCCGGTCAACTGGCCACCCTCGCCGGTCGCGGGCTGGACGCCCTGGACGCCTACTTCACCGGTTATCTCCCCCAGCTGGTCCTCAGCGTCACCGTGCCGGTCGCCGTACTCGGCCGGATCGTCTTCGCCGACTGGAGTTCGGCGCTGATCATCGCGTTGACCCTGCCGCTCATTCCGATCTTCGGGGCCCTGCTCGGCTGGCAGGCCCAGGCCGCCACCGAACGCCAGTGGCGTCGGCTGTCCCGGCTCGGCGGGCACTTCCTGGACATGGTGGCCGGGCTGCCGACCCTGCGTGCCTTCGGCCGGGCAAAGGCCCAGACCGACGCGGTACGCCGAATGGCCGACAGCCACCGGGTCGCCACCATGAAGACCCTGCGGATCGCCTTCCTCTCCGCCCTGGTGCTCGAACTGGTCGCCACCCTGTCCGTGGCGCTGGTCGCGGTGCCGGTGGGCATCCGGTTGCTCGGTGGCGGGCTGACCCTCCAGGTCGCGCTGCTGGTGCTGCTGCTCACCCCGGAGGCGTACCTGCCGCTGCGCGCGGCCGGCAGCCGGTTCCACGCCAGCATGGAGGGGCTCACCGCGCTGGACGAGGCCTTCACCCTGACCGGTGCCGCGCCGGCACCGCAGACCCGCGCCGGGGCGCTGCCGGACGGGCTCGGTGAGATCAGGTTCGAGTCGGTCACCGTCGCCTACCAGCGCACCGTGGCGTTGCGGGACGTCTCGCTGACCATCCGACCGGGCGAGCGGATCGCGATCATCGGGCCCAGCGGTGCCGGCAAGAGCACCCTGCTCGGCCTGCTGCTCGGCTTCGTCACGCCGACCCGCGGCCGGGTCACCGTGGGTGGGGTCGACCTCGCCGAGGCCGACCTCGACGGCTGGCGTCGGCAGGTGGCCTGGGTGCCGCAGCGCGCCCACCTGTTCGCCGCCTCGCTGGCCGACAACATCCGCCTCGGTGTCCCTGAGGCCTCCGCGAGCGCCGTCGAGAAGGCGGTTCAGGACGCCGCCCTCGACGACGTGATCGCCGCCCTGCCCGACGGCCTGGACACCATGCTCGGCGAGCGCGGGCACGGCCTGTCCAGCGGGCAGCGGCAGCGGGTCGCGCTGGCCCGGGCGTTCCTGCGGGACACCCCCGTGGTCCTGCTCGACGAACCCACCGCCCGCCTCGACGCCGCCGCCGAGGCCGCGGTGCTGACGGCCACCCACCGCCTGGTGGCGGGCCGTACCGCCCTGCTTGTCGCTCACCGGCCCGCCCTGCTCGCCGACGCCGACCGCATCCTGCGGGTCGACGACGGCCGGGTGACCGAGCTGACCCCGCAACCGACCGGGGAGGGCCGATGAGCGACGAACGATCCGACCAGACCGGCCCGGAGACCGGCTCGACCCAGGCTGGTCCCCGACCGGCCGGCGGGGCGCCGGAGCTGGTGGTGCTGCGGCTGGCCCGGCCGTACCTGAATCGGCTGATCGGTGCCGGCCTGCTCGCGGCGGTCACCGAGTTCGCCGCGCTGGCCCTGATGGCCACGGCGACCTGGCTGTTGATGGCGGCTGCCGGCCAGCCTCCGCTGGACCGGCTCACCGTGGCGATCGTCGCGGTACGGGCCCTGGCCGTCAGCCGGGGCGTGTTGCGCTACACCGAACGTCTCGCCGGCCACGACGCGGTGCTGCGTCTGGTCACCGATGTCCGGACCCGGGTCTTCGCCACCCTGGCCGCCCGACGCGGCGCGCCACCGCGCACCGGCGACGCGCTGAGCCGGCTGGTCTCCGACGTGGAGGCGGTGCAGGACCTGCTGTTGCGGGTCGTCGTGCCGGGCGCGGCGGCCGGTCTGGTGAGCGTGCTGGCGGTCGGGCTGACCGCGCTGGTCTCGCCGTCGGCCGCGCTGGTGCTCGCCGCCGGGCTGCTGGTGGCCGGGGTGGCGCTGCCGGCGCTGGCCACCGCGTTGACCCGGCGGGCCGCCGCCGAGGTGGCACCGCTGCGCGGTGCGCTCGCCGCCGACGCGGTCGACCTGACCCACGGCGCGGCCGACCTCGCCGCCTTCGGTGCGACCGGCGCCGCCCTCGACGCGGCGCAGCGCCGCGCCCGCCAGCTGGCCCGGTTGGAACGCCGGCTCGCCGTACGCGGCTTCGCCGTGGACGCCGCCGGGGTGCTGGTGGCCGGGCTGACCGCCGGTGCCGTGGTCTTCGTCGCGCTCCGCGCCGGGGTGGGCGGGGTCCTCGTCGGTGTGCTGGCGGTCGGCACCCTGTCCGCCGTGGAGATCGCCCTGGCCCTGGTCGGTGCCGCCCGACAGTGGACCGCGCTCCGCACCGGCCTGGCCCGGATCGCCCCGCTCATCACCGACACCGCCGAGCAGGCCACCGGCACGCCAGCGGCCATCAGGGCCCCGTCCGGCGACCGGGGCAGCACCCCTGACCTGCGCTTCGACCAGGTGACGGTGCGGTACCGCAGCGGCGCGCCCGCCGCGCTGGACACCTTCGATCTCGACCTGGCGGCGGGGCGACGGGTGGCGGTGGTCGGTCCGAGTGGCGCGGGCAAGAGCACTCTCGCCGCGGTGCTGACCGGTGCGGTACGCCCGGACGGCGGTCGGGTCACCCTCGACGGGCGTGACCTCGGCACGTACTCGCCCGAGGAGTTGCCGACGGTGGTCGGCGGGCTGCTCGCCGAGGCGTACGTCTTCCACGCCACGGTCCGGGAGAACCTGCTGCTGGGCCGGCCCGGCGCCGACGAGCTGGCGCTCTTCGCCGCGGCCGAGGCGGCCGGTCTGGCTGACTGGGTACGGGACCAGCCGGACGGTTGGGACACCGTCGTCGGTGAGGAGGGTGCGCAGCTCTCCGGCGGTCAGCGGCAGCGCCTCGCACTGGCCCGGGCGCTGCTCGCCGCCCCCGCCGTGCTGGTGCTCGACGAGCCGACCGAAGGCCTCGACCCGGTCGCCGCGGACGAGGTGCTCGCCGGTGCCCTGGCCGCCGTTCCCGCCGGGCGCTCGGTGCTGCTGATCTCCCATCGGCTCAGCGGTCTCGCCGGGCTGGACGAGATCGTGGTGCTGGACGCGGGACGGATCATCCAGCGCGGCCGGCACGCGGAGCTGATCGCGACCCCGGGCTGGTACCGGGACCAGTGGACGCTGCAACAGGCCGCCGAGCACGGCTACCTGGCGGTTTCCGGCTGACCCCTCATCAGGGATCTCCCGGACGGCGGGACGGCCGTCCGGCTGGCAGCATGGGGACATGCCGGTCGGTGATGACGTGTTGGTCGAGGAACACCTGCGGCAGTTGGCCGCCCGGCTGCACGGGCCACGCCGGCTACGCGCGGATCTGCTGACCGAGGCCCGGCACGGGCTGCTGGACACCGTCGAGGCGTACCGGGACGGTGGTCTGCCGGGCGACGAGGCGGCCCGACGGGCGGTGGCCGAGTTCGGTACGCCCGAGCAGCTTGCGCCCGCGTACCAGGCCGAGCTGGCGGTGGCCGCGCTGCGCCGGCTGGCGCTGTGGATCGTCGCCTTCGCCGGGGTCGCCGCGATCGCCGGTGATCTGACCTGGCACGGGTCGAGTTGGAGCGCGGGTCCGCCGCCGCCGACCGGCTACCTGCTGCTGTCCCGGTCGGTCGACGTGATCTGGACTGCGGCGTTCCTGTTCGGCGCGGCCGGTCTGGTGCTGGTGGCGATGACCGCGCGGTCGTCCCGGCCCGGGTTCACCGTCGCGGCGCACACCGTGGGCATCCTGCTGACCGGCACCACCCTGCTGGGCGCGATGGCCGGGGTGGCCCTCTTCGGCTGGTCGATCGCACTGTGGGACGCGGCGCTCAGCTGGCCACCGATGATCGTCGGGATGCTGGTCGCGGGTGTGGCGCATCTCTGGCTGGGCCGGACCGCGCACACCTGGCTGCTCGCCGCCCGACCGTTGGTCACCCGGTAGCGCGCCACGAGGTCACCCGCAGTGATCAGCCCGATGTCGTCGAGGGTGGGTTGGCGTCCAGGACACGCCCGACGGTCGCGGTGAACTCGCGCCACCCCGCCCGCTGCTCGGCCAGCGTGCGTCGGCCGGCGTCGGTCAGCTCGTACGTCCGCCGCTCTCGACCGTTGACGGTGCTCCAGACGCTGGCCACGTGCCCGGCCCGCTCCAGCCGACGCAACGCCGGGTAAACGGTGCCGGTGGGCAGATCGAGCCGCCCGTCGCTACGGGCGCGCAGCGCCTCGATGATGGCGTAGCCGTGCAGGGCGCCCCGCTCCAGCACGGCGAGCAGCAGGGAGTCGAGGTGGCCGTGCAGCGCCTGGGCGTTCATGCGTAGAAACGCTACTTGTCGAACCACGGCCCCGCCACCGGGGCGGGCACCGGTCACCCAGCGCAGCCAACTAGGGTATGTGCCCAGAGTCACTCGCCGGCACCACGCCGGCGGGTGGGCAGCCCGACGCACACGGAGGTCACCGTGGCCCGCCAGTCGCCTCAACGGCCGGACGCCGACGAGCCCGAGCTCGATGACACGACCGGCCCCACCGAGCCGGACGCCACCGACGAGTCGGAGGCCGTCGCCGACGCGGATCCCGGCGCGTCCCGCGCGCTCTGGGAAGAGCTGCGGATCGACCCGGTGGAGATCGCCCTGCCCGCCGGCACCGGCTACACGCTGCGGGCGTACCGCCCGGCCAGCGAGCTGACCCCGACCGACGTGGCCGAGCGCGACGCCGACGACCCGTTCCTGGCCCGTCGCCAGGTCGTCGAGGCCGAGGACGACGAGGACGACGACGTCGTCATCCTGGACGAGGAGATCGCCCGGGAGTTCGCCGAGAGCGACGACGAGGAGAAGCGGGCCAAGGACGGCGACACCGACGCCAAGGGCGACAAGGATGACGCCGACGACACCGACGAGAAGGCGGCCGAGGAGGCCGGCGACGAAGAGGTGCCGATCTTCCTGAGCCACCGGGGGCGGCTGCTGCTGTTCAAGACCCCCGAGGCGCTCGTGAGTTTCGTCCGCTCCGGCGCACCGAACGATCTGTCTCAGCTGGACAGTTGGAATGAATTGTCCGAACGGGTGGAGCCGGCCGACATCGCGCCGCTCGACGAGGACATCTACGAGCTCGACCTGGTCGTGGAGAACCTGCGCGGCGGGCACGACACCTGGGACCCGACGCTGCTCATCGAGGCCGGTGAGGTCGCCCGGGACCTGTCGTACGCGCTGCGTCTGCCGGCCGTACTCGACATGCTCTCCGCCGGCTCCAGCCTCGACGACCTGGACGAGGCGCTGCGGGCCTCGGTCAACGGCGGCATCGGTGGTTTCCTGGGCCGTCGGCGGCTGAAGAAAATCGGGGCACAAACCGCAAGTCTCGGTTGGCGGACCATTGTCGGAAAGATCTCTGCGGTCGTGGACTGGCGCGACTGACCCACAACAGGGAGCATCAGTCTCTGGCAGAGCTAAGCCCTGTGTCCCGGGAGGAGGACGACGCCGTGGCGCTCGTGCGCGTGTACTGCGGTCTGGCCTCGGCGGATCCGGCCGACCGACCGGCCTCGGCCGGATCGACGCTGACGTCCGCTGTGGTCGACGACGCAGGCCGGCTGCTGCATGTCTGCGAGGTCGACGACGACCCGGCGGGCTACGCCCGACTGGTCACGTTGCTCGTGGACCGCTCGGGCGGGCCGAGCGGAGCGGCGATCGCCGCCGACACCGACGACCACACCGTCACCTCACTGCTCAGCGCTGCCGGCCGCCCTCTGGCGATCGCGGACGACGACTCGGTCGACGACTTCGCCGAACGGTTCGCCGATGACGACTCGGTCGAGGAGATGCAGTCCCCGCCGGCCGTCCGGCGGGCCGTCGGCCTTGCTCGTGCCCTGCAGGCCGGTGCCCTGTCGGCCGTGACCCTGCCGGCACCCCGGGATCTCGCCGGTTACAAGCAGATCCTCGCCGCGCACGCGGCGCTGACCAGCGGCCGGCACTCCGCCGCGGTGGCGCTGCGTGAGGTGCTGCGCGAGTTGTACCCGGCTGCCCTGCGCGCCTTCCCCGACCCGGCGGAGTCGATCCCGCTGGCGGTGCTGGACGCGCTGCCCGAGCCGAGCATGCTCACCGACGCCGGCCGTGGCCGGGACGCCGCGGTCACCGCCGACGCCGTCGCCGCGCAACTCACGGCCGACGGGGTGGGCGACCCGGACGCGATCGACGAGGCGGTCACCGCACTGCGGGTGGCCATCTCCGAGACGCCTCGACGCTCCACCGTCAACCGCGCCCTGACCTCGGCCGCCGCCGAGACCATCCGGCAGACCGTCGCCTCGGTACGCGCCTGCGACGCCGGCTGCGAGGCACTCGTCGGCGCGCTGCAGGCCCGTACGCCCGGCCCGGCCCTGGCCAGTGGCCGGCGAGCCGCCGCCCGACGGGGCGAGCCGGTCGGCGAACTGCCCACCGTCAACAGCGCTGCCGGCCTGCGAGCCGTACGCCCGACCGGCCCGGAACCGGCCGCCGGACGCCGTTCCCGTCCCGAGCCGGTGTCGGGCACCACCGCACCGCCGGCACCCCGCCCGACGAATCCGCCGCCGGTGGCGCCGGCCCCGGTCGCCCCGCCGCCGGTCGCACCGGCCCCGATCGCGCCGGCTGCGGTCGCCGGACCGCCCGTGTCGGCGCCGCCGTCACGTCCCGACTCCGCCGGATCGCGGATCGACGGGCCGACGAACCGGCCGATCTCCACGCCACCGCCGCCGCCCGGGATCACCCCGATCGCGCCGGCGCCGCGTGGTTCGATCCCACCGGCCGAGGCCGGCGAGCCGTTCCGGCCGACGCTGACCACCGCAGCGATCAACAGTGCCCGCGCCGAACGGCAGCGCACCATCATCCCGCCCCGGCCGAAGACCAACGGTGCGCCGCCGACGCCGACGGGTGGCTTCAGCGCCACCGACCTCAGCGTTCCGGTGCCGACGCCCCGCCCCGGGCAGGAACCGGCCGCACCGGGCTCGCGTGCCAACTGGCCGCTGGTGAACAACCCGGAGAATCCCGCCGACAGCTCGGCGCGCAACCCCGTCGCCGGCTCGTACGACGACCGTAACCGGGGTGCAGGCCCCGCCACCGGTCCCGAGGTGCCCGCCGAGCTGACCACCGAGCGTCGGGTGACCCCGCCGTGGCTCGCCGACGACCTGCCGCCGGAGCCTCCGGTGCTGCGGCTCGTCGAGCCGCCGCCGCTGGCCGACCGGGCGCTGCGCAACGGGCCGGAGTCGCACCTGGAGAACCCTCCACTGCGTCTGGTGGACCGGGCTCACGACGAGCAGCGTGGGCATGCCGCCGAGCGGCTGGATCCCCCACTGCTGCCGCGTCGACCGGCGCCGCCTGTCGAGCACCGGCCGTCGCCGATCTCCGACGAGGGTGACGGTGACCTGCTGATCTTCGCGCAGGCCAAGTCGGCCTGGTTCGTCGGGCACGGCGAGGACGCCGCCCTGGACTGGTCGAGCACGGCCGACACCGGATGGCAGGCCGCCGAGCAGGCCGCCCGCCCTGCGGTGGGTGCCGAGACGAACGCCGGCCTGCCCAAGCGCGTACCGCAGGCCAATCTCGTGCCCGGTTCGCCGCTGCGCGAGGAACGTCCACTGCGGATCGTGCGCGACGCGGCCAGCCTGGCCGAGAACACCACCGGCTACTTCCGCGGCTGGCGTCGCGGCCAGGAGATCGGCGGGTTCGCCGTCGGTGGCCGCCCGGGCCGGGAGGCGGCCGGCGGCTGGGACTTCAGCCGGGACACCGGTGACCGTGACGACGACCGGGAGTACGAGTACCGCTCCGCCGGCTACCGCTCCTGAAACCCCTCGGGTCGGCCTGTCGCTTTCGGTGCACCACCCGATGAGGTGCTGCCGTGTCGACGCCTTGCGGCGTCCACACGGTACATCCTGACCGGACTCACCGAAGGCGTCAGGCACGCCACCAGACGGCCGTAGCCGCTCTATCCGGTGTGGACGCCGCCTCGGGGTCGCGTAGGGACTCCCCGAGCCGCCACACGCGCACTCGGCGAAGGGCTCGGACGCCTGCGCGATCCGGCACGCGGACAGCAACCAGCGCCCGGTGTCGACGTCAGACCGTCACCGGGCGCTGCGGCGGCGCTCAGGCCGGGGCGACAGCCCGCGAGCGACGCATGGTGAGCACATACTCGACCAGCGAGATCAGCACGTGCTTCGTCGACTCCCGGTTCCGGGCGTCGCAGGCCACCACCGGCACGTCGTTGGAGATCGCGAGCGCCTCCCGGACGTCCTGCGGGTCGTGGTACTGCATGCCGTCGAAGCAGTTGATGGCCACCAGGTACGGCAGCCGCCGGTGCTCGAAGAAGTCGATCGCCGCGAAACAGTCGGCCAGCCGGCGGGTGTCCACCAGCACGACCGCGCCGATCGCACCCCGGACCAGTTCATCCCACATGAACCAGAAGCGGGTCTGACCCGGCGTACCGAACAGGTACAGGATCAGGTCGCGGTCGATCGAGATGCGGCCGAAGTCCATGGCGACCGTGGTGGTCGTCTTTCCCGGCACCTGCCGGGTGTCGTCGACGCCCACCCCGGCGGAAGTCATGATGGCCTCGGTGGTCAGCGGCGTGATCTCCGAGACCGAGCCGACGAGCGTCGTCTTGCCGACGCCGAATCCGCCGGCGATCACGATCTTCGCCGACGTCACGCGCCCGCTCGGGGCCGGCGGCCGGTGCGACATGTCAGAGCCTGCGAAGTCCACTCAGCACCCTCTCCAGCAGTTCAGTGCCCACCGCGTCGTCCGAGTCGTCCAGGATGGTCGGCTCGTGGACCGCGACCAGGCCGTCCGTCGCCATGTCGGCGATGAGCACCCGGGCCACGCCGAGCGGAAGCTGCATCCGCGCCGCGATCTCGGCGAGCGACTGCACGCGTCCGTCACACAGCGCGGCGATGTACTGGTGTTCACGGCCTTGACCGCCGTTGCCAGTGGCAACGGCACGACCGCGCACCGTCGTCTCGACCAACGCCTCCAAGGCGATGTCGAGGCGGGGTCGGGTACGACCGCGGGTAACGGCGTATGGACGGACCAACGCACCGGTCGGCTCGTCACGATCCATGTCGCCGCTCACCTCCTTCGTACCCGGCACCGGAACCCACCGGTGCTACCCGTCGTATGCAGTGTTGTCGCCCCGCCCGCCCCACCGGCTGGCGCGACGATCAGCCCATCATCCCCACAGCCGTACGTGGCTGCGGGGTCAGGGCGTCACCCACCCGGTCTACGAGCAGGGCCATCTCGTAGCCCACCTGTCCCACGTCGCAGCTGCGTGCGGCGAGCACCGCGAACGACGAACCGTCGGAGATCGACATCAGGAACAGGAAGCCATTGTCCATCTCGACAACGGTCTGCAACACGGCACCGCCCTCGAAACACCGGGCCGCACCCTGGGTCAGGCTGACCAGGCCGGAGGCGATCGCCGCCAGCTGGTCCGCCCGGTCCCGCGGAAGGTCTCGTGACGACGCCAGGAGCAGACCGTCCGCGGAGACGGCGACCGCGTGCGCGACACCGGGTACCCGATCGGCGAAGTTGGCCAGCAGCCAACCGAGGTCCTGCGTACTAGTCATCCTTCTTGCTCCTTCTGCCTGCTCCCGGCCACCGGGCCTGAGCCAGACTGCGAGGATTGCTGCCCGCCCGGAGTCCCCTCCGGGCCGGTCGGGTTGCCGTCCGACGGGTGGCTGCGCCCCCGCTGGACACCCCGGTGGTAGGCGGAAAGCAGTCCGCGCACCGACTCGGGGTTACGTCGCTGCACCGAGTTGGTGGGCTTCTCCACCGCGCCCGGAACGAGTTGCGCCATCGGCGTGCGCTTGGGCAGCCCGGTCTGGGTGGTGCCGGCGGGCGGCGCCTGACTGGCGGCGGAGGCCGCCCGCCAGCCGTCGTCGGCCGCAGTCTGCCACACACTCTCCGGCGACGGCGGACGGTAGGTGGGCCGGCTCTCGGCGCTGCCCGGGCGAGGGCCGCCGTTCGCCGCAGCGCCGTTCCCGCCTGCGGCTGTCGGAGTCTCTGCCATCGGTGCGTTACCTGTCGTTCCGGTCTGGTTCTGCGTACTGGGCCGACCGACCGGGTCGACCGCGGAGAACTGCTGGGCAGGTGCCCCGTTCGCCGCCGGTTGGCGGGCACCTGCGGACTCCTCCGGGCCGGGACGGCGGGTACGGAACCACGCCGACTCGAGCTCCCGGAAGATCGGCAGCTCCATCGTCTCATCCGCGTACCGCTGCCGGTTCTGCGCCTGCGGCGGCGTGGGCACGGTCGGCTGAGCCGGCCTGGTCGGCTGTGCGGCCGGACGTGGCACCCGAGGCAGCTCGGTGGTCATGTCCAGCGCGGCGGCCAGCCGCTCGGGCACCGCCGGAGCCGCCTGCTCCGCGGCGACCGGGGGCCAGGCGGGGGGTGCCGGGGTCGCGGGGCCGGCCGGTCCCGCGGAGACCGGCCGCTGCGGCAGCGGGCTGCCCGGCGGCGTCGAGATCGGCGCGGCCGAGACCGGCTGCCCGGAGACCGGGGCGGCGGAGACCGGCGGGGCCGAGTACGGGGTGCCCGAGACCGGCGGCGACGAGACCGGCGGCGACGAGACCGGCGGAATCGGTGGTGCCGACACCGCGGGCGGCGCGTACGGCGCGACCTCGGGGCTGCTCGACAGCTGACGGGGAATGGACGGCTGGCCACCGGTCTGCTCGTCGGTGACCCGCCGCTGCGGCAGTGGATCGGTCGACTGGCCACCCGGGGGGCGCGGGGTGAAGCTGTTGTTGCCGCCGGTGACGCCGCTCGCGCCGGTCAGGTCCGACCAGGCGGGCAGGTTGCCCGCACCTGCCGGGGTGCCCGAACCGTTGCGGTTGGCCGGCTCGAAGGGCCGACCGCCGAGGGTCACCTGGTTACCCGAGCCGCCGGATCGTTGCGCCGGTACCGAGGGCGCGGTCGGCGCACTCGGACCGTTGCCGAGGGCGGGCAGGGCGCCGAAGGCCGGACTCGGCCCGGGCGGCGGTGCGGCCGGGGCGGGCAGGGCTGCGGGATGCGGACCCCGACCGGAGAGCGCCCGGGGCACCAGCACGGTCGGCGGCAGCGTGACATCGGCCACCGTGCCCCGATCGGTGCCGGGGCGCAGCTCGACCTTGACCGCGTGCCGGGACGCCAGCCGGGCGACCACGACCAGGCCCATCATCCGGGAAACGGCCACGTCCACCTGCGGCGGCGTGGCCAGCCGCTCGTTCAGGTCGGTCAGCTGCTCGGGGCTGATCCCGATGCCCCGGTCCTCCACGTACAGCGAGGCGCGGTCACCGACCCGGCGGGCCTCGACCAGCACCTGCGAGTCCGGCGGCGAGAACGCGGTGGCGTTGTCGAACAGCTCGGCGACCAGGTGGACCAGGTCGTTGACCGCGTGCGCGGCGACCTCGATGTCCCGGTCGATCACCCCGAACTCGATCCGGGTGTAGTGCTCGACCTCGGACTGCGCGGCCCGCAACACGTCGATGAGTGCGGCCGGCTCGCGCTGCACCCGGGTCGAGTCGGCACCGGCGAGGACCAGCAGGTTCTCGTCGTTGCGGCGCATCCGGGTGGCGAGGTGGTCCAGCTGGAACAGCTCGGCCAGCCGGTCCGGGTCCTCCTCGCCGCGCTCCAGCCGGTCAAGGTGCCCGATCAGCCGGTCGACCAGGATCTGGGACCGGCGGGCCAGGTTGACGAACATGGTGGCGACCGAGGCCCGCAGGGCGGCCTGTTCGGCGGCGGTACGGACGGCCTCCAGGTGGACCGCGTTGAACGCCTCGGTCACCTGACCGAACTCGTCGCGGCTGCGTACTGGCAGTGGCTCGGCGATCTGGTTGGCCAGCTGCACCGGGGAGAGCTGCCCGGTGACCTGCGGGTCGCGCAGCCGGGCGACCGCCTGGGGCAGCCCGTACTGGGCGATGGAGAGCGCGCCCTGGCGCAGCTCGCGCAGGGAGCGAGCCATCGAGCGGGCCACCAGGTACGCCAGGATGACGGCAAGCAGCAGCATGGTCAGCAGCAGGCCGGTCTCCAGGAACACCTGACGCTGCACGTCGGAGCGGAGTTCGGCGGCCTGGTCCTGCACGTCGGCGTCGAACTTCGCCTCGACCGTACGGATCAGCTTGCCGTTGGCGACCAGCGCCGCGTCCCACTGGTCGGCGTTGAAGGAGACACCGGAGAGGTCCGCCGAGGTGTCGGCGTTGACCTGGCTGATGTAGATGGTCGCCTGCCGGCGGTCACCACCGCCGATGGTCTGGGCGTGGAACTCCGCCTCCTCCTCGGTGGCGACGGAGGTGAAGCTCTGCTGCGCCTGCTGCTGACCGGTCTCGCTGGCGATGTAGTCGGTGCGCAGGGCGGAGCTCATGCCGCGCTGGAGGGCCCGGTGCACCACCACCCGGCGTACGGAGAGCCACTCCTTCTCCCGGGCCACGGCGGCGGCCGCCCGCATCCGGTCGCTGAGCTCGTTGTCGCCGGCGAGCTGGCTGGCCGAGTCGCGGATGGTGAGCAGCTGGTTGATCAGCTCGTCGTAGGACTGGAGCGCGTCAGTGATCTTGAACTTGCCGTTGAACACCTGGCTGCGGGTACCGGGCAGGTCGGCCAGCCGCCCGTCGATCTGGTCGAGCAACCCGGCGAGGCTGACGGGCAGGTCGGTCAACTCGGAGCGCTGCTGCGAATAGGGGCCCTTGTCGTCGTCGACCCGCTTCGCAACCTCGTTGTAGAGGGCGGAGTACTTCTTCTTCGCCTCCGGCTCGGGCTGCCCCGCCTGCTGAGGCGGCACCCCCAGGAGCAGCACCGCCGCGGTCCGCTCGTCCTGCAGGCCGTCCACCAGTTCGCCGGAGTAGCCGATGAGCTCGGCGAGGTCACCGGCCCGGTTGGCGTCGTTGAGCGAGTCCAGGTGGTCGAACAGGCCGCTGGTGCCCACGACGACCGTGGCGATGGTCGGCACGATCATGATGAGACCGAGCTTTGACCAGATCGGCATGTCGCGGAGCCGACCGAAAGGCCGGCGCAGGCGCGACAGGAAGGAGCCTGCCGTCTTCGGCCGTTTGCTCACGTCACCGCCCTCGTGATTGCTGCGTCGGCGTTGCTCCCGGGCAACGCCCAGCGGCCGACCCGGCGGGTCGGACCATCCGAGATTCCATCACGCTCGTCGGCAAAGAGAAAGCCCAGGTTGGCCCCAGCTGGCGGTGTGATGAGATGTTGATGCAATTTGATCGCAGTCCGTCTGTCCGGAGTTACTCAGAGTAATGATCACCCAGCGCCGAGTCATCCTACTTGCTGGCCCTTCTGGCTCCGGAAAGTCGTACATAGCGCGACGAACCGGACTTCCGGTCCTCTGCTTGGACGACTTCTACAAGGACGGCGATGACCCTACGTTACCTCGACGGAACGGGCAGATCGACTGGGAGTCACCCGCTTCCTGGGACGCGGACAACGCTGTCGGGGTCATTGCGCAACTCGTCCGGGACGGCAAGGCAGACGTACCCGTCTATGCCATAAATGAGGATCGTCGGGTGGCCACCCGACGATTTGATCTGGCCGATGCGCCACTTTTCGTAGCCGAAGGGATTTTCGCTGCGGAGATCGTCGAGGAATGCCGCCGACGCGATCTGCTCGCCGGGGCGTACGCCCTGCGGCGGCCCCGGAGCGCGACCTTCCTCCGGCGGTTGAGCCGGGATCTCGCCGAGCAGCGCAAGGGCCCCCGGGTGCTGTTGAGTCGCGGCGTGGCGCTGCTCCGCGCCGAGCCGGCGGTGCTGCGCCGGCAGACCGGACTCGGCGCGGAGGCCGCCCGCGGTCGGGAGGTGCTGCGTCGGGTGGCCCACCTGCTCGCCGGTCATCCGCCCGCGCGGTGAGCCCCGCCCGCCCCGCCCGCCCCGCCCGCCCCGGCCGTCACGCGAGCAGCTTCGCGTACGCCGGCTTGATCACCTCGTCGATGATCCGCAGCCGCTCGTCGAAGGGGATGAACGCGCTCTTCATCGCGTTGATGGTGAACCACTGCACCTCGCGCCAGCCGTAGCCGAAGGCGTCGCAGAGCAGGGCCATCTCCCGGGAGACCGAGGTGCCGCTCATCAGC
This sequence comes from Micromonospora fiedleri, assembly GCF_016774385.1. NCBI lineage: Bacteria > Bacillati > Actinomycetota > Actinomycetes > Micromonosporales > Micromonosporaceae > Micromonospora > Micromonospora fiedleri. The sequence goes on from NZ_JAETXL010000008.1 coordinate 145,690, forward strand.
CGGTTGTCGGTGTTGACGGTGACCCGGAACCGCAGGTCACGCAGCAGCCCGATGGGGTGCTCGGCGATCGAGGGGGCGGCGCCGGTCTGCACGTTGGACGACGGGCACAACTCCAGCGGGATCCGCTTGTCCCGCACGTACGCGGCCAGCCGACCGAGCACCGGCTCCCGACCGGGCGTGATGTCGTCGACGATGCGTACGCCGTGACCGAGGCGGTCCGCCCCGCACCACTGGATGGCCTGCCAGATCGACGGCAGCCCGAAGGCCTCACCGGCGTGGATGGTGAAGTGGAAGTTCTCCCGCTGGAGGTACTCGAAGGCGTCCAGGTGCCGGGTGGGCGGGAAGCCCGCCTCCGCACCGGCGATGTCGAAACCCACCACACCGTGGTCGCGGTGCCGTACGGCCAACTCGGCGATCTCCTGCGACCGGGCCGCGTGCCGCATCGCGGTGAGCAGTGTGCCGACCCGGATCGGCGTACCGGCCTCGGCGGCCAGGGCGCTGCCCTCGACGAATCCGGCCAGCACCGCCTCGACCACCTCGTCCAGGCTCAGATCCCGTTCCAGGTGCTGCTCCGGGGCGAACCGCACCTCGGCGTAGACCACCCCGTCGGCGGCCAGGTCCAGCGCACACTCCCGGGCGACCCGACGCAGCGACGAGGCGGTCTGCATGACGGCGACGGTGTGCGCGAAGGTCTCCAGGTAACGCTCCAGCGACCCGGAGTCGGCCGCCGCCACGAACCAGCGCGCCAACTCCTGCGGGTCGGTGGTGGGCAGCGGATGCCCGACCTCGGCGGCCAACTCGATGATCGTCGCAGGTCGCAGGCCGCCGTCCAGGTGGTCGTGCAGCAGCGCCTTCGGTGCCTTGACAATGTCCTCGTAGCGCAGGGTCGTCGCCATGGTCTGACCCTAGTCCCCGCCGCCGTCCGTCCCCACCCGACGCCGGGGACAATGGCCTGGTGACCGCACCTGGACCGGACCCCCGGGTCGTCGACCGTCTGCGTTGCCCGGTCTGCGGCGAAGGGCTGACCACCGCCACCGCCGGCACCGCCGACGCGCTGCGCTGCCCCCGCCGGCACAGCTTCGACATCGCCCGGCAGGGCTACGTCAACCTGCTCACCGGTCGTTCCCCGCACGGCGGCGACACCGCGGAGATGGTCGCCGCCCGGGCGCAGTTCCTGGAGGCGGGCCACTACGACACCATCTCCACCGCCCTCGCGGAGGCCGCCGCGCACCACCTGACCACCCCGCACGCCCTTTGCTCTGCTTCAACCGACGCAACGGAAAGCGGGCGGAAGCGTTGCGTGGAGGTAAGCAGAGCAAAGGGGGCGGACCTCAGTGTCCCGGCCGTCGACGGTGCGGTGGCTGAGGCGTACCCGCTGGTGGTGGAGGCCGGTGCCGGCACCGGCCGGCATCTTGCGGCGGTGCTGGCGGCGGTGCCTGCGGCGGTCGGCCTGGCGCTGGACATCGCCAAGCCCGCGGTGCGTCGGGCCGCGCGGGTGCACCCGCGCGTCACCGCGGCGCTGGCCGACACCTGGCAGCGGCTGCCGCTGGCGGACGCCTCGGCGGCGCTGCTGCTCAATGTCTTCGCGCCCCGCAACGGAAAGGAGTTCCACCGGGTCCTCGCCCCGTCCGGGCGGCTGCTGGTGGTGACCCCGGCCGCCGACCACCTCACCGAACTGGTCGACGCGCTCGGTCTGCTGCGGGTCGACCCGGCCAAGGCGGACCGGGTGGCGACCAGCCTCGGCGAGCACTTCACCGAGGAGTCGACCACCCTGCACCGGCAGGAGTTGACGTTGTCCGGCCCGGAGGTGACCACGCTGGTCGGCATGGGTCCGAGCGCCTGGCACACCGATCCCGCGGGGTTGGCCGCCCGGATCACCGCCCTCGGCGAGCCGGTCCGGGTGACCGTGGCGGTTCGACTCGGGGTGTACCGGCCCCGCTAGGTCCGACTCGGGGTGCACTCCACTACTAGGTGGAGAGGTCGACCTCTTCCCAGCCCGGCGGCTCGTCGTGGTACGGCCCGCGCAGGATCACCGCCCACTCCAGGGCCCACCGCCGCTGGCCGATCGCGTTGGCGTCCACCAGGCCGGGCAGCCGTCCACCGGAGCGGTCCACCTCCAGGTACGACCAGTCCAGGCAGTAGTGCAGGTCGAGCAGGGCCGCCGCGTCCGCCGGGTGCTGCGGGGCGGCCAGGATGCGGGAACGCCACTGCGGGAAGGTCTCCCCCTCGGCGATGTTCGGCAGCCGCTCCACCAGCCGCTCGTCCACGGCCATGGTGGGGTCGAGCTGCTTGGTCAGGCCGAGCACCCAGGCCAGCGAGAACAACGCGTCGTGGTGCAGGACGAACGAGCGGTGATCGCCCTTGGCGCCGGTGACGAACTGGAACTCCGGCGGGGTGACCATCTCCACCAGGTGCGAGGCGAGCAGCCAGCTCATCGCCGCCTGCGGGGGCATGCCGAAGCAACGGGCCAAAATCAGGTGCAGCACCGCGATCCGCGCCTCGATCTCCGCGGTGGGACGCAACTCGATCCGGTCGCCCGGCTCCCAGACCAGCGGAAACTGCGGAGGTGGCAGCGGTAGCCGCAACCGGGCCAGCTCCTCCAGGCTCGCCTCACGCACTTCCCGGGGGTCCGGGGCAGGAACGATCACAGCAACATCCCTGTCTGCTCACGGCGTCTCACGCCGATGTTCCCCCCTGGCCTGCGACCATAGCCGCCCGAATGGTCGGGCACCATGGGGCCGACGGACCCGGTTGATTCACTCGACGCGTTCGATCACCAAAGGCGTCGCCGCCGGTGGCCGCGCCTCGATGGTCACCGCCGACGCCGCCTCCGCCAACGCCGCCGGGATCGTCTCGGCCCGCTCGGCCCGCAGCTCGTACAGGGGCTCGCCCGCCCGCACCGGATCACCGGGACGTTTGTGCAGCACCACACCCGCAGGGACGCTGACCGGGTCCTCCTTGCGGGCCCGACCCGCGCCGAGCCGCCAGGCGGCAACCCCCATGGCGTACGCGTCGATTCCCGCCACGTAGCCGGCGGCCTCCGCCCGCACCACCTCGACCTCGGGCGCCTGCGGCATCGGTGCGTCCGGGTCACCGCCCTGTGCCCGGATCATCGACCGCCACACGTCCATCGCCCGCCCGTCGCGCAGCGCGGCAGCCGGGTCGGCGTCGGTCAGCCCGGCCGCGTCGAGCATCTCCCGGGCCAGTGCCAGGGTCAGCTCCACCACGTCGGCGGGGCCCCCACCGGCGAGCACCTCGACGGACTCGGTCACCTCGACGCCGTTGCCGATGGTCAGGCCGAGCGGGGTGGACATGTCGGTGAGCAGGGCCACGGTCTTCACGCCGTGCGCGCCACCCAGCTCCACCATGGTCCGGGCCAGCTGCCGGGCGTCGTCGACGGACTTCATGAACGCGCCGGAGCCGACCTTCACGTCGAGCACCAGCGCGCCGGTCCCCTCGGCGATCTTCTTGCTCATGATCGAACTGGCGATCAGCGGAATCGCCTCGACGGTGCCGGTGACGTCGCGCAGCGCGTACAGCTTGCGGTCGGCCGGGGCCAGTCCGGACCCGGCGGCGCAGATCACCGCGCCGATGTCGCGCAGCTGTGCGATGAACTCCTGGTTGCTCAGCGCGGCCCGCCACCCGGGGATGGACTCCAGCTTGTCCAGCGTGCCGCCGGTGTGCCCGAGCCCGCGCCCGGACAGCTGCGGCACCGCCGCGCCGCACGCCGCCACCAGCGGCGTCAACGGCAGAGTGATCTTGTCGCCGACCCCGCCGGTCGAGTGCTTGTCGACGGTCGGCCGCGCCACCGACGACAGGTCCAGCCGCTCACCGCTGGCGATCATCGCGGCCGTCCACCGGGCGATCTCCGGCGCCGTCATCCCGTTGAGCAGGATCGCCATGGCCAGCGCCGACATCTGCTCGTCGGCCACCGCCCCCCGGGTGTACGCATCCACCACCCAGTCGATCTGCGAGTCGGAGAGCACCCCCCCGTCCCGCTTCACCCGAATAACATCAACCGCCGCAAAACCACTCACCATTGAGTCCAATCCCTATTCACCCCGCCAGCAGCCACACACCATCGGCAGCCACACCCATCGGCAGCGAGCACGACATCGATCTTCCAGCTTCGGACCGGCACCGACGCACGGACCGTACCGCGCACGGGCCGGGGCCTGCCGTGCCCGGCGGAGGGATCAAGCCTGACCGCCCGGAGCCGGGCACGGCAGGCCCCGGCCCCCACCGCAACCCCGGCCCCAGCGCAACCGACCGCAAGCTCAACCCCAGCGAACCGGAATCTCCACCGGCGGCTCACCCTCACCAGCCCAGAAGATGGTGCCGGACGCGTCCACCACCACGACCCGAGGCGTCCGCGCCAGGCCCCAGCTGATCGCCTCAGCCGAATCGTCCCAGCTCGGCCCCTCCTCCAGCACCCCGGTCTCGGCGTCCGCGTCGTCGCCGGACGACCGCTCCCAGTACGCCGTCCAGACCTGCTGCCCGGCGGAGAGGTCCGGGTGCACGAAGACCGATCCCCGGCCACGCCAGGCGGCCAGCCGGGCGGGTACGACCGGCACCGGATCCTCGCCGGTCACCGCTTCGAGGTCGGCGACGTCGAAGGCGTGCGGCAGCAGTTCGGCCATCCGCAGCGGCCCGCCCTTGGCCTCGATCAGACATTCCGGGCCGCCCTGCTCCCAGAGCAGCTGCCGGCAACGCCCGCACGGCATCAGCGGCTCACCGGTGGCGTCGACGCAGGACAGCGCGACGATCCGACCGCCGCCGGTGGCGTGCAGCGAGGAGACCACACCGCACTCGGCACAGAGCACGACACCGTACGCGGCGTTCTCGACGTTGCAGCCGACCACCACCCGGCCGTCGTCGACAAGCGCCGCCGCCCCCACCGGGAACTTCGAGTACGGCACGTACGCGTGCCGCATCACCTCGGTGGCCGCGGCCCGCAGCCGCCCCCAGTCGATCTCCATGGTCTGCTCCCCTGGCTCAGCCCTTGATGTACGGCTTACCATCGGCGGCCGGTGCCCGCACCCGGCCGACCAGCCCGGCCACGGCAAGGATCGTCGCCAGGTACGGCAGCATGGCCAGGAACTGGCCGGGGATCACACTGTTGATCGCGCCCAGGTAGGTGGCCAACTGGTCGGCGAAGCCGAAGAAGAGCGCGGCGAGCAGTGCCCCGGTGGGGCTCCAGCGCCCGAAGATCAGCGCGGCCAGCGCGATGAAGCCCTTACCGCCGATCATGTTCTTGGTGAACGAGAAGAGCGCCAGCGTGTACGAGGCACCACCGATACCGGCGATCGCGCCCGCCATGATCACGTTGCGGTAGCGCAGCCCGAGCACCTTCACGCCGAGGGTGTCCGCCGCCGTCGGGTGCTCGCCGACGGACCGGGTCCGCAGCCCCCACCGGGTCCGGAACAGCGCGATGTGGATCACGAGCACCAGCACCAGGGCGAGGTAGAGGAAGATGTTGCCCCGGAACAACGCCGGGCCCAGCACCGGGATGTCCGACAGCAGCGGGATCTCCCAGTCGCTGAACCGGGGGGCGCTGTTGTAGCGGGCCGCGTCGGTCTGCATCAGCCGCTCGTAGAGGAAGCCGGTGATGCCGAGCGCCAGCAGGTTCAGCACGATGCCCATGACCACCTGGTCGACCAGGTACTTGATGGAGAACACGGCCAGCAGCAGCGAGATGAACGAGCCGCCGATCGCGGCGGCGACCAGACCCACCCAGACGCTGCCGCTGATGCTGCCGAACAGCGCGCCGCTGAACGCGCCCATCAGCAACTGCCCCTCGATGGCCACGTTGACCACGCCGGAGCGTTCGCAGAGCACACCGGCCAGCGACCCGAAGATCAACGGCAGGGCGAGCAGGAAGGTGCCGCGCACGATGTTGACGAGCGGCATGAAGTTCTGCCCGGTCGGTGCGGCGGAGACCTGCCAGCACAGGAACGACAGCACGAACGCGACCAGGCCCACCGCGAGCACCGGGATGAACCAGCGCTTCGGCAGCCGGGCCAGCATCGCCGCACCCGCGGCGAGCGTGATCAGCCCGAAGAGAACGGCCCCGACCGTGCCGTGGATCTCCAGCGCGGCCCCGGCGGCGTCCTCGCTGAGCGTGAAGCGGGCCTGCTCGCCGGTGGCGAGCGCGCCGAACAGCACCGTGGCCAGCAGGCCGAGCGCCAGCAGCACCAGGCCCACCTTGCGGGTACGGGTCCAGTAGCCCTCGTCGACCGAGGCGACGGCGACGTCGGGAACAGCCATGGTGGACATGCCTCACCAGCCCTTCGCGAGGCTCGTCTGCAACCGGGCGGCCCGCGCGGCCCGGAGCTGGAAGATCGCCTTCACCAGGGCCGGTGCGGCGATGAAGATGACGATCAGCGCCTGCAGCACGGTGACCAGTTCCAGCGAGATGCCCGAGTACGACTGCATCCGGTTGCCGCCGGCCTGCAACGCGCCGAACAGCAGCGCGGCCAGGGCGACACCCCACGGTTTCACCCGCCCGAGCAGGGCGACCAGGATGCCGTCGAAGCCGATCTGCGCGATCACCAGCGGGGTCAGCGCGGCGGCCGTGGTGCCGAGCACCATCTGCGAGCCGCCGAGCCCTGCGAGGGCCCCGGCGAAGACCATGACCAGGACGTATGTCCGGGTGACACTGATGCCCGCGGTACGGGCCGCGTCCGGGTTGGCGCCCACCGCCCGCAGCTCGAACCCGAGGGTGGAGCGGTTGAGCAGCCAGGCGACCGCCCAGGTGGCCAGTACGGCGAGGAGGATGCCGCCGTGCGCCCGCAGCGGGTCGTCGAACAGGCGCGGCAGCTGGGCCGAGGCGTCGACCGGCCGGCTGATCGCGTCGGTGCGGTTCGGGTCCTGCACGCCCCGCTGCACGATCAGCCAGGTCAGGAAGTAGACCGCGATGTAGTTGAGCATGATCGTGTTGATCACCTCGTGGGCACCGGTGCGCGCCTTGAGGATGCCCGGGATGAAGCCCCAGACGGCGCCACCGATGGCACCGGCCAGCACCGCGACCAGCAGGTGCACCACGGGGGGCAGCGGCAGCAGGAAACCGGCCAGCGCCGCCAGGATGACGCCCATGATGGCCTGCCCCTGGGCGCCGATGTTGAACAGACCGCCCCGGAAGGCCAGCGCCACCGACAGGCCGGTGAAGACCAGCGGCGCGGTGTACGTGAGCGTCTCCGAGATCGGGTTCAGCGCGGCGGTGAGGGTTTTCGCGCCCGGGTCGAAGACCGAGCCCTTGAACAGGTTCGCGTACGCCTCACTGACCAGCGTCCAGCTGGCGTTGATCGCGTCCGACGGGCGGGCCGTGATGTAGGCGTAGGTGGCCAGCACGTCCGGGTCGGAGATGATCATCAGGACGGCGCCGACGACCATCGCCAGCACCAGCGACAACAGGGTCACCGTGAAGGTGTTGGCGGCCCACAGGTTCTCCAGGAACAGCCGTCCCAGGGTGGGGCGCTGCTCCGGTGCGGTCGGCGTGGTGGCGGCTTCGGCCTGCTCGGTGTTGCCGAGCGTGACCTGGGCGGCCTGCTCCTCGCTCGCCGGCTCCTTGTCCGGGGAGCCCGGCTGAAGGTTGTCGGTCATGCCTTCTCGTCCTTGCTGCCGGGCCCCTCGGGACCTGACGCCACGCCGTCGGTGGTCGCCGGGGCGTCGCCCGTCGAATCGGGGGTGATGCCGGCCATCAGCAGGCCGATCTCCTCGCGGGGGGTGTCCGGGCCGACGATGCCGATGATCTGGCCGCGGTACATCACCGCGATCCGGTCGGCCAGCCCGATCACCTCGTCGAGTTCGCTGGAGACCACCAGCACGGCGGTGCCGACGTCGCGCTCGCGGATGATCCGGCTGTGGATGAACTCGATCGAGCCGACGTCCACACCCCGGGTGGGCTGGGCGGCGATGAAGAGCTTCAGCGGCCGGGACAGCTCCCGGGCCACGATCACCTTCTGCTGGTTACCGCCGGAGAGGGTGCCCACCGGCGCCTGCGCCGAGGAGGTGCGTACGTCGAACTGCTCGATGCGTTCCCGCGCCGACCTGGCGATCGCGTCCGGTTTGATCGACAGGCCCCGGCCGAACGGCGGCCGGTCGTAGATGTCCAGCACCAGGTTCTCCGCCACGGAGAACTCCTTGACCAGCCCGTCCACGCTGCGGTCCTCCGGGACGTAGCCGACGCCGGCGCGGAGCACCTTCTTGGTCGACCAGCCGTCGACGCGCTGCCCGTCGAGGGTCACCGTGCCGGCGAGCAACGGGCGCAGGCCCATGATCGCCTCGATCAGCTCGGTCTGGCCGTTGCCCTGTACGCCCGCGATGCCGAGCACCTCGCCCGCGCGTACGGTCAGGTCGACGCCGTCCACCGCGCGGACCTGCCGGTCGTCGTCGACGACCAGCCCCGCGACCTCCAGGACCGGCTCGCCGGGGGTGGCGGGGGTCTTGTCCACGGTGAGCCGGACGGTACGGCCGACCATCAGCGCGGCCAGTTCGTCGCGGCTGGCCTCCGGGGACGCGGTGCCCACGGTCCTCCCGCGCCGGATCACGGTGATCCGGTCGGCGATCGCCTTGACCTCGCCGAGCTTGTGGGTGATGAAGACGATCGACTTGCCGGCGGCCTTGAGCGACCGCATCACCGCGAGCAGGTCCTCGGTCTCCTGCGGGGTGAGCACCGCCGTCGGCTCGTCCAGGATGAGCAGGTCGACGTCCCGGGTGAGGGCCTTGACGATCTCCACCCGCTGCTGGACGCCGACCGGCAGGTCCTCGATCATCGCGTCCGGGTCGACCCGCAGGTTGTACCGCTCGGACACCTCGGCGACCTCGCGGCGGGCCCGCCGCCGGTCCAGGAACCCGACGATGCCGCCGCGCACCTGCTCGGCACCGAGCATGATGTTCTCGGTGACGGTGAAGACCGGTACGAGCATGAAGTGCTGGTGCACCATGCCGATGCCGGCCGCGATGGCGTCGGACGGCCCGCGCAACTTCAGCGGCTCGCCGTCGACCAGGATCTCGCCCTCGTCGGGCTGGTAGAGCCCGTAGAGCACGTTCATCAGGGTCGACTTGCCAGCGCCGTTCTCACCGAGCAGGGCGTGAATCTCTCCAGGCTCCACCGTCAGGTCGATGTGGTCGTTGGCGACCAGATCACCGAACCGCTTGGTGATGCCGCGCAGTTCGAGTCTCAGCGCAACCTCCTGGGAGTGCGAAGCGATGGTGCAGCGTAGCCGCTGGCGAACGGGGCACAGCGCCGACCCGGCCGGGGTGCGCCACCGCCCCGCAGCGGGACTCCCCGCTGCGGGGCGGTCGGATGATGGTGGGGCGTACCGACCGCCCGCCTACGGTGATCGTCGCACTGCAGGCGGGCGGCGCAGGGCTCAACTCTTCGGCTGGGCGGCCGACTCGACCTTGACGGTGCCGGCGGCGATGTCCGCCTTCAGCTTGTCGACCTCGGCCTTGAGCTCGGCCGGGACCTTGCTGTCGAACTCGTGGTACGGGGCGAGCGAGACGCCGTCGTTGGCCAGGGTGCCGACGAAGCCCTGCTCGGCGCTGAGCTTCTCGCCACCGGCGGCCTTCAGCACGGCCTCCTTGACCGCACCCGGGATGTTCTTCACCACGGTGGTGATGATCGCCGAGCAGTCCGGCGTGCTCTCGCAGCCGTCGACGTCCACCCAGATGGTGTTGTACTTGCCACCGGAGGCCTTGGCGGCACCGGTGGTGCCGAGGCCGGCGCCACCGGCGACCGGCATGACGATGTCCGCGCCCTGGGCGACCAGCGCGTCGCTGACCTTCTTGCCCTCGTCCTGCTTGACGAAGTCGTTGGTGAAGGAGCCGTTCTGGGTCTCCTTGTTCCAACCGAGGGCCTGGACCTTGGCGCTCTTGGCCTGGTTGTAGTGGGCCACGCCGTCGACGAAGCCGTCCATGAAGATGGTCACCGGCGGGATCTTCATGCCGCCGTAGGTGCCGACCTTGCCGCTCTCGCTCATGCCGGCGGCGACGTAGCCGGCGAGGAAGCCGGCCTGCGCGGTGTCGAACTCCATCGGGTAGACGTTGGCCACGCCGGGGTTGGCGTCGACGATGGCGAACTGCTGGTTCGGGTTCGCCTCGGCGATCTTCTTGGTGGCTTCGCCCATCAGGCCGCCGACGGCCAGGATGAAGTCGCAGTCCTGGTTGACGTACGCGGAAAGGTTGGGCTCGTAGTCGGCCTCGGCCCGCGACGCGACGTACTTGATGTCGATGTTGCTGTTTTCGGCCTTGGCGGCCTCAAGGCCCTTCCAGGCCGAGGCGTTGAACGACTTGTCGTCGATGCCGCCGACGTCGGTGACCATACAGGCGGTGTACTTCTCGCCGCCGGAGCCGGCGTTGTTGTCCTCATCCGGCGCCTCGCCACAGGCGGCAGCGCTCAGTACGAGCCCACCCGCCGCGATCATCGAGGCAATCCGCATCCCACGCACCGAGCGCAAGACGTCTCCCTTCCATTGCACACCGCGTGGTTGCGGTGGCTGCCCTTGAACCGGCCTGCGCCTTGCCGCCGGTCTCCCACGTTACGGACGCCGAGCGTACGCCCGCGTCCATCTGACCAACGACAAGCGTGCAGGACTGTTGGAGGCCTGTTACCCGTACGTAATGCTTGCGGTGGGGAAGCTCACTCTCTCGTAACGCTTTGTCAGGTTTGATCACCTGTCAGATCGCGCCACCCCGATTGCAGATCCGGCATTCCGTCGAATACCGGTCATCGCGCTGACGGCCGCCCCCATACCGCTCATCGTCGACCACATTTTCGATCTTGCATTCCGCGCGCCGGGGCCAGCGGGAACGACTTCTCCCACCGCCCGGGTTCGCGGTCGCGGACAAAGCCATCCACGCCGGGAAATCCCCATCGCCGCACGACCCCGACACATCGTCGGGGTCCTCGGCGCGATATGCGCCGCCGCACACAAAACCCGGCGCAAAGCGGATTTCGCAATTGACTGCGGCACGGTCGGCGGATACCCGCTGCACCGTGCCGAGCAGCACACGGGGTCAGGCGGGGCCTTTCCCGGCCCCGCCTGACCCACCGAACTATGAAATCCAGCCGGATTCACACAATCATCGTGTGAACTCGCCGGTCACCGCCAGAAGACGGCCACCGCCGCATTGACCAGAGTCAGCCCGACAATAGCGAGGAAATGACCCCGGTTGACCTCGTCACGCTTCCGGGAGAAGAAGACCATCACGAAGATCGCCAGGGCGATGACCAGCTTCGTGACGAGCTTGCCCGGATGCGGCTCGTCGCCGTCGCGCAGCGGGGCGGACAGGCCGATGCCGGTCAGCAGCTGGATCACCGCGCCCCAGAGCATGGCCGCGTTGATCCGGAGCTTGCCACCGATGTATTGCGCGATCGCACCGCCCAGCAGCAGCGCGAACCCGATGAGGTGGACGTAGAGGAGGATGAGTCGGAGTGCTTCCATCCACCTATCCTGCCCCATCAACGACGGATCGTAGTAGAGCCACTCGGTCAGCCCTTCGTGCCACCGGCCGTCAGGCCGGACACCAGGTGCTTCTGGGCGAAGAAGAAGACCAGCCCGGCCGGGACGGTCACCAGGACGGCGGCGGCCGTCAGGTACTCCCACTGCGGGTTGAACTGCGGCACGAACTGCTGGAGCCCGTACGCCAGGGTGAACTTGTTGTCGGTCTGGATGAACGCCGAGGCGTACGCCACCTCGCCCCAGGCGGTGAGGAAGGTGTAGAAGGCGGTGACCGCCACGGCCGGGCGGGCCAGCGGCAGCACCACCCGCCAGAAGATGGCGAACGGCCCGCAGCCGTCCAGCGCCGCCGCCTCGTCCAGCGAGGTCGGAATGGAGTCGAAGTAGCCCTTCAACATCCAGGCGCAGAACGGCACCGCGATGGTCAGGTACGCGACGATCAGCGCCGGCATGGTGTTGATCAGGCCCAACCGGGCCAGGATCGTGTAGATCGGCACGATCAGGATGGCCACCGGGAACATCTGGGTGACCAGGAAGACCAGCATCAGCGGTCGGCGGCCCGGGAAGTTGAACCGGGACACCGCATAGCCGGTGGTGGCGGACAGGAAGATGCCGATGGTCATGGTGAAGGCCGCAACGATCACCGAGTTGAGGAACCAGCGCGGGAAGTTCGTCTCGGTGAGCACGTAGCGGTAGTTCGCCAGCGTGGTGTCCCGGAACAGGGTCAGCTCGCTGCTCTGGATCGCGTACCCGGGCTTGAGCGAGGAGAGCAGCACCCAGACGATCGGGCCGATCGCGATCAGCGAGGCCAGGATCAGCGTGCCGTGCAGCAGGACGGACATCGCCGGGCTGCGTCGCCGATGCCCGCGGCGCGTCACCTTGCTCATCACCACACCTCGCCTTGCTTGCGCAGCACCCGCCGGTAGAAAACCGAGAAGACCAGCAGGATCGACAGGATCAGTACGCCGTACGTCGAGGCCAGCGAGTAGTTGCGGATGCCTTCGAAGGCGGCCCGGTACGCACCGGTCACCAGGATCTCGCTCTGCCCGGCCGGCTGCCCCTCGGTCACCAGGAAGATGATCGGGAACATGTTGAAGGTCCAGATGGTGCCGAGCAGCACCACCGTCATGCTGACCGGACGCAGCCCGGGCAGGGTGATGTTCCTGAACCGCTGCCAGGCCGACGCGCCGTCGATCTCGGCCGCCTCGTACAGCTCGCTCGGGATGGTCTGCATGCCGCCGAGCAGGGCCACCATCATGAACGGCACACCCAGCCAGACGTTGGTGATGATGGCGGTGAGCAGGGCGGTCCACCGGTCGGCGAACCAGGAGACCGGGTCGATACCGAGGGCGGTGAGCAGCGCGTTGGCCAGGCCGAAGCGCTCGTTGAAGATGAACTTCCAGGCGAACGCGCTGACGAAGGCCGGCACCGCCCACGGCAGCACCAGCAGCACCCGGTAGACCCCGCGGGCCCGCATCGGGCGGTTGAGCATGTTGGCCAGGCCCAGGCCCAGCCCGAAGTGGCAGGCCACGCAGACGAACGTCCAGATCAGCGTGACCCCGGTCCACTGCCAGAACTCGCCGACCTCGCCGGTGAGCACCCGCACGTAGTTGTCCAGCCCGACGAACTCCCACTTGTTGGGGTTGTCGGTGCAGACCTCGCCGCCGGTGATCGACCTGGTGCAGATCTCGGCGACCTGGTTGGCCTCGGTGAGGTTGGTGAAGGAGAGCCAGATCCCGCGGAACAGCGGGTAGAAGATCAGAACTGCCAGGACGATGACGACGGGCAGCACCATCGCCCAGGCGTACCAGTGCTTCTCCCAGCTGCGGCGCAGCCGGGAGGGACGAGCAGGTCGGCCGGGCGGCGTCGACGGCGGCGCCGGGTCGGCAGTCACGGTGGTCATCCAGCTGCGCTCCAGAGCAGAGGGTCCGGCCGGGCCGGCGACCGTGACGGTCGCCGACCCGCTGCCGGGTGCCGAAGGTTCACCGGCGTGTCACCGGTGTACGGAGGCGGGCCTACCGCGCCGGCCCGCCGACGGTTGGGCTCAGAGCCCGTAGCCGGGAACGACCTCGGCCTTGTACTTCTTGGCGACGCCGTCCAGCGCGGCCTTGGGGTCCTTGTTCTGGATCAGGACCTCGGTGGCCATCTGGTCGAGCGGGCCGAAGAACTGACCGGCCTCGGGGATCCACGGGCGACCCACGGCCGCCTCGTTCACCGCCTGGAAGGCAGCCACCACGGGGTTGTTCTTGACCGCGTCCACCTGGTACGCGGAGGTACGGGTGGGCAGCAGGCCGAGCTTCTCCGACAGGAACGCCTGCGACTCGGCGGAGGCCATGAACTTCACGAACGCGACGGCGGCGTCGATCTTCTCCTGCGGCATGCCGGACCAGATCACGTAGTTGTGGCCGCCGACCGGGCCACCGGCGCGGGCCGAGCCGGCCGGCACCGGGGCGATGCCCAGGTTCTTCAGGCCGCCGAAGTCCGGTGCCGAGGAGACGTTGTTGACCTCCCACGGCCCGTTGATGATCATGGCGACCTTCTGCTCCTTGAACAGGGTCATCATGGTGCCGTAGGCGTCGTTGGCGGACGGCTTGGCGGCGGCGCCACTGTCGATCAGGTCCTTGGCGATCGCCAGCCCGGCGGCGTTCTGCTCGGAGTTGACGATGATCTTCTTGGCCTCGGGGTCGACCAGGTCACCACCCTCGCCGTACATGAAGGGCAGCATGAAGTAGCCGGCCGGGTTGACGTACACGCCCTCGGCGTCGGTTGAGTCCTTGATGGTCTGCGCGGCGGACTTCAGCTCGGCCCAGGTCTTCGGCGGTGCGCTGATGCCGGCCTTGGTCAGCAGTTCCTTGTTGTACATCAGCGCGAGGCTGTCGGTGACCTGCGGGACGCCGTAGGTCTTGCCGTCGTACTTGTTGGAGGCGAGCGGGGTCGCCAGGAAGTCGGACGCGTCGCTGAGCAGCTCCGAGCCGTCGAGCGCGTAGAGGTAGCCGAGCGAGGCGAACTCGGGCACCCAGGCCACCTCGGCCCGCAGGATGTCCGGCGCACCGGTCTTGGCCTGCGCGGCGGTCTTGAACTTGTTCTGGGCCTCGCCGAACGGGACCGACTGGTAGTTGATCTTCACGTTCGGGTAGGTCTGGTTGAACTTGGCGATCAACTCCTTGAACGCCGGGCCCTCGTTCTGCGGGTCGGAGGTGTCCCACCAGGTCAGTTCCGCGGTGAGGGAGGCGGGGTCGGCCTTGGGCTGCTCCTCGGCCGCCTTGTCCTCTCCGCCGCACGCGGCGACGGTGAGGGCGAGACTGGCGGAGGCGAGTACGGCGATCCCCCTGGCTATGCGACGCATGTTCGCTCCTAAATTGCCTGCCGGGTAACGGCGGGGACAGTAGCAAGAGTTTTCGTAACTCGAAACCCCTTGCGAACCTCCCTGCAACAACCGTGCCCCATCCGCAACGTCAATCGTCGACAAGTGTCGTCAACTGGGCATTTCGCCGCTTGTCAGGGCGACCCCACCTCACCCAAGGTGAGCAGGAGTCCACGTAAAGCCCACGCTCACGCGGGGGGTACGCCCGCACAGTAGGCACCTTTCCGGCATCCGCTGCTCGATTGTGCAAGTTCTTGCTGCCTACTGCGCAAGAACTTGGCCGTGAGCTACAGTGCCGCCATGCGCGCTCGCTTGTCCGACATCGCCCAGCAGGCCGACGTCAGTGAGGCCACGGTGTCGCGGGTGCTCAACGACCGCCCCGGCGTGGCACCCGAAACCCGGCAGGCCGTCCTGACCGCCCTCGACGTGCTCGGCTACGAACGCCCCGCCCGACTGCGCAAACGCAGCGCCGGGCTGGTCGGGCTGGTGGTGCCGGAGCTGGACAACCCGATCTTCCCCGCCTTCGCCCAGATCATCGAGTCGGCGCTGGCGCCCACCGGCTACACCCCGGTGCTGTGCACCCAGACTCCCGGCGGCGTCCGCGAGGACGAGTACGTCGAGATGCTGCTCGACCGGCAGGTCTCCGGCATCGTCTTCGTCTCCGGCCTGCACGCCGACACCGCCGCCGACCACGACCGGTACCGGACCCTGATCGCCCGGCCACTGCCCATCGTCATGATCAACGGGTACGCCCCCGGGCTCGGCGCACCGTTCGTCTCCTGCGACGACCGGGAGGCGGCGGAGTTGGCGGTCGCGCACCTGGTGGCCCTGGGCCACCGTCGGATCGGCCTGATCACCGGCCCGGACCGGTTCGTGCCGGTGCTGCGTAAGGTCAGCGGATACAAGACGGCCATGCAGCGCCTCACCGACATCCCCGAGGACGAGTTGACCGACCTGACCGAACTGTCGCTGTTCGGTGTGGAGGGCGGCGAGGCGGCAGCCGGACGGCTGATCGAGCGCGGCGTCACCGGCATCGTCTGCGGCTCCGACCTGATGGCGCTCGGCGCGATCCGGGCCGCCCGGCAGCGCGGGCTCTCCGTACCGGGTGACCTCTCCGTGGTCGGGTACGACGACTCACCGCTGATGGCCTTCACCGACCCACCGCTGACCACCATGCGGCAGCCGGTGGCCGCGATGGCGGTCGCCGCCGTCCGGGCGCTGGTCGACGAGATCAACGGCCACGGCGCCCCGCACTCGGAGTACCTGTTCCGGCCTGAACTGGTGGTACGCGGCTCGACGGCGGTGGCCCGGACGGACACCCCGCCCGCGCAGGGCGGCCGGCAGCGCCCCACGCCGCCGGCGTTGGCGGTTCCGGCCTGACACCGGGCGCATCCCGGCGGCCGTAGGCAATTCTTGCGCAAGGTCTGCTTGACTCTTGCAGCGGTGGCCCGGCATTCTGCACAGACACCCGCGTCGTCCCACCGTTGCCACGCGCGGGTGCCGCCGTCCCGCGCCACAGAACGGGGAACACCCGATGACCGTCAGCAACCCCTCGCCGCTGACCTCCGACGCCGACTGGTGGCGATCCGCCGTCGTCTACCAGGTCTACGTCCGCAGCTTCGCCGACGCCAACGGTGACGGCATCGGCGACCTACCGGGCATTCGGGCACGCCTGCCGTACCTGCGCGACCTGGGCGTGGATGCGCTCTGGCTGACCCCCTTCTACACCTCCCCGATGGTCGACGGCGGCTACGACGTCGCCGACTACCGGGACGTCGACCCGATGTTCGGCACGCTCGGCGACTTCGAGGCGATGATCACCGACGCCCACGCCCTCGGCCTGCGGATCATCGTCGACATCGTGCCCAACCACACCTCCGACCGGCATCCCTGGTTCCAGGCGGCGTTGGCGGCCGGACCCGGCTCACCCGAACGCGAGCGTTACCTGTTCGCCGACGGCAAGGGCACCGACGGCGAGCTGCCGCCAAACGACTGGGAGAGCATCTTCGGCGGCCCGGCCTGGACCCGGGTGCCGGACGGCCAGTGGTACCTGCACCTGTTCGACCCCGCCCAGCCCGACCTGAACTGGCGCAACCCCCAGGTACGCGCCGAGTTCGAGGACATCCTGCGGTTCTGGCTGGACCGTGGGGTCGACGGGTTCCGCATCGACGTGGCCCACGGCATGATCAAGGCCGAAGGGCTGCCGGACGTCGGTTTCAACTCGATGACCACCGGCCGCCGTCAGTCCGAACTGCTCGGCAAGGGTCGGCTGCCCTACTTCGACCAGGACGAGGTGCACGACATCTACCGCGCCTGGCGGCCCATCCTGGACAGCTACCCCGGCGGCCGGATGGCGGTGGCCGAGGCCTGGGCCGAGACCCCGCAGCGGCTGGCCCGCTACATCGGACCGGACGAGCTGCACCAGGCGTTCAGCTTCGACTTCCTCGACGCCACCTGGTCGGCCGACTCGTTCCGCAAGGTGGTCGACACCGCGCTGGCCGAGTCGACGATCGTCGGCGCCCCGACCACCTGGGTGCTGTCCAACCACGACCGTCAGCGGCACGTCACCCGCTACGGCGACGGTGAGGTCGGCCTGCGCCGGGCTCGCGCCGCCGCGCTGATGATGCTCGCCCTGCCCGGCTGCGCCTACCTCTACCAGGGTGAGGAACTGGGGCTGCCGGAGGTGCTCGACCTGCCCGACGAGCTGCGCCAGGACCCGGCCTTCCTGCGTACCGGCGAGAGCCGGGACGGCTGCCGGGTGCCCATCCCGTGGAGCGGCGAGGTGGCCCCGTACGGTTTCGGGCCGGTCGGCAGTGAGCTGAGCTGGCTGCCGGCCCCGGCCACCTGGCGTGCGCTGTCGGTGGCCGCCCAGACCGGCGTGCCCGGCTCGACCCTGGAGCTGTACCGGGCGGCGCTGCGGATCCGTCACAGCCACCCCGCCCTCGCCGGCACCGGCGGCATCACCTGGCAGGAGACCGCGCCCGACGTGCTCGCCTTCAGCCGGTCCACCGGCGACACGGTGCTGACCTGCGTGGTCAACACCGGCGACACCCCGGTACGGCTCGACGGCTACGGCACCCCGCTGGTGGCCAGCGAGGCGCTCACCGAGCAGCACGGTGGCCACGTGCTCCCCGTCGACGCGGCCGCCTGGTTCGAACGGCGCTGAACGGGTAGTCCATCAGCAACCTGGTCGTCCGGCGTGCTGCGCGCCGCCGGACGACTGGGGCTGACCGCCGACCAACACCCGGCTCGCTGGCGCACCACGTCAACCGTCGGTCAACTGGGCGGCGATCCGGGCAAAACCGGCACGCAGCTCGGCCACGTCCGGCACCGGCAGCGGGCCGGTGACGTGGTCGTCCTCGGCCGCCAACTCCTCCTCGTCGATGGTGTCCTCGTAGTCGCCGTAGAGGTCGGCCCGCTCCACCTGGACCGTCTCGTCCGCGGCGGCGAGTTGGGCGGCGGCGATCTCGCCCCGGATCTGGTCCACCGAGACCGCAGGTATCAGCGGCTCGACCACCGCCATCAGCTCGTCGTCGGCGACCAGCGCCTCGGCCAGGGCCAGCGCGTGCGGCCGCTCGTACGGACCACAGACCACTGGCTCCCACTCGTCGTCACCGAGCGGGCCGAACGTGATGATCCACGGCAGCTCGCTCAGCGGCGAGTCGCTGGGCAGGTCCAACGTCACGAGTGCCCCCACCGGCCCATCATCGCCGCTGCCCGAACCTCCCGCGGCAAGTTCGGCACATCACCGGATCAACCAGCCCCGCCCGGGGTACCCGGATCGGTGTCCGAGTCGAGATCGGAACGCCGGCCACCCGCCAGGTCCACCACCCGCCCGCGCCGGCTGGTCGCCGCCAACGCCGCGCCGAAGAGCACCAACTGGTTGAGCAGGTACAGGTAGACCAGCAGGCCCACGGCGGTGGCCACCACGGTGTACGCCGGGTTGTGCTCGACCCGCCCCACCCAGAACCGGCCGACCGTGTTGAGCAGGGTGATGCCGATCGCGACCAGCAGCACCACCGGCCGCAGCCGCGCCCGACTCATCTGCACCCGAGGCACCACGATCAGCATCAGGGTGGCCAACACCGCGTTGACCAGCACGCTGAGCACCGCGCTGACCGTGGTCAACCCGATCGATCCGGTGCTGCGCAGCAGGAAGCGCAGCAGCGACTCCAGCGCGTCCACCGCCGCCACCGAGGCGCCGAGGAGCACGAAGACCACGAGCAGCACCCCGAGATCGACGAGCCGGCGGACGACCAGGTTGCCCGGATGCTGGTTGAGACCGTGGATCAGCCGCTGCGAGGAACGGATCGCCTCGACCCAGCCGATCCCGGTCAGGATCAGGATCAGCAGACCCACCACCCCGACCGTGCCACTGCTGTCGGCGACCTGGGCCGGATCGAGGAACGGCAGATTCTCCCCGAGGAACTCCTCCGCCGCCGCGCGTACCTCGTCGTTGTCGTCGAGGAGGGCACCGAACGCCGCGTACGCCACCAGCGCGAGCGCGAAGACCGCGAAGAACCCGTAGTACGCGATCGCGGCGGCCAGCCGACCACCCTGAAGATCGGTGTAGCGCACCCCGGCCCGCCACAGATGCCCGAAGGCCGGCCAGCGGTGCCGGGCGGCGCTGAGTCGGCGGTCGATGCCCGCTTCGACCCGCCCCAGGAGGTTCACCTAGTCATCCTCGCCGCTTCCTCGCCGCCGCGCTCGCTCCTCGGCGCGGCCGGAGGTCAACCGCCCAGCCGGAAGTCCCGACGGGGCTGGAACCGGGCCTCACCACTGTGCGAGAAGAGCGTGAAGTGCTCCACCTCGAACATCGCCGAGAAGTCCGCCAGATCCTCGTACGCCTGATCCAGGGCCTCCGGCGCGACATCCTGCGCCACCGTCACGTGCGGGTGGTAGGGGAAGCGAAGCTCCCGCTGCAGCTCGGGGGCGGCGTTGATCGCCGCAGCCAACAGTTCGCACTCGCTGATGCCGGCGGCGACCGCGACGA
This sequence comes from Micromonospora fiedleri, assembly GCF_016774385.1. Lineage (NCBI taxonomy): Bacteria > Bacillati > Actinomycetota > Actinomycetes > Micromonosporales > Micromonosporaceae > Micromonospora > Micromonospora fiedleri. The sequence goes on from NZ_JAETXL010000008.1 coordinate 165,509, forward strand.
AGACCACCTGGGTCACCGGCCGGAACGTGCCGGTGCCCCGCAGGTGCAGGGTGAACGGGAGGTGGGCGGCGGCGACCTGAGCGAGATGCCGCTCCACCGCGGGCAGCGCGGACACCGGGATCTCGGTCGGCCCGAGCAGGGTGACATGGGCCGGCACCGTGTTCGGGTCGCCGGAGGCCAACCGACGCCGAGTCAGCGTGCCGCCCCACGGCTCGGGGATGTCCACCGCGATGCCGATCTGGATGGTGTCGCCGGCATCCGGCGACCCGCTCCCGTGATCCACGTTCCGCGCCACTCCTTCGGCCACCGACCTGTCCGGACCGCCCGCGCTGCCGCGAACGGCTACTCGCCGCGTACCGGCGGGAAGAAGCCCACCCGCTCGTACACCTTGAGCAGCGTCGGCACCGCCAGCCGCCGCGCCTTCTCCGCCCCGGCGGCGAGCAGCTTGTCCAACTGGGCCGGGTCCTCCAGGTAGGAGCGGGTCCGAGCCTGGATCGGCGTGACGAACTCCCGGACCACCTCGGCGAGGTCCTTCTTCAGATCGCCGTAGCCCTTGCCGTCGTACGCCGCGACCAGATCGTCGATCTCGCGCCCGCTCAGCGCCGAGTAGATGGTCAGCAGGTTGGAGATGCCCGGCTTGGTCTCCTCGTCGAAGACGATCTCGCGACCGGTGTCGGTGACCGCCGAGCGGATCTTCTTGGCCGAGCGGGCCGGATCCTCCAGCAGGTCGACGATGCCCGCCGGCGACGAGGACGACTTGGACATCTTCGCCGTCGGGTCCTGAAGATCAGTGATCTTCGCGGTGGCCTTGACGATGTGCGGGACGGGCACGGTGAACGTCGGCCCGAAGTGCGTGTTGAACCGCTGCGCCAGATCGCGGGACAGCTCCAGGTGCTGGCGCTGGTCCTCACCCACCGGCACCGCGTTGGCCTGGTAGAGCAGGATGTCGGCGGCCTGCAGGATCGGGTACGTGAACAGGCCCACGCTGGCCCGCTCGTTGCCCTGCTTCTGCGACTTGTCCTTGAACTGCGTCATCCGGCTGGCCTCACCGAACCCGGTGAGGCAACCCAGCACCCAGGCCAGTTGCGCGTGCTCGGGCACCTGCGACTGCACGAACAGCGTGCACCGCTCCGGGTCCAACCCGACGGCGAGCAACTGCGCTGCGGCCACCCGACTGCGCTGGTGCAGCACCTTCGGATCGTGCCCGGCGGTGATGGCGTGCAGGTCGACCACGCAGTAGACGGCGTCGTGCGACTCCTGCAACGCCACCCAGTGCCGCACCGCACCCAGGTAGTTGCCGAGGTGGAACGAGTCGGCCGTCGGCTGGATGCCGGAGAAGACGCGCGGGCGGGCAGGTACGTCGGACATGCCGGCAATTCTGTCAGCATCACCCCGCGTACGTCATGACGGGCTGGCCGGTCCGGTCCGGCTGGCGGATCGACCCACCGTCCGCCGTTGTTCGGGCAGGCGGCCGGCGGTGACCGCGAGCCGGGCCACCCGACGCCCGTCGAGCGTCAGCACCCGCAGCAGCCACCCGCCGCCCGTCCCGGACGGATCGGGCACCGGAACCTCGTCACCCGGCCTCGGCAGCCGCCCGAGCGCGGCCATCACGAACCCACCCACCGTCTCGTACGGCCCGACGGGCAGCACCACAGCGGTGCGTTCGGCGAAATCGGCGAGATTCAGTCGCCCCTCCACCACCGCCGGCAGCCCGGCCAGCTCCGGTTCCGGCCCCTCGGCGTACTCGTCGTGGATCTCACCGACCAGTTCCTCGATCAGATCCTCGCAGGTGACGATGCCCGCCGTACCGCCGTACTCGTCGATCACCACGGCCAGGTGGTGCCCCTCCCGCCGCATCTCGGTCAACGCGGCGAGCACCCGCTTGCTGGCCGGCAGCCGCTTGACCTCCCGGACCAGCGCACCGACCGTGGTGTCCGGATCGCGGTCCGGATGCCACAGCACGTCGCGCAGGTGCACGAAGCCGACCACGTCGTCGTGGGTGCCGTCGACCACCGGATAGCGGGTGTGCATGCCGGCCCGGACCAGCGGCTCGGCCTCGGCGAGGGTCAACGCCGCCGACAGGAACACCACCTCGGTGCGGGGCATCATCACCTCACGCACCAGACTCGCCCCGGCCACCAGCACCTCGTCGATGATGCGCCGGCCCACCGGATCGAGCACCGTGTTCGCGGCGACCAGATCGCGTAGCTCCGCCTCGCTGATCCGCTCCCGACCGGCGGCCGGACCCGTGCCCAGCAACGCCGTGACCAGCCGCAACCCACCGTCGACAGCCCGGACCACCACCCGGGCCACCGCCCGGGCGAGCCGCCCGGGCTCGCGGCGGGGCTGGGATTGCCACCGCCGCCGGGATCCGCGCCGACGCGCTGCCCGCATGACAGTGATGGTAGTCAGCACAGCCGCCGTAGGCTGTCCTCACCACATGGCCACACCGAACGGGCCAGGCAGGAGGACCGAGGTGAAACTGCTCGTCACCGGCGGCGCCGGCTTCATCGGCAGCGTGGTGACCCGGATGTTGCTCGACGCGGGTCACCAGGTCGTCGTCCTGGACGATCTACGGACCGGTCACCGGGAAGCCCTCGCCCCCGACGCCACCTTCGTCGAGGCGGGCATCCACGACGCCGCGCGGGTGCTCACCCCGGAGGCCGGCTTCGACGGCGTGTTGCACTTCGCCGCGCTGATCGCCGCCGGTGAGTCGATGGTCGCCCCCGAGCGGTACTGGCACAACAACACCGTCGGTTCGCTGGCCCTGCTCGACGCGGTCCGCGCCGCCCGCGTACCCCGGCTGGTCTTCTCCTCCACCGCCGCCGTCTACGGCAACCCGGTCGAGCTGCCCATCGTCGAGACGGCCGTCAAGGCCCCCACCAACACGTACGGGGCGACCAAACTCGCCGTCGACATGGCGCTCACCTCCGAGGCGATCGGGCACGGCCTGGCCGCCGTCTCGCTGCGCTACTTCAACGTCGCCGGGGCGTACCTCGACGGTGACACCGCCCTCGGCGAACGCCACGACCCGGAGACCCACCTCATCCCGATCGCGCTGGAGGTGGCCGCCGACCGGCGGGACAAGCTGCAACTGTTCGGCGACGACTACCCCACGATCGACGGCACCTGCGTACGCGACTACATCCACGTCGCCGACCTGGCCCGGGCCCACCTGCTCGCCCTCGACGCCGCCGTGCCCGGGCAGCACCGCATCTACAACCTCGGCAACGGCAACGGCTTCACCAACCGGCAGGTCGTCGAGGTGGTCCGCGAGGTCACCGGCCACCCCGTGCCGGTCGAGATGGCACCCCGCCGCGAAGGTGACCCGGCCGAGTTGGTCGCCTCCGCCGCGCTGGCCCGCGCCGAGCTGGGCTGGGAACCGCAGAAGCCGACCTTGCACGACATGATCAACGACGCCTGGGCCTTCTACCGCACGCACCGACTGGCCCAGCCGTGACCGACCCCGCCCGCACCGTCGCCGACCGCGCCACCGCCGGCTTCCACCAGGTGTACGCCGAGCCGCCCGTCGGCCGCTGGGCGGCTCCCGGCCGGGTCAACCTGATCGGCGAGCACACCGACTACAACGACGGCTTCGTGCTGCCCTTCGCCCTCCCCCTGCGTACCGTCGCCGCCGCCGCACCGCAGCCCGGCGAGACCTGGACGGTCTGGTCCGAGCTGACCGGCGAAACGGTCGACTTCGGTGCCGCCGAGGTGACCGGCGCCGGCCGGGTCACCGGCTGGGCCGGCTACGTGGCCGGCATCGTCTGGGCGCTACGCGAGGCCGGTTACCGGGTGCCCGGTGCCCGGCTGGCGATCGCCTCCGACGTGCCGCTCGGCGCCGGTCTGTCCTCCTCCGCCGCGCTGGAGGCCGCCGTGCTCGCCGCCCTGGTCGACCTCGGTGGCCTCGACCTGCCTGCCGAGGCCCAGCCCCGGCTGGCCCAGCGCGCCGAGAACCACTACGTCGGCGCACCCACCGGAATCATGGACCAGTCGGCGGCGATCCGCTGCCGCGCCGGGCACGCCCTCTTCCTCGACTGCCGCACCCAGCAGGTGGAACACATCCCGTTCGACCTGGCCGCCGCCGGCCTCGCCATCCTCGTGATCGACAGCAACGCCCCGCACCGCCACGTCGACGGCGAGTACGCGGCCCGCCGCAACAGCTGCGAGAAGGCCGCCGCCCTGCTCGACGTACCCGCGCTGCGAGACATCCCGACCGACAACCTCGACGACGCGCTGGCCCGGCTCCCCGACGACGAGACCCGCCGCCGGGTCCGACACGTGGTCACCGAGAACCAGCGGGTGTGTGACACCGTCGACCTGCTGCGCGCCCGACAGATCCAGCAGATCGGCCCGCTGCTCGTCGCCTCACACACCTCCATGCGCGACGACTTCGCCATCACCGTTCCCGAGATCGACACTGCCGTCGAGGCCGCCCTCGCCGCCGGCGCGCTCGGTGCCCGGATGACCGGCGGCGGCTTCGGTGGCTGCGTACTCGCCCTGGTCAAGGCCGACCATTCCGACACGGTCGCGAACGCCGTCACCGACGCGTACGCCCGACGGGGTTTCACCGCCCCCACCCACACCACCGTCACCCCCGCCGCCGGCGCCACCCGCCTCGACTGACCCGCTCCCGCCCTCCTTCTCTCTCCCCTCCCACACACCCTGCCCCCGCCCCACGCGCTGCCCCGCGAGCCGCCTCGCCCAGGCGCTGCCCCACGCCCTGCGCCCAGCGAGCCGCCTCGCCCAGCGCGCTGTCGCGCGTCCCGCGCGCTGCCCACCCTCGCGCGCCGCGCCCGCGCGGCATCTCGCCTCGATCTGGGATCGAGTAGCCTCCGAGCGCACTGATAGCCACTCGATCCCAGATCGAGCATGGTCTTGGTGTGAAGTGACGGCAGGAGCGCCGGCGCCATCGATGTGGTGCACTCCGAATCGCAGGAACCGCACACCTTGGGACGCGCGGCAACACACTTTGGAGCGCCGGGCACACGCATCCCGGAACGCTGGGGCAACCGCACTTTGGACGCTGGAACGCGCGCCCGCGCACCTTCGCCAACTCTCCTTTGCTCTGCTTCAACCCACGCAACAGGTATCGCCGGATTCCGTTGCGTGGGTTGAAGCAGAGCAAAGGGGTCCGGGAGGACATCCACACCTCTGGGTACGGCGCGGCCCGTAAGCAGGACCGTGGTCCGGGCGCAGGCCTGTAGGCCCGGAAGCAGGCGCGCGAACCGGAAGCAGGACCGTGTGCCAGGAAGCGGGTGCGGCCCGAAAAGGGTGCGGCCCGAAAAGGGTGCGGCCCGCGCGGCACGGGTGCGGCGCGGGCCGTCACGGCGCGTCGAGTTGACGAGCGAGGTCGGGCAAGAAGCGGGGACAGCGGGGCCGGCCGGAGGGGCCGGTCGGAGGGGCCGGTCGGCGCAGCTCAGCCGGCTTCGACGATCATGCCTGCGCCGACCGTGCGGTTGGTGCTCTCGTCGATGATGACGAAGCCGCCGGTGGTGCGGTTGCGGCGGTACTCGTCGGCGAGCAGCGGGACGGTGGTCCGCAGGCGGACCCGGCCGATCTCGTTGAGCCGCAGTTCGCTCGCCGACTCGTCCCGGTGCAGCGAGTTGATGTCCAGGCGGTAGTGCAGGCCACGGACGATCGCCCGGGCCGCGCGGGTGGTGTGCTTGATCGCGTACTTGCCGCCGACCTGCAACGGACGGGTCTCGTCCATCCAGCAGACCATCGCCTCGATGTCCTGCGCGACGGCAGGCGCATTGTTCGGACGACAGATCATGTCGCCCCGGGAGATGTCGATCTCGTCTTCCAGCCGTACCGTCACCGACATCGGCGGGAACGCCTCCGTGACCGGGCCGTCGGCGGTCTCCACCGAGGAGATCCGGCTGGTGAAGCCGGACGGCAGCACCATCACCTCGTCGCCCGGCTTGAGCACGCCGGAGGCCACCTGACCGGCGTAACCCCGGTAGTCGGTGACCGTGGTCGACTGCGGGCGGATGACGTACTGCACCGGGAAGCGGACGTCGACCAGGTTCCGGTCGCTGGCGATGTGCACCCGCTCCAGGTGGTGCAGCAGCGCCGGGCCTTCGTACCAGGGCATGCTCTCCGAGCGGGTGACGATATTGTCACCCTTGAGCGCGGAGATCGGCACCACAGTCAGGTCCGGCACGTCCAGCTTCGCCGCGAACGCGGTGAACTCGTCGGCGATGCGGTCGAAGACCTCCTGCGAGTAGTCGACCAGATCCATCTTGTTGACGCAGAGCACCAGGTGCGGCACCCGCAGCAGAGAGCAGAGGAAGGCGTGCCGGCGCGACTGCTCCACCAGGCCCTTACGGGCGTCCACCAGGATCAATGCCAGGTCGGCGGTGGAGGCGCCGGTGACCATGTTCCGGGTGTACTGGATGTGCCCGGGGGTGTCGGCGATGATGAACTTGCGCCGTGGCGTGGCGAAGTAGCGGTACGCCACGTCGATGGTGATGCCCTGCTCCCGCTCGGCCCGCAGGCCGTCGGTGAGCAACGCCAGGTTGGTGTACTCGTCGCCCCGGGCCGCGCTGACCGCTTCCACCGCGGCCAACTGGTCGGTGAACAGCGACTTGGTGTCGTACAGCAGCCGACCGATCAGGGTCGACTTGCCGTCGTCCACACTGCCGGCCGTGGCGAACCGCAGCAGATCCATCGGGCGGGCCTCCGCCGCGGCGCGGGTCGGGTCCGCCGCGTCGCCCGGCGCGAGCGTCTCGGTGGTCATCAGAAGTAGCCCTCTCGCTTGCGGTCCTCCATCGCGGCCTCACTGACCCGGTCGTCGCCCCGGGTGGCCCCGCGCTCGGTGATCCGGGTCGCGGCGACCTCCTCGATGACCTTCTCGACGGTGTCCGCGTCCGAGCGGACCGCCGCCGTGCAGGAGGCGTCGCCCACCGTCCGGTACCGCACCCGGGCCTTGAACCGGTCCTCGCCGGCACGGGCCGGCAGGAACTCGTTGACCGCGTAGAGCATCCCGTCGCGCTCGACCACCTCACGCTCGTGCGCGTAGTAGATCGACGGAAGCTCGATCCGCTCCCGGGCGATGTAGTGCCACACGTCCAGCTCGGTCCAGTTGGACAGCGGGAACACCCGGATCGACTCGCCCGGGTGGTGCCGCCCGTTGTACAGCGACCACAGCTCCGGTCGCTGGTTCTTCGGGTCCCACTGGCCGAACTCGTCGCGGAAGCTGAACACCCGCTCCTTCGCGCGGGCCTTCTCCTCGTCCCGGCGAGCCCCGCCGAAGAGCGCGTCGAAGCGGTGCTTCTCCACCGCGTCCAGCAACACCGGCGTCTGGATCCGGTTACGCATCCCGTCCGCCGACTCCCGGACCAGCCCGCTGGCCAGGGCCTCCGGCACACTGGCCACCACCAGTTGCAGGCCCAGCTCGGCGACCCGACGGTCGCGGTAGTCCAGCACCTCGGGGAAGTTGTGGCCGGTGTCCACGTGCATCACCGGGAACGGAATCTGCGCCGGCGCGAACGCCTTCTGCGCCAGCCGGAGCATGACGATCGAGTCCTTGCCGCCGGAGAAGAGCAGCACCGGTCGCTCCATCTCGGCGACCACCTCACGCATCACGAAGATGCTCTCCGCCTCCAGGGCGTCGAGGTGAGTGACCTGGTAGGCCGCGGTCACGGTCATGACACCGACTCGATTCGCTCGCTCATCCGCTTTCCAGACCTTTCCGGTCGGGGATGTCAGAAAGTAGCGCCAGGCTACCCGCCATGCCGGCGCAGCGCTGCAAGTAACCGGCTGGCGAGATCCTCACGGCACACCAACAGATCAGGCAGACGGGGGTCCGCCTCGTTGTATTTCAGCGCAGAACCGTCGATCCGGGAAGCGTGCAGTCCGGTGGCCGTCGCCACAGCCACCGGCGCCGCCGAGTCCCACTCGTACTGCCCGCCCGCGTGGATGTACGCGTCCACCTCACCGGTCACCACCGCGGCGATCTTCGCACCGGCCGATCCCATCGGCACCAACTGCGCCCCGACCTCCTCGGCCAGGTCGGTCAGGAACGCCGGCGGTCGGCTCCGACTGGCCGCCAGGCGCAACCGGCCCGCACCACCGACCGACACCGACGGGTACGCGGGCGGCTGGTCGGTCGCCAACACCCGCTGCTGTGCCGGCAACCCGACAGCACCCGCGACCAGACCGTGGGAAGCCGAGGCGTCCCGCGCCCACAGCGCCACGTGCACCGCCCAGTCCGTACGCCCCTGCTCGCTGAATTCCCGCGTACCGTCCAACGGGTCGATGATCCACACCCGGTCCGCGGTCAACCGGGACCCGGCCCCCGCCTCGCCCTGCGCCGTGGACGCCTGACGGGAGCCCTCGTCCTCCTCGGAGAGCACCGCGTCACCCGGATGCCACCTCGCCAACTCGGTCCGGATCAGATCATGCGAGACCTTGTCCCCGGCCGCCTTCAACGCGGCGGGATCGTCGAACCCCAACTCCGCCCGCAGGCCCACCAGCGCCTCACCCGCCCGGGCCGCCAACCAGCGGGCGAACTCCCCGTCGACCATCGGAGGACTGCTGCTCATGCCCCGCGCTCCCGTCGCAATCCGTCTACGCCGAGCAGCCGCCCCGCTCGGCCGCGAACCCGCACCCTATCGACCAGCCGCCCGGCCGGCCGTCCTCAGGTGCCGTGGTACAGATTCTGCGTCGGCTCCACACCCCGGGTGATCACCGACTCCACCACATCGGCGGCCCGGTCCACCAGGAAGTCCAACTCCTTGCGCTCCGCCGCGCCGAAATCCGACAGCACATAGTCCGCCGGATCCTGCCGCCCCGGCGGACGACCGATGCCGAACCGCACCCGCACATAGTCCTTTGTGGCCAGCGACTTCGACATCGAGCGCAGCCCGTTGTGCCCGCCCTCGCCACCGCCGAACTTCACCCGCACCTGGCCGTACTCGATGTCCAACTCGTCGTGCACCGCGACCACCTGAGCCGCCGGCACCTTGAAGAACTGCGCCAGGCTGGCCACCGGGCCACCCGAAAGGTTCATGTACGTCAACGGCTTGAGCAGCACCAGCTTCGGCCCGCCGAAACCCAGCCGCGCCTCGGCCACATCCGCCATCGCCCGCTTGTACCGGCCGAACTTCACACCCAACCGGTCAGCCAGCAGATCGGCCACCAGGAACCCGACATTGTGCCGGTTGCCCGCGTACTCCCGACCCGGATTGCCCAGCCCGACCACCAGCCACGGCCCGGTCTCGTCCGTCACCGCCCGTTCCCTCCGTCATCGTCGCCCGTGGCGAAGCCGCAGGCGAGCCCGGTACGCCGACAGGCGCCCCCGGAGAACCGGGGACGCCTGTCGCACAGCCTACGAACCGATCAGGCCTCGGTCTTGGCCTCGGCGGTCTCCTCGCCACCCGCAGCCGCCGGCTCACCGGCCTCGGCACCCTCGGACGACTCGGCGGTCTCCTCGCCGACCCCGGCCTCGACCTCGGCGTCGGCCACCTCGACCTCGGGCAGCGTCGCCTCGAGCTGCTCGGCGGTCGGGGCGGCGGTCACCGTGGCGACCGTCTGCTCCGGGTCACCGGCCAGCTCCACACCCGCCGGCAGGTCGACATCCGCGGCGGTGACCTGGACGCCCGGCTCGGCACCCTCGATCGAGGCCTCCAGGTGATCCGGCACCTTGGTCGCCTCGGCGGTCACCGACACCGTGTCGTGGTCGTGCACGATCAGGGTGTCCTTCGCGGCCTCACCGGTCAGCTCGACCGGCACCTCGACGGTGACCTTCTCGCCCCGACGCACCAGCAGCAGGTCGACGTGCTCGAAGGTGTCCTTGATCGGGTCACGCTGAATCGCCTTCGGCAGCGCCAGCGCCTGAGTGCCGTCGCTCACCTCGATCGCGAACAGCTGGTTCGCGCCGCCCTTGCGGATGGCCGCCGCGAACTCACGGGCCGGCAGCGCGATGTGCTTGGGCTTCTCACCGTGCCCGTACAGCACGGCGGGCACCTTGCCGGCCCGGCGGGTACGACGGGCACCACCCTTGCCGAACTCGGTACGGGGCTCGGCGCTGATCTTTACCTCGGACACGGGAAAACTCCTGATGCTTTCGCTGCGGCAGCTTGTCGTCTGGCGGTGCTGGGCGGGGGGCTCGCAGGGGCTCATGCGTCAGCAGACTGCCCGGAGCACCGCGTCGATCACGGTGCCTCCGTGCGGCGCTTCTCAGCGGCCCGCAGGGCACCCTCGCCGTGGCAACCGCACCAGTCTACCCGAGCGGAATCCCGAAGTTCCGGCAGTCCCCGTACCACCGCCACCGACCGGCCCGCAGCCCTTTTCCGCCGGCACCGGCCCGGGACGAATCCGGACGAGTCGACCGACCCGTCCGGATCCCCGTGATCAGATCAGCTCAGACCACCGAACAGGGTGGTCACCGACCCGTCGTCGAACACCTCGCGGATGGCCCGCGCCAGCAGCGGCGCGATGGACAGCACGGTCAGCTTGTCGAGCTGCTTCTCCGGCGGCAACGGCAGCGTGTTGGTCACCACCACCTCGCTGATCGGGCTGTTCTTCAACCGCTCCGTCGCCGGGTCGGAGAGCAACGCGTGGGTGGACGCCACGATCACATCAGCCGCACCGGACTCCTTCAGGATGTCCGCCGCCTTGCAGATCGTGCCGCCGGTGTCGATCATGTCGTCGACGATCAGGCAGACCCGACCCTCGACCTCACCGACCACCCGGTTCGCCACCACCTGGTTCGGCTTCAACGGATCCCGGGTCTTGTGGATGAACGCCAGCGGGCAGCCGCCCAACCGGTCGGTCCACCGCTCGGCCACCCGTACCCGACCCGAATCCGGGGCGACCACCGTCATCGGCCGACCCGCGTACCTGCGCTCCACGTACTCGGCCAGGATGTCCATCGCGAACAGGTGATCCACCGGCCCGTCGAAGAACCCCTGGATCTGCGCGGTGTGCAGATCCACGGTGAGGATCCGGTTGGCCCCCGCCGTCTTCAACAGGTCGGCCACCAGCCGCGCCGAGATCGGCTCCCGGCCGCGGTGCTTCTTGTCCTGCCGCGAGTACGGATAGAACGGCAGAACCACGGTGATGCGCTTGGCGGAACCCCGCTTCAACGCGTCCACCATGATCAGGGTCTCCATGACCCACGTGTTCACCCCGTGCGTGACGGACTGCACCACGAAGGCGTCCGAACCACGCACCGAGTCCTTGAACCGTACGAAAATCTCGCCGTTGGCGAACTCATACGCGTCGGCCGGCGTCGGCGCGACGCCGAGCACCTCACCGATCTCCTTGGCCAGCTCCGGAAAGCCACGTCCGGAAAAGAGCATCAGGCTCTTGCGGTTTTCGGCGACGATGCTGCCCATGGGCCCGTCTGCTCCCGTTTTTGGTCGGTGGTACCCGGCCTGGAGGTGGTAGCTGGCCGGGGACTATTCGGTTGCAGTATCTCCCGCCTCGGTCGCCGCGCCCACCGACTCGGCAGTGCCGTGGATTGCCTCACCTTCACTTGCGGCCGACACCTGGGACGACCCACCCTGCAACGCCCGCTCAGCCGCCTCCGCCGACACCGTCCCCGGCCGCTTACGCGCCACCCATCCCTCGATGTTGCGCTGCGGCGCCCGGGTCACCCCGAGGGCACCCGGTGGCACATCCGTGCTGATCGCGCTGCCCGCCGCCACATAAGCCCCCGCACCCACCTCGACCGGCGCGATCAGATTCGTGTCACAGCCCACGAACGCACCCTCGCCGACCACGGTACGGCTCTTGTTGACCCCGTCGTAGTTCACGAAGATCGTCGCCGCGCCGATGTTCGCCCGCGCCCCGATCGTCGCGTCACCCACGTACGACAGGTGCGGCACCTTGGCACCCGCACCCAACTCGGAGTTCTTCACCTCGACGAACGTGCCGACCTTCGACTTCTCCGCCAACCGGGCGTCCGGCCGCAGATAGGCGTACGGCCCGACGCTGGCCCCCGGGCCGACCTCCGCACCGATCGCGTGGCTACGCAGCACCGTCGCACCGGCGTGCACCACCGTGTCGATCAACGTCACGTCCGGCCCGACCACCGCGCCACTACCCACCACCGAACCGCCGCGCAGCTGGGTGTTCTGGTCCACCACCGCGTCCCGGTCCAGCGCCACCGTCACGTCGATCCAGGTCGTGGCCGGGTCGAGCAGGCTCACTCCGGCGCGCATCCAGCGCTCGTTCACCCGGTCCCGCAGCAGCCGCCGCAGCCCCGCCAGCTCCACCCGGTCGTTGCAGCCGAGCGTCTCGGTGTGGTCGGCGGCCAGGTGCACCGCCACCGGCTCCCCGGCCGAGCCCAGCAGCCCGAAGACGTCGGTCAGGTACTCCTCGCCCTGGTCGTTGTCGGTGGAGAGCTTGCCCAGCACGTCCCGCAGGCGGGCCGCGTCGAACGCGTAGATCCCCGCGTTGATCTCCCGGATCGCCAACTGGTCCGCGGTGGCGTCGCGTTGCTCGACGATCTGCTCCAGCCGACCCGCCGCGTCACGCACGATCCGGCCCAGCCCGGTCGGATCGGGCACCTCGGCGGCCAGCACGGTTGCCGCCGCCCGCTCGCCCTCGTGCGCCGCCACCAGCGCGGCGACCGTCTCCGGACGCAGCAGCGGCACGTCGCCGTTGAGGACGACCACCGTGCCGGTGGCCTCCGGCGCCGCCTCCAACGCGATCCGCACCGCGTGCCCGGTGCCGAGCTGCTCGGCCTGGTGCACCGCGACGGCCTCCGGCGCCACCTCGGCCAGGTGCGTCCGGACCTGGTCCGCGCCGTGCCCCACCACCACCATCGTCCGCTGCGCGCCCAGCGGCTCGGCAGCGCTCAACACGTGCCCCAGCAGCGTGCGACCCAGCAGCGGGTGCAACACCTTGGGCAGTGAGGACTTCATCCGTTTGCCCTCACCGGCGGCGAGCACGACGACGGTACGGAGGTGGGGCTCGGGCACGACGTGGCTCCCGTCGGACGCGGACAGTCTCGCGGCCATGCTAACCAGACAATCCGTTGCGATTGGCATGGCCACGAGGATCGACAGCACTTCCGCCCGTGCTGGGGTGCCTGGATTCGAACCAGGAGCTCAAGGCTCCAAAGGCCTGCGGGTTGCCGTTACCCCACACCCCATTGACATGTCAACCCGTAACGCCACGTCAACGAAGGCTCAGACGTGCCGTACGGAGTGGAACAGCCCGGCGATCATACCTTCAATCCGCCAGTAGAGCTCGCGGCTGCCCGGCACGTTGATCACAAGGCATCCTCGATAAGCATCGCCCACGTTTCGACGGGCCGTGTTGACCTTGTGTTTCTTCAGCGTCGGACGCTGAAACCGGTCGCGGGGCAAAGCCAGTTCCTCCGCCCACCAGTCGGCGGCCGCCTCGGCGTCGGCGGTCTCGTGGATGCTCACCCGGTAGCTCGGCGCGGCGCGGTCGACTCCGCAGACCTCAAGGAATCGAAGGAAGAACAACAGCAGCCCTGGGTCACTGTTGACGAACTGCACATGGTCGTCGCGACGCCAAGGCTTGGATTTGGTGCCCTCGCACCAGTAGCTGACCGCTCCGAGCAACAGCACGTCCCGGTCGTCGAGCTCGCCGACAACACGGGCAGCCAGGTCGTGCACCGCCGCCTGGGCTTCATCGCGCTCCTGGCGGTGCGTCGCCCACCGCCCTTCGGTCATGGTCTTCGAGTGGGCCCGGCGGCGTTGCTGTTCCTGCTCCGGGTCTCGCTGCAGCGGCAGGTGGCGCACCCAGAGGTACGCCGTCGACCGGCTGACGCCCAGCCGCTGCGCGATCTCCGGGACGGAGTGCCCGGTCGAGCGCAGTGCGACCGCCTCGGTCCGCAGGTCGTCCTTGGCGTTGGGGCGTCGGGTCCGCTCCGGCGGCGGCACGCCGCGCAGCAAGTCGTACACCCGGTTGCGGCCGAGGCCGGTGCGGGCCCGGATCTCGCGGACGGAGAGGTGTTCCTCGGTGCGCAGGCGGCGCACCTCGTCGCCGTGCGGGTCGGTCATGCGACGCAGGTTAGGACCGGTGTACGACAACTTTGTCATCGATTCGCTTCGCTGTCTGATGCGATCTACCGGACCCGTAAGTTACGGTGACGTAGCCGTAGATTCGCATTACCGCTGTGTGAGGTGCCATGTCCGCCGCCCTACTCGATCCCGGCCCGAAACCACTCACCCAGGGTGCCCAGTCGCGCGGAATCCTCGTCGCGCTGTGGGCCTTCGTGGTGATCCCGTTCGCCGCACTCGTCGCCGCCGTTCCGGTGGCCTGGGGTGGCTGGCTCACCTGGGTCGACGTGGGCGTCGCCGCGTTCTGGTACGTGGTCTCCGGTCTGGGCATCACGGTGGGCTACCACCGTTACTTCACCCACGGCTCGTTCAAGGCGAAGCGGGGGCTGCGGGTGGGCCTGGCGGTCTCCGGTTCACTCGCCGTGCAGGGCGACATCATCCAGTGGGTGGCGGATCACCGTCGCCACCACGCGTTCTCCGATCTGGAGGGTGACCCGCACTCCCCGTGGCGGTTCGGTCCCACCCTCTGGGGCCTGACCAAGGGGCTGTTCCACGCGCACGTCGGCTGGCTGTTCGGCCGCGAACTGTCCAACCGGGAGCGTTTCGCCCCGGATCTGCTCAACGATCGGGACATCCGGCGGGTGAGCGGGCTCTTCCCCGTACTGGTGATCGTCTCGGTGCTCGGCCCGGCGTTGATGGGTGGGCTGCTGACCTGGTCGTGGCAGGGTGCGTTGACCGCGTTGTTCTGGGGCGGCCTGGTCCGCATCTCGCTGCTGCACCACGTCACCTGGTCGATCAATTCGGTGTGCCACGTGTACGGCGAGCGGCCGTTCATGATGCGTCACGGTGACCGGGCGTCGAACTTCTGGCCGTTGGCGCTGCTGTCGTTCGGCGAGAGCTGGCACAACCTGCATCACGCCGACCCGACGAGTGCCCGGCACGGGGTGCTGCGGGGTCAGATCGACATTTCGGCCCGGGTGATCTGGCTGTTCGAGAAGGTCGGCGCGGCGTGGGACGTGCGCTGGCCGAAGCCGGAACGGCTCGCGGCGAAGCTGGTCAAGCCGACGGACCAGCCGGCGTAACGAGAAAGCCGACACTCCACCGGCAAGTTACCTGGCAGTATGTTCGGGATGACCGGGCGAAAGACAGGCAGCATTCCCCAACAGGGCGTCACCGAGCGCCAACGAGGTGACGCGATGGCCGAGGTTCCCAGCGAGGGAAGCGACAAGCGGCGGCGTACGGTGCGCACCGCGTCGGCCAAGCCGACCTCACGGGTACGCATGTCGGCTGCTCAACGTCGCGAACAGCTGATCTCGATCGGTCGGCAGATCTTCGCCGAGCGGGGCTTCGATGCCACCTCCATCGAGGAGGTGGCATCGCGCGCCAAGGTCTCCAAGCCGGTGGTCTACGAGCACTTCGGCGGCAAGGAAGGGCTCTACGCGGTGGTGGTGGACCGGGAGGTCCGGGCCCTGCTGGACCGGATCACCACCGCGCTGACCGCCGGCCATCCGCGCGAGCTGCTGGAGCAGGCGGCGTTGGCGCTGCTCGGCTACATCGAGGAGGAGACGAGCGGGTTCCGGGTGCTGGTGCGCGAATCGCCGGCGCTCTCCGCGACCGGCAATTTCAGCAGCGTGATGAACGACGTGGCGCACCAGGTGGAGCACATCCTGGGCGCGGAGTTCTCCAGCCGGGGGTACGACCCGAAGCTTGCCGAGTTGTACGCGCAGGCGCTGGTGGGGATGGTCGCGTTGACCGGCCGCTGGTGGTTGGAGGTACGCAAGCCGCGCAAGGAGACGGTGGCGGCGCACCTGGTGAACCTCTCCTGGAACGGCCTGTCGCACCTGGAGGCGAAGCCGGGGCTGATCACCGCCGGCCGCTGATCACCGCGCTGGTTGATCGTCGCAAGCCGGCTGGTCGGCCGGGTCAGCGGCGGCGGTGGATCTCGGCGACGGGGTGGTAGCGGCGCTCCCGCTCGGCCTCGGCGTGCTCGGACGGCCCCACCTTGTCGTAGAAGCCGGTGCCGAGCAGGATCAGCCCGAAGAGCATCGACACGACCACCGTCGACATCGAGAAGTTCAGGAAGTTGGCGCGGGTCTGCAGGAACGACATCATCAGGATGCTGGTGGCCAGGAAGACGACCCCGGCGGTCAGGTTCATGTAGTGGCCCAGGTTGCCGCGCCGGGACGCGCCGACGATGAGTACGGCTCCGAAGATCACCGAGGCCAGTGAGAAGGCCAGGTTGGTCCGGAGTCCGAGAGCCCAGCTGCCGTCGCGGGAGAACAGCGGTTCGCCCCAGGTCGACGCGGTGCCCCAGACACCGAACGCCAGGATGTAGAGCCCGATCAGGCCGGACAGCACCCGGTAGATCGGCCGCGCCGGATGGTTGATGGGAAAGTGCGGCATCGACCCCTCCATGCCACCGGGAACAATCCGGACAATCGTCCCCCACCAGCCCCACCTTCGGCAGCCATTCCCCCAAAGATCACCCATCCATTCCCGGCCGTGCAGCCAGGACGATGCGCGACTACGAAGGGTTTCGCCGGAGCCCGACCCGCGCAGGGATCAAGCCTGACCGCCCGGAGCGGGTCGGGCTCCGGCGAAACCCCACCGCAACCAGTTCACAACTCAGAGCACGAGCCGAGCCTTCTGCCAAGCCTCGTGCTCCTCGTCCGTGCCGACCTTGCTGTACATGCCGGACATCAGCAGCGCGAGGCTGAGGAGCATGAGCACGATGACGGTGGCCACGCTGAGGTTGAAGATGTTGGCGTCGGTACGCAGGAAGGCGAGCCCGCCCAGGCTCACCACCATGATCAGGTACGCGCTCCACTGGTTGATCAGCACGTCCAGGTTGCGGCCGATGACCGTGCCGGCCAGCACGACGGCGCCGATCACGATGCTCAGCAGCGAGAAGCCGAGGTTGGTCCCCTGCCCGAGCACCTGGGTGTCGCCCTGACCGAAGAACGGGTCGCCGGTGCTGGCGAAGAAGCCGAGCAGACCGAAGAGCACCAGGTACAGACCGATCAGCCCGCCGATCGCCCGGTAGATCGGCCGCGCGGGGTGGTTGACGGGGGTGTGGGCCATTTCTGTGTCTCCAACGCCGTTGGGTCAGGGTCTTCCGGGGATTGTCCCGTACCCCACGGTGTGACGCCGCACACGGGGTCCCCGGCAGGTCGGGACGTCGCTGCCGGTCGTCGGCGCAGCACCGAGGACCGGTGATGCGACTCAGCCGGCGGGGATCTCGTCGGCCAGGGCGAGCCAGGCCTCCTCGATCTGTTCCCGTTCTGCCCGTACCTGGTTGAGCTGGGCGTCCAGCTCGGCGACCTTGTTGTAGTCGGTGGCGTTGGCGGCGAGTTGGTCGAGCAGCGTGGCTTCCTTCTGCTCCAGCTTGCCGACCTGCCGCTCCAACCGGGTCAGTTCCTTGCGGGCCTGTCGGGCCTCGGCGGCGCTCATCCCGCTGATGGTCGCGGCGGTGGTGGTCGGCGCGGCCGGTGCGGCGTTGAGGCCGGGCCGGTTGGCGGCTCGGCTGAGGTATTCCTCCACGCCGCCGGGCAGGTGCACCAGCCGCCCGTCGCCGAACATCCCGTACGCCGTGTCGGCCACCCGCTCGATGAGGTAGCGGTCGTGGCTGGCCACCACGATGGTGCCGGGCCAGGAGTCGAGCAGGTCCTCCAGCGCGGCGAGGGTGTCGGTGTCGAGGTCGTTGGTGGGCTCGTCGAGCAGCAGCACGTTCGGCTCGCCGGCGAGCAGGCGCAGCATCTGCAACCGGCGGCGCTCACCGCCGGAGAGGTCACCGACCGGGGTCCAGAGCCGCCGGTCGTCGAAGCCGAAGACCTCGGCGAGTTGGGCGGCCGAGATCTCCCGGTCGCCGAGGCGTACCCGCCGGGCGACCTCCTCGACGGCTTCGAGGACACGCAGTTCGCTGGGGAGTTCGCGCAGTTCCTGGGAGAGGAACGCGGGTCGTACGGTGGAGCCGGTGATCAGCCGACCGCCGTCGGGGTGGGTGATGCCGGCGAGCATCCGCAGCAGGGTGGTCTTGCCGGCGCCGTTGGCGCCGAGGATGGCGACCCGGTCGCCGGGGCCGACCTGCCAGGTGGCGTCTTCGAGGATGGTCTTGGGGCCGGCGTGCAGTCGGACGTGCTCCAGGTCGTACACCTGCTTGCCGAGCCGGGCGGTGGCCAGGCGTTGCAGGGAGGTGGTGTCGCGCGGGGGTGGTACGTCGGCGATGAGCGCGTTGGCCGCGTCGATGCGGAACTTGGGCTTGGAGGTCCGGGCCGGTGCGCCTCGGCGCAGCCAGGCGATCTCCTTGCGGAGCAGGTTCTGCCGGCGGGCCTCGGTGGCGGCGGCGACCCGTTCGCGTTCGACGCGGGCCAGGGTCCAGGCCGCGTAGCCGCCCTCGTAGGCCCGGACGGTCTGGTCGGCCACCTCCCAGGTGGTGGTGCAGACCGCGTCGAGGAACCAGCGGTCGTGGGTGACCACGACGAGGGCGCCCTTGCGGCCGAGCAGGTGCCGGGCCAGCCAGTCGACGCCGCCGACGTCGAGGTGGTTGGTGGGCTCGTCGAGGATGAGCAGGTCGGCCTCGCGGACCAGCAGGGCGGCCAGCGCGACGCGGCGGCGTTCGCCGCCGGACATCGGTCCGACGGGGGTGTCGAGGCCGAGGTAGGGCATGCCGAGCCCGTCGAGGATGGCGCGTACGCCGGCGTCGCCGGCCCATTCGTGCTCGGCGCCCATGCTCTCGGCGAGCCATTCGGTGCCGAGCACGACGTCGCGGACGGTGGCGTCGGGGCTGAGGGTGAGGTTCTGGGGCAGCCAGGCGACCCGCAGGTCACGACGGTGGGTGACGCGGCCGTCGTCGGGTTCCTCGGCGCGGGTGAGCAGCCGCAGCAGCGTCGACTTGCCGGCGCCGTTGAGCCCGACCACGCCGATCCGGTCGGCGTCGTCCAGGCCGAGCGAGACGTCGGTGAGCAGCGGCCCGGCGGCGCCGTAGCCCTTGGACACCCGGTCCAGGTTGACGATGTTGGCCACGAACCCACCTCTCATGATCAAGGCGTCCCGGTGCCGGTGGGCACTTGAGGACGCCTGACTCTCAGCGTACGCGGAGCGGCGCCCCGCCTGCCGGCAGCGCCCCGTCCCCCACTCAGCCAGGGGAACTCCGAAGGTCACGCTCGATCTGGGATCAAGTGGCTTGCGCCCGCGACGAGGCCACTCGATCCCGAATCGAGCGCAATCTTGCCGGAGGTGGCGTGGTGGTCAGGTGATGCGGGCGCCGTGGACGGGGCCGTGGGCGGTGCGGACGTGGCGGCACACGTCGGCCGCGGTCAACTCGGCGGCGATCCGTTCGGCGTCGGCCGCGTCGGTGGTGAGGAAGACGCAGGTGGGGCCGGAGCCGGAGACGATGCCGGCCAGGGCGCCGGCCGCCTCGCCGGCCTTGAGGGTGGCCGCCAGGGAGGGGCGCAGGGACAGGGCGGCGTCCTGCAGGTCGTTGCCGAGGGTCCGGGCGAGCACCCTCGGGTCGCGCTGGCGCAGCGCGCCCAGCAGGGCGTCGGTGCTGCCGAGCGCCGGTCCCGCGGCGCCGGTCTCGCGCAGCCGGTCGAGTTCGCGGTACGCCTGCGGGGTGGAAAGGCCGCCGTCGGCGATGGCCACCACCCAGTGCCAGGAGGTGGGGCGGGCCAGCACGGGGCTGATCGCCTCACCCCGGCCGGTGCCGAGCGCGGTGCCGCCGTGGATCAGGAACGGCACGTCCGAGCCGAGGTCGGCGGCGATACCGGCCAGTTCGTCGCGGGACAGGCCGGTGCCCCAGAGCGCGTCGCAGGCCACCAGCGTGGCGGCCGCGTCGGCGCTGCCGCCGGCGAGTCCACCGGCGAGGGGGATCTGTTTGCGCAGGTGCAGACGGGCGTGCGGCATCACACCGGCGTATCCGGCGAGCGCGTGGGCGGCCCGGATGACCAGGTTGGAGTCGTCGAGGGCGAGTTCGCCGGTGCCTTCGCCCTCCATGGTGAGGGTGAGGGTGTCGCCCCGCCGCGCGGTCAGCTCGTCGTAGATCGAGATCGCGTGGTAGACGGTGTTCAGCTCGTGGTAGCCGTCCCGCCGTAACGGTCCGACCCCCAGATGCAGGTTGACCTTGGCGGGCACCCGGACCCGGACCGGTCCGGTGGCCCCGCGCCGTTCGTCGTCGTCCCCCGGTCGCCAGGCCTCGGTCACCGGATGCCACCCCGTCCGCACGACGGGATGTCGAACGACTTCTCCACGATCAGCTCCTCGGCGGTGTCAGGCGGCCGGTCCCGCGTCCGCGTCAGCCTACTGCGCTGCGGACGTACCGCCTCGGGCCGACGCGGCCACCGCGGCGAACTGCTCGACGGTGAGTGACTCCCCCCGTGCGCCGGGGTCGACGCCGGCTGCGGTGAGCGCCGCGGCGGCCCGATCGGCGCCGCCGGCCCAGCCGGCCAGGGCGGCCCGCAGGGTCTTGCGGCGCTGCGCGAACGCCGCGTCCACCACGGCGAAGACCTGTTCCCGGGGTACGTCGGCGCGGGGTGGTTCGCGGCGGGTGAAGGCGACCAGACCGGAGTCGACGTTGGGCACCGGCCAGAACACGTTCGGTGGCACCTTGCCGGCGGCGCGGGCGTGGGCGTACCAGGCGAGTTTGACCGACGGGATGCCGTACACCTTGGAGCCGGGACCGGCGACGAGCCGGTCGGCGACCTCCTTCTGCACCATCACCAGTCCGTGGCGGAGGCTGGGCAGTACGGCCAGCAGGTGCAGCACCACCGGCACGGCGACGTTGTAGGGCAGGTTCGCCACCAGCGCGGTGGGTGCCGGGTCGGCCAGTTCGGCGCCGGTGATCCGCAGCGCGTCGGCGTGGTGCACGGTGAGCCGCGCGGCGTGCGGGCCGGCGTGCCGGGCGGCGGTGTTGGGCAACGCCGCGGCCAGCGTCGGATCGATCTCCACGGCGTGTACGTGGGCGGCGACGGGCAGCAGGGCGAGGGTCAGCGAGCCGAGCCCTGGTCCCACTTCCAGCGCGACGTCGTCGCCGGTGAGCCCGGCGGTGGTGACGATCCGGCGCACGGTGTTCGGGTCGTGCACGAAGTTCTGCCCGAGCCGCTTGGTGGGGGCGACACCGAGCCGGGCGGCGAGGTCCCGGATCTCCGCCGGTCCGAGCAGGTCTGCGGCCATAGCCCGACAGCCTACGGGTAAGGAAGGGCCCCCTCTTAACGCCTCGTGTATAGCAAGGGCCCCTTCTTAACGTCAGCGTTCAGTGCCAGGGGCCGAAGGCCCGTTCGCCGGTGGCGGAGATCGCGGCGCAGAGGTCGTCGAGGTCGGCGCCGGTGGCGTCGGCCAGGGCCCGCACGGTCAGCGGGATGAGGTACGACGCGTTCGGCCGCCCCCGGTACGGCATCGGGGTGAGGTACGGCGCGTCGGTCTCGACGAGGATCTGGTCCAGCGGGGTCAGCGCGGCGGCCTCGCGCAGTGACCCGGCGCTGGCGAAGGTGACCGTCCCGGCGAAGCTGAGCAGGTATCCGCGGCGGACGCACTCGGCGGCGAACTGCGCGTCGCCGGAGAAGCAGTGCATCACCACCGTGTCGGGTGCGCCCTCGTCGTCGAGGATGCGCAGCACGTCGGCGTGGGCGTCGCGGTCGTGGATGACCAGGGTCTTGGCGTACCGCTTGGCGATGGCGATGTGGGCCCGGAAGCTCTCCTCCTGGGCGGCGCGACCGTCGTCGCCGGTGCGGAAGAAGTCCATGCCGGTCTCGCCGACGCCGCGTACCCGGTCCCGGGCGGCCAGCGACTCGATCTCCCGCAGCGCGGCGTCGAGGTCGGCCAGCCGGGGCGCCTCGTTGGGGTGCAGCGCCACGGTGGCCAGCACGGCGGGATGCCGGTCGGCCACGTCGGCGCCCCAGCGGGAGGATTCCACGTCGACGCCGACCTGGACCAGCCGGTCGACGCCCACGGCGGTGGCCACATCGATCGCCGCGGTGACCGGGTCGGCGGCGTCACCGGCACCCGGCACCCCGACCTCGCTGACGGTGATGTCCAGGTGGGTGTGGCTGTCGAGCACCGGCCGGGGCAACGGTTCGGGGGCGGGCGGGAACTCACCGGCGCGGCGCGCGGCGCGCTGGCTGCGGGACTCGGTCGGCTGGCTCATCAGCGACAGCATCACACAACGGGTCGCTCCACCCGTCCGCCACCCGGTGTTCACCTCGACTACGCCGGGCGGTCGTACCGTCGCGGGGGTGACCGCAGGAAGCGAGGTGAGGCCGTGAGCATCACCCCTCGCGCCGAGGGCGCGGCGCCGGAGCAGACCGGGCTGCGGGTGGCGTACGGCGGTGCCGTCTATCCCGCCGAGGAGATCGCCCGCGGTGCGGCGTACGAGTTGTTCAGCCCACACGAGGTGCCGGGTTTCCAGTGGGCGCCCCGACCCAACTCGGCGCTGCCATGGCGGCGATTCGTGCACGTCACCGAGGTCGGTGCGGTGCACTGCCCGACCGAGCCGGCGGAGGAGCCGGAGGCGCCGCTGCTGATGCCGCTGCACCGCGAGCGGGGTTGGTCGCAGGTGCACCGGCTCAGCCAGCAGCCGAACGCGGCGGATGATCCCCTGGTCCGGGCGGTTCGCGCGTCGGCGACCATCCGCCGGGGCACCCGGATGGTGAAGATCCTTTCCGCCCGGCAACTCGCCGGTCATGTTCGGGGCTGGTTGCCGCACGGGTTCTGTTACCGGGAGCACGATGTGGCGCATCTGCGTACTCCGGCGGCCACCTCGGTGTTGCGTACCGATGGCGGGGGTGGTGGGGACGCGGCGGAGGTGACGTACGCGCTGCGGTGGCGGGCGGCCGATCCGGGTGACTACGACGTGCCGGCCGGTGTGGCGTACCGGGGGTTGACCGCGCTGGGTGCCCGGGACCGGTTGGGGCCGGCGGTGCTCGGTACCGGTTTCGCGCCGAGCAGCAGTCAACTCGTTCCCGAGTTCGTCACCCGGGACTTCGCCGACCTGCCGATGCCGGCCAACGCGACCCTGTTGGCGTATCCGGCCGAGGGCATCGAGGTGGTGCTCTACGTCTACCAGGCCGAGCAGCGCGGCTGGCTGCGGATGGTGGGTCCCCAGTGGCGGCATCTGCTCGCCGCGGTGCCGGGGCTGTCGCCGGATCAGGAGTACGTGCCGACCGGTGAGGCGCCCCGGTCCACGCGGCTGGTCGGCACGTACGCCGGCGGGGAGTACGAGGCGGTGGCGGATCTGCCCGGCGGGTTCCGGGTGTTGGCGCTGACCCGGGCCGCCCGCTACCCGGTCGACGGGGTGTCCCGCCGGCTGCGGCAGGCCACCTGGCGCGGCGTGCCCTGCCTGGTGCTCGGCGAGGAGGCGGACTGGCTGCGGTTGCGGTTGCGGCAGCCGAATCCGGACGCGGTGGCCGTAACCGGCGCGCAGTGTCACGAACGGGGTGTCTACGAGACCTGGGCACCCGGCAGCGAGGTCACCGACGACCGGGTGGTCGATCATCCGTACGTCCTCTGACGAACCGGACACCGCGGTGTGCGGTCGGGCCACGCATATCGGCCGGTGGCCCGGGAATGCGCGGGCGACCATGTCGTCCGACCGCAGGAGAGTGAGATGCCCTTCATCACCGTCGGTACGGAGAACTCCGCGCCCATCGACCTGTACTACGAGGATCACGGTTCCGGTCAGCCGATCGTGCTGATCCACGGGTTCCCGTTCAACGGGGCGACCTGGGAGAAGATCTCCGGGCCGCTGCTCGCGGCCGGATACCGGGTGATCACGTACGACCGACGTGGTTTCGGCAATTCGGCGCAGCCGGCCCTCGGGTACGACTACGACACCTTCGCCGCCGATCTCGACGTGCTGATGAGCGAACTCGATCTGCGCAACGCGATCCTGGTCGGTCACTCGATGGGCACCGGCGAGGTGACCCGCTACCTGGGCGCGTACGGCTCGGACCGGGTGGACCGGGCGGTGTTGCTGGCGCCGTTGGCGCCGTACCTGAAGCAGACGTCGGACAACCCGGAGGGTGTGGACCCGAGCCTCTTCGAAGGCTTCAAGCAGGCGATCATCGACGACCGGTTCGCCTACCTCACCCAGTTCTGCAACAACTTCTTCAACTACGACGAGAACCGGGGCAAGCTGGTCAGCGAGGAGGCGTACCGGGCGCACTGGGAGATCGGCGCGCGTGCCTCGGCGATCGGCACGCACGACAGCGTGGACGCCTGGGGCACCGATTTCCGGGGCGACGTGTCCCGCATCGACGTGCCGGTGCTGATCGTGCAGGGCGACAAGGACATGGTGTTGCCGTACCCGAAGACCGGCCAGCGGTTGCAGCCGTTGCTGTCGGACAGCCGGCTGGTCACCCTCAAGGGCGCGCCGCACGGCACCCCGTGGACCAACGCCGACGACGTACTCCAGGCGATCATGGAGTTCATCGGAGCGCCGGCGATGGCCCGGGCCTGACCGCCCACGGACGCGGGCGCGACCCCGGTGCGGGGGTCGCGCCCGTCGCGCCGTTCAGCTGTCGAGCCGGGCGAGTTCCTCGTCCACGATCGAGGGGTCGAGCTTGCGGAAGATCGGCTTGGGCGCCGCGAGCGGTCGCCCCACCGCAAGGGGTACGGACTCCCACCGCGCGCCCTGCGTGTAGTCCCCGGTCAGCACCGGGTACGCCGGCCCGCCGTCGAGGTCCTCGACCTGCTCGATGACCGGCATCGGGGCGTGCACCCCGGTACCGCCGAGCAACTCGTGGACCTTCTGCGCGGAGTGCGGCAGGAACGGGGTGAGCAGCGTGTTGGCGTCGCTGACCACCTGGAGGGCGACGTGCAGGATGGTGCCCATCCGGGGCTTGTCCGCCTCGTCCTTGAGCTTCCACGGCGCCTGGTCGGAGAGGTACTTGTTGGCCTCGGCGACCACCTTCATCGCCTCGCCGATGGCCTGCTTCTGCCGGTGCCGGGCGATCAGGTCACCGACCGTGGTGAAGCCGGCGCGGGCCACCGCGAGCAGCGCCTCGTCGGCCTCGGTGAGCCCGTTCGGGTCGACCGCGGGGATCTGGCCGAAGTTCTTCGCCGCCATCGAGATCGACCGGTTGACCAGGTTGCCCCAGCCGGCGACCAGTTCGTCGTTGTTGCGGCGGAGGAACTCGGCCCAGGTGAAGTCGGTGTCGTTGCTCTCCGGGCCGGCGACGGCGATGAAGTAGCGCAGCGCGTCGGCGTCGTAGCGTTCGAGGAAGTCCCGGACGTAGATGACCACCCGGCGGGAGGAGGAGAACTTGCGTCCCTCCATGGTCAGGAACTCGCTGGAAACCACCTCGGTGGGCAGGTTGAGTCGCCCCAGCTGCCCCGGCTCGCCGTCCCGGCTGCCCTCGCCGGAGTAGCCGGCGAGCAGGGCCGGCCAGATGACCGAGTGGAAGACGATGTTGTCCTTGCCCATGAAGTAGTACGCCTGGGCGTCCTTCCCGGCCCCGTCGGTGGACCACCACCTGCGCCAGGCTTCCGGGTCGCCGGAGCGGCGGGCCCACTCGATGGAGGCGGAGAGGTAGCCGATCACCGCGTCGAACCAGACGTAGATCCGCTTGTCGGTGCGCTCCCGCCAGTCGTCGAGCGGGATCGGTACGCCCCATTCCAGGTCGCGGGTGATGGCCCGGGGCTGGAGGTCGTCCAGCAGGTTCCTGGAGAACCGCAGCACGTTGGGACGCCAGCCCTCCCGGGTGTCCAGCCACTGGCGGAGCACGTCGGCCAGGGCCGGCAGGTCGAGGAAGAAGTGCTCGGTCTCGACGAACTTGGGCGTCTCGCCGTTGATCTTCGACTTGGGGTCGATCAGGTCGATCGGGTCGAGCTGGTTGCCGCAGTTGTCGCACTGGTCGCCGCGGGCGCTGCCGTAGCCGCAGATCGGGCAGGTGCCCTCGATGTACCTGTCGGGCAGGGTCCGGCCGGTGGACGGGGAGATCGCCCCCATCGTGGTCTTCGGCACGATGTAGCCGTTGCGGTACATCCCCTCGAACAACTCCTGCACCACGGCGTAGTGGTTGCGGGTGGTGGTACGGGTGAACAGGTCGTAGGAGAGACCGAGGCCGTGCAGGTCCTCCACGATCACCCGGTTGTACCGGTCGGCCAGTTCCCGCGGGGTCAGCCCCTCGGCGTCGGCCTGCACCTGGATCGGCGTGCCGTGCTCGTCGGTGCCGGAGACCATGAGCACGTCGTGGCCGGCCATCCGCATGTACCGGGAGAAGACGTCGGAGGGAACGCCGAAACCGGAGACGTGGCCGATATGGCGCGGGCCGTTGGCGTACGGCCAGGCCACTGCCGCGAGAACGTGACTCATGACGAGCAAGCCTAGTGACCCGTCGAGGGTGGCCGCGAACCAATAGGGGGTGCCGGGTCGATGAAGCGGACCACTTCGACCCGGCCACTCGTCCGATTTGTCGCCGACACGCTGCCTGAGCTGCCCTCTGTGACTGTTCTGCCGGTGTCAAATGAACCGCGTGACTGGCAGCAGAGCCGCCCGCGACCACGACGACGGCCTTCCCACGGACGCCCGGCCCGATCCGAGCACGGCCCCGCGTACTCCGTGGTCGGAGGTGCCGGCGGCCGCGCGTACGTCTGCGGTGGCGCCGCAACCCCGGACGGTGCCGCCCGACGGCGCGACGCCCACCGACCCCGCACCGCCCGGGGTGGAGGTGGAACCCACCACCGGGGCGCCTGTCGACGCGCTGCCGCGTCGGGTGCCGTTGCGGTCCGCCGGGCGTCGGGGCCGCCGGACCGACGACGGTACGGAGGAGGTGTTCTGGGCGCCGATCGAGCAGGTGCACTGGGACGGCACCCCGGTACGGCAGGACGGGGCGCGCACCACCCGCGCCTGGTGGCGACCCACCTGGCCGCTGCGGCGCGACCGGAAACGGTCCAGCCGTCCGCCGGACCCGCTGGCCGGGTTGGCCGCGCTGGTCGGGTTGAGTCTGGCCACGGCCTTCTTCGCCTGGGTCAGCGCCGGCCCGCTCTGGCTCGCGGTCGGGCATGCCACCTCGGGCAGCGTGGTGGTGACCGACTGCACCGGCGGGGGCCTGTCCCAGCGGTGCCGGGGCAACTTCGCCGCTGCCGAGGATCGATTCCGCAGCTACGGCATCCGGGTCAGCGGGGTGCCCGAGCGGCGGGCCACCGCGGGCACGGTGCTGCCCGCCCGGCTCACCGGCCCGAACGCCGACATCGCGTACGCCGACCGGGGCGTCGGTGCACACCTGCGCTGGCTGCTCGGCCTGCTGGGGGTGCTGGGCTGCGCCGCCGGCATCGCCCGGTGGACCGGTGCCACCCGGTTCTCCGACCCGGTCGACCGACGTTGGGCGGTCGCCGCCGCGTTCGCCGGCCCACTGGTGATCACCCTCGGCTTCCTCGCCGCCGCCTGGTGAATTCGCCCGTTAACAGGGGGCCCTTCCTATACCTGAGGCGTTAACAAGGGGCCCTTCCTTACACCTGATGCACCACGGTGTAGACGTCGCGCCGGCGCAGCCCGAAGCTGCTCGCCACCTCGGTGATCGCATCGCGGCGGGTCAGGCCGGCGGCTTCCCGGTCGGCCACCGCGGCGCGCAGCGTGTCGTCGTCGGGGCGGGTCGCGGGTGTCGCCGGGGCACCGGCCACCACGAGGGTGATCTCGCCACGCGGGTCACCGTCGGCGGCCCACCGGGCCAGCTCCCCCAGCGGGCGGCGCACCACCTCCTCGTACGTCTTGGTCAGCTCCCGGCACAGGGCGGCGGGCCGGTCGGCGCCGAACGTGTCGGCCAGGTCGGCGAGGGCGGCGGTGATCCGGTGCGGGGCCTCGAAGATGACCAGGGTCCGCTCCTCGTCGGCCAGGGCACGCAGCCGGGACCGACGACCGCTCGGACTGCGGGGCAGGAACCCTTCGAAGCAGAACCGGTCGGAGGGCAGCCCGGACAGCGCCAGCGCGGTCGTCACCGCGCTCGGTCCCGGCGCGGCGGTGACCGGGATCCCGGCCTCCAAGGCGGCCCGGACCAGCCGGTAACCGGGATCGGAGACGCTCGGCATCCCACCGTCGGTGACCAGGGCGACGACCCTTCCGGCGGTGAGTTCGTCGACCAGTTCGGGGGTACGGCGCTCCTCGTTGCCCTCGAAGTAGGAGATGATCCGCCCGGCGACCGTCACGTCCAGGTCGCGGGCCAGTCGGCCCAGTCGGCGGGTGTCCTCGGCGGCGACCACGTCGGCGGTGGCGAGCACGTCGCGCAGGCGGGCGGAGGCGTCGGCGGGGTTGCCGAGGGGTGCCCCGAGCAGAATCAGGCGCCCCAGGTCGGACATTTCACTCACGTCTACGCGCTCTTTCATCGACGGTCGTACCGGATTCGGGGACGATGTACGCCACCGACCCCGTTGGCAGCCTACGATCGCCGGGTGACGAGTGCGTCGACAGCACACAGTGCGAGCGCCGACCAGCCGCAGCCGGAGGCCGGATCCGCCACGACCGGTTCGACCGATCGGGCCGCCAGCGGCGTACCGGCCATGGTCCGCCGCCGGTTGGCCACCGTCGAGACCCGGTTGGACAGCCGGTCATGGCTGGCCACAGCGGTGGTGGTGGCGATCGCGGCGATCCTCAGGTTCGCCAACCTCAGCCACCCGCCGGGCAAGATCTTCGACGAGATCTACTACGCGCGGGACGCCTGGGCCCTGGTCGACAAGGGCGTGGAGTGGAACTACAAGGACGGCGGACCGTCGTACGTGGTCCACCCGCCGCTCGGCAAGTGGTTGATCGGCCTGGGCGAGTGGGCCTTCGGCTACTCCGACGCCGAGCACGGCATCTCGGTGCCGGGCCAGCTGTTCACCACCGCGCCCGAGTTCGGCTGGCGCTTCTCGGCCGCACTCATCGGCACCCTGTCGGTGCTGCTGCTGATCCGCATCGGCCGCCGCCTGTTCGGCTCCACGGTGCTCGGCTGCGCCGCCGGTCTGCTGCTCGCGGTCGACGGGTACCACCTGGTGTTGTCGCGTACCGCGTTGCTCGACATCTTCCTGCTCTTCTTCGTGCTGGCCGCGTTCGGCGCGCTGGTGCTGGACCGGGACGCCACCCGCCGACGGTGGGCCCGGGCGCTGGAGGCCGGGCTCGACCCGACCCTCCGGGGACGCGCCGGCCGACCGCCGGGTGGCTGGCGGAACTGGCCCTGGTGGCGGCTGGCGACCGGGGTGCTGCTCGGCTGTGCCTTCGCGGTGAAGTGGAGCGCCCTGTTCTTCGTGCCGGTGTTCGCCCTGCTGATGCTGCTCTGGGACGTCGGCGCCCGCCGCTCGGCCGGGGTGCCGCGGCCCTGGCGGGCCACCATGCTCGACGGTTTTCCCTGGATGGTGCTCGCCGGTGTGCTGATGGCGGTCACCTACGTGGTCAGCTGGTCGGGCTGGTTGCTCAGCAATGAGGGCTACTACCGCCTCGCCGAGCGCTATCCGCAGGCGGGGCTCAGCGACACCCCGATCATCGGCCCGCTGTGGAACCTGGTGCAGTACCACCAGGCCGCGTTGGGCTTCCACAGCCAGCTCGACGACCCGCACAAGTACCAGTCGTGGCCGTGGCAGTGGCTGCTGCTGGGCCGGCCGGTGGCGTTCCACTGGGTGCAGCCCCAGGGCGGCTGCGGGGCAGCAGCGGGTTGCGCCGAGGAGATCCTGCTGCTCGGTACGCCGCTGCTGTGGTGGTCGTTCCTACCGGCGCTGGTGGCGCTGATCTGGCTGGGTCTGGCCCGGCGGGACTGGCGGGCCGGGGCGATCCTGCTCCTCGTGGCCGCCGCGCTGCTGCCCTGGTTCTGGTTCGCCCTCGACGGACGGACGATGTTCTTCTTCTACGCCGCGCCGGCCGTGCCGTTCCTCGTGCTGGCGGTGGTCTACGTGCTGGGTGCGATCGCGTCGCCGGCCGGAATGAGCGGGACTCTGCCCGTCGACGGCGCGGACGCCGAGGCGAGCCGAGATCGCCGGATGATCGGCGCGGTGATCGCCGGGGCCTACGTGGCACTGGTGGTGATCTGCTTCGCGTACTTCTATCCGATCTTCGTGGGCCTGAACATCCCGTACGCCGAGTGGTCGGCGCGGATGTGGCTGGGCGATCGCTGGATCTGACCGCGTGAGCGGAGTCCCGGGCCGGTGTCCGGGACTCCCGGCGTGGACCCCGTCCGCCGCCACCGGCACGAAAAGGCCCTACGCAAAAGGCCTACACGTCTGGCGTGTAGGCCTTTTGCAGTCGTTCGGAGCCCTCAGGGCTTGAGGAGGCAGGTTTGCCCTGAGCAGGAAATAGGACGCGCCCCGATCGCCTGCCACGGGGGAAGCGGGCGATTGGGGCGCGCACCAGCAGCTTAACCACCCATGACCAGCGGCACAACGGGGCGGCGCGGGTCAGTTTTCCGACGAGACGGCGATGGCGTCCCAAACTCCCCGCGGTGACCGGTGCGTTACTCATCACACCGGCGTGGCGATCAACTCTCAGAACCGTCTGGGGCGGCGGGGCAACCAACCGAGGAACCGGTCCTGCAGGGAGGTCGACCCGGACAGGTGCAGGTCCTCGGCGGCGGCGGCCAGACAGGCACCCAGGTAGACGCTGAGCATCGCGCGATCGGTCAGGTACTCGGAGAGCAGCCGGTCCCGCTTCGGCTCACACGGCCATTCAGCGCCACAGGTGCCGCACGTCCAGTCGGGTGTCAGTGGAGCGTGCTCGTCCGGCACCACCGCAACCGCGCCGGTGTCCGCCTGCGTCACCCCGACATCCGAGCGATCCGCAACACCCGTCATCGCGCTCCCTTCCGCCTCGTCTCGGACAGCAGGCGAACCCGCCGTCGATCATCGACCGCAACCGTGATCCCCGCGCAGAACCAACAGCGCCCGGGAACGCTGCGGCGTTACATCGTTGCGGTACGTTCACGAGCCATGGCCGCCACCACCCACCACAACCGCTGCCCGCACCCGATCTCAGCGCCCGCCGATGCTACCGGGCTCACTGGTCGAATCCTGCGACCGGGAGTCAACGGTGCGTGACCTGTTGCCCCCGGCCGTCGCGGTGGCGGTCGCCGAGCCTGCCGACTGGACCGGCGAGCTGTACGCCGTCGAGGCGGCCTGCCTCGGCGAACGGGCGGTGGACAGCCGCCGCCGCGACTTCACCGCGGGCCGGGTCTGTGCCCGCCGGGCCATGGCCATGCTGGGCCTGCCCGCAGTCGCCGTCCCCGCCGGCGCGGACCGGTCGCCGGTCTGGCCGCCGGGCACCGTCGGCACCATCACCCACACCAAGGGCTACTGCGCCGCCGCGGTGGGACGCACCAGCGAGATCCGGGCGGTCGGCATGGACGCCGAGCAGCACCGAGTGCTCGGTGCGGAGGTGAGCCGGCTGATCTGCCTGCCCGAGGAGGAGGAGCAACACGACAGGTTGCCCTCCGGCGTCGCCTGGTCGACGGTGGTGTTCAGCGCCAAGGAGACCGTCTACAAGATCTGGCATCCGATCGTCGGCGACTGGCTCGGTTTTCACGACGCGCTTGTGGAGTTGGACCCGGCCACCGCGACGTTCACCGCCCGGATCGCTCCGGCCCTGATCGACGCCGCCGGGTCCGCCGACCCGCCCTCGGTGATCACCGGACGCTTCGCGGTGGACGCGAATCTGGTCCGTACCGCTGCGGTCCTGCCGCCACGATAGGGCTCCGCCCGGCAGCCGCCGATCGGACGATGACGCTCACCGATCGGTGTTGCCGGTACGCGGTAGCGTCAGGCGGTTCACGTCCGGTATCAGGTGCCCGAGGAGTACGGTGAGCTACCCCCAGCCCCCAGGTGGACCGCAGGACCCCTACCAACCCCAGCCCAGCGACCCGTGGGCACCACCGCCTGCGGCCGGGTCGACGGACGGCGCACCGCAGGACGGCACCTGGTCGCCTCCCCCACCGGCCGACCCGGGCGGCTCGTGGCCGGCTCCGCAGCCGCCGAGCAGCGCCCCGCCGGTGTCCGGCACGCCGCATCCCACGTCGGGCGCCCCGCAGCCCACCTCGGGCACGCCGCATCCCGCCTCGGGTGCCCCGCAGCCCACTTCGGGTACGCCGTACCCGCCGGCCGGCCCGCTCCCGCCCAGCGGCCCCTTCCCGCCGGGTGCCGGCTACCCGGCCGGACCGTACGCGCCGGGCGGCGCCTATCCGCCGGCCAACCCGAACCAGGCCGGCGGTGGGTACCCGCCAGCCGGGGGCTACCCACCCGGCGGCACCTACCCACCCGGCACCTACCCGCCCGGTGCCTACCCGCCCGGTGCCTACCCGCCCGGTGGTTATCCGCCGGGCGCCGCTGCGCCGATGCCGACCAGCGGCGGCAGCGGCGGCAGGACCACGCTGATCGTGGTGATCACGGTGGTGGTCGTCGCGCTGCTCTGCTGCGCCGGCGGCGTCGTCGCACTGATCGCCGGGATGAACCGGACCGCCGACGAGATCGCCGAGGCGCTACCGACTCCTTCGGTCGCCGTCCCGAGGACCCCGGAGGCCCGGCCGCCGGACGGTGGGATCCCACCGGTCTTCTCGGACGAGGAGGGCGAGACGTTCAACATGCGGCCCGGCGACACGCTGGTGCTGAGCGACAACAGCGGCACGATCGAGATCACTGTGACGCAGTTCCGTACCGTGACCGAAAGTTGCCGTTCCTTCGCACCCGCCCCGCAGAAGGGACGATTCCTGATCGCCGAGGTGAGGGCCAGGGTCACCAAGGGCACCGGGTCGATCAACCCGTTCTACTTCCAGTGGCGGGCCGCCGACGGCAGCACCGTCAACGGTCTGGTGGGCGCCGTCTACGGCTGCGGCGATCCGCTCGGCGCCGGCAACAGCCTGCCCACCGGCAGCACGCGTTCCGGCCGGGTCGTCTTCGACGTCGCCGACACCAACGGCGTCATGGAGTACCTCCACCAGTTCGAGATCGCCGGCTCCTGGAAGCCGTAGTCGGGAGACCACCGAGGGAAACCGAGCGCACCGGGGGCGTTTGTCCTCAATGGACGTCGCTACACTCCCGCCAGTGATCAACAAAAAATGGTCGTCAGTGGTCCTTTTGGGACTACTGACGGCAACCACGCTGGCCGGCGCATCGCCGGCATCCGCCGACGACACGGCAGAACCCGTCACCGAGCCGCCTCGCGTCCAACTCGTGCTGGACGTGAGCGGCTCGATGCGGGCCACCGACATCGACGGGCGCAGCCGCATCTCCGTGGCCCAGCAGGCGTTCGGCGAGGTGGTGGACGCGCTGCCGGACGAGACCCAGCTGGGCATCCGGGTACTCGGGGCCACCTACCGGGGTGAGGACAAGCAGCAGGGCTGCCTGGACACCCAACAGATCGTGCCGGTCGGGCCGGTGAACCGGGAACGCGCCAAGGCCGCCGTGGCCACGCTGCGTCCGACCGGCTTCACCCCGGTCGGGCTCGCCCTGCGGGAGGCCGCCAAGGACCTGGGCAGGGGCACCACCGCCCGACGCATCGTGCTGATCACCGACGGCGAGGACACCTGCGCCCCGCCGGACCCGTGCCAGGTGGCGCGGGAACTGGCGGCCCAGGGCACCACGTTGGTGGTGGACACGCTCGGGTTGGCGCCCGACGAGAAGGTCCGCCGCCAACTGCTCTGCATCGCCGCCGCCACCGGCGGGACCTACACGGCCGCGACCAGCGCAGAGGATCTCACCGGCCGGCTCAAACAACTGGTGGACCGGGCCCGCGACACGTACGCGACCACGCCGGCGAAGGTGGCCGGGGCGGACGTCTGCCAGGGGGCGCCGCTGTTGGCGCCGGGCGTCTACACCGACCGGGAGACCTTCTCCGAGCACCGGTGGTACCGGGTGCCGGTCCGGCCGGACCAGGAGCTACGCGCCTCGGTCAGCGTGGCGATGGATCGCCCGGTCAACCCGGACTACGGCGTACTGCTGCGGGCCACCGCGTCCGACGGCCGGGAACTGGTCCGCGGCGTGGACGCGGGCAGTGGGCGTACCGACGTGGTGTCGGCCGGACTGCGCTGGTCGGCCGGGGCGGACGACGACGAGCAGGCGCGAACCGAGGACGCCACCCCGACGCCGACGGCCTCGGCGGCTGCCGTCACCACGGTCTGCCTGGTGGTCAGCAACATGTTCTCGCCCAGGGCCGGGACCGAGAAGGAACCCGGCATGCCTGTCGAGTTGACAGTCGACGTGGTGGCCGCCTCTCCCACCCCGGACGGGCCCGACCTGGGCCGGGGTTGGGTGCTGCTGCTCCTGCTGACCCTGGCCGGTCTGCTCACCGGGCTCGTCACCGGTCTGCTCACCCGCTGGTGGGTGGCCACCTGGAGGGAGAAGTGATGCGTACCCGATCGGCGATCCTGGCCGCGCTGGTGGCCGGCGGTGTCGCGCTGACACCGGCCACGGTGCTGGCCGCGCCCACCCCGACCCCCTCGCCCGGCTCGACCACCCTGACCAAGGCCGGTACCTCGTTCCTGAGCGCCACGCCGGTCGCGGCCGGTCAACCGGTCAGGGTGGGTGCCTCCACCGGCGAGTACCTCTACTGGTCGTTCACGGCGGGCGCGGGCGAGATCCACGAGATCAACGCCACCGTGTCGCTGGCCGAGGACCGGCGCGGCAGCTCAACCTGGGCGGTGGAGGTCTTCGACGGGCTGCGTCGCCGGCAGGCGTGCACGGCCGGTGCGCAGACGCCGACGGCCGACGCCTCGGTGTCCACCGTGGCCATCGGCTGCACGCTGCGCCGGGTACGGCCGTGGGCGGAGCCGTGGTCCGTCGACCCGCTGCCCGGCACCTACTACGTCCGGTTGACCGTGGTCGACGTCCCCGAACGCGACCTCGGCCTGCCGATCGACGTGGACCTGCTGATCTCCGCCAGCGGGGACGCGGGCAGCGCGCCCGAGGACGGCAGGCTGGAAGCGCCGCTGGTGCCACCGGCCAACGCCGGCAAGCTGCTGGAGGCGGTGCCGACGGCACCCACGCAGGACGAGGAGAGCGACGGCTGGAATCTCGACCTCACCGGCTGGCTGCCGGAGGCGGGCTCCCGCTGGATCTGGACCACGGCCGGCGGGGTGCTGGCCGCCGTCGCCGGGGTGGTCGGCTTCGCGCTGACCCGCCGCCCCGCGACCAGGTGAACCACCTGGCCTCCAGGTGAGCCGCACGTTCTGGTGAGCCGTACATCCAGGTGAAGCCGCACATCCAGGTGAGTCGCACCTCCGGGTGAGCCGCCGCCGGCAGGTCGCGTCGGGTGCCGAGACGTGACCTGCCGGCGGTTCACGCCGAGTCCGTTCCGGACAGCGGGAAGCGCCCCAGGACGGTGCAGGTGTCCCTGTCGATGATCGACCCCTGTGGAACTGCCAGTGAATGGCCCCGCACGCTGCGCAGCTGGCCGGGAGCCGCGCGACGGGTCGCCTCTTGTTCAGGCGTATGGACGTCTATTAGTTTGTTTACCATCCAGACGAACTCTCACCCGAGCGAGCCTGCTCGCCCTCAGCCCTTCTCGAAGGGAGACCGATGACCCGGCACAACCCCGGCGTGCCGACCTCGCGCCGTAGCTTTCTCAGCCTGTTCGGCCTCGGCGCGGTCGCCGTCGCCGGTGGTCCCCTGCTCAGCGGGTGTTCCGAGGCACCCGCCGGCAGCGGTGCCGCGCAGAACCTCGGCGCCTTCGGCCACCTGTTGCCCGCGCACAAGGGCCTGACGGGAAGCATCGCTCCCGACATCGCCGGAATCCGGCCGGTCCCCGACGGCTACGTCAAGTACCCGGCCAACCTGGTGGACCTGATCACCGAGAAGCCGGGCACCAGCGGCAAGGAGATCACCGCGATGACCCCGGCGTGGGGTCCCGCACCGCCCGGGATCGGGCAGAGCGCCTACCTACAGGCGGTCAACGACGAGCTGGGCGTACCGGTGAACTTCACCATCCAGGACGGCAACACGTACGCCGACAAGCTCAACGCCATGCTCGGCGCCCGGGACGTGCCGGACCTGCTCTGCGTGCCGAGCTGGGAGGTGGACAAGATCCCGCGGTTCGCCGAGGCGATCGGCGTGCTGTTCGAGGATCTGACCGACCACCTCAAGGGCAACGCGGTCGAGGCGTACCCGATGCTTGCCACCTTCCCGACCGAAGCCTGGCGGCACTCGGTCTGGAACGAGCGGCTGGCGGCGGTGCCGAACCCGACCGACGGGCCCTTCGCCTGGGTCATGTTCACCCGCAAGGACCTGCTGGACGCCCGCGGCCTGGCCATCCCCACCTCGCTGGACGACCTGCTCGCCATCGCCAAGCAGGTCACCGACCCGGCCCGCAAGGTGTGGGCGTTCAACGACGTCTTCCCGATGATCCAGATGTACCACAAGGTGCCCGGCGCCAAGCAGGGCTGGCGGCTGCGCTCCGACGGCACGCCCGAGTTCAAGTACGAGACCCCGGAGTTCCGCCAGGCCCTGGAGGTCATGGCGAAGATCTACCAGGACGGCCTGGTCCACCCGGACATCGTGGCCAGCCGGGGCGCCGACGCCAAGCAGCTGTTCGCCAAGGGCGGCAACATCCTCTTCATGCAGGACGGTTTCGGTTTCTGGCAGGGCGGTCAGGCCGAGCACCAGAAGGCCAACAAGGCGCTGAACATCCAGCCGGTGCCGAACTTCTCCGCCACCGGTGGCGACCCACTGGTCTGGGGTAGCGACCAGCCGATCTCCTACACCTTCGTCAAGAAGGGCGTGGGCGAGGAGCGCGTCAAGGAACTGCTGCGGGTCATCAACTGGTGCTCCGCGCCGCTGGGCAGCCAGGAGGCGCAACTGCGCGATTTCGGTGTGGAGGGCAGGCACCACACCCGTACGCCGAACGGCCCGGTCAAGACCGACCTGGCCTTCAAGGAGATCGCCAACCAGTACTTCTTCATCAGTGGCCGCAACCCGACCATCGGCCCCTTCGCGGACACTCCGAACTACGTGCGCGACGCGCTGGCCTACTCCAACGCGACTGTCGCGTACCTGGAGAAGGACCCGTGGGCCGGCGTGAAGCTGGAGATGCCGGCCGCGTTCAAGGCCAACCAGGTGCCGACGGAGGACAAGTTCACCGACGTGCTGCGCGGCCGTCGACCGCTGTCCGACGTGGACTCCATCCTTCAGGAGTGGAAGGCCGCCGGCGGGGAGGCGGCGCGGCAGCTGCTCGCCGACTCACTGCCCAAGGCTGACTGATGACCGTCCGTGAGGTCACCGCCGAGGCCGGGTCCGACCAGACCCGGCCCGGCGGGGCCGCCCCTCGGCGCAAACGCCTCCCGTTGCGCACCCGCCTGCGCCGGGACTGGCAGCTGCTCGCCATGGTCGCGCCGGGCTTCGTCATCCTGCTGATCTTCAGCTATCTGCCCATCCTCGGTAACGTCATCGCCTTCCAGGACTACAACCCGTACGTCGGCAGCAATCCGCTGGACGCCTTCGTGCAGAGCAACTGGATCGGCTTCGGGCAGTTCCAGCTGTTGTTCGCCGATCCGGCGTTCTGGCACGCGTTCCGCAACACCCTGGCGATCACCGCGTTCCAGCTGGTCTTCTTCTTCCCACTGCCGATCCTGCTGGCGATCGTGCTGCACAGCCTGCTCTCCAGCCGACTGCGCGGCTTCATCCAGACTGTCGTCTACCTGCCGCACTTCTTCAGCTGGGTGCTGGTGGTCAGCTTCTTCGTCGCCATGTTCGGTGGTGCCGGCCTGCTCGCCCAGACCATGCGCGAGGCCGGGATGGAACCGTGGAACGTGATGACCAACCCGGACACGTTCATCATCCTGGTCACCGCCGAGGCGGTCTGGAAGGACGTCGGCTGGGGCACGATCGTCTTCCTCGCCGCCCTGTCCACCATCGATCAGAACCTGTACGAGGCGGCGGCCGCCGACGGGGCCGGCCGGTGGCGACGGCTGTGGCACATCACCCTGCCCGGCCTGCGTCCGGTGATCGTGTTGCTGCTCATCCTGCGCCTCGGTGACGCGCTCTCGGTCGGCTTCGAGCAGTTCCTGCTGCAACGCGACGCCGTCGGCCGGCAGGCCTCCGAGGTGTTGGACACCTTCGTCTACCACTTCTCCATCGCCACCGGGAACTACGGCTACGGCGCCGCCGCCGGTCTGTTCAAGGCCGCTGTCGGGCTCTGCCTGATCCTGGCCGCCAACAAGGTCGCACACATGCTCGGCGAACGAGGGATCTACTCACGGTCATGACCGCCACCTTCATCCGGAAGTCACCCGGAAGCCGCCCCCGACGCCCGGTGTGGGAGGAGCCGCCCAGCCCGCTCGGTCAGGGCGCCAAGGCCGTGCTGCTCGGCCTGCTGGTGTTCAGCGTGCTGTTCCCGCTCTGGGTGATCCTGGTGACCAGCCTGTCGTCCCGCGAGACGATCGCCGAGGCCGGTGGCCTCGTGGTCGTACCCAAGGGGATCGACACCTCCGCGTACGCCACGATCTTCGCGGGCGGCGCGGTCACCCGGGCGTTGTGGATCAGCACCCTGGTCACCGTCATCGGCACCGCCCTGGCGTTGACCGTGACCGTGCTCGCCGCGTACGGGTTGTCCCGGCCCCGCTCGCTCGGCTACCGCTGGCTGCTCGCGTACTTCCTGTTGCCGTTCCTGATCTATCCGCCGCTGGTGCCGAAATATCTCGTGGTGACCGGGCTGGGGCTCAAGGACACCATCTGGGCGCTGATCCTGCCGCCCGCGATCAGCGTCTTCAACCTGGTCGTCGTCCGGGGCTTCTTCCAGGGCATCCCGTCCGAACTCGTGGACAGCGCCCGCATCGACGGGGCCAGCGACTTCCGCACCCTGACCCAGATCGTGCTGCCGCTGGCCCGGGCGGTCATCGCGGTGGTCGGGCTGTTCTACGCGGTCAGCTACTGGAACGTCTGGTTCGACGCGCTGCTGTTCATCGACCGCAACGACATGTACCCGATCCAGCGGGTGTTGCAGAGCTACCTGCTCGCCGGGCAGGCGCCGAACACCTCCGGTGCGGCGATCGGCGCCACGATGCCACCCACCGAGGCCATCAAAATGGCCGTCGTCGTGCTCACCGTGGCACCGATCGTCGCGGTCTACCCGTTCATCCAGCGGCACTTCGTCAAGGGCGTCCTGATCGGCGCCATCAAGGGCTGACCGGTCAGCCGAGCCGGAGCTGCTGGAGGATCGTCGGATCGGTGATGTCGCGGTCCTTGGCCAGCAGCATCGCCTTGCTGAGGATGACGGCGAGTGTGCCGTCACCCTCGAACGGCAGGAACTGCTGCTCGCCGGGCCGGCTCGCGGCTCGGTCGGGCACGATGCAGAGATAGGTGTCGTTCGGGCTCATCAGGATGTTGCCCGACCCCAGGTGGATCCGGTACGTGCGCAGGTCACCGTCGACCACCAGGAACCGGCCGTCGATGCGGGCCCGCTGCCCCACCGCGAGCCGGGGCAGCAGCCGCGCCAGCAGGTCGCGCCGGGTCTCGGCGGTCGCGGACAACTCCCCGAAGCTGTACGACGCCCAGTAGTCCCGGAATCGGCCGCGCGGGCCGCCGTCGGACCAGGTCGGGTCGTTGCCGACGCTGGCCACCCCGACGAACAGGTCGACGTCCCGCATGATCTCGCTGAACACCAGCGGCGGGATCTGGTCGAGCGGCAACGGCTCGCCCGGCCGAGCGTCCGCCCACCGTGCCGACGAGTAGCCACCACCGGAGGCGTGCGACCAGTTCTGTGCGGCGCCGATCGGGTAGAAGCGCACCTGATCGGTGACGAGCCGCAGGTACGACCCGCTTCCGGTGGTGTCGACGTCGTAGTCGTCGCCGATCCCCTCCACCCAGTACTCGGCGCGCAGACCCCACCCGGGCAGTTCCCGGAAGGTCGGCGGGTACGAGTCGTCGACCATCAGCCGGAGCCGGTCGGTCCAGCCCCGGATCGCGGCCAGCGCGTGGAACTGATGCTGACGCAGGATGTGCCCGGCGAACCGGTTGGAGTAGGTGCCGGTGGTCTCCTCGGCCGGGGTGAGCAGGTAGACCTCCCGGTGTGCCTGCTTGAACGGCTGGACGACCCGGTGCCGCTCCAGCCACTCCCGCCAGCCGACCACCTCCGGCACCGGCCGCCCGATCGGATGCCAGATCCGCACCTGCGCGTCGTCGGCGGCACTGACCGGCGTGTCGTCCACGGTGCGCAGCGCGCCGTCGGCCCACCCGCACGGCACCCCGTCGACAAGCCAGAGCAACCGGCGGGCCAACACACCGACCAGCGGATGATCCAGATAACGCTGCCGCCACCCGCCGAAGGTCCAGCTGCGCTGGGCCAGGAACAACCCGTCCAACCGGGCCGTCTGCGCGGCCAGCATCCCGCTGACCTCCTTGGCCAGGCCCTTCAGCTCGGCCAGTTGCGCCGGGTGGTCCCGGCGCACCGAGGCCGGCGGGCTCTTCACCTGACGGCCGGACTCGTTGAACCAGGCCAGGGTGGCGTTGCTGCCGGTGATGAGCAGCTCGGCCCGGCAGCCACCGAAGGTCACCTCGTGCCGACCCACTCCGGTCAGGCCGTAATCCGGAACGGCCAACTCCTCGATCTCGTCCCGCCCGATACCCATTGCCGCCGCACGGGCGTCGAGCGCCTTGTCGATCTCTTTGCGGGTGCCCTTGTAGGTGACCCGGGTCGACAGTCGGGCGAGCTGCGCCAGTGCCGCCTCCCCGTCGAGGCGGCCGAGCACCCCGACCGCCGCGTTGGCCACCTTCGGGCAGGCCGGGCCGATGCCGGGCAGCCGACGCAGCATCGCCTCGACCAGGCCGCCG
Source organism: Micromonospora fiedleri (assembly GCF_016774385.1). Taxonomy (NCBI): domain Bacteria; kingdom Bacillati; phylum Actinomycetota; class Actinomycetes; order Micromonosporales; family Micromonosporaceae; genus Micromonospora; species Micromonospora fiedleri. The sequence goes on from NZ_JAETXL010000008.1 coordinate 206,191, forward strand.
ATCAGGCGTACCTGCTCGGGGGCCGGGCCGGTGCGCTCGACCAGCCAGAGCAGCCCCCGCAGCAGGTCCGCGTTGATCGGAGCCGGCGGGCGCTGCGGCGTCCGCGCGGCGGCGGCCAGCCACCGGTCGAGGACCTGCCGGGCCTCGGCCGGGTCGACCGCGGTGAGCAGTCGGGACGCCTCGGTCGACCAACTGGCAGCGGGTCGGGGCGTGGTCGCGGTGCTGGCATGGGCGACCAGTCGCTGCCAGACCGGGTCGAGGGTGGGCAGCTCGGCCAGGATCTGCTCGGCCCACGGGTCGGCCGGGTCGAGCTGCGGCCCGGCCAGCTCGGCGATCAACTGCCGCAGCCGTTGACTCTCGTCGGACCGGTCGACGAGCACCGCCATCAACTCGCCGGAGAGCGGACCGGTGGCGAGCAGGCTCCGGGCCACCGTCTCCAGCGCGGTCGGCGACAACGAGTACGGCTCCTGCACGGCGTACGCGGCAAGATCCTGAAGCTGTTCGGGTGCCAGGTCGGTGGGGAGCCTGCGGGACAACTGCCCGATCAGGTCCCGCACCAGCCAGGTCCGGACCGGGTCGTGTCTCACCAGGGCGGCCATGGCCTGCACCAGCCGGGCCACGTCTGCGCGGGACAGTAACCGCAGCGCAGCGCGTACCTCCGGGTCGTCCCGGCAGAACCGGGCATGCGTGTAGAGGTGGTCGGCCAGCGCGGTCAGGTCGTTCGCGGCGACCAGGTCACGGACGCGGGTGGCGAGCCCGACGGTGTCGGTGGTGGTGGTCATCGGCTCAGCCACCGACCAGCGCGACGAGCTTGAGGAAGGTGACCTCGGTGTCGCGGCGCAGGTCGACCTCCTCGTCCAGCTCCTCCACCTGGCGGTCCCCGACCAGCACCACGAAACCGTTACGCCCGAAGGCCTCCTCGGCCAGGGCGACCTGCCGCGCGGCGTCGACCCGGCGACGCTCCCCCTGCTCCCGGCCGGCGTTGAGCACCCGCTCGGTCGAGGTGGGCTGCACCAGCAGCCGGCGGGGTGCCGGGGTGGCCGCGTTGTACTCGGCCACCTCCTGGTGGATCCGCCGCCGGATCAGCTCGCGCAGCGTCAGCCGCTCCTCGAAGATCTGCAAGGCCCAAGCCGGGGTACGAGCACCAGCCGTGCTCTCATCCACAAAGGTCACCGTCGCCATGCCGCGGGAGTTTAGGCACGGCCACCGACAACTCCGGTCAGTCCAGCGCGAAGGTGGCCGAGGCCCGCCCGGCCGCATCCGGTACGGCCTCCAGGTAGAGCAGCCCGTCGCGGTGTCGCACGTACTGGCCGGGGAAGTTCACCGACTCCAGCGACACCTTCGCCGCGTCGGCCAGCCCGGCTCGACGGGTGAACGTGGCGTCCTGCCGGAACAGGCTGGAGCCGTCGTTGCGTTCCACCCAGAGCTGGTGGTTGCGGTGCCGCAGGTAGTAGCCGGGGTAGTTGGTCGACTCCAACGAGATCGCCCCGGAGTTGGACAGGCCGGTGACGATCCGGAACTGCGAGTCGGCCAGGTTCGTCACGTTCGGCTCCAACCGGACCCGGAACTCCCAGTGCCGCAGGTAGCGGTCCGGCAGGTCGTGGGCGCGCAGCCGGATCGGGGTGACGCCGTCGGGCACCGGCACCCCGAAGTTCGGCGTACCGTCGGCGTTCCAGTAGACCCGCTGGATCCGGGTACGCCGGTTCGGGTCGCTCAGCGGGTCGTAGCCGTTGCCGAGGTACCGCTCGTAATTGCGGGAGTGGTAGACGATCACATCGCTGCCGTCCTCGGCGACGGTGAACGAGTTGTGGCCGGGACCCCACTGGCCGGTCCGGCTGTCGCTGGCCAGCACCGGCGTGGCGCGTTTGCTCCAGGACGCCGGGTTGAGCAGGTCGCTGTTGGCCGAGGCGGTGAGCAGTCCGACGGCGTAGCTGGCGTCGGTGGCGCTCGCCGAGTAGGTCATGAAGACCCGGCCGTTGCGGATCAGCACCGCCGGTCCCTCGTTCACCCGGTAACCCCGGGTCTCCCAGGCGTACGTGGGGGTGGCGATCAGGGTCGGGGTGCCCGCGTACGTCCAGGGGTTGATCGCGCGGGCCAGGTAGATGTTCGAGTTGCTGCCGGCGTACTCGGCCCAGGCCAGGTAACGCTGTCCGTTGTGGACGAAGGTGGTCGCGTCGAGGGAGAAGCTGCTGCGCGCCGGTTGGAGTTGCCCCCGCTCGATCCACGGCCCGTCCAGCGGATTCGCCGCACTGCTCTCCAGCACGTACGGCCGGATGGCCCAGATGTCGTCGGTCCGCCCTGCGGCGAAGTAGACGTACCACCGGCCGTCGATGAAGTGGATCTCTGGTGCCCAGATGTGCGCGCCCATCTCGCCACTGCCGTGCTTACGCCAGATCACCCGCTCGGGTGCGGTGGCGAGCCCCTGCAGCGTGCTGGCCCGACGCAACACGATCCGGTCGTACTCGGGCACCGTCGCGGTGAAGTAGTAGTACCCGTCGGTGTGCCGGTAGATGTGCGGATCAGCGCGCTGCTCGGCCACCGGATTGCTGAACACGACAGCGGCAGCCCGCACCGGCCCAACCCCCGCCACCACCGCACCAACCCCCGCCACCACCACGGCGGCCACCACAGCGACCACCCTCCCCCCAAACAACGCCACTCGCATGCCCGCACCCCTCATCGCCCGACCCGACCGTTAACGAATTGATAGCGCTCACATCCATCACCGTCAACACATACCCCACCGCATCGCCCCGTTGATCAAGAGGTTTTGGTCTCCGACGGCGCGATCGGAGACCAAAACCTCTTGATCAACCAGAGGGGTGGGGGTTACCAGGGGATGGGGCCGGTGTCGTTGAAGAACCTGCCGGTGGGGCCGTCGTCGGGGAGGGTGGCCAGGCGGATCGGGGTTGCGGCGGCCTCCTGGGGCGGTCGGCCGTGGAAGCCGGTGAAGTCGGTCGCGACCAGGCCGGGGCAGGCGGCGTTGATGAGGATGTTCGTACCGGCGAAGTGCCGCGCGTAGTGCACGGTGACGGCGTTGAGGAACGACTTCGTCGGCGAGTAGGCCGCCATGATCGGGCCGACGTCGATCGTCGGGTCCGACTGCCAGGTCAAGGAGCCGACGCTGCTGGAGATGTTGACGATTCGCGGGGAGGCGGAGCGGCGCAGGAGCGGCAGCATCGCGTTCGTCACCCGGATCACGCCGTAGACGTTCGTGTCCACGACCGCGCCGACGACATCGAGGTCGAGCATCGTCGGGTCCTGCACCCATCCCGGTCCGGTCTCGCCGGAGATGCCGGCGTTGTTGACCAGGACGTCGAGGCGGTCGATCAGTGCCGCCGCCTCGGTGACGCTCCGGTCGCTCGTCACGTCCAGCGGTACGGCGAACGCGTCCACTCCGGCGGCGAGCAACTTCGCCACCGCCGCCTCGCCCCGGGCGCGGTCCCGGGCCCCCACCGCCACCCGGTAGCCGCGTGCGCCCAGCCCTGCCGCGATCTCGTATCCGAGTCCCTTGTTCGCGCCGGTGACCAGCGCGGTCTTCGTGTCGCTCATGACGCCGATGGTGGCTCGGCCGTCGGTGGCTTCGTTACACCGAAGCGGTGCGTTGTCATACCCGGCCGGTATCACCGCAGTATCGTCGGATGGTGGACACGCTGGAGACCCGCGAGCTGAGGTACTTCGTCGCGGTCGCCGAGGAACTGCACTTCAGCCGGGCGGCCCAGCGCCTCGGCATCGCCCAGCCACCCCTGTCCCGGGCGATCGCGCAGCTCGAACGGCGTCTCGGTGTGATCCTGTTCGATCGCGACCGTCGGAGTGTCACCCTCACCGACGCGGGTCGGGTGCTGCTCGACGAGGCCCGTGCCATCCTCGACGCGACCACCGCCGCCGCACGGCGTACCCGACGGGCTGCCTCCGCCCCGAACCGGCTGACGCTGGCGACGAAGGCCGGCGCGAGTCACGAGCTGTTGCGGACGCTTCTTGACGCCCACGCGGCCGAGCCGGGCGCGGCCGAGGTCGACGTGCTGTTGTGCGGCATGGGCGACCAGGCGCGGATGCTACGTGACGGCCGTGCCGACGTCGCCCTCATGCAGCGGCCCTTCGACAACCTCACCGGGCTCGACACCGAGGATCTGCTGACCGAACAGCAGGTCGCCATCCTGCCCGCCGGGCATCCCCTCGCCGCGCGTACGTCGCTGACCGTGGCTGATGTCAGTGACATACCGGAGCTGCCGGTCGCCCGTTGGCCCCGACAGGACGGCACGTACGAGCCCGGCCCGGGTCCCGAGATCCACGACCAGTCCCAGCTGGCGCAACTGATCGCGCTCGGGCACACCGTGGCCGTGCTCTGCGCCTCGTCCCGATCGTGGCTGTGGAACGCACACGCTGCCGTCACCCTGACCGACGCGCCGCACGTCACCACCGTTCTCGCCTGGCTGCCGCACAACCGCTCCCGCGCCGTGGCCGGGCTCGTCCGCACCGCGACCCAACACTTCGCGTCGGCCAGCTGATCAGCCTGCCGACGCAGGAAGGTGCTTCGCCAGGTGGTCGACCACCGCGCGGGCGTCGTCCTCGATGCCGCTGATGAAGGTGGACCGGCGTCGTCTCAGCAGCGGCAGACCCAGGGCGTACAGGCCAGGGCTGTCGAGCACGCCCCCTTCGTGGCGCAGCCGCCCCTTCTCGTCGACCACCGGCACGTCGAGCCACCGGTAGTCGGGGCGGAAGCCGGTCGCCCAGACGATCGTGCCCACCTCACCGCCGTGCAGGTCCAACCGCAGCCGGGTCGAGGCGGCGACCGTCGTCGGCGCGTACTCCTCCGGCGGCCCGACCTCGGCGTCGCGGCCGGTGGTCCGGGCCCATTCGTCGAAGCTGGCCAGCAGGCGTCGCATCTTGAGGTCGGCGAGCGAACAGACGTTGCGCAGCCCACCGGAGAAGAGCGCCGTGCCGTCGCGTACGGCGGCCAGCCGGCCGACAAGTTCGACGCCGAGCGCGGTGAGCGCGTTGAGGTCGAGGGTGCTGCGTTCGGGGGTGCCGACGAGCTGCGGCGACGGTAGGCGGCGGGCCCGGGTGAGGTCGTCGACCTCGTCGTACCGCTGGTCCCACACGCCGGAGGCGTCCATCCACCACAGCACGTCGCGTCCCCGGTACACGCGCGGCAGGCGCACGTGCTCGCCCGTCGCCAGGATCACCTGCCGGCCGGCGCGTTGCAGCTCGGCCGCGAGTTGCACACCGGTCGCCGACCCGCCCACCACCAGTACGCCGCCGTCGGCGACCTGATCCGGGCCCCGGTAGTCGAAGGGTGTCAGCTGGGCGACGGAGGCCGGCACCCCGGCGCTGATCGCGGGCACCGTCGGCACGTTGCAGGCGCCGCTGGCGAGGACCACCGCCTGGCAGCGCAGGTCACCCCGGCTGGTGGCGAGCAGATACCCGTCGCCGTCGCGCCGCAGCGACTCGACGTTCGTGCCGGTACGCACCGGCGCGGCCGAGACGGCGGCGTACTGCTCGATGAACTCGACCACTTCGCTCATCGTCAGGTACCCGTCCGGGTCCGGCCCCTGGTAGCTGTGGCCGGGCAGCCGGTTCAGCCAGTTGGGGGTGAGCAGTCTCAGGGAGTCCCACCGCTCGTGCCGCCACGAGTTGGCGATCTCCCCGCGTTCGAGCACGACATGGTCGATCGCCCGGTCGCTGAGGAAGTGGCTCGCCGCCAGGCCGGCGTGGCCGGCCCCGACGACGACGGTAGTGACCTGCTCGATCGCTCGGCCCGCCTCAGGCGACTTCGACGGTGACGTCAGTCGGGTTGGTGAGGGCGTCGAAAACGGCCGATCGCTTCTGCGACTGGGCCACCAACGCCTGGATATCCTCCTTGGAGGCGTCCGCGTCGATGTTGAAGGTGACCTTGATGTCGTTGAAGCCGTTCCGGACGTCGCTGTCGACGCCGAGAATGCCGCGGATGTCGTGACTGCCCTCGACCGTCGAGGTTACCGACCGCAGCTGGATGCCCCGGTTCTGGGCGACCGACGCCACGCCGGCGGTCAGGCAGCTGGCCAGGCCGACGAGGAGGTACTCGATCGGGGTGATGCCGTTGTCCTCGGCGGCGAAGACCTCCGGGTGGTCGGCGGAGAACTCCGCCCGGGTCTTGTGCGACTGCTCCTGGCCAAGCCCGAAGTACTTCTCGATGGTGGTGGTGCTGTGCACGCCCTTCTCCCACCTGGACGACGCGCGCCAGGTGAACTGGGCGGCCTCGGGGGCGCCCTTGAGCGCCTCCCGCGCGTCGAGCAGTGCCTGCACGTTCACCCCGTTGTCAACAGTCGACATGTGATGAATTTCCCTTCCCGCCCGAATTTCCTAGAAGACCTATCGAGATAAACGACATTACACTGGCCCGGCCCGAGTTTGGCTAGCTATCATCCCTCGCATGGCCACGGCGACGACCCTTCCGGCCGGCTCGGTCGGCAGCGTCGAGACGCAGCACCTGGACCTGCCGGCCCCGCTATCTCTCGACTGTGGACGCGAACTTCACCCGGTCCGGGTGGCCTACGAGACGTACGGCACCCTCTCGCCACAGCGCGACAACGTCATCCTCGTCTGCCACGCGCTCAGCGGCGACGCGCATGCGGCGGGCTTCGCCAAGACCCCACCGGCGGCCAGCACGCGCGACGGGTTCGGGGCCGAGGGCCGTGACCGCCCGGCCGACAAAGGCCTCGGCTGGTGGGACGGCATGATCGGCCCCGGCAAGGCCTTCGACACCGACCGCTACTTCGTCGTCGCCACGAACCTGATCGGCGGCTGCCGCGGCACGACCGGCCCGTCCTCGACCGACCCCGCCACCGGCCGCCCGTACGGCTCGGATTTTCCGGTCCTCACCGTGGCCGACATGGTGCGCTGTCAGCGGGCTTTCCTCGACGTGCTCGGCATCGAACGGCTCGCGGCCGTGGCCGGCGGCTCGCTCGGCGGCATGCAGGCGCTGGAATGGGCCGTCCGCTACCCCGACCAGGTCGACGCCATCGTGGTGATCGCCTCCACGCACGCCCTGCACCCGCAGGGCGTCGCCTGGAACGCGATTGCCCGGGAATCGATCATGCGCGACCCCGCCTGGCAGGACGGCCACTACTACGGCACCGGCCGGGCACCCGAGGCCGGCATGGGCGTGGCCCGGATGCTCGGGCACATCACCTACCTGTCCGCGCCCGCGCTCACCGACCGGTTCGGCCGGCGGTTGCAGTTCGCCGACGACATCCGCTACACCTTCCGGGACCCGGAATTCGAGGTCGAGAGCTACCTGCAACACCAGGCGGCGTCGTTCGTCCGGCGTTTCGACGCCAACACCTACCTCTACCTGTCCCGCGCGTTGACCTACTTCGACCTCGCTCGGGAACACGGCGCGGGGTCCCTTCGGCGGGCGCTGGCCGGTGTGTCGGCCCGGACGCTGCTGATCGCCTTCAGCTCCGACTGGCTCTACCCACCGGCCGCCTCCGCCGAGATCGAGGAAGCCCTGCACTCCCTCGGTAAGCCGGTCGAGTTCCACCTGATCGAAGCACCCTACGGCCATGACAGCTTCCTGCTCGAGGAAGCCCAGCAGACCCCCATCGTCCGTCGCTTCCTGGCCGAGCAGTGAGCCGGCGAGCGTCGGAGAGCAACGAGGAATCCGTGACAGAACAGCCGAACCGCATCGAGGAAGCCCACGAGTTCGGGTTCGAGACCCGGCAACTGCACGCCGGGCAACGCCCGGACCCGAACACGGGCGCACGGGCGGTGCCGATCTTCCAGACCACCAGCTACGTCTTCGAGGACCCGGAGTCGGCCGCCGCCTACTTCAACCTCCAGGAGTACGGCAACACCTACTCACGGATCATGAATCCGACCGTCGCGGTGTTCGAGGAACGGATCGCCAATCTCGAAGGCGGTGCTGGTGGGGTCGCCTTCTCCAGCGGGATCGCCGCCCAGGCGGCGGCGTTGTTCACCCTGCTGGAGCCGGGCGACCACGTCGTCGCCTCCGCAGCCCTGTACGGCGGCACGGTCAACCAGCTCAAGCACCTGCTGCGCAAGATGAACGTGGAGCTGAGCTGGGTCGATCCCGACGACCCGGAGGCTTGGCGCAAGGCGGTACGCCCGAACACGAAGGCGTTCTTCGGCGAGACGATCGGCAACCCCGGCGGGAACGTGCTGGACATCGAGACGGTGGCGGGCATCGCCCACGAACACGAACTGCCGCTGGTCGTGGACAACACCTTCGCCACGCCGTACCTCTGCCGACCCATCGAATGGGGCGCCGACATCGTGGTCCACTCGGCGACCAAGTTCATCGGCGGACACGGCACCAGCATCGGTGGCGTGGTCGTGGAGGCGGGCACCTTCAACTGGTCGAACGGCCGGTTCCCGGTCATCGCCGACCCGTCACCGGCCTACCACGGCCTCCAGTTCCATGAGACGTTCGGCACGTACGGCTATCTGATGAAGCTGCGCGCCGAGACGCTGCGGGATCTCGGCGGCGCGCTCGCACCGTTCAACGCGTTCCTGTTCCTTCAGGGCCTGGAGACGCTGTCGCTGCGGATGGAACGGCACGTCGCCAACGCCCGGCGCGTGGCGGCCTTCCTCGAATCGCATCCGCTGGTCTCCAACGTCACCTATCCGGGTCTGCCCGGCAGCAGATACCAGCCACTGGTGGCCAAGTACCTACCTCTGGGCCCGGGTGCGGTGTTCTCGTTCGACTGTGCCGGTGGGCGCGACGGTGGGCAGAACCTGATCCGGGGCGTCACGCTCTGGTCCCATCTCGCCAACGTCGGCGACGCCAAGAGCCTGATCATCCACCCGGCGAGCACCACCCACCGGCAGTTGAGCGACGACGAGTTGCGGGCGGCCGGAGTCGGGCCGGGGACCGTACGCCTGTCGGTCGGCACCGAATCCGTCGAGGATCTGATCTGGGACCTCGAACAGGCCCTTGAGCACGTCGCCGTGGCCGGAGAGAGGTGACAAGCGCATGTTCGAACTCGGGCGATACCAGGACGTGTCAACCATTCAGCGCGCCCTGCACACCACGCGGACGATCGCGGTCGTCGGCCTGTCCGCCAACCAACTGCGAGCCAGCAACTTCGTCGGCTACTACCTGAAGCGACACGGCTATCGGATGATCCCGGTCAATCCCCGGGAGACCGAGATCCTCGGCGAGCGCAGCTACCCGAGTCTGGCCGACGTACCGGTGCCGGTGGACATCGTGAACGTCTTCCGGGCACCCGGCGCGCTGCCGCAGATCGCCCGCGAGGCGGTCGCGATCAAGGCCAAGACGCTGTGGACCCAGTTCGGCGTGATCAACGAGGAGGGCGCCCGGATCGCCGAGGAGGGCGGCCTGACGGTCATCCTGGATCGGTGTCTCAAGGTCGAGCATGCCCGCTACGTGGGCCGGATGCACTGGCTCGGCTTCAACACCCAGCGCGTCACCTCGGTGCGGGGCGGGCTTCAGTAGCCCACCCCGTCAGGCCGTGGCGCCGCCGTCGACGGCGATCGACGCGCCGCTGATGTGCCGTCCGCCGTCGCCGACGAGGTGGCTGACCGTGGCCGCCACGTCGGCCGGGGAGGCGTACCGGCCGAGGGCGATCTGGGCGCGCTGGGCTTCGGCAGCGGCGCTGTCCGCCGGGTTCATGTCGGTGTCGGTGGAGCCGGGCAGGATCAGGTTGACGGTGATGCCAAGCGGGCCGAGTTCCCGGGCCAGCGCCCGGGTCAGCCCGTTGACCGCGCTCTTGGTCATCGCGTACGCGCTCACCCCGGGCGCCGCCACCCGGCTGGAGAAGCTGCTGCCGATGTTGACGATCCGCCCACCGGCGCCCATGTGGCGGACCGCCGCCTGGGTGGCCAGGTACACCCCGCGCACGTTCACCGCGACCGCCCGGTCGAGGTCTTCGAAGCTGACCGACTCGATCGGCCCGCCGGCGAACACCCCGGCGTTGTTGACCAGGATGTCCAGCCGCCCGAACTCGGCGACGGTCCGCTCGACCGCACCCACGACCGCCGCCGGGTCGGCACTGTCCGCGCTGATCGACAAACCCCTCCGACCGTATGCCTCGATGTCGGCGACCACGGCCTTCGCGCTCGCCTCGGCGGCGCGGTAGGTGAACGCGACGTGGATGCCGTCCTCGGCCAGCCGGCGCGCGACGGCGGCGCCGATGCCTCGGCTTCCGCCCGTGACCAGTGCAACCCTGTGCGCAGATCGGACCGTCATGGCCGCAATCCTGACAGTCGACTCAGGACCCGGGTCAGCCGGGTCACCGGTTGACTGACCCGGCGATCAGCCCGGCGGGATCGCGACGCCTCAGCGGAACAGCTGGGTGTTGAGGCGGGCCGCCTGGCGGGTCAGGTGATCCCGTTCGGCGAGGTTGGGGGCCTTGCGGGCGGCCTCGGCGTACAGCCGTGCCGCCGTCACCGGGTTGCCGTCGCGTTCGTGCAGGTACGCCGCGACCGCCGTGTGCCGGGGCAGCGACTCGTCAAGCGCCGCGAGCGCCGCCAGACCGGCACGCGGACCGTCGGCCTCCCCGACGGCGACCGCCCGGTTGAGCCGTACGACCGGACTGTCGGTCAGGTGCGCGAGTTCGTCGTACCACTCGACGATCTGCACCCAGTCGGTCTCCTCGGCGGCGCGGGCGTCGGCGTGCAGTGCCGCGATGGCGGCCTGGGCCTGGAACTCGCCCAGCCGGTCCCGCCCGAGCGCCGCCTGGAGGATCGCGATGCCCTCGGCGATCGCGGTGGTGTCCCAGCAGCCCCGGTCCTGCTCGGCGAGCGGCACCAGGCTGCCGTCGGGCGCGGTCCGGCTCGCGCGGCGGGCGTGGTGCAGCAGCATGAGGGCGAGCAGCCCCGCCACCTCGGGATGGTCGATCACCGCCGCGAGTTGCCGGGTCAGCCGGATCGCCTCGGCGGCCAGGTCGACGTCACCCGAGTAGCCCTCGTTGAAGACCAGGTACAGCACCCGCAGCACGGTGGCGACGTCGCCTGGCTGGTCGAACCGCACCGCCGAGACGGTGCGCTTGGCCCGGCTGATGCGCTGCGCCATGGTCGCCTCGGGCACCAGGTACGCCTGGGCGATCTGGCGGGTGGTCAGCCCGCCGACCGCGCGCAGCGTGAGCGCGACGGCCGACGACGGCGTCAGCGACGGATGGGCGCAGAGGAAGTACAGCGCCAGCGTGTCGTCCACCGAGGGTGCGGGCCCGGGTGCCGGTTCCTCGTCGAGGAGGTCCTCCCGCCGGCGGCGTGCGGCGTCCGCCCGGGCCACGTCGAGAAACCGACGCCAGGCCACGGTGATCAGCCAGCGTTGCGGATCCCGTGGCGGGTCGGTGGGCCACGTCCGGATCGCCTCGACCAGCGCGTCCTGGACGGCGTCCTCGGCCGCCGCGAAGTCGACTCCGCGGCGGACGAGGACACCGAGCACGCCCGGAATGAGGCTCCGGAGCAGTGCCTCGTCCATCAGGTCACTGCGTGATGGTGGGCGGCGCGGCCAGGAACGGACGCAGCTCCAGCCACTCGTGGATCGGCTTGCCGCCCGCCCCCGGCGCGGCCGACAACTCCCCGGCCAACTCGACGGCCCGCTCGTAGCTGTCGACGTCGATGATCATCCAGCCGGCGATGAGATCCTTGGTCTCGGCGAACGGACCGTCGGTGACCGGCGGGCGGCCCTCCCCGTCGTACCGGACGAAGGTCCCCTCCGGGGCGAGCGCCTGACCGTCGACGAACTCGCCCGTCGCCTCCAGCCGGGCCGCGAAGTCGCTCATGTACTGCATGTGCGCCGAGATCTCCTCCGGCGTCCACTGATCCATGGGCACGTCGTTGATCGCAGCCGGCGCACCACGGTAGTGCTTGAGCAGCAGATACTTCGCCATGGTGGTTCTCCTTGATGCCTGTGCGACCCATTCTGGCCGCTTCCACCCAGGGGACGGAGCCGACAGGCGGATCTCGACATCGCCGCTACCAGCGATTGCGTGCTTCCTCGGCCCAGCCGACCAGACCGTCCAGGTCGACCCGCTCACCATCATCGGTCGTCGCCCAGCCGGTGAAGTGCCCGAAACACTGGTGTGTCTCGTTGGCGAGCACACCGAGGTTCGTCCGGGCCACCTTCTCGTGGAAGGGGTGGAACCGCACGTCCACCCGTTCGCCGCTGATCCGCCACGGCCGCAGCCAGTCGGCGCGGTCGTACTCCCAGCGCAACTCGTCGCCGATCTTGTGCAGGCGGCCGTCGACGAAGAGGCCGTTCTCGGTCGAGCCGGTGCCGTCGGTCCACCGGCCGCCGAGTTGGATGGCCCGGCCCGGCCCGCTGCCGGCGGCCCAGTTCCAGCGGATCGAGTACGGCCACCGCCCGCGCCCGTGATCCAGTACGGCGAAGGAGTCGGCGTCGTCGACCACGTGCGGCACCCCGGCGACCCGCAGGGTGCCGTGCACCGGGCGACCGACGTCCTTGACCGTGTACTGGAACCGGCGACTGCTCCAGGGCACCACCACACCGAGCGACTCGTGCCGCGGCGGCAGCGGCACCACCAGATCGACCTCGATGTCTGCGGCGCTGGCCCGGATCGTGGTCCCCGTCGCCGACTGGTCGATGTCGATCGAGATCCCGCCGCCACGGGCCCGCACCGCACCCGCCCCGCTGACCGACGGGAAGGCGGTGCCGCGCGCGAACGGCACCACCGCGCCGCGGTCGATCTCGACCTTCGTCGTACGGTCGAGCACGTAGAGGCTGTGCACCCCGGCGTAGTCCAGCGACGAGGCGACCAGGCCGACGATGTGCTGCGGGGTGACGATCCCCCAGTACTCCCACCGTTTGTTGCGGCCCCAGCCACGCAGGTTCGCCCGGTGTACGGGACGACGACTCCACCCCACCGCGTCGGGCCGGAGGCGCCCGTCGGCCAGACACAGGTCGACCGGCCCGGTGATCTCCTTCTCGTGCGTCACGACGCGAGCGTAGCCACTGCTCACCGCCTTGCCGCTGCGCGGTTTCGCCTGGCGTGCTGTCCCCCGGTCTCGGTGGGCAACTGGTCGTGGATGAGGCGCATGACGCGCCGTTGGGCCTGGTTCATGTTCTCGGTGGCGACCGCGCCGACGACATCGGCGTTCACCCGGCCGCTGCCGATATCCGGAAACGTCTCGTAGTTGGCGGAGATGAATGTCTTGAGGGCGGTGGCCGCGCGACCGGCGAGGGTGACGATCTCGTCCTCCGACGCCTCGGCGGGCAGTTCGAGAATCGCCGTGTTGATGCTCCTCAACTCCTCGGGTACGCCTTCGAGGACCGCGACGAGAGCGACCATGTCCTCCCGCGGCATCAGGTGGGACAAGATGATCGCGACGTCACGTGATGCGGGGTCGCGTCCCAGCGTCTCCATGGCGACCAGCGCTTCCGGTGACAGGTCGGGCGAGACACCGAGGCGGATCAGCTCGTCGATCTCGGTGCGGATGCGTTCGAGTCTGGCGATCCTGGTGTCGAGTTCCGCGCGTAGCCCGTGCAGCGACTCCTGGCCGTACTCCTCCGAGGCGAGCATGCGCGCCACGTCGTCCAGAGCGAACCCGAGACCGCTGAGCCGGCTGATGCGCAGCGCCAGAATGAGATGCCGCGCGCCGTACTGCTTGTAACCGTTCGTCAGGCGCTCCGGTTCGGGAAGCAGCCCGATGTCATGCCAGTGGCGGATCGAACGCAGGGTGACCCCTGCCAGGTCCGCGAGTTGCCGGGTGCTCCACGCCACGATCAGCCCTCTGCTTCCGCTGCCGGATTCAGCCTGTCCAACGACCGGAAGGCGGGGGCGCAGAGCGCGACGATGACGGTCAGCACGATGACCACCGCGAGCCCGATGCCGGCCGTCTTGAGCCCGCGACCCGAAGCGATCGCGGCGATGGGGGCCGCGGTGAGCGCGGGGGCGGCGAGCATGAGCGCATTCTGTACGCCGAGCACCCGTCCGCGCAGCTGGTCAGGGGTCGCCTCGATGGTCGCCACACCCAACACCGCCGACATGGGACCGTTCGTCAATCCGATGAACACGGCTGCGGCGAGCACCAGCCACGGCGCCGCCAGCAGACCGATCACGCTGAACCCGATGCCGACGCCGACCATCCCGACCACGAACCAGGTACGACGCGACACCTTGCCCACTGTCGCCGCGTAGATGGCGGCGCTGACCAGGCTGCCGCCCGCGATCCCCATCGCGGCGAAACCGCTGAACTCGGGCAGATTCTCGCTCGTAAAATAGGCAGGCATGATCGTGGTCTGCAACGCCACGATCACCGCGATGAGCACCGCCGACAGCATGCTCACCCCCAGCACCAGCCGATGCCCGAGCAGGAACCGCCACCCGGCCACCAGATCAGAGACCACGGTACGCACACCCGCCCGCGCGGCAGCCCCGTCCCGCCGGGTGACCTCTCCCGCCCTCGACGACATCGCAAACGACAGCAACGCCGCGGCAACACTCATCCCAGCCGTGATGAACAAGGTGGCGGAGTTCACCCCGACCAGCCACACCAGCAACCCGCCCAGACCGGGCCCGACCAGCACCAGCGCACCCGCCAACGCCTCGCGCACACCGACCAGCCGCTCCAACGCGCCCGGCTTACCCCCGTCGAGTTCAACGAGCCGAGGCAGCAACGTCTCCCGCGCCGTCATCCCCGGCATGTCACCGAACGAGCCGAGCACGCCCAGCACAATGAACCACGTCAGGTTCAACCCCCACAGGGCGTCCACGACCGGCAACGCGGCGACCGACACCGCCGACAGCACATCGCTGACAATCGACACGGTCCGCCGGTTGACCAGGTCCACGATCACCCCGGCCAGCACACCCACGACCGCAGCGACAGCGGCGGTCACCGAGGCAAGAATCCCGGCCGCGAGAATGTCGCCGGTCTGCGCAAGCACCAGCAGCGGAAACAGGACCGACGCGACCCCGTTCCCCAGCAGAGACAGGCTGTACGACCCCAGATAAGCCCACGTGCTTCGACCCATGCGCCGAGAAAACACTATGCCGCCACGGCACAGTCAAACCTTAACCACCGTTACGGCCGTCACCCACCCACCAGCAGCGCTTGGCACCTCTACCTGCTGTCTCGACGGAAGCTTCAGAAGCGCAGCCAAAGCAGGCTGGCGCGCTGCCGCTTCACCGCTTCACAAGATCGAAAAGGCCGTCTCCGGCGAGCGGAAACGGCCTTTGAACTGGGTGGAGCTGAGGGGATTTGAACCCCTGACCCCCTCGATGCGAACGAGGTGCGCTACCGGTCTGCGCCACAGCCCCTCCGCCGGTAAACCGGCGTCGGTCCCACCCGGCTGTCACCGGGCGGGCCGGCGCCAAGGCTAACAGGTCGACCACCTCCACCGCGAACCGCCCCGCCCAGCCGCCCCCGCCCAGCCCGCCCAGCCTCCGCTTCAGGGCGGTCGCACAAGTTCGGCGATGTTGCGGTGTCCGCGCCAGCCGGATACACCCACATCGGCGAAACGGAGTCGATCACGCACCGCCACGAGCCGCGAGGGCCTACGGCAGGGGGCCGGGAGCCGGGCCGGGCCGGGCTGGGCTGGGCCGGGCTGGGCTGGGCCGGGCTGGGCTGGGCCGGGCTGGGCTGGGCCGGGCTGGGCTGGGCCGGGCTGGGCCGGGGACCAGGGCGGAGGATCGGGCGGAGCCGGGGACCGGCGGGCCGGCCGGGTGCCAGGGCCGGGGACCGGCAGCGGGCCACGCGGGCGGGGGCGGGCGTGAGGGCGAGGTCGGTCAGGCGGAGTGGGAGCCTCGGCCGGCTTCGTAGGGGCGGCCGCGGAGGCCGCCGGTGCGGCGGTAGGAGACCGAGCCGCCGTTGGCGGCGGGTGGCAGGTCGGCGGGGCGGTCGAGGCCCATGGCGGCGCGCCGGACGGCTTCCCGCTGGGCGGCCAGGCGACGTTGGGCCTCGCGGCGGGCGGCGGCGCGTCGGGCCTGTTCGCGGCGTACCTCCGCTTGGCGGGCGGCGAGCCAGGCGGCTTCGCGGGCACGGGCGCGGCGGCGGCGTTGGTCGGCGAGCGCGCGGGCGCGCAGGTGTACGACGTACACCAGCAGGAGGGTGGCGGTGACCCCGAAGCTGACCCAGAAGCCGGGGCCGACCACCGCGACGCCGACCAGCTCGACGGCGTTGAGCAGGAACAACGCGGCGAGCACCCGACGGCGACGGTAGATCGCGGGGGTGTGTGGGCGACGGCGGTCGGGGCGACGGCGACCTCGACCTGCGGCGGGCGGCACGGACCGCAGCCGGCTCGGACGCCCGGACCGACGCGACACCGCCCCGGACTCCCCGGAGCGGCCAGAACGCGCTCCACCGGACCGACCAGAAGAAGATCCGTCGGACCGACCAGAAGAAGATCCACCGGAGCGACCGGACGAAGATCCGCCGGACCGCGAATCCGCCGGCTCGTCGGAGCGGCGGCGTTGGGCGGGTACGCCGGAGACCGGAGGGGCGAGTTCACCCGAGGCGGCATCCTCGCTGAGCGTGACGACGAGGGCGCGGGGCGCGTTGACGGGGCGGCGTCCGGGGACAGTGCGGCGTCGTCGGCGGCGCTGGAGCACCCGCGCCGTCGACTGCGCCCGCTCCGCCACCAGCCGCTCGGCGGCGTCGTACCGGCGAACCAACGCCGGAGCGAGGGCGAGCAGACCGGCGGCGGCGAGGACGGCGAGGAGCACCGAGGTCGGCACCCTCACCCCTCCCGTCACCAGATTCGAAGCAACCGCCGACCGGCCGCAGAATCTTTCACCGAACGGCGTCGGCGACGTGAAACGTGCGGAGCGGGCAGCGCCTGCCGCAGCTTGCAGTTACTTGAGGTTACGGGTCAGGGTCGCCGGAACCACCGCGCCGCGCCGATCCTGCACGTGGGACGCCTCACGGCGTGATCATGGCGTACGGGCACGTAGCCGGTGCCAGCGGGCCAGCAGCCCACCTTCGGCGGCGATTTCCTCACTGGTCATCGCGTATCCGATGTGGTCGCGCCAGGCACCGTCGATGTGCATGTAGCGCGGGTGGTACGCCTCCTCGCGGAAGCCCAGCTTCTCCACCACCCGGCGCGACGGCCGGTTCTCCGGCCGGATGTTGACCTCCACCCGGTGCAGCCCACCCGGGCCGAAGGCGTGGTCGACGACGAGAGCCAACGCGGTCGGGATCACGCCTCGGCCGGCGACCCGGCGGTCCACCCAGTAGCCGACGTAGCCGGAGCAGAACGCGCGGCGCACGATGTTGCCCACGTTGATGTGCCCGACCAGGCGCTCCTCGCCGTCGGCGTAGAGGCAGACCGCGAACGGCATGCCCTCACCGGTACGCGCCGATCGCCGCTGGTCGCGGTACACCCACCGGAAGGTGGCCGGCGAGTTCAGCTGGTCCCAGTCACCGCCCAGCGAGGACTCCCAGGGGGCCAGCCACTCGCGGTTGGCGCAGCGCACCTCCGACCAGGCCATCGCGTCGGAGCGCCGGTACGGCCGCAGGGTCACCGGACCGTCGGTGAGTACCGCCGGCCAGCCGGGTGCCTGTCGGAACCGCACCTGTCCTCCACGTTCCAGCGTCAGCGTCGGCGGTCGAGCAGCAGCACGTCCACCGTGGAGCCGGCGGCGGCGGCGGTCACCCGCTCGCCAAGTACGAGAAGTCCATTCGCCTCTGCCAGGCCGGAGAGGGTGAACGGGCCGCCATTGAGCGGTTGGACAGTGTAACCCCCGCCTCGCCGCTCGGCGACGTGCGCGGGCCGGAACTCGCGCAGCCCGGCGGGTGAGGAGACGGTCTCCAGCAGGTGTGCCCGCACACTGGGCCGGAAGACCGGTTCGGCGCCCGCGAGCAGGTTGATCGCCGGACGGGCCAGCACCTCGAAGCCGATCATCGCGGCACCCGGGTCGCCGGGCAGGCAGACCACCGGCACCTCCTCGGCGCCGACGGTGCCGAACCCGAGCGCGGTGCCGGGGTAGAGCGCCACGTCGGTGAAGGTGACCGGGCCGGCCCGGTTGCCTTCCCGGCGGGACAGGATGCGACGGACCATGTCACCCGGCCCGGTGCCGGTGCCGCCGGTGGTGATGATCAGGTCGGCCCGCAGCGTCTGGTCCTCCAGCAGGCCGCGCAGCCCTTCCGGGTCGTCGTCACAGATGCCCACCCGGTACGCCAGCGCGCCCGCCTCCGCCGCGGCGGCGGTCAACGCGTGCGAGTTGGCGTCCACCACCTGACCGGGCTGGCTGCCCCGGCCCACGTCGACAAGTTCGTCACCGGTGGCCACGATCACCACCCGCGGGCTGGGGCGGACCACCACGTGCCCGATGCCGGTGGCGGCGAGCACCGCCACCAGCGCCGGCGAGACGTACGTGCCGGAGCGGGCGAGCACCGCACCGGCGGCCACCTCCTCGCCCGTACGGCGTACCCCGTACCCCCGTTTGGGGACGCGGAAGATCTCCACGGCCGCCATGCCCTGGTCGGTCCATTCCACCGGCACCACCACGTCGGCGGCGATCGGCAGGGGTGCACCGGCGGCGACCGAGAAACACGAGCCCGGGGTGAGTCGTACCGGACGCCAACTGGCCGCACCGAGGTCACCGACCACGTTGAGCCGTACGGTGCGGCCGGCCGCACCGCCGGACTGGGCCGGGACGTAGATCGCGCCCCGGCCCCCGCCGGCGATGTCCTCCCAGCGTGCGGCGTACCCGTCGACGGCCGCCTGGTCGAAGGCCGGGAACGAGTGCGGCGCGACAACGTCCTCGGCGAGGACGTTGCCGTGCGCCTGGGTGAGGTCGAGGTCGAGTGGAGGCAGCGCGCGTAACCTGCGCAGCACGCTGCCCAGGTAGTCGGCGAGCGGCGTCAACCCGTTTTCGGCCGCCTCGGCGTCGGCCGTCGCGGTCATGTATCCCGACCGCCCGACGCGTCGGAGTTGACGAATTCCACCAACCACTTGCGGAACTCGCTGCCCAGGTCCTCGCGCTCGGCGGCGATCTGCACCACGGTCTGGAGGTAACCCAGCGGCATACCGGTGTCGTAGCGGATGCCCCGGTAGACGATCGCGTGCACCGGGGTGCCCTCGGTCCGCAGCAGTTCCATCGCGTCGGTCAGCTGGATCTCACCGCCGCTGCCCGGCTGGGTGCGCCGGATGGCATCGAAGATCTTGCCGGGCAGGACGTAGCGGCCCAGCACGGCGAGGTTGCTCGGCGCCTCTTCCGGCGCCGGCTTCTCGACCATGCCGGTGACCTTCACGACCTCGCCGATGTCGGTCAGCTCGGCCTCCGCCGGCTCGACCGAGGCGATGCCGTACCGCTTGGTCTCGGCCGGGTCGACCTCGAAGAAGGCCAGCACCACGCCGCCGGTACGGGCCTGAAGCTCCAGCATGGCCGGCAGCAGCGGTTCGGAGAGGTTGACGAACTCGTCGCCGAGCAGCACCGCGAAGGGCTCGTCACCGACGTGCGACTCGGCGTACCCGACGGCGTGGCCGAGACCCAGCTGCTCGGGCTGCCGGCAGGTGTAGATGGCCGCCAGTTCCTCGGTCCGCTTGACGGCGGCCAGCAGGTCAGGTTTCTCCGCGAGCCGCTCCTCCAGGTCGGGCCGGCGGTCGAAGTGGTCGACCATCGATGTCTTGCCCCGGCCGGTGATCAGCAGAATGTCGCCGATGCCGGCCTGCGCGGCCTCCTCGACGATGTACTGCAACACCGGGCGGTCCACGACCGGCAACAGTTCCTTGGGAACCGCCTTGGTGGCCGGCAGGAACCGGGTCGCCAGGCCCGCAGCCGGGATCACGGCCTTGACGGCACGGGGGCGACCGGTGGCGGCCGCTGAGGGGTTCGCTGAGTGCTCCGACATGTCGCGAGACTATCGGCCACGACCGCACCTCGGCGGGTGAGGACCGGAAGACGCGCCGCCCACCCGACCGGTTCAGCCGGTGCGGGGCACAACCGTCTCAGGCGGACTCGTCGCGTTCGGCGCAGACACCGGTGGCGTCGACAGGACCAGCCCGGGGCAGGCCGTCGACCGGGCTGCTCGTCACGGCCGACACCGACATCTCCCGGGTGGGAGGTGCCGCGTGGGCGGGCCGTACACCGGTGCCGCCGTCGACCGGGTCGGTGATCCGACTCGTGTCCTGCGCCACCCGCCAGGTGTCCCGACCGGCTGCCTTGGCGGCGTAGAGCGCCTCGTCGGCCGCTTCCAGCACCCGCAGTCCGGTCTCGGCGTGATCGGGGTAGACGGCGATGCCGATGGAGACGGTGAACCGGATGGACTCCTGCACACCCGAGTGCCCCAACACGGTGACCGGTGTGTTGCGGGTCGCCGCGCCGAGCCGCTCGGCGACGATCGTGGCACCTCGGGCGTCGGTCTCCGGCAGCAGCACCACGAATTCCTCCCCACCCTGGCGGAAGGCGAGGTCCACCTCGCGGATCTCGCCGCGGACCCGGCGGGCGAACTCGGCCAGCACGGTGTCGCCGGCCGCATGCCCGTACGTGTCGTTGATCTTTTTGAACCGGTCGAGGTCGAGGACGAGGACACTGACCATCCGACCGAACCGGTTGGCCCGCTCCACCTCACGACGCAGCGACTCACGCAGGTAGCGGTAGTTCCACAGGCCGGTCAGCGGGTCGGTGAGTGACAGCCGTTGCGCCTCCTCGTGGACGCGTACGTTGTCGACCGCCACCGCCACGTGCCCGGCAAAGGTCTGCAGCGTCGCCAGGTCGTCGTCGTCGAACTCCTCCCCGCCGAGTCGGTCATAGAGAGCGAGCACCCCCAACGGCCGGGCCGACGCTGCACCTTCCTCCCCGGAGCGGCTGTCCGCGGTTCTGCCGGCCTCCGGGGCGGCGAACGGCACCGCGATGTACGTCCCGCACCGCGGCTCGCCGGGGGCGGCGGCCTCCATCCGTCCCCGGCAGGGCTGGCCGGTGGCCGCGACCGCACCGACCACGCTGCTGCCCAGCGGCACCGGCGGTGTCCCGGTGCCGGCCCAGTACTCGTCGAGGCCCTCGGTGCACTGCGCGACGAGCATCCCGCCCGGCTCGGTGAGCAGCACGGCGCCGGCCCGGGCCCCGGTCGCCGCGAGTGCGCTGTGCAGAATCACCCGCAGGATCCGTTGCAGGTCGTGCGTACTGGCCAGGGTGTCGCCGAGCACGGCGAGGTGGCCACGCAGCTGGTCCCGGCTGCTGGCGAGCGCCGCCAGGTAGCCGCCGGTCTCCCGGGTCATCCGGTTGAACGCCTCGGCCAACCGGCCGATCTCGTCGCCGCTGCGTACCGGCACCCGGGCGGTCAGGTCCCCGGCGGCGACCCGGTCCACCGCGCCGGCCAGTTCCACAAGCGGCCGGGTGGTCACCCGGGCCAACCGCCACGCCACCGCCACGCCCAGCAGGGCCGCCAGCAGCACGACGGCGATCAGCACCGGGTAGAGCCCGGCTGGCTGGTCACTGGGCACCGACAGCACCAGTGGGAGGGGTTGCCCCGGGGTCGGGCCGACCCGCCGCAGGTAACGCCCGTCGGGGGTGCTGGTCACGCCTTCCTCGTGCAGCGCGGAGGCGGCGGCCAGGACGGCCTCCGCACCGCCGTCGGACTCGGTGGAGTGGGCCACCGTGAGGGTGGGGGCGGCACCGTCGAGCAGGGTCACCGCGACCCCGGTCACCGCCGCCAGTCGGGCGACGAGCATCGGGTCGACCGGCTGCGCCGCGGTGACCGTGCCCAGCGCTGCGCCGCTGACGTCGTGCAACTCGACCCGAACCGCGAGCGCGGCGACCGGCCCGGCGGGCCGGACGTGGTCACCGCAGTCCCGCCAGGGTGCCGGCGGAGCGTTCGGGGTGGACACGACGATCTGTCCGGTCACGTCGGTGACCTGCACGGCTGCGGCGAGTCCCCGCCCGACCACCTGGGTGGCGGCACTCCGGTGGTCGGTGGTCAGGGCGACGGCGTCCGCGGCGGCCCGCAACTGCTGGCAGAGAGCGTCGATCGAGGTACGCGCGGCAGCGGCGGCCACCGCCAGCCGTTCCGTGGCGCGGCTACGGTCCACCGCCGTCACGGTCGAGGCGACGAAGACGGCCCCGAACAGGATCGGGCCGAACGCCACGGCCAGGAAGGCTGCTGTCAACCGCCCGCGTAGCGTCAACACTTCCCCCCGGAAGTTGCGCGACCGTTGCCTGCGATGCTGACACAGAGCAACCACATGACGAGCGTTGCGTGAGGAGTGTTGCGTGCCGGAATTTGCGGAAGACGCGGAAGTGACGCATGACGCGAAGCGAGCCGTGCGGATCGAGCTGCTCGCCCGCCGTCGGGCCCTGACCGAAATCGAGCGCGAGGCAGCTGCGGCGCGCGTCCAGCACGAGCTGGCTGCCCTGGTACGCCGACTGCGGCCGGCCCGGGTCGCCGCGTACGTGCCGGTCGGCAGCGAGCCCGGTGGAGCGCAACTGCCGGCGGTGCTCGCCGCCGCGCTGCCGCCCGGGGCGCAGGTGCTGCTGCCGGTCCTGCGCGACGATCTGGATCTGGACTGGGCCGCCTGGGCCGGGCCGCAGGCGCTCGTGGCCACCGGCCGGGGCATCCGGGAACCGGCGACGAGCCGGCTGGGGCTGACCGCGATCGCCACCGCCGACCTGGTCGTCGCGCCCGCCGTCGCGGTGGACCGCCGAGGCGTACGCCTGGGCCGGGGCGGCGGCTCGTACGACCGGGCGCTGGCCCGGGTGCCGGCGAACGTCCTGACGGTGACGCCGTTGTACGACGGGGAACTGCTCGACACCCTCCCGGCCGAACGTCACGACCGGCCGGTACGCGCGGTCGTCACCCCGGCCGGTGGTCTGCTCTCGCTCGACCCCCTCTCGGGTGTCGTGACCCACACGTCCGCTGGACGAATCGGGCCCCGATGACGCACCATTGGCACTCGAACACGTCGAGTGCCAACCCGGCCGTATCAGATCCGGAGGAGAACGTGCCCACCTACCAGTACGCCTGCACCGCGTGCGGTCACCAGCTCGAGGCGGTGCAGTCCTTCTCTGACGAGCCGCTGACCGAGTGCCCCGCGTGCGAGGGGCGACTGCGGAAGATGTTCAACTCCGTCGGCATCGTCTTCAAGGGCTCCGGCTTCTACCGCACCGACTCCCGCTCGTCCGGCTCGGAGAGCACGTCGAGCAGCACCACGAGCAAGTCCAGCGGATCCGACTCGTCCTCCTCCGGCACGAGTACGCCGTCGACCCCGTCGAGCAGCTCGTCGTCCGGTTCGACAGGCGGTTCGTCGAGCGGTTCCTCCGGCGGTGGCAAGGCACCGGCTGCCGCCAGTACCTCCTGAGTCGGCCGGTCGCCGGCGCGTCAGTCCCAGTGCGGCGGGCGTTCGGCCAGCAACCGGTCGTCGTTGTCGCCGGTCCGCTCGCCCCACCCCTGGTCGGTGTCGTCGGCGGTCTGCTCGGGCAGCACCGTGAAGTCGTCGCCCAGGTCGACCACCCGGTCGTCGTCGCCCCGGCTGCGGGGTTCCTGCGTCATCACGAGGCGCAAGGTTAGCCTGCGCCGTGACCGGCGCGCTGATCGAGCTGCACTCACCGGCACGGCGGGGCGGCCTGACCGTCTCCAGGCGGTGCGGTTGGTAGCGTCGGACGGCGTGACGACCTCCCGACCCGGCCCGACCTCCGACGAGCCGTGGCGTCGACCCGAGACCGACGACGGGGCCGCCTCCGGCGAGCCGACGCCGCCGCGACCGACGCCGGGTGGCGGGCCGGTCGGCTATTCCGGGCCGCCACCGACCGTCGCGCCGCCGGCCGGCTGGCGGCCACCGGTGCACCTGCAGGCCAACCCGCCCCGACAGTTGCCGCCGCAGGACATGATCGCCCTCGACGCGCAGGAACAGCGGGCCCAGCGGGTGACCTGGGGGGTGGGCGCGGTCGCCGGCGTGGTCCTCGTGGCGTTGGTCTGCCTGCTCTGCACCCGGGCGCTGTTCTGACGCGAACCCGGATGCCGCACCGGGGCACTGCTACTCGAAGGTGTTGCCCCAGACCATCTCGGCACCGGAGTGCCCGGTGAGCCAGACGTAGACCAGCGCGGCCACCCCGAGCCCCAGCACCAGCACCGACAGCACCGGGGCAGCCCAGTTGGGCAGCTTCGGCAGCCGGTCGTGACGGCCGGTCGCCACCAGCAACAGCACGACCGCCACGGCCAGTCCCAGGGTGATCCAGAACAGCACGTCGCCGTACTCGGCATGCTCGTTGATCTTGTCGAGGATCTCGCCGGAGAAGCCGCGCGCGATCTGCCGCTCCTGCAACGCCTCGCCGGACTGCACGCTGACCCACGCGGTGATCGGGGCCACCACCGCCAGGGCCGCCACCGCCCAGTCCAGGCGGGCCCGGAACCGGGGCAGCGCGACGTACGCGAGGGCGAGCAGCACCAGCAGCGGTACGAAGACCACGACCGCGTGCACCACCAGCACGTGCAGGGGTAGGCCCAGCGCCTTCTCGAACATCGACACCTCCGGCTTGATGATCGTGGCTGTCAGCGTACGGCGCGCCGGATCGCCCGCCCATCGCCCTGCTGGTTCACACGCCGGGCCGATCCGCACGGTTCAACCGTCGGGCTGATCAAACCGCCGGCGCCGGGGCCCGCGTCTGGTTGTCGCCAAGAGTTCGGCGTGTTGTCATTGACGCATGCCAACCGGCGAGGAGCTGCTCCGGTCGAAGGGCCTGCGGGTCACCCGGCCCCGCCTCGCCGTGCTCGACGTCCTGGCCGGCGGTGGCCACCTCGAAGTGGACGAGATCACCCGCCAGGTGCGGGAACGCCTCGACTCGGTCTCCACCCAGGCGATCTACGACGTGCTGGGGGCGCTCTCCCGCGCCGGCCTGTCCCGCCGGATCGAGCCGGCCGGCAGCCCGGCCCGGTACGAGGCCCGGGTCGGCGACAACCACCATCACGTGGTGTGCCGTGGCTGTGGCGAGATCGCCGACATCGACTGTGCGGTCGGCGACGCCCCCTGCCTCGACTCCGGGACCGCCCACGGCTTCCAGGTCGACGAGGCGGAGGTCACCTTCTGGGGTCTCTGCCCGGCCTGCCAGACCCGCCGTGCCATTGATCACTGACCGTGCGCTGAAGCGGTGACCGGGGGCCGTGGCAGGCTTGGATGATGGAGTCTGCCGACGCCGGCCTGTTCGGCCCTGGATCCGTGTCGTGGAAGCTGCACGCCGAGCCGATTCTGTTCGTCGCCGGTCTGCGTTCGCTCTACCTTCAGGCGCTGCACCCTCGGGCGATGGCCGGGGTGGCGCAGAACAGCAACTACCGCCAGGACGCCTGGGGACGCCTGATCCGCACCGCCAACTACGTCGGGACCGCCCTCTACGGCACCACCGCCGAGGCGGAGGAGGCCGGTCGGCGGCTGCGCCGGCTGCACGCCCGGATGACCGCGGTCGACCCGGCCACCGGTGAGCGGTTCCGCATCGACGAGCCGGACCTGCTCCGCTGGGTGCACGTCACCGAGGTGGAGTCGTTCCTCGACACCGGACGCCGTGCCGGTGTGCCGCTGGACGCCGCCGAGGTGGACGCCTACTACACCGAGCAGCGTCGGGTCGCCGCCCTGGTGGGGCTGGACCCGCAGACGGTGCCCGGCACCGCCGCCGAGGTTGCCGAGTACTACCGGCAGGTCCGACCCGAGCTGCGGATGACCCGGGAGGCCGCCGAGACCGCGCTGTTCCTGACCGCTCCGCCGCTGCCGTGGAAGCTCAGTCTGCCCGCCCGGATCGGGCTCAACCTGAGCCCGGCACGGTGGGCGTACCTGGGGATCGCCGGCACCGCGCTGGCCCTGCTGCCCGCCTGGGCCCGGCGGCTCTACGGCGGGCTGGGCCTGCCGACCACCGCGCTCTCGGCCGACGTGACGGTACGCACGCTGCGGCTCGCCCTCACCGCGCTGCCCCGCGACTGGCGGGAAGGCCCGATGCGCCGCGCCGCCGAGGAGCGGTACGCCAACCTGGCCAGCACCGCCCCCACCGCCTGACCCGCCGGCACCGGTTGAGCAGCCTCCGGACGGCTCAGTCCTGCTCGGTGGGGGGTGCGGCGGGGCGGTCGACCGCGGCCCACGGTTCCTTGCCCTGCACCGTCGCGCCCGCGGGGCAGGTGCGGCGGTAGTCGCACCAGGCGCAGCGCGGGCCCGGTGTGGTGGGGAAGGCCTCGTCCGGGTCGCCGCCGTCGGCGACGGTCCGCTCGGCGGCCATGATGTCGCGGGCGGTCTCCTCCGCCCGGGACACCTGCCGGGCCAGCGACTCGACGGTGTGGTCGTGCGCGGCGACGGTGCCGCTGGGCAGATGGTGCAGCTCGACCCGTCGGCACGGCCGGCGGAAGACCCGCTCGGCCGCGTACGCGTAGAGGGCCAACGCCTGCGAGCCCCGCGCGTCGTCGGAGTCCAGCCCGGTGCGGCCGGTCTTGTAGTCGACGATGACCAGTTCGGGACCGTCGCTGCCGGCCCGCCCGTCGATCCGGTCGGCGCGGCCGTTGAAGGCCAGCACCCCGGTCTTGACCGCCACCACCCGCTCCACGCCTACCGGCTCGTCGGCCGGGTCGAGCCCGTCGACGTACGCCTCCAGCCAGCCCAGGGCCCGGCGGTAGACCTCGCGTTCCTGCTCGTCGTCACGGTAGCCGTCGCGCACCCAGGTGCCCTTGAGCAGGGTGGGCAGCACCTCGGGGCGGCGACGGTCGGTGGGCAGCGCGTACCAGTTCTTCAGGGCGGTGTGCACGCTGGCGCCGAGGGAGTTGTGCGCCCACGGCGGGCCCTTCGGCGGGGCGGGCCGGTCGACGTACGTGTAGCGGTAACGACGGGGGCAGTCCGCGTACGCGCCGAGCTTGCTCGGGGTACAGACGAACAGCCGCTCCGGCATGCCGTCGAAGCCGAGCTGCTCCGGCTGCGCGTCGCGCGGCCGGGGCGCACGCCCACCGGCGGCGGGTCGTCCGGCGGGTCGTCCGGTCGGGGAGGGTCGTCGCACGTCTGCGATCCTGCCATCCACCCCCGACACTGCGCCCGACCGGTCAGCGCGTGGCGGTGAAGTCCGCCACGAACGCGAAGATCGCGTCCGCGATGAGCTGCACGGCGATCGCCGCCAGCAACAGGCCGGCGATGCGGGTGAGCACCTCGATGCCGCCGGGCCGCAGCACCTTGACGATGCCGCCGGAGAAGCGCAGCACGATCCAGACGGTAAGCATCACCGCGACGATGGCGGTGGCGATGGCCACGTAGTCCGCCGCCACGTCGGCCTGCTGGACGAAGAGCATGGTGGCCACGATCGCGCCGGGGCCGGCCAGCAGCGGCGTACCCAGTGGCACCAGGGCGATGTTGGAGGTGGCCTGCTTGGTCGGATCGTCGGTCTTGCCGGTCAGCAGCTCCAGCGCGACCAGCACCAGCAGCAGTCCGCCCGCCGCCTGCAACGCCGGCAGGTCGACGTGCAGGTACGCGAGCAGGGTCTGCCCCGCGACCGCGAAGACCACGATCACGCCGAGGGCGAGCGCGACCGCCTGCCAGGCGGCCCGGTTGCGCTCCCGCGCCGCCAGCGGGCTGGTCAGGGCGAGGAAGATCGGCATCATGCCCGGCGGGTCGACGATGACCAGCAGGGTCACGAAGACCTCGCCGAAGAGCTTGAGATCCACCTGGTCACCGTAGCGGTGCGGCCGGAACCGAGATCAGCCGGACGCGACCTCGACCACACCGGACGACTCGGCGACAATCCGTTCGTACGCCTCGGGGGCGGTGGTGAACGCCCCCAGCTGAACCGTCTTGTGCGTGCCGTGGAAGTCCGACGAGCCCGTCACCAGCAGACCCAGGTCGGCGGCGAGGCCACGCACGTGCGCCCGCTCGGCGGGCGAATGGTCCTCGTGATCGGCTTCCAGGCCGGCCAGACCCGCCGCCGCCAGCTCGGCGATCAGCTCGTCCGGCACGATCCGGCCACGCCGGGTGGCCCTCGGGTGGGCGAAGACCGGCACGCCGCCGGCCGCCCGGATCAGCCGGACGGCCTGGAAGACATCGATGTCCTCCTTGGGCAGCCGGTACCGCTCCCCCAACCAGTCGGGGCCGAACGCCTCGGTGGTGGTGGCGACCAGGCCGGCCCGGATCAGCGCCTGCGCGATGTGCGGCCGGCCGACCGTCCCGCCACCCGCCCCGGCCAGGATCTCCGGCCAGCTGACGTCGATGCCGTCGGCCCGCAGCAGGGCCACGATGCGCTCCCCTCGCTGCAGCCGGGCCGCACGCACCAGGGCCAGTTCCGCGACCAGTTCCGGCGCGTCCGGATCGAAGAGGTACGCCAACAGGTGCAGCGGCAGCGACGGCTCGACACCGTTCCAGCGGCAGGACAGCTCGGCGCCTCGGACCAGGCGCAGCCCGCCCGGCAGAGCCTGCAGCGCCGGCTCCCATCCGGCGGTGGTGTCGTGGTCGGTGATGGCCACGACATCGAGCCCCGCCTCGGCGGCGGCACGAACCAACTGCGGCGGGCTGAGCGTGCCGTCGCTGGCGGTGGAGTGGGTGTGCAGGTCGATCCGGGGCAGCATCGCCCGAGGCTACCGGCTTCAGCCGCCGTGGCTGACCACCACGGGCGGCTGGTCGGGGGGCCAGCCGGTGAGGGCGATCAGGGTCGGGGAGGCACCCTTGGTCGCCCGATCGACGTCCACCCGGGCCAGGCGGTCGACGGTGTCGGCGTGGTAGTAGGCGGTGCTCGGGGTACTCCACGCCACGGCGCCGCTGATCGCCGGGCCGGCGACCACGGGCTTGACGGGCCGGTCCAGCCGGGCCAGGTCCACCAACAGCGCCTTGTCCCCGTCGTCGGAGCGTCCGTTGGCCAGCAGCCAACGCCCGTCCGGCGACACCGAACCCAGCCCGTCCCCGTCCAGTCTCGGCCCACATTCCGGGCCGGTCGGGGCGAGGCCGCCAGCCGGGTCGAGCAATGTCAGGCAGGTCGCCGTGCCGGTGACGACCTCGCCGACCAGCCGGCCGTCGGGCAGGGCACCGAAGATGCGACTGGTCGACCGGTCGGTGCCCGGTTCGAACACCCCGGGATGCAGGCGCCACAGCGCATGCCCCGGGCGGTCGGGTGCCAGCCGTACCAGCACGGCACCCTCGACGATCCGCAGCGGCATCGCCTCGGCCGGCACCTCGGCGCGGGCGGCGGGGGACAACTCGCCGTTGATGATCCGCGCGCTGGCCAGCACCGAACCCTGCTTCCAGGCGACCTGGTGGCCTTCCGCGTCCACGACGATCTCGTCGGCACCGGCGAGCAGCACCTGCACCGCACCGGTGGGCGACACCGCCCAGAGGAAACGGCCGGCCAGTCCCGGCGCGCTGACGACCAGCCAGCCGCGACCGTCGGCGAGGCGGTGGGCCCGCTCGATCCGGCCGACACCGGCAATACTCACTCGGCGGCCCTGCGCGGTGGCGATCGCCTCGCCCAGCACGAGGTCGACCTCGGCGAGCGGGGTGCCATTGGCCGGGCTGGGTGCCGGGGCGGTCGGCGTCCAGGTCACCTCGGGCGGCTGCTCACGCTCGCCGATCACCACCCTGGTGCCGTTCGGTGGGGGCTCCTGACCGAGCTGCGTCGCGCCGGCACTGACCATGACCATCGCCACTGCGGCGAAGCTCATTCCGGTCACGGCGCGGCGACGCTGGATCCGCTTCGCTCGCCGGATCACGGCGTCCGCCGGATCGGGGACGGTCGCGTGCGGCATCGCGGCCCGCCGGGACAACTCCTCCCGGACGGCCCGTTCCAGCCCGTCCTGCTCCACGTTCATTTGACGATCCGGAGCCCCGCTCGGGTTGTCACGATCTCGGGGAACGGCGTTCACCGCCGTTCCCCCGCCAGGGCACTGTCCGGCTTCGCGACGGCGGCCGGGGCCTGCGCGGACCCTTCGACGGCCGTCCGCTGCGCTGCCATGTCCGGCGCGACCTCGGACCGGTCCTGCCGGTGCGCGGCCATCGCCGGGTCGGGCTGACCGGCCGCTTCCGGGACACCGGTCGGAGTCGCCGGTGCCGGGGTCGCGGGCACCGAGGTGTCGGGACGGGTCTGCCGGGTCGGAAGCGGCTGGCCGGTCCGCGTCGCGGTGCCGGCCCGCCGAGGCGGGTCCACGCTCGACGAGGCCGCGCCGGGCAGCGCGAAGGCTTCGTCCGCGCCGATCCGGCGGCGCAGGGTGGCCAGCGCACGGGAGGTCTGGCTCTTGACCGTGCCCGTCGAGATGTTGAGCAGGGCGGCGGTCTGCGACTCCGACAGGTCCTCGTAGAAGCGCAGCACCAGGACGGCACGCTGGCGGGCGGGCAGCGCCCGCAGGTGCCGCCAGAGCACGTCCCGGTCCAGTTGCTGCTCGATCTCGTCGACGCCGGGCCGTTCAGGCAGCACCTCGGTGGGTCGCTCGCCGTGCCAGCGACGCCGCCACCAACTCGTCGACGTGTTGACCATCACACGCCGGGCGTACGGCTCGATCGCCTCGATGCCGCCGAGGCGCTTCCAGGCCAGGTACGTCTTGGTCAGCGCGGTCTGTAACAGGTCCTCCGCGGTGCCCCAGTCTCCGGTCAGCAGGTACGCGGTCCGCAGCAGGGCGCTGGAACGGGCGGTGACGAAGTCACGGAACTCGTCCTCCAGCGGATCACTGCTGGCCACGCGCCACCTCCCCGTACCGGGCTCTGCGGGCAGCCTGCCACGGCCGGACCGGCAGGTCGAGGGCGGAAGATGCGCATTGGCTCCGATTTTCGGTCAGGAACCGTCAGGCACCATCGTCAGCCTTGGCCTCGTCCTGCTCCTTGCCCAACCGCGCCTCGACCGCCTGCGGCTCGTACATCTCCTCGACCACGCGGAGATAGAGCTCATTGGGGTTGGGCAGGTTCTTGACCTCGCGCAGCGCCTGCTCCTGACCGGCCGACTCCAGCACGAACGTGCCGTAGTTGAGCGCGCGACCGGCCGGCGACTGCTCGTACTTCATATCGGTGACGCGGGTCAGCGGCATCATGGCCACTTTGCGGGTGATGATGCCGTTGACCACCATGACCCGTTTGTTGGTCAGGATGAACCGGTCGTACCACCAGTCGGCGACCTTCCAGGCCACCCAACCCATCACCGCGAACCAGAGCAGCACGGCGACCGTGGTGAGCGCCCCGACGTCCTGCCCGGCGAGGAAGCCGGAGAGGTAGCCGAGCACGAAGGTCGCGGCGACACCGACGACGATCGGCGTGGCGAGGTGGACCCAGTGCCGCTTCCACTCGCCCCGGTAGCGCTCGGTAGGGAAGAGGTAGCGGGCGACCAGCGAGCTGGGCTCGTCTTCCAGTGGCAGGACCCGGCGTGGGGTCATGCCACTGGCGTCGGCGCGCAGCCCTGCCAGTTCGTCCTCGGAGATCTGAGGCGGCTGGTAGCCCGCCTCCGGGTCCCTTACCCAGGCCCGCCCCGACCGGTCGTCGTCGACGTAGTCGGGGCCTGGGCCGTAGCCGGCGTCGTCCGAGAAGAACGGACCGTCGGAGGAGTAGGGGTCGGGGCGTGAACCGGGGCCGCGACCCGGACCGTCATCGGGGTCGATCCGGGGAATCGGCTCGGTGTCCTGTTCCCGACGAGCCCGATCGGGATCGTCGGGGTCGAAGGGCGGGCCGGAGGGGCTTCCCATCGGCGGCTAGGCGACCAGGCTGGTGAAGAAGTCGCCGAAGCCCTGTGCGATGTCCATGATGCCGCCACCGAGCGACTTGAACACGTCCGCAGCAGAATTTGGCCGGTAGGCGACAAAGAAGATCAAGAATGCGATTCCGGCCCAGGTGAGGACCTTCTTGACCATGGCGGGCCATCCTCTCGCGCGGCGCCGGGTCCCATTACCGCAGCGGCACCCAGAGTATCAGCGTGGTGTCTTACCGTGAATATCTGCGTCCGTTCTCCGACATTCCGGGGGGCTTGTCAAGCCTTCCCGTGCAGGTAAGGAGACGGTGCGCCGTACACGAGCTCGGTTGGCATCCACTCCACCAGGTCGTGCAACACCACGTCCTCGGCAAGCAGATGTCCCGCGCTCGCGGGCCAGGCTATCGCATACAGCCACAATCCCCGAGCCTCGCCGGCGTACGCGCTTCGATCCGTCAGGGAATTGATCAACCACAGTGGAGTAGGGTGACCGGCCACCTTGATGCCGGCGCGTCCGACATGGCCCGGATGCCCGGGACCGGGCTCGGTCAACGCCTCGGCGAGTTCCGGGCCCGCATCGGGACCCGGCACACCGGCGTAGCGGGCACCCAACCCCACCCCCGGCTCCTCGGCCACGAACACCAGGTCGGCGGGCCCACCGCCGAGCGGTTCCGGCCCGGCGCAGGCGACTGCGGTGGCCCGTACGCCGAGCCGGTCGTCACCGGCCCATGCCACGCCGGTGGTGGTCCAGCCCGGCGGCAACGGCCACGGGCACCAGAGCGGCACCGCCGGTTGCCCTGGCTGCGCGGCCTGGATCCGGTCGACCACGCTCGCCACGATCTCGGCACCGATGTTCTCGGGTACGTGCAGCGGAGCGACCGGGCCGCAGTCGGGGCAACGCGACTCCGCGTGCATCAGGTCCGGCGGCCGCACCGACCCACCGCATCTCGGGCAACTCACCGCAACAGTCACGTCTCCACCGTCACCCGCCTGCCGCCCGCCGTCAAGCGGAGCGGCGCCATTGCCGGTTGCGATGTCGCCACCCGGCGCGGCGCGCCGGTCAGTCCGGTGGCGGGCCGGCGTGGGCTCGGATCCACGCGTGCATGGCGATCCCGCTCGCCACGCCGGCGTTGATGGAGCGGGTGGAGCCGTACTGGGCGATGGAGAAGAGTTGGTCGCAGGCGGCACGGGCCGCGTCCGACAGGCCCGGTCCCTCCTGACCGAACAGCAGGACGCACCGGCGCGGCAACGTGCTGCTCTCCAGCGGACGAGAGCCGGGCAGGTTGTCGATCCCGACCAGCGGCAGGTCGTGCTGGCCCGCCCAGGCGACGAAGTCGTCGATCGACTCGTGATGGCGTACATGTTGATAGCGATCGGTCACCATGGCGCCTCGCCGGTTCCACCGCCGCCGGCCCACGATGTGCACCTCGGCGGCGAGGAAGGCGTTGGCGTTGCGCACCACCGTGCCGATGTTCATGTCGTGCTGCCAGTTCTCGATCGCCACGTGGAAGTCGTGCCGACGCAGATCGAGATCGGCGACCACCGCCTCGCGCCGCCAGTAGCGGTAGCGGTCGACCACGTTGCGCCGGTCGCCCTCGGCGAGCAGCTGCGGGTCGTAGCGGGGGTCGTCCGGCGGATCCCCCGGCCAGGGACCCACGCCGACCTCGTACTGCTCATCGGTCACGGTCAGGCAGGGTACGCCCCGTGCCGACCGGCACCGACGGGCACACGAGGTCAGCGAAGTGCGAGGGCGCCACCGATCCGGTCCAGGAGTCGACGATCGACCGGAGCCAGCGTGCCGTCCGGCGGTACGGCGGACCCGGCGCGGCACACCCGGGCCGCCACCGACTGCACCCACTGCCGGTAGGCCGCCGAGTCGGCGCGGTCGGCCCGACGGTCGAGGATCCGGACGACCGCCCGGCAGGCCGCGAGCACGTCCACCAGGTCGGTGGGTCGCGGTTGCGGTTGCGGTGCGGTCGCCTCTTCGTGGCGGGTGTAGATCGCGGCCACCACGGCACGGACCAGGTCGCTGTCGAAGGCGCGTCCAGCCGCCACCGCCTCCAGGCCGGCGAGCCCGGCCGCCACGCCCGGGTACGGCCGCCCGGGCCCAGGTTGGGTGGCGACCGCGATCACCCGGCCGGGTAGACCGGTGATCAGATCCCACTCGGTGGCGGAGTAGCCCGTCGCGGCGGGGGACACGTTCGGGTGGTCGGCCTGCGGCGGCCCGCCTGGGGCCGGTCGGCTCATGCCCGTACTCCGCATTGCGTCGTGCCGCCCGGCGGCAGCGCCGCGCTGGACCCACGATCCGCCGGCTCTCCGCCGCGTCTGCCGCCGATCCGAGGCACCCCGGCGCCGCGTCTGCTGATCCGCTCGCTGCGCTCGCTCATGGCGCGACCTCCGGCGTCAGCATATGCGGCGCGTCGCTGGCCAGGGGCGGTCAACCGGGAATCTGCGCGGGTGGCGAAACCGCCCGGTGCCGCTGGACGAGACCAAGCGCGGCAGGTGAATCGGAGGAGAAGGCATCCGGGCCCGGTGGCCGCCAACAGGCTTGCGGCAACTGGTCCGCCGCGGCGAAGAAGGCCATCAACCGGGGCCGGACGCAATGAGCGGCGGGGCCCTCCCCGGCACCCGCCGCCCACGCTCTGATGGCTCAAGATTCTGCCGTACGCCCATCCGACTGCACAGAGACCGAGGTCACATTTATATTTTTGTTACATTACTCTGCGTCACCAAACCTCCCCTTCCAGGCGATCTCTGCAGGTCGCATAGGTGCCCGTCAACGCCCAAGTTACTGTTCCGTAGCACGATTGAAGCCGGTCCTAATTGGAAACGCTCCCATCACCGGCCGTCACGCAAATGCGACATGCATTTGCGCGCCGGTAGCGCCGACGCAAACCGAAGATGATCGATGTGTGCTAAAGCCGCAGCCCTGCCGCCCGCGGCCCGGTTTCGGGGATGCTCCGACGGGAATGCGACAGGGTGGCGCGAAGTTCCACCAGACGTAGCTGTTCCGCGTGATCGGAGAGATTCAGATGGCAACCGTCGAGCTGACCACCGCTAACTTCGACCAGGTAACCGAGAGCGATGGCATCGTCCTGGTCGACTTCTGGGCCGACTGGTGTGGCCCCTGCAAGCGGTTCGCTCCGGTGTTCGAGCGCTCGTCCGAAAAGCACTCCGACATCACCTTCGGCAAGGTCGACACCGAGGCGCAGCAGGAGATCGCGGCCAAGTTCGACATCCGCTCCATCCCCACGATCATGGCGATCCGCGACGGCGTGATCGTCTTCGCCCAGCCGGGCGCGCTGCCCGAGTCGGCGCTGGAGAACCTCATCGATCAGGTCCGGGCGCTGGACATGGACGACGTCCGCAAGAAGCTCGCCGAGCACAACCACTGACCGCGCAGGCCGCATGAGCGGTGGCCGGGGCTCAACAGCCCCGGCCACCGCCATCTCCGGCCGCCGACCGGCGCGCCACTTGCAGCACGGTCGTACGTGTGTTCGAATGATGGCCATGCGCTGGGAGAACCTCACCGCTCCCCCGGTCGAGGGAGTCCCCGGACGGGCAGCGCCAGCGACTCCACCCCTGCCGCTGGCGCTGCCCGGCGCCGTCGTCCGCACCTTCGACACCCCGGGTTTCGCCGGCATGACCTTCTACGAGGTGCACGCCAGATCGATCCTGAACAAGGTCCCGGGCACCTCCCGCGTTCCGTTCGAGTGGACTGTCAATCCGTACCGGGGTTGCAGCCACGCGTGTTTGTACTGCTTCGCCAGGAAGACCCACACATATCTGGATTTCGACGCGGGAGCGGACTTCGATCGGCAGGTGATCGTCAAGGTCAACGCGGGTGAGCTGCTGCGCCGCGAGTTGGCCGCACCGCGATGGCGTGGCGCGCACGTGGCGATGGGCACCAACGTCGACTGCTACCAGCGGGCCGAGGGGCGATACCGGCTGATGCCGTCGATCATCGAGGCGCTGCGCGACTTCGCCAACCCGTTCTCGATCCTGACCAAGGGCACTCTGATCGTGCGTGACCTGCCGCTGCTCCGGCAGGCGGCGCAGGCGACCCGGGTCGGGGTGTCGTTCTCGGTGGGCTTCGTCGACGAGCGACTGTGGCGCTCGGTCGAGCCGGGCACCCCGAGTCCCCAGCGACGGCTCGACGCCATACGCCAGTTCACCGACGCCGGCTTCGAGGTCGGGGTGCTGATGGCGCCGATCCTGCCCGGCCTCAGCGACGACGACGAGTCCATCGAGTCCACCGTCGCGGCGATCGCCGCCGCCGGGGCGGCCAGCGTGACGCCGCTGCCGCTGCACCTGCGACCGGGCGCCCGCGAGTGGTACGCGCAGTGGCTCGCTCGGGAACATCCCCACCTGGTCCCCCGCTACCGGGAGCTGTACCGGTCCGGCGCCTACGCGCCGCAGCCCTACCAGCGGGAGTTGACCGCCCGGGTACGCGTCGCCGCCCGGCGACACGGCCTGTACCGGCCCGACCGGAGCGAGCACCGCCAGGTCCCGGCCGCCCCGGCCCCGGCACCCGAACAGCTCAGCCTGCTCTAGCGAGGCGTCCGCCCAGACGTTCGACCAGCCCAGGCACCCCACCGCGCAGACGTCACACCGCGCAGACGTCACACCGCCAGGCGGCCGACCGCATCCGCCGGTGCGACTACAGTCGGCATGTGCGCTCCCCCAGCCAGATCCTCGCCGAATCCGCCGTGATCGCCGTCGTCGGTGCCTCCCGTGACCCGGACAAGACGGCCCACAGCGTGCCGGCGGCGATGCAACGGCAGGGCTGGCGGATCATTCCGGTCAACCCGTTCGCCGACGAACTGTTCGGCGAGCCGGCGTACCGCACGCTCGCCGACATTCCGCACCCGGTCGACCTGGTGAACGTGTTCCGGCCGGCGGAGGACGCCGTGGAGGTGGTCCGGCAGGCGGTGGCGATCGGTGCCCCGGCAGTCTGGTTGCAGCTGGACATCGTCTCCCCGCAGGCCCGCCAGATCGCGGAGCAGGCCGGGATCGACTACGTCGAGAACCGCTGCATCGCCGTCGAGCGGGCGGTGGCGGGCCTGACCCGGCTGGGCTGAACCGAACCGCTGTGAAACACCTCCGGTGCAGGTAGCGTCCCGACTGGGAGCGTCATCCGACGGCTACCGGCAGCGAGTGGCGGACGGAGGAGATCAGCGTGAGTCAACCGCCAGAGCCGGATCAGCCGCCATCGCCGTACGAGCCGCCGCCGTCACCGTACGGGCAGCCGCAGCACGGGCCACCCGGCGAGACCGGGCAGCCGCAGCACGAGCAGCCCGGCGAGCCGTACCCGGGTCAACCGGCGTACGGGCAGCCGTCGTACGAGCAGCCGGGCCAGCCGCCGCACGGCCAGCAGTGGGGACAGCAGCCCCCGTACACCCCGCAGGTGCCGTACGGGCAGTACGGCCCACCGTCGCCCCCGCCGGGCGGTGGGGGCACCAACGTGCTCGCCATCCTGTCGCTGGTCTTCGCGTTCGTCTTCTCGCCCGCCGGCATCGTCCTCGGCCATCTGGCCAAGCGGCAGCTACGCACCAGCGGTGAGCAGGGCGAGCAACTCGCCAACTGGGGACTGATCCTCAGCTACGTCTTCACCGGCCTCTACCTGCTGGCCTGCTGCGGCTGGCTGGCGCTGGTGCTCTGGGCCGGCTCGGACAGCCAGTACACCTGACCGGGCTCAGCGGAACTCGGCCTCCCGCACACTGTTGCCGCCGTCGACCACCAGCATCTCCCCGGTGATGTACGACGCCGCCGGCGAGCAGAGGAAGGTGATCGCGGCGGCCACCTCGTCCGGCGTACCGGGTCGTCCCACCGGTGTGCCCAGACCCTGCTTGATCTCGGCCATCGTCGACGCTGCGGTGTGGATGGTGCCCGGTGCCACCGCGTTCACCGTCACCCCGTCGGCGATCATCTCCATCGCCAGGGCCCGGGTCAGCCCCACCACCCCCGCCTTGGCGGCCGCGTACGCCGCCTCGGTGGGCAGCGCGTTGACCGGCCCGGCGGTCGCGGCAAGATTCACGATCCGGCCCCAGCCCCGCTCGGCCATCCCCCCGATGAAGGCCCGGCTGCACAGGAAGGCGGTGGTGAGATTGCGGTCGATCTCGCCCTGCCACTCCTCGTAGCTGAGCTGGGAGACCGGGCGCAGCACCTCGGGGGAGGCGCGGCTGGCCAACCCCGCGTTGTTGACCAGGACCTCCACGTCACCGAGCTGCTCGGCCACGGCGTCGGCCAACGCACCGACCTCCGACTCGTCGGTGAGGTCGGCGACGAATCCGGTCACCCCGAGTTCACCGGCCCGGTCGTGGATGCGTCGGGTGGTGGAGACGATCGCCACCCGGGCACCCAGGTCGGTCAGCCGCCGGGCGGTGGCGTACCCGATGCCGTCGGGGCTGCCGGCACCGGTGACCAGGGCCACCTTGCCGTCCAACCGCATGGTCACCGGCTCGGGCAGCACGGCGGGTGCGTCGGTTCCCTCCATGCCGGCCGTCACGGCGGCGCGGGTCCGTCGGACCACACCTGGTCGGCTGTTGTCCCGCCGCGGCCTGCTGCCGGACCGGTCCGCCGCTCGCGCGTCAATCCCCATGCCGAGATCCTGCCCTGCGGCACCGCCTCGGGCAACGCGGCACCCGGGGGACACTGTCCGGCGAGTCCTCGCCGGGGCTGGCTACGCTGACTGCCCGATACTGCGATGGAAGTGAGCCGATGACACAGCCCGCGTCCGGCGGCTGGCCCGACCCCTCGGCCGGCCAGCCCTCCAGTCCGCCGGTCGACCCCACTCTGCCGACGAGTCCGCCGCCCGTACCGTCCCAGCCCGCCGGGTACGACCCCTACCAGCCCGCCGACCCATACGGTGGCATGAAGTCCGACCTCGGCACGCCGCCGGCGCCCGCGCCGTACCCGCCGGCCGGTTACCCGCCGCAGCCCGGATACGGGTACTCGCAGCCGGGGTACGGCTATCCACCGCCGCAGCCGACGAACTCGTTGGCCATCGTCGCCCTGGTGCTCTCCCTGATCGGCATCGGCTCGTGCATCACCGCGCCGATCGGCGCGATCATGGGGCACGTCGCCATGCGCCAGATCCGTGAGCGGGGCGAGGGCGGTGAGGGCATGGCGAAGGCCGCCATCATCGTCGGCTGGATCCTCACCGGTCTCCTCGTGCTGGCGATCGCCGTCTACGTGGTCCTGATCGCCTTCGCGATCTCCAGTTCGTCCACGGTCTAGACGGCGCGGGCCCGCCGGGCGGCAAGGTCGAGGCGGGCCCCGACCGGCGGGCGTCACGGTAACCTCATCCGGTGACCGGCGTGAATGGACCTGTGCGGGACACCGACCGTCGGCTGGTGGTGGTCACCGGCGCCAGTGCCGGCATCGGGCTGGCCGCCGCCGTCGAGCTGGCGCGCCGCGGCGACCAGGTGGTGCTGGTCGGCCGCGACCCGTCTCGGCTGCGCACCGCCGCCGACGAGGTACGCGAGTCCTCCGGCGAACGCCCTGCGGTGTTCCGCGCGGACTTCGCCGTGCTCGACGACGTCCGACAGTTGGCCGAGCAGTTGCGTGCCGCGTACGACCGGATCGACGTGCTGGCCAACAACGCCGGCGCGATCGTGCTCGCTCCGGTCACCACCGTCGACGGCTTCGAACTGTCCGTCCAGGCCAACCATCTGGCCCCGTTCCTGCTCACCAACCTGCTGGCCGACCGGGTCCGCCGGATGGTGGTGACCGCCTCCGGTGCCCATCGCAGTGGCGTACTCGATCCGGACGATCTCAACGCCCCGCTGCGCCGATACCGCCCGCTGACCGCGTACGGCACCAGCAAGCAGGCGAACATCCTGTTCACCGCGGAGGCGGCCCGGCGGTGGCCGCAAATCGGCTCGTACTGCTTCCATCCCGGCGTGGTGCGGACCAGGTTCGGCAACGAGAGCCGGTTGGTCGCCGTGGGCATGCGCCTGCTTCCGCTGCGCAGCCCGGGCAAGGGCGCGCAGACCCTGGTGTGGCTGGCCAACCAGGACCGGTCCCGCCTGCGCGACGGCGGCTACTACTTCGACTGCCGGCCCCGCCGACCGCTGCGCAAGGCGGCCGACCCGCAGCTCGCCGCCCGGCTCTGGACGGCCAGCGCCGCCGCGGTCGGCCTGCCCGCCTGAGCACTGCCGCGCCGGGCGGGGACAGCCGGGTTGCCGCCGACGGGGTCGCGGGAATGGCGGGACGTTGGAATACTCCGCCCGTGGTGACCACGGGGGACGTGAGTATCGAAGTACTCGACAACGACGAGAAGCTGACCGAGCGGCTGGACGCGGAGTTGACCGCGTACAACCGGCGGGCGACCGGTGCCGACGACGAGGCGGGGCTCTCCGTCCGGGTCACCGGGTCCGACGGCGAACTGGTGGCCGGGCTGACCGGGTGGACCTGGGGCGGCTGCGCCGGGATCGACATGGTGTGGGTCCGCGAGGACCGCCGGGGCGAGGGCCTGGGTGCGCGGCTGCTGGCGGCAGCCGAGCAGGAGGCCCGACGGCGCGGTTGCACCCAGCTCTCGGTCGCCTCGTTCTCGTTCCAGGCCCCGGATTTCTACCGACGGCACGGTTACCTCGACACCGGGCGACGGGAGGGCATCCCGGGCGGCCACGTCGACCACCAGTTCTGGAAGTCGCTGGCCACCGAGCCCGCCGACGCCGTACGCCTGGTCGCGCTTGTGGAACTGGCCGGCACAGCGGTCGAGGCCGGGCAACGGTACGAGGATCACGTGCTCGCCCTGCTGAATCGACACGGTGGCCGGGTGGAACGGCGGCTGCGCACCGGCGACGGGCGCACCGAGGTGCACCTGATCCGGTTCGATACCCGGGCCGGTTACACGGCGTTCCTGGCCGACCCGCAGCGGCTCGCGCTGAGGGCCGAGTTGGGCGACGCCGCGCCGCAGACCCGGGTGCTGGAGGTCGACGAGGTCTGAACCGTCAGTCGCGTATCGGTGCCGCGTCCGCCGGTACGGCGGTGCTCACCCGGGTCGCCCGGCGGGCGGTACGGGCGCTGCTCAGCACCACCACCGCGACCCCGACCAGCAGCAGCGCCAGGCCGGGCAGGGTCACCGGGTCGGGCAGCTGCCCCAGCCAGGCCCAGCCGAGCAGGGCCGCGCCGGGCGCCTCCAGCAGGATCAACACGCTGACCGTGGTGGCCGAGACCCGCCGCAGCGCATAACTGAACATCGAGTGGCCGAGCAGTTGGGCGCCGGCCACCAGGGCCAGCACCGCCAGCCAGGTCCCGGTGTCGAAGCCGCCGAGCGGCACCCCGGCGACCAGGCAGATCACCAGCAGGATCAGCGCGCAGACCCCGTAACAGATGGTGGTGTAGGTGGCGGTGCTGACGGTGACCCGGGCCCGCTCCCCCAGCGCCGTGTAGATCGCCGCGAACAGTCCGCCGACCACCGCCAGCAGATCACCGGTGAAGGCCTGCGCGGACACCGTGAAGTCGGCGCCGGTGGCCAGCACGGCACCGACGACCGCCACGCCGATCCCGGCCCACACCCCGGCCGGGAGCCGGCGGCCCTGGGCACGGGCGATCAGCCCCTGCCAGACCGGTTGGGTGGCGACCAGCGCCGTCGCCGCAGCCACCGAGGTGAGTTTCGCGCTCGGCATCCAGGTGGCGAAGTGCGCCGCCAGCGCCACCCCGGACAGCACGCAGAACATGCCCTCGCGCCGTCCCGCGCCGGTGACCAACGAGCGGAACTCGGCCCGCCGCCGCAGCACCGCGAACGGGCTCAGCACGCCCACCGCGATCATGTTGCGCCAGAACGCGACAGCCAGTGCCGGCGCGGCGGCGAAGGCGATCAGCGGGGCGGACGACGACACGGCGACGACGGCGAGCGCCAGCGCGCCGGTGGTGAGCAGCTCACGCGGTGGACGATGCGGTTCGAGGGGCACGAGGGGTAATCCTCACACGCCGACGATCACCACGGACCGTCATCATTCGGTTACGATCATGCGCGTCCCGTCGGGACCCTCTTCTCGCGCCGGAGGCGCCCCTTCCCATGCCCAGATTCCAGGCAGTGCTATTCGATTTCTTCGGCACGCTGACCGGTCCGATCCGACGCGGCAGCGGCCACCGTGCCACTGCCGAGTTGCTCGGTTGCCCACCGGACGCCTACATCGACGTGCTCGACCGCACCTTCTACGAACGCGCCAGCGGACGCTTCGGCGACGCCGAGGCGACCCTGCGTTGGGTCTGCGACCAGGTCGGCGTACGCCCGTCGCCGGAGGCGCTGCGCGCGGCGGTGGCCTGCCGACGGCAGGCGGTACGCGCCGACACCCGACTGCGGGCGGACGCCGTGCCGACCCTGCGGGCGCTACGCGAACGAGGCATGCGCACCGGGGTGATCAGCGACTGCACCCACGAACTACCGGCGATCCTGCCCGAGCTGGCCGTCGCACCCCTGCTCGACGTGCGGATCTTCTCCATCCAGGCGAAACGCTGCAAGCCGGACCCGGCGCTCTACCTGGCCGCGTGCACCTGGCTCGACCTGCCGCCGGCGGACTGCCTCTATGTCGGCGACGGGGGCAGCCAGGAGTTGACCGGCGCGCAGCAGGCCGGACTGAGCGCCGTCCGGCTGGCCGCTCCCGATCTGGTCGACCACCTGGCCTTCAACGTCGACAACGACTGGGGCGGCCCGGCCTTGGGCACGCTCGGTGAGGTGGTCCACCTGGTCGACGGCACACCGGTGGCGGTGCCGTCCTGACCGGGTGAGGTCAACGGCGGCGCACCCGGTGCAACCGGAACGGCTTCCGCGCGGCCCGGACCGCCGATGTCGGCCGGGGTGGCTCGGCGAGCGAGTCGGCCGGCAACTGCCCGCCGTGCACCACGTCGCCGGCGGGCCTCAGCCGCACCAGCGCACAGCCGTCGGCCGCCCAGCGGGCCACCAGGTCGGCCGTCGAGCCGGGCGCGTTGAGTCGCTTCGCCCCCACCAGCGGGGCCAGCGTGTCCCACTCGTCGGTCCCGGGCAGCACCCGGGACACCCGCGCCCGCCAGGTCACGATCCGGCCGCCGTGGTCACCGCGGAGCGTCACCTGCGCCTCGTCGGCCTCGGCCAGCCCCGGTGCGGCCTGCTCGCCGGGACCACTTACCACGCAGAGCGCACCCTCCAGCGGGACGCACCACAACGCGAGGGCCGGGCCGTCGGCCACCGTCACCCAGGCCACCGAGGCCTTCTTCATCGCCTCGTCGACCAGCGGAGTGCTGTTGTGCTCGTCGGTCACCACGGCATCCTCTCGCACCCGGCCCGTCCCGCGCCGCCCGGTCAGCCGACGAAGGGCGGAACCAGGATCTCGCCCTTGGCCACCGCCATCACCTGGCCGGAGACGGTCGCGCCCAGCACCGTACCCCCGGCCGCGGTGACCGTGCAGGCCAACGACGACGGCCGTCCCATCTCGACGCCCTGCCGGACGGTGTACGACGACCGTTCGTCACCCGGCAACAGGCCACTGGCGACCAACCACACCCCGAGCCCGAGCGCCGCCGAGCCGGTCGCCGGATCCTCCGGCACGCCGAGGCCGGGCACGAAGACCCGGGCGTACGCGGTTTGCGTCGCCGCGTCCCAGGAGAAGACGCTGACATGCTCGATTCCGTACCGTCGCGCCGCGAGCGGGTCCACCTGTGC
This sequence comes from Micromonospora fiedleri, assembly GCF_016774385.1. NCBI lineage: Bacteria > Bacillati > Actinomycetota > Actinomycetes > Micromonosporales > Micromonosporaceae > Micromonospora > Micromonospora fiedleri. The sequence goes on from NZ_JAETXL010000008.1 coordinate 249,367, forward strand.
CCGGGCCAACGCCTCGGGGCGTACGGGCAGGAAGGGGAACTCCAGGCCACAGCCGGCCACCCGGGGTGCCGGACCGACGTGGTCGCCGGCCGCCAGGCCCGCCATCTCCAGCAGCGGCTCGGGATCCAGTTCCGGGCCGAGGGTGGGCATGCCACCGGTAAGCGTCGCGCCGCTCTCGGTCACCTCGATCGGCAACACACCGGCACCGCACTCCTGGGTGACCTGGCCCGGCTCGAACAGACCGCGTCGGCTCGCGGTGACCGCCGCGCCCACACTGGGGTGCCCGGCGAACGGCAACTCCTCGACCGGCGTGAAGATCCGGGCCCGGTACGTGACGCCGACCTGCGTGGCGGGCAGCACGAAGACGGTCTCCGAAAGGTTGAACTCCCGGGCCAACGCCTGCATCTGCTCGGTGGCCAGCCCTTCGGCACCGAACACCACCGCGAGCGGGTTTCCCGCGTACGGACGAGCGGTGAACACGTCCACGATCTCGTAAGCCAAGGTCGACATGTTGATAAACCCTAGGCGCTTAGGCTGGTGCCCGTGAGCACGCCGACCCGGGTGTACATCGCCCGCCTCGCCGGAGTCGCCGTCTTCGACCCCAACGGTGACCAGGTGGGACGGGTTCGTGACGCGGTGGCACGGCTGCGGGCGGGCCAGCGCCCACCCGAGGTGGTGGGCCTGGTCGCCGAGATGCCGATGCGGCGGCGCATCTTCCTGTCCATCAACCGGATCACCTCCATCGACGCCGAAGCCGTCGTGCTGGGCAGCGGGACGCTCAACCTGCGCCGGTTCGAGAAGCGCCCCAACGAGCTGCTGGTGCTTCAGGAACTGCTGGATCGCCGGGTGCAGGTCCAGCCGGAGGGCCGGGCGGCGACGGTGGTCGACGTGGCGATGGAGTGCAGCCGAAGCGGCGAATGGTCGCTGGCCCGGGTGGCCGTACGGGAGCAGACCGGCCGCCTCGCCCGCCGGGGCAACCTGCACCAGGTCGAGTGGGACAACGTACGCGGGCTCAGTGGCGTCGCCGACACCCGTGGCACCGCCAACCTGCTGGCCGTGCTGGAGGACATGCGCCCGGCCGACCTGGCCAACGCGTTGCAGGATCTGCCCGACCGCCGGCGCAACGAGGTCGCGGCAGCCCTGGACGACCAACTGCTCGCCGACGTGCTCAGCGAGCTGCCGGAGCACGACCAGGTCGAGATCCTCGCCGCGCTGGACCGCGAACGGGCGGCCGACGTCCTGGAGGAGATGGACCCGGACGACGCCGCCGACCTGCTCGGCGAGCTGTCGCCGCCGGATCAGGACGTGCTGCTGGACCTGATGGAGCCGGACGAGGCCGATTCGGTGCGGCAGCTGTTGAAGTACACGCCGGGCACCGCCGGCAGCGTGATGACCTCCGAACCGGTCATCCTGCCCCCGGACGCCACGGTCGCGGAGGCCCTCGCCCGGATCCGGGAGCCGCAGCTCTCCCCGGCGGTGGCCGCCCAGGTCTTCGTGACCCGCGCGCCGATGACCACGCCGACCGGCCGCTACCTGGGGATGGTGCATTTCCAGCGGTTGCTGCGTGAGCCGCCCGCCGACATCCTCGGCGGGGTGGTGGTCAACGACATCGACCCGTTGCGTCCGACCACGCCCCTGCCGGAGATCACCCGCCGGATGGCCACCTACGATCTGGTGGCCATGCCGGTGATCGATCGGAACAATCGACTGGTGGGCGCGGTCACCGTGGACGACGTGCTGGACCATTCGCTGCCTCGGGACTGGCGGGACCGGGACGCGGTCATGAGTACCAACGGCGACCCGGCGACGGAGGACACGGATGTCTGAACAGCGCCGGGCGGAACGGCTCGACCTGCCCCGGGAGCCCCGTGGGCTGAAGCTGCCCCGGGTCGACCAGGAGACCTTCGGCCGCTGGGCCGAGGGCATCGCCCGCGGCATGGGTACGGCGAACTTCATCGTCTACATGACGCTTGTCATCTGCGCCTGGTTCGCCTGGAACACGCTCGCCCCGGCGGGCCTGCGCTTCGACCCGTACACCTTCACCTTCCTGACCCTGGTGCTGTCCATCCAGGCCTCGTACGCCGCACCGCTGATCCTGCTCGCCCAGAACCGGCAGGCCGACCGCGACCGGGTGGCGTTCGACGAGGACCGCCGCCGGGCCACGTTGCAGAAGGCCGACACGGAGTACCTGGCCCGGGAGATCGCCGCGCTGCGGATCGCGCTGGGTGAGGTGGCGACCCGGGACTTCGTCCGCTCGGAGCTGTCCCGGTTGGCCGAGGAGTTGGACGAGGCCGCGCAGCGCCGGCAACGGTTGGAGCGCCGGCAGCGGGAGGGTACGACCGGACGGGCCGGCGGGGACGGTCTCGACGAGCCGCGTGACGACCTGGACGGTGATCATCCGAAGGACGGCCGGCGGGACACCGACACCCCGCACCGCCCGAAAACCTGATCGAATCGCTCACAACCACCGCCGCTGGCACCGGTGACGCTGAGCCACCGACGTAACATTGCCGCCATGTCAGCTCCCGTCAGCACCGTCAACGACGCTGTTCAGGCCGCTCTGGCCACCGTCAACGACCCGGAGATCCGCCGGCCGATCACCGAACTCGGCATGGTCCGCTCCGCCGAGGTCGACCAGGACGGTGTGGTCCGGGTCGAGCTGCTGCTCACCGTGGCCGGCTGCCCGCTGAAGGACAAGCTGCGCTCGGACATCACCGCCGCGGTGAGCGCGGTGAGCGGGGTCACCGGTGTCGAGATCGAATTCGGCGTGATGAGCCCGGAGCAGCGCCAGGGTCTTCAGGCCAAGCTGCGGGGCGGCAGCGCCGGCGAGGAACCGGTCATCCCCTTCGCCCAGCCCGGCTCCCGCACCCGGGTGTACGCGGTGGCCAGCGGCAAGGGCGGCGTGGGGAAGTCCAGCGTGACGGTGAACCTGGCTGCCGCGCTGGCCGCCCGGGGCCTGTCGGTCGGCGTGGTCGATGCGGACATCTACGGACACTCCGTGCCGCGGATGCTCGGCGCGGACGGCCGTCCCACCCGGGTCGAAGACATGATCATGCCGCCGCAGTCGCACGGCGTGAAGGTCATCTCGATCGGCATGTTCACCTCCGGCAACGCCGCCGTGGTCTGGCGCGGGCCGATGCTGCACCGGGCGTTGCAGCAGTTCCTCGCCGACGTCTACTGGGGCGACCTCGACGTGCTCCTGCTCGACCTGCCGCCGGGCACCGGTGACGTGGCCATCTCCCTGGCCCAGTTGCTGCCCAACGCGGAGATCCTGGTGGTCACCACGCCCCAGGCCGCCGCCGCCGAGGTGGCCGAGCGGGCCGGCGCGATCGCGCTGCAGACCCACCAGCGGGTGGTCGGTGTGATCGAGAACATGTCCTGGCTGGAGCTGCCGGACGGCTCCCGGATGGAGGTCTTCGGCGCCGGTGGCGGCCAGACCGTGGCCGACTCGCTGACCCAGACCATCGGCGCGCAGGTGCCGCTGCTGGGCCAGGTGCCGCTGGACACCCGGGTACGCGAGGCCGGCGACGAGGGCAACCCGATCGTGCTCGCCGCACCGGACTCCCCGGCGGCGCAGGCGTTGAACAAGGTCGCCGACCGGCTCGCGGTGCGCCGCGAGTCGCTGCTCGGCAAGCCGCTCGGCCTCAAGCCGTCCGGTCGCTGACCCGCTCCGCTCGCAGCAAACCACGACCGCCGGCCATCCGAGAGGGTGACCGGCGGTTCGGCGTGAGGAGGCATCCGCAGGCGCGGGCTCAGGTGACCTCGTCGTAGCTGGCGCTGCGCGGTGCCGGCGCGGTCGCGGGTGGCGAGGCCGTCGCGGAGGAGCCGGGGGTACGGGGGTCCGCTGCGGCAGCCACGTCCTTGATGTCCTTCTGCACCTTTGTGACATCCGACCGCAGATCGTCGTACATGCCCTGGAGGGGCTTACGGATCGCCTGCTCGTCCTCCTCGCTGAGCAGGTGCTTGCGGATGAACGCCTTCGGGTGCAGGTCCTCCAACTGGATGTCGGTGCCGAGTTCCTTGCTCAGGTCGGTGGTCGCGTTACGGGCCATGTTGCGCAGGTTCCGCACCATGCGCAGCCCGTCGCCGATCACCGCCGGCAGCCGGTCACCGAAGATCAGCAGCGCCAGCAACAGCAGCGCGCCGACCTCCCACACGTTCAGGTTCTCGAACACCCCTGGGGCCTCCTCACCGGGCTACGCAGCAAGACTACGCACGTCACGGGCCGGTCAGAAGGGGGGACGAGCTCACTTCGCGTCGGCCGCGAGGGTCACCGAGGTGTTTTGCCGGGTGGCGCCTCGGCGGTACTCGACCGTCACCACCGAGCCGGGCGCGTACTTGCGGACCAGGGCGATCAGGTCGGTCGGCTCGGTCATCGGCCGGCCGTTGAGGCGCAGGATCACGTCACCGGCCCGCAGACCCGCACCGGCCGCCGGGCCGGACGGCTCCACGGCCGCCAGGCGTACGCCGGAGCCGTTGGTGTTCGACCCGGGTCCACCCACCTGGGCGCCGATCACCGTACGGCGGGCCTTGCCGGTGCCGATGATCTCCTGGGTGATCCGCTTCGCCTGGTTGATCGGAATGGCGAAGGCGAGCCCGATGTTGCCGGCCTCCTGCCCCTCCGACACCAGCGACTTGATCGTGGAGTTGACGCCGATCACCCGCCCGGCCGCGTCGACCAGCGGCCCGCCCGAGTTGCCGTGGTTGACGGCGGCGTCGGTCTGGATCGCGGCGTAGTAGCGCGTCGGGCCGCCCGGCTCGCCGGCCTGCATCGTCCGGTCCAGGGCGCTGACGATGCCCGCCGTCACCGTGTTGGCCAGGGACAGCGGCGAACCGATGGCCAGCACCGGGTCGCCGACCGCGAGCGCGTCGGAGTCACCGAACTCGACCGGGCGCAGCCCGCTACGAGTGACTTTGATCACCGCAATGTCGGACTCCTCGTCCTGCCCCACCACGGTCGCCGGGGCCGTACTGCCGTCGTTGAAGACCACGGACGCCTTGCCGGTGCCACCGGCGACCACGTGATCGTTCGTGATCACGTGCCCGTCGGCGCTGACGATGAACCCGGAGCCCTCGCTGATGCCGGCCACCCCCGCCATCCGGACGGTGACGACGCTGGGCAGGACCCGTTCGGCGACCCCCGCCAGTGACTCCGGTGGACGCTGGGCGAGCGCGGGCGCCGGACCCGGCGCGGCACCGAGCACCGGCCCGGCGGCACCTCCGCGTACGGCGAACGCGTAGCCGAGCGCACCGCCCAGGGTGCCCGCGAGCAACGCCGTGATCAGGGGAATGAGCAGCATCTGGCGCAGTTTCGGGTGCCGGGGCGCATCCGGATCGGTCACCGGCTCCGGCTCGGTTCCCGGCATCGGTGCGGCCGGAATCACCACCGCCGCCGGGGCGTACGGGTCACGCCACGGGTCGGCGAGCGCATCGGACCACCACGGCGAGGCAGCCGACTGCCCGCCGTACGGCGGTGTCGTCGGTGAGCCTCCCGGCGGGTGTCCGGGCCCCGGCGTGCCTGCCGGTGCGCCGCTCGCCCCGGGCTGGCGCCAGTCCCAGCCGTCGGTCACTCGGTGCCTCCCAGTCCGTCCCCGGTATCCGCGATCCGCGATGGATGCCGCCGGACGTGCGGTCGACGGGATACCGCTTCCAGGATTGCACGGATGTGCCGCATGGGGTCAGCGGTTGTCACCGCGGGTGGGTGCCCGGCTGCGCCCGTGGCGGGCCGCCTCTAGAGTCACAGTGCCCACCCGCCCCCCGCTTCACGCTCGCTGCCCGGAGGTGTCCCATCGCCACGGTCGCTGGTTCCGGCAGTTCGGCGAACCCGGCGTTGCACTTCGCCGAGTCGTACGTGCCCGAGGACCTCGTGCTACGCACCGCGCGCAGTCTGGCCAACGAGATCGGCCTCGACGCGGTCACCCCGGGGGCCGGCGCCGCGTTGCGCCTGCTCGCCGCGGCCGGTAACGCCCGCGCGGTGGTCGAGATCGGCACCGGCACCGGGGTCAGCGGGGTCTGGCTGTTGCGTGGCATGCGCCCCGACGGTGTGCTCACCACCATCGACGTGGAGGTGGAGCACCAGCGCATCGCCCGACGCATCTTCACCGAGGCGGGCTTCGTCGCCGGCCGGACCCGGATCATCACCGGGCGGGCGCTGGACGTCCTGCCCCGGCTCGCGGACGGCGCGTACGACCTGGTCTTCGTCGACGCCGAGGCGACCGGCTTCACCGCCTGCGTGGACGCCGCGCTGCGGCTGCTGCGGCCCGGCGGTGTGCTGGTGCTCAACGGCGCGCTGGCCGGCGGCCGGATCGGTGACCCGGCCGCCCGCGACGCGGAGACGGTGACGGTGCGCGAGGCGGTCAAGGCCATCCGGGAGTCGGAGCACTGGATCCCGGCGCTGCTGCCGGTCGGGCACGGCCTGCTGGCCGCGGTCCGCTGCTGACCTGCCGCGTTCCGCGCTGACCTGGCCGCACGGCGGTCTCAGCGGAGCGTGGCCAGCCACCGCAGCAGGCCGCGTACGCCCCACCCGGTCGCACCCCGGGTCAGCTCCGCGTCGTCCCGCTCGCACCAGGAGGGTGCCGACATGTCGATGTGCAGCCACTTCTCGCGCAGCTCGCCGGTGAACTCGCGCAGGTAGAGCGCGGCCAGCACGGAACCCCCGCCCTGGGTCGGTGCGCTGTGCAGGTCGGCCAGTTCGCTGCCGAGGTGCTCGACGTAGTCGGTCGGCAACGGCATCCGCCAGGCGGCCTCGCCGGCCTCCGCGACCGCGGTCAGCATGTCGTCGGCGAGCTGGTCGTTGTCGCTGTAGAGGGCGCCGGTGCGGGTGCCGAGCGCGATGGCGTTCGCCCCGGTCAGGGTGGCCAGGTCGATCAGCAGGTCGGGCTTGAGCTCCGCGACGGCGTACGCCAGGGCGTCGGCGAGCACCAGCCGCCCCTCCGCGTCGGAGTTCGTCGTCTCGCTGGTCAGCCCGCCGTAGTGCCGGATGATGTCGCCGGGCCGGAACGCCGCGCCGCTGACCATGTTCTCGGCCAGCGGGGCCAGCGTGGTGATTCGCACCGGCAGTTGCAGCGCCGCCGCACCGAGGGTCGCCGCCACGACGGCAGCCGCACCGGCCATGTCCTTGCGCATCAGCTTCATCGCCGGCACCGGCTTGATCGAGATTCCGCCGGTGTCGAAGGTGATGCCCTTGCCGACGAGCACCACATGGGTAGTCGCCTCGGCCGGGTGCCAGTCCAGCTCAACCAGCCGGGGACCGCTCGCCGAGCCACCGCCGACGGCGAGGATTCCGCCGAAGCCCTCGGCGGCCAACTCCTCGGGCTCGCGCACCCGCAGCCGCAGTCCGGGCAGGTCAGTGGCGGCGGCAGCGATCTGGTCGGCGAACCACTGCGGGTTCTTCACCGAGGAGGGCGTGTTGGTGAGGTCGCGGGCCAGCCGGGTCATCGTGGCGGTGGTGCGGGCCACCTCCAGCGCCTGCTGGTAGGCCTCCGGCTCGGCGACCGCCAGGTCCACGCCGGTCAGCGCGGGCGCCTCGCCGTCGGCACCCAACCGGTAGCGGTAGGAGGCCAGCAGCAGCCCTTCGACCAGACCACGGACCGCCTCGGCCGACACACCGACCGGCAACGCCACTGTGATATGGGTCTCATCTTTGCCCGCTCGGGCCAGTGCCGCCCCGGCGGAGCGCCAACCCGGCTCGTCGCCGTCCCCGATGCCGACCAGCAGCAGTCGGGCCGGAGCAGCGCCCGGGCGAAGCTGCCGATGCGCTTCGCCGGCCCGGCCGGTCAGCCCGATCATCGAAGCCAACGCGGCAGCCTCGTCGGCGACCTCTGCGGGCAGTGCCACGGCGGTGGGAACCGGTGCGGCCGACGCGTCGTCGGCGCCACCCGGCCGCAGGGGCAGTGCTACGGCGTCGAGCTGGTCCGGCTCGGCGATCAGACGAATGGCGAGCACGCGGAGCCGTACCTCCTGAAGAAGATCGCGGGTCGATTTGCCCACGAAATGGTATGAAGGCCCTGAGCCACCGGTCGAGCCGGTGCCTCAGGGCCTGGGTACGGCTGCGGGAGCCGTACCCGAAACGAACCGTCCGCGGCGGCGAACATCGCCGACCAGACCGACCTTCTTATCAGCCGGCTGCCGCCTTCAGCGCGTCACCGAGCGCGGTCGCCTCGTCGGGAGTCATCTCGACGACGAGCCGGCCACCACCCTCCAGCGGGACCCGCATGACGATGCCCCGGCCCTCCTTGGTGACTTCCAGCGGACCGTCGCCCGTCCGCGGCTTCATCGCCGCCATGTTGTCTCCCCTCAGACCTACACCAGGGTCGGTGGGTTGCCCCACAGCCACTTCGCCATGACCTCCCGCAACTTGCACGGGGGCGTCGACCAACGATTTTCCCTGATGAACACCGCCGGACCCAAACCGAAGCAGCATTGATGTAACAGCATCTAGCTTATCCCGAGATGGCCTGTCACAATGTGCGGTCATGCAGGCACGGTCGGCACTATTCGACCTGTACGGCGACCACCTCCGGCCCCGGGGTGGCCGGGCACCGGTTGCTGCCCTGGTCAAACTCCTGGCTCCGCTCGGGATCGCGCCGCCGGCCGTTCGTACCGCGGTGTCCCGCATGGTGCGACAAGGCTGGTTGGAACCGGTCAAACTGATGTCCGGCCCCGGATATTCGATCACACCCAAGGCGGGCCGCCGACTCGACGACGCCGCCTCCCGGATCTACCGCACCGGCCGGGTCACCTGGGACGGACGGTTCGACCTGCTGGTGCTCGACGCCCCGTCCGCCCGGCGGGACCGGCAACGCCTCGCCGCGAACCTCCGCTACCTCGGCTACGGCACCCTCGACGAGCAGGTCTGGGTGGCCACCCGGCCCGGCGAGGACGTCGACCTGATGCTTGACGAGGCGGGCGTACGCTTCGAGCGGTTCAGCGCCGCGCACGCCGCCGGCACCCCCGGCGCGATGGGCCTGGTCCGCCGGGCCTGGGACCTGGCCGAGATCGGCCGGGCCTACGAACAGTTCGTCGCCGAGCAGCGCGCCCTGCTGAGCGGAATCACCGCGCGCAGCGGCGACGAGGAGGCGTACGCGGCCCGATTCCGGTTGGTGCACGCGTGGCGTACCTTCCTTTTCCGAGACCCGCAGCTGCCCCCGGCGCTGCTGCCCGAGCGCTGGCCCGGCACCGCCGCGGCCAGCTTCTTCGACCGGCACGCGGCCCGGCTCCGGCCGGCGGCGGACCGGTACGTCGAGCAGTGCCTCGACGGTGGTAACCGGATGATCCGACAGAAGGAACGCCAGACGTGACCGAACTGCTCGTCGACCGCACCGACGCCGTCGTCACCCTCACCCTGAACCGCCCGTCGGCGATGAACTCGCTGAACGTGGCGCTCAAGGAGGCCCTGCGGGACACCCTCGCCGAACTGGAAGCCGACCGCAGTTGCCGGGCGGTGGTGCTGGCCGGCGCCGGCGGCTCGTTCTGCGCGGGACAGGATCTGCGCGAGCACGTGGCCACCCTCGAATCGGGTGCCGGGAAGACCCTGGACACGGTCCAGGCGCACTACAACCCGATCGCCGCCCGGCTGTCCAGCCTGCCCAAGCCGGTGGTGGCCGCCGTCCGTGGGATGGCCGCCGGGGCCGGCGCCTCGCTGGCGTTCCTGGCCGACATCCGCGTCGGTGGGCCGTCGACCAAGTTCCTGATGGCGTTCGCCAAGGTCGGTCTCGCCGCCGACACCGGCGCGTCGTGGACGCTGCCCCGGCTGGTCGGCCACGCCAAGGCCATCGAGCTGCTGATGCTCGCCGAGCCGGTGGGCGCGGACGAGGCGTGCCGGCTCGGCCTGCTCAACCGGATGGTGGACGACGACGAGGGCGTGCTGCCGGCCGCCCAGGAACTCGCCGCCCGGCTCGCCGCCGGCCCGACCGTGGCGTACGGCGCGATCAAGCGTCAGCTCTCCGTCGCCGACGCCGGCACGCTTGCCGACGCGCTGGCCGCCGAGGCGCAGGCGCAGGCGATCTGCGGCGGCACCAACGACCACCGGGCGGCCACCATGGCCTTCGTCAACAAGCAGCGGCCGGTCTTCGAGGGCCGCTGAGAACGTCAGTCGTCCTCTTCCGGGTCCTGGTTCGCCTCCGCGCCGAGCACGAACGCCTGCATGGCCAACTCGTCGCCGGAAGGTGAGACGAAGGCGGGAAGCTCCTGCGGGCCGAGTTCCTGCACGTACGCCCAGAACAGGCGGACCGCCTCCGCCGGCGAGTCGGCCTCGATCGGCAGATCCAGGCTGACCAGCCAGGACTGTCGCTGCGGCGGGGGTCCGAGCCGCTCGACCAGGTCGCGGAAGGCCCCCGCGTCGAGGGCGGTCACCGGGCCGCCGAGGGCGAGCGTGTCGGCCGGCACCGGCTCGTCGAAGGCCCGCCGGGTGTACGTCACCACCAGCGCCTGCGGCCCCCGGTCGGACTGCGGGTCGTCCGGATCCTCCGGAAGCCAGGCGGTCGGCGCGGCCACCCGGCCCACCGCCACCAGCCGCAACGGCTCGTCGGCCAGCACCGCGACCTGGTCACCGGCGCGCGGCAGGGCGGCGACGTCCGCCAGGCCGGTCAACTCCAGCGTGTCGTGGTGCACGAGGCGCTCGGCGTCGTACCGGCCGGCGGGCAGGAGCACCGCCCAGGTGCCCGTACCGTCGGCCTGGCTCGCCCCGTCCACCCGGGGTGCGGTGTCGGTCGTCATGCCTCTATCCCATCACGGCCGCACCGGGCGGCACGACGTGACAGCCCGCGACGTGATCGTCGACCATCCCGGTGGCCTGCATCAGCGCGTACGCCGTGGTCGGGCCGACGAACCGGAAGCCACGCCGCTTGAGTGCCTTGGCCATCGCCGTGGAGGCGTCGGTCAGAGCCGGCACCTCGGCGAAGCTGGCCGGCCGGGGCCGACTCGGCGGCGCGAAGGACCAGAGCAGCTCGGACAGGCCCTCGGGCAACTCCAGAGCGGCCCGGGCGTTCGCGATCGCTGCTTCGATCTTGGCGCGGTTGCGGACGATGCCGGTGTCGGCGAGCAGCCTTGCCACGTCGGCCTCGCCGTAGCCGGCCACCGTGCTGATCCGGAAGTCGTCGAAGGCCCGCCGGAACGCCTGCCGCTTGCGCAGGATCGTCAGCCAGGACAACCCGGACTGGAACGCCTCCAACGTCATCCGTTCGTAGAGGGCGTCGTCTCCGCGCACCGGGCGGCCCCACTCCTCGTCGTGGTAGACCACGTAGTCGGCAGTGCCCGCGCCCCAGGGGCAGCGCGGCAGCCCGTCGTCCCCGATCACCAGGTCAGTCACGGCATCCAGGCTAGGACCACCCACCGACAGGCCGGCGGCGCGCCGGAACGCCGGGCCGAGCGACGGTGGGCCGCACTCAGGGCAGACGGCCCCGCTCGACCTGACGGGCGAAGCGTCGCAGCGCCTGGGTCAGGCCGAACTTCGAGCCGGGCCAGAGCACCGGCCAGGCCACCCGGCCGGCGGGCCCGCCGGGCAGATGGAACCACTCGTGCCAGACCACCTGGCTACGCCCGCTCGCCAACGGGGTGCAGCGCAGCACCCCCGGCCCGCGCAGCAGCGTGCCGCAGTGCACCACGCCGATCTCGTACGGCGCGTCCACCCGTACCACCCGCATCCGGTCGCGCAGCACGGTCGGGCCGAGCGTGGTGACCGCCTCGACCAGGCTGCCCTCGCCGCCGTCCCCCTCGACCACGCGCACCGTGGTGAACGGGATCCACTCGGACTGTCGCTCCCAGGCGAGCAGAGCCGCGAAGACCTGCTCCGCCGGGGCGTTGACGATCACGGTGGCGGTGACCTCACCGGCACCCCGTTGGGCCGCCTCGCGAAGCTCGTCCGCCGCGTCGGGGTCGGTCACGGCGACTCCGCGCGCACCGCCGACGCGCGCGGCTCCTCCTCCGCGACCTCGTCGCCCGGCTCCGCCTTGATCGCTGCGTCCGCCTTGATCGCCGCGTCCGTCTTGGTCGCCGGGTCCGTCGGCTTCGCCGTCTCGTCGTCCGGCTCGGCGTCGTGCTTGTCGAGGTCGATGACGACCGCGCCGTCGTTCGTCGCCTCGGGCGCCGGGCCACGGGCCAGGCTCGCCGACTGCTCACGGGCGCTGCGCAGGGCGTCGGCCTCGGCCGTCCGTCCCTCCCGCAGCGCGGTCACCTCGGCCTCCAGTACGCCGATCAGCTCGGTCTTGTACCCGATGTCGTATGCCGCCCGGCGCATCGCCTGGTCGACCTGGGCCATCCGGTACCCGCGCAACGCGGTGTCGAAGCGCACCTCGCCGACGTCCGACTCGCGCAGTGGCCGGTCGCCGGGCAACGGCACCGCGCGGCCGTCCGCCTCGGCCGGCACCAGGCCGGGATCCTGGCCGTTGACCAGGACCGTCACGCCGAACACCACCGCCGCGACGGTGACCGCCACGACCACCAGGAGCAGAAGCTGACCCATGTACTGATCGTGGCATGTCCAGCGGTGCAGAGCGACCCCTCCCGGCGTGCCGTACCGGACGGGCCCCGCCACCTGCGACCGGATAGCGTCACGGTGTCCGGCGGCGGGTCGCCGGGCGGCGTACGGCGTGAAGGAGGCGGGGTGTCCGGGGTGCTGCGGCTCGGTGGACGCACGTTCGACCCCGACGAGCTGGTGGTGATGGCGATCGTCAACCGCACACCGGACTCGTTCTTCGACCGGGGCGCGACGTTCGCCGCCGACAGCGCCCTGCGGGCCGTGGAACGTGCCGTGGACGAGGGTGCGGAGATCATCGACATCGGCGGGGTGAAGGCCGGCCCCGGCGCCGAGGTCGACGTGGCCGAGGAGATCCGCCGTACCGTCGACACCATCGCCGCCGTCCGGGCCGCCTTCCCCGACGTGGTGATCTCGATCGACACCTGGCGGGCCGAGGTCGCGGTGGAGGCGGTCGCGGCCGGCGCGGACCTGCTCAACGACACCTGGTCGGGGGCGGATCCGGCGCTGGCCCAGGTCGCCGCCCGCACCGGTGCCGGCCTGGTCTGCTCGCACGCCGGCGGGCTCAGTCCGCGTACCCGCCCGCACCGGGCCGCCTTCGCCGACGTGGTGAGCGACGTGGTGACGACGGTCACCGGGCTCGCCGAGCGTGCGGTGTCACTCGGCGTACGCCGTGACGGGATCCTCATCGACCCGGCGCACGACTTCGGCAAGAACACCCGGCACTCGCTGGAGATCACCCGGCGGCTCGGCGAACTGACCGCCACCGGTTGGCCGCTGCTGGTCGCCCTGTCGAACAAGGACTTCGTCGGCGAGACGTTGGACCTGCCGGTCGACGAGCGGCTGGAAGGCACGCTTGCCGCCACCGCGGTCTCCGCCTGGCTGGGTGCCCGGGTCTTCCGCGCCCACCAGGTACGCCCGACCCGGCGCGTCCTGGACATGGTCGCCAGCATCCAGGGCAGCCGCCCACCCACGGTCAGCCGACGAGGACTCGCCTGAGCCTGCGGGCGGGCTTTGCCCGAGCCGACAGGGCTCGCCTGAGCCGACAGGGCTCGCCTGAGCCCGACGGGTCAGGTCCAGTGCAGGATCCGGCGCCGCCACGCGTAGAGCAGCCCGAGGGCGAGCACGGCCACGAAGATCGCCATCTCCACGACGGTGACCAGCCCGAAGTCCGGGCGGTCGAAGATCAGCGCCCACGGGAAGAGGAAGACCGCCTCGACGGCGAAGAGAACGTACAGGTAGGCGTAGACGTAGTAGCGGATCTGCATCTGCGCCCAGTCGCCACCGACCGGGTCGACACCGCACTCGTAACTTGCCCGTTTTCCGGGTGGATCGGCTGGTCGAGCGGGCCGCAGCACCCGGTTCGCCGAGAACGCAACTACCAAGAAGAGGACGCTGACGAGCAGCAGCAGCCCGAGCGTCGCGTACGAGCCCAGATAGCCGGTCACAGCAGGTCAGCCTACCGTCCGGTGGGCTGGGCCACGACCGGCAGCGCGGCGGTGATCTGGATTACCCGGACGGCACGAAACAGCGCAAGACGCCACATAAACCTCCACATTTCGGTCCCAGGGAACGGACCTCCGGCAAAGGTGCGAGGTCGATTCGACGTAGGCTCTCGGGTGAGGACGACGCGCCGCACCGCGGCGCGCAGCGAAGCGAGGTGCGGGCGTGACCAAGCAGATCCGCCAACTGGACCGAGTGGTCATCCGATTCGCCGGTGACTCCGGCGACGGCATGCAGCTCACCGGTGACCGGTTCACCTCGGAGACAGCCCAGTTGGGCAACGACATCTCCACGCTGCCCAACTTCCCCGCCGAGATCCGGGCGCCCGCCGGCACCCTGCCGGGCGTGTCGAGCTTCCAGGTGCACTTCGCCGACTACGACATCCTGACGCCCGGCGACGCACCGAACGTGCTGGTGGCGATGAACCCGGCGGCGCTCAAGGCGAACCTCACCGACCTGCCGCGCGGCGCGGACATCATCGTCAACACCGACGAGTTCACCAAGCGCAACCTGGCCAAGGTCGGGTACGCGAGCAGCCCGCTCGACGACGACACGCTCGACGGGTACACCGTGCACCCGGTGGCACTGACCTCGATGACCATCGGCGCGCTGGCCGAGCTCGACGTGTCCAAGAAGGACGCCGAACGGGCCAAGAACATGTTCGCCCTCGGCCTGCTCAGCTGGATGTACTCCCGGCCCTACGAATCGACCCTGCGGTTCCTGGAGCGCAAGTTCGCCAAGCGCCCGGAACTGGTCGCGGCGAACGTGGCCGCCTTCAAGGCCGGCTGGAACTTCGGCGAGACCACCGAGGACTTCGCCGTCCGCTACGAGGTCAAGCCCGCGAAGATGCCGGCGGGCACCTACCGCAACATCACCGGCAACGCGGCACTGTCGCTGGGCATCGTCGCCGCCGGGGTCCGCTCCGGGCTGCCGGTCTTCCTCGGGGCGTACCCGATCACCCCGGCCTCGGACATCCTGCACGAGTTGAGCAAGCACAAGCGGCTCGGCGTGACCACCATGCAGGCCGAGGACGAGATCGCCGCGATCGGTGCCGCGCTGGGAGCGTCGTACGGCGGTGCGCTCGGTGTGACCACGACCAGCGGTCCGGGGGTGGCCCTCAAGAGCGAAACGATCTCGCTGGCGGTGGCCCTGGAGTTGCCGCTGCTCATCGTCGACGTGCAGCGGGCCGGCCCGTCCACCGGCATGCCGACCAAGACCGAGCAGGCCGACCTGAACATCGCGCTGTTCGGCCGGCACGGTGAGGCCCCGGTGGCGGTGATCGCCCCGAAGTCGCCCTCCGACTGCTTCTACGCCGCGCTGGAGGCAGCCCGGATCGCGCTGACGTACCGCACTCCGGTGATCCTGCTGTCGGACAACTACGTCGCCAACGGCTCCGAGCCGTGGCTGCTGCCGGACGTGGAGTCGCTGCCCGACCTGCGGGTCGAGTTCGCCACCGCGCCCAACGGCGAGGACGGCACCACCTTCCTGCCGTACCTGCGTGACCCGCAGACCCTGGCCCGGCCGTGGGCCATCCCGGGCACGCCCGGCCTCGAGCACCGCATCGGCGGTCTGGAGAAGGCCGACAAGACCGGCGACATCTCGTACGACCCGGCCAACCACGACTTCATGGTGCGTACCCGGGCCGCCCGGATCGAGACCATCCCGGTGCCGGACGTCGAGGTGGAGGATCCCGACGGCGACGCCCGGGTGCTGGTGCTCGGCTGGGGCTCGACGTACGGCCCGATCGGTGCGGCCTGCCGGGCCCTGCGCCAGCGCGGACTGCCGGTCGCGCAGGCGCACCTGCGACACCTCGCGCCGATGCCGGCGAACCTGGGCGCGGTGCTGCGCTCCTACGACCGGGTGGTCATCCCCGAGATGAACCTCGGCCAGCTCGCCCACGTGATCCGGGCGCGCTACCTGGTCGACGCGATCGGCTACAACCAGGTCCGCGGCCTGCCGTTCACCGCCGCCGAGCTGGAGACGATGCTGGAAGAGGTCCTGAAGAATGTCTGAGCCCGTCGCCCTCAAGCTCACCGCCAAGGACTTCAAGTCCGACCAGGAGGTGCGCTGGTGCCCCGGTTGCGGTGACTACGCGATCCTCGCGGCCGTCCAGCAGTTCATGCCGGAGCTGAACATCCCCCGGGAGAACATCGTCTTCGTCTCGGGCATCGGCTGCTCGTCGCGGTTCCCGTACTACATGAACACGTACGGCATGCACTCGATCCACGGCCGGGCGCCGGCGATCGCCACCGGCCTTTCGGTCTCCCGCCCGGACCTGTCGGTCTGGGTGGTGACCGGTGACGGTGACGCCCTCTCCATCGGCGGCAACCACCTGATCCACGCGCTGCGCCGCAACGTCAACCTCAAGATCCTGCTGTTCAACAACCGGATCTACGGCCTGACCAAGGGGCAGTACAGCCCGACCTCCGAGGTCGGCAAGATCACCAAGTCGACCCCGGTCGGCTCGGCGGACGCGCCGTTCAACCCGATCTCGCTGGCGCTGGGCGCGGAGGCCACCTTCGTCGGCCGCACCATCGACTCCGACCGCAAGCACCTCCAGTCGGTGCTGCGCGCCGCCGCCGAGCACGAGGGCTCGGCGTTCGTGGAGATCTACCAGAACTGCAACATCTTCAACGACGGGGCGTTCGACCAGCTCAAGGACCCGGGCATCCGGGACGACCACCTGATCCGCCTGGAGCACGGCCAGCCGATCACCTTCGGCAAGGACGGGCAGTTCTGCGTCGTACACCCGCCTGGTGGTTTCGGCCTGGAGGTCCGCGAGACCGCGAACACCCCGGCCGAGGAGATCGTCGTGCATGACGCGGGCGTCGCCGACCCGGCGTACGCGTTCGCGCTGTCCCGGCTGCCCGGCTTCGACCTGCGCAACACTCCGATCGGGGTGTTCCGCTCGGTGGCCCGGCCGTCCTACGACAGCGTGGTGCAGACGCAGGTCGCCGAGGCGAAGGCGAGCATCACCGAGACCCCCGAGCAGCAGCTCGCCGGCCTGTTGGGCAGCGGCGACACCTGGACCATCGTCGGCTGACGACCGCAGCGAAGGGCGGGGCGTTCCATCTCGGAACGCCCCGCTTTCTGCGTTCGGCGGCCCCGCCGGGGTCAGGGCAGGGTGTTGGCGGTGGGCCGGTCGTCGCGTACGTGGACCAGCATGTCGCCGGTCTCGACGACCGCGCCCGCCTGGTCCGCCAGGGTGACCACCTTGCCCCGCCGGACCAGCGCGATCACCAGCGATTCCAGCTCGCGGGGGTTCCGGCCGACCTCGTGCCGCTCGGCCGACCGCATGGCCAGCGCCATGCCCTGGCCGGGGGTCAGCAGGTCCTCCACCACGTCGATCAGCGGTGGGGCGGAGGTGGACAGCCCGAGCAGCCGACCGGCGGTGGCAGAGGAGACGATCACGTGGTGCGCACCGCTCTGCTTGAGCAGCGGGGCGTTCTCCGCCTCCCGGGCGGCGGCGATGATCCGCACCTGACCGGCGGTGAGCTGGCGTACGGTCAACGCCACCAACACCGAGGCGTCATCGCTGTCCGTCGCGATGATCACCGCCTTGGCGGTCCGTACGTGGGCCTGGTTGAGCACCGAGGACCGGGTCGCCGAGCCTTCGATCGCGACCAACCCGTTCGAGGTGGCCTGCCGCAACGCCGACCCGTTACGCTCCACCACCACGATCCGGGACTTGTCGAGCCCGTTCTCCTGAAGCGCCGAGATCGCGCTGCGGCCCTTCGTGCCGTAGCCGCAGATGATGACGTGGTCCTTCAATTTCCTCTCCCACCGGTGCAGGCGACGTCCGGTCCGGTACTGCTCGGTCAGCACCTCCAGGGTGGTGCCGACCAGGATGATCAGGAACAGCACCCGGGCCGGGGTGATCAGCAGGACGTTCACCAGCCGAGCGCTCTGGCTGGCCGGCACGATGTCGCCGTATCCGGTGGTCGACAATGAGACCACCGCGTAGTAGAAGCAGTCCAGCAGGGTCAGGCCGTCATCGTTGATGTCGCGGTACTGGTCCCGTTCGAGATAGACCACCGCGACCACGATCAACACCAGCCCGACGGCGGCAGCCAACCGTAGACTCAACGCGCTCAGCGGGCCACGCCGCTGCGCGGGAAAATGGATCACCGCGGGACCTGCCCCGCCTCCGTCGCCTGCACGAGCACAACATAGCCCTTGGTCGGCAATCCGCACGCCGAGGTGCCCAAGCACCTGCTCTGCGGGTACGCAGTGCAGTTGGGTGGGCGGTGCAGGCGGGCGAGCGGGACGGCGTCGGCGACGCCGGCCGGGCATGATGGGTGGGTCAGCGCAGGACCGGCGAGAGTGAGGCCCGCATGTCGTTACTGCGACGGGTGATCGGCGTAGTGCTGCGCCGGGAACGCCAACGCCAAGGCCTGACGCTACGTGAGGTCGCCCGGGCCGCCGGCGTCTCCGTGCCCTACCTGTCCGAGGTGGAACGGGGGCGCAAGGAGGCGTCGTCCGAGGTGCTCGCGGCCGTCTGCCGCGCGCTCGGCCTCTACCTCTCCGACCTTCTCGAAGCGGTACGCGACGAACTGCGCCGGGTCGAACGCCGGATGCCCTCCACCCCGCTGGGTACGGCACCGCTCGGCAGCCCACCGCCTCCCAGCCGGCACGCCGACGGCTCGGTGATCTCGTCCGCCCGGTCCGCCTCCGGCGGCACCCCGAGCCCGGTCGCCCGACTCGGCGCGGTCGGATCCCATGCACCCTCGACGGGTTGGCTCAACGCCACCGGTGGGCTGGCAGGCACCGTCGGGAACGAACTCGCCGGCCTGCCGTTCGGCGGGTTCACGCCCGTCGGCGGCGTCAGCGGAGGCCTGCGGATCACGGTGTTCACCGACCCCGGTCGAGTGGTCGCCCGTGGTGCGCTGCGTCGCCCGGCAACGGTCACCAGGCCCAGCGGCAGCGCGCTGCGCCGAGCCCGACGGATGCGGTCCGCCGCGCTGACGGTCCGGTTGCTGCGTACGCCCTCCCACCCCGACAGCCGACCGCGGAACATCTCCCGGCGTGGGGGGCGGCCCGCAGGTCACCTCGTTCCCGGCGTACTCACCCCGCTGCTCCGCTCGTCGCGCGACCTCGCCCACCACTAGACGTTCTGCCGAAGGCGGCACCCCGGGCCGTTCTGCCGAGGGCGAATCTGCCCCGGGCAGAACCACTGGGAGCCGGGTCCTGGGCCGGTCCAGCCTTGTGAAGGTGCCGGTTCCCGGGCGGTCGTCTCGCCCACCGGCGACGGGAGAGGTGGACAAGATGATCACCATGCTGGACGACGGACAGCGGACCTTCGGCGACCAGGTGTTCGAGCGGCTGTTGCGGGAACGAATCGTCTTCCTCGGCAGCGAGGTGACCGACGAGGCCGCCAACCGGATCACCGCGCAGATCCTGCTGCTCGCGGCCGAAGACTCGACCCGCGACATCCGCCTCTACATCAACTCCCCCGGCGGCTCGGTCAGCGCCGGCATGGCCGTCTACGACACCATGCGCTTCGTACCCAACGACGTGTCGACCCTGGCACTCGGGCTGGCTGGCTCGATGGGCCAGTTCCTGCTCTGCGCCGGTACCGCCGGCAAGCGGTACGCCCTGCCACACACCCGGATCCTGATGCACCAGCCCTCGGGCGGCATGGGTGGCACGGCCTCCGACATCACCATCCAGGCAGAGAACATGCTGCATGTGAAGCGGACCATGCAGGAACTGATCGCCCACCACAGCGGGCGCGACCTGACCGAGATCCAGCAGGACTGGGACCGCGACCGCTGGTTCACCGCCGAACAGGCCCGCACCTACGGCCTGATCGACCACGTCCTCACCACCACCACCCAACTCCCCACCCCCTAACCCCACCCTGCCCGCCCCTCCCCACCCGCCTCCGTGACGCCGTGCCGCGCCGCCCGCCCGACGCTTCACTTCGTCGATCTTGCACTTCTGGTCGCCGAAATACCCGAGTTGACACCCTTTGTTGTGACAGTAAGTGCAAGATCGGCGAGGTCGGTCAGCGCTGGGTGGGGTGGGGTGGACTGCGGAGGGGTCTGGGCGGGGCGGGCTGGGCGAGGGCAGGGCGGCTGGGTGAACAGGGTGGGCGGGGCGGGCAGGGAGGGCAGGGAGGGGCGGCGGGAGCTGGCGGCTAGGGGCGGCGGACGGCTCGTACCACGACGTCGTGCAGGGTGATCTTCCCGCGAGGGCCGGTGAGGGTGCGCTGCCCCTCCTCGGCGGTGATGATCTCCCAGTCCGTCTCGTCCAGACGCGCCGTGATGGCTGCGGCGGTCGCCGACGCCTCCGCCGGCGGACGCTTCCCGACCTGGTGGCCATGCCCGTGCCCCCGGTCGTGGCCATGACCTTGCTCATGGCCGACACCCCGCTCATGGCCAGGGCCCCGCTCATGGCCGCGACCTTGACCGTGGCCGTGAGCTTGCTCGTCACCGTGGCCTTGGCCGTGATCGTGATCGTGGTCGTGACCTTGGCTGTGGTCCCGACCTTGGCCGTGGCCGTGGTGTCCGTGACCTTGGCCGTGACCACCGTGACCTTGGCCCTGGTCGGGGTCGGGGTCGGCGGAGGGGTGTAGGTGGCCGACGATCAGCAAGGTGCCGGCCGGTGCCACCCATTCCGCGAGGCGGTCGTAGAACTCCAGTTGCGGCATCGCCGGATGGGCGTAGTGGGTGGCGACCAGATCGAAGCGTGTCTGCGGTACCCAGCGACCCAGGTCTGCCTCGATCCATGTCAGGCGTTCGGAAACCCCACTCGCCGCCGCGCGTTCGGCTGCTCGGGCGAGTGCCTCGGAGGAGATGTCGGCGGCGGTCACCTGCCAGCCCTGCGAGGCGAGCCAGATCGCCTCGGCACCGGCCCCGCATCCGGCGTCCAACGCCGTACCCGGTGCCAGGGTGCCGATCTCACGCACCAGATAGGGGTTCGGCGGCTTGCCGCTCATGGAGCCGGGACGGTCGACAGCGCCCTGCCGCCAGTGCTGCTCCCAGTACGCCTTGTCGAAGTCGTGCGCCACAGCCAATCCCCCGCTCCTGTTGTCAGGTTCGACGATGGTGGCAGCCACGGCGTCATTCGCCAAATTTTCTTGCCAGTTCAGCAAAAAGGCTGCCCGAGTCGCGCTGCTCACGAGACACCGACTGCCTAACCTTTTTGTGCTGTTTGTCGGTCGCCTGGCGGTGCATTGGCAGAGGATTTTCTCAACTGCTCAGGCGGGAGTGCGGTGCTCCCGGCCACGATGACCCGGCCCGGGTACGTCTGAGCCGACGTCGGATTGCGAGGTGGCGGTGGGTTCTGAAGAGCCAGCCGAGTCACCGCGCCAGAACGGGCACCACGCCATGTCCTCCCACGAGGTGGTGCTCCTGCTCGAAACGGACCCGCGCCGTGGGTTGAGCACGGACGAGGCCGCGCGTCGCCTGGAACGGTACGGGCGCAACCTGCTGCCTGCCGCCGGGGGCGGCGGCTTCCTGCGCCGGGCGCTGCGGCAGTTCCACAATCCGCTGATCTACGTGTTGATGGCGGCTGCGGTGATCACCGCGTTCCTCCACGAGTACGTGGACGCCAGCGTCATTTTTGGCGTCGTGCTGGTCAACGCCGTGGTCGGGTATGTGCAGGAGTCCAAGGCGGAGGCGGCGCTGGACAGCTTGCGGTCGATGGTGCGCACCGAGGCGCGGGTGGTGCGGGCGGGGCAGGAGCGGATGATCCCGTCGGAGGAACTGGTTCCCGGGGATCTGATCGTCCTGGAGGCGGGCGACAAGGTGCCGGCGGACCTGCGTCTGGTCCGCCTGGCCGAACTGCGAGTGGACGAGTCGGCGCTGACCGGCGAGTCAGTTCCGGTCACCAAGGACGAGGCGGAACTGCCCGAGGTGACGGTCGTGTCGGACCGGCGCAACATGGTCTACTCGGGCACGCTGGTCACGGCGGGCGGTGGTGCTGGCATCGCGGTGGCCACCGGCACCGAGACCGAGTTGGGGCAGATCCACCGGCTGGTCGGCGCGGCCGACAACCTGGCGACCCCGCTGACCAGCAAGCTTGCCTGGTTCAGCAAGGTGCTGACGGTGGCCATCCTCGTCCTGGCGGCGATGACCTTCGGTGTCGGTGTGCTGCGTGGTCAGGACGCGACCGAAACCTTCACCGCGGCCATCGCGCTGGCGGTGGGGGCGATTCCGGAAGGACTGCCGGCGGCCGTCACCGTCACGTTGGCCATCGGTGTGACGCGGATGGCGCGGCGGCGGGCGGTGATTCGCCGCCTGCCGGCGATCGAGACGCTGGGAAGCACCACGGTCATCTGTTCCGACAAGACGGGCACCCTGACCGAGAACCAGATGACGGTACGGGTGCTCTGGACGCCGGACGGCGAGTTCTCCGTGATCGGCTCGGGCTACCGCCCCGAGGGAGAGATCTGTGGCCCCTCCGGTGCGGTGGCCGACGAGGCGACGAGCGAGTCCCTGCGCTGGACTCTGCTGGCGGGCGCAGGCTGCAACGACGCCCGGGTACGCGAGGAGAACGGCGAGTGGGTCATCACCGGTGATCCGACCGAGGGGGCGATGCTGGTGGTCGCCGGGAAGGGTGGGATCGACCGCGACCGGCTCGACAACACCTTGCCGCGTACTGCCACGATCCCGTTCAGCTCTGAGCGGCAGTACATGGCCACCCTGCACCGCGAACCCGACTCCGGGCGCGAGGTCGTGCTGGCCAAGGGCAGCGTGGAGCAGATCGTGTCGATGTGCCGTACGGAGATGAGCGGCGACGGGACGACCCGCCCGCTCGACGCCGAGGCGGCCCTGCGCTGCGCAGAGGAGTTGTCCAGCCAGGGGCTCCGGGTGCTCGCGACGGCCGTACGTCGGGACGGGCAGTCCGGCGACTTCAACGAAGATCACCTGCCCGGCACGCTGACCCTGACAGGCCTGCAGGCGATGCTGGATCCGCCCAGGAGTGCCGCCGCGCCCGCAGTGCGCGCCTGTCACAACGCCGGGATCGGCGTGAAGATGATCACCGGGGATCACGCGGCGACGGCCACTGCCATCGCCACTCACCTCGCCATTCTCGGCGACGACCAGCAGGGAAGGGTGCTCACCGGCAGAGACCTGCAGACACTGCCAACCGAGCGGTTCGCGGAGACGGTGGACCGCGCCACGGTGTTCGCGCGCGTGTCCCCGGAGCAGAAGCTGCGGCTGGTCGAGACGCTCCAGCGGCGCGGACACGTGGTCGCGGTGACCGGCGACGGGGTGAACGACGCCCCGGCGTTGCGTCAGGCCAACATCGGCATCGCCATGGCGCGTACCGGGACCGAGGTGGCCAAGGATGCCGCCGACATGGTGCTGACCGACGACGACTTCGCCACCATCGAGGCCGCGGTCGAGGAGGGCCGCGGAGTCTTCGACAACCTCATCAAGTTCATCGTCTGGACGCTGCCGACGAACCTCGGTGAAGGGTTGGTCATCTTCGTGGCCATCATCCTGGGCGCGACCCTTCCGCTGCTACCGACCCAGATCCTGTGGATCAACATGACCACCGCCGTCCTGCTCGGCCTGATGCTCGCCTTCGAGCCGAAGGAGAGCGGCATCATGCGACGGCCGCCCCGCGACCCCCGACGACCACTGTTGACCGGCGCTCTCGTGGCCCGGATCGCGCTGGTGGCCGCGCTGCTCGTGGCCGGTGCCTGGCTGTTGTTCGAGTGGGAGCAGCGTCGTGGCGCCGGTGTGGCCGAAGCACGGACGGCAGCGCTCAACCTCTTCGTCGTGGTGGAGATGCTCTACCTGTTCAGCTGCCGTTCGCTCGTGCATTCCGCCTGGCGCATCGGCTTCTTCACCAACCGCTGGGTCCTGGGCGGCGTACTGCTCCAGGCCCTTGCCCAGCTCGCCATCACCTACCTGCCGGCGATGAACAGCATCTTCGACACCGCGCCGATCGGCGGTGACGTCTGGCTGCGCATCTTCGCGGTCGGGGCCGCCGCCGCAGCCGTGGTCGCGCTCGACAAACGACTCCGAAGGCACCTCGTCTGAGGCGTCACATCGGCCGGTTGTCGGCACCGATGCCGACGTCCCGGGCGAGCAACGCCGCCTGCACGCGGTCGGCGACACCAAGCTTGCCGAGGATCGCCGAGACCTGGTTCCGGATGGTCTTCGTGCTCAGCCCGAAACGGCGGGCGATCTGGGCGTTGTCCTCGCCGGCGGCCAGGTGCGCCAGGATGTCCCGTTCGCGCGGGGTGAGCCGGTCGAACGGCGGCGGCAGGCTGACCGCCGCCGGCTGTGCCCGGCCCAACGCGGCGGCGGTGATCCCCGGCCCCAGCACCACACCGCCACCGGCCACGGTCCGCAGCGCATCGACCACCAGATCGGGGTCGGTGTCCTTGAGCAGGTAGCCCCGGGCACCGACCCGCAGGGCATGGGCTACCAGCTCGTCCTCGTCGGCCATGGTCAGCATCACGACTGCGGTCTCCGGTCGGTGCCGCAGGATCTGACCGACCGCCTGCACGCCGTCGCCGTCCGGCAGCGCGATGTCCATCGCCACGACGGTGACCTGTTCGTGCGCGACCGCGGCGATCGCCTCGGCGCAGGAGGCCGCTTCCAGCACCTCCGCCACCCAGGATTCGCCCTCCAGCATCGTGCGCAAGCCACGGCGTACCACCGGATGGTCGTCGACGATGAGCACGCGGGCCTGTTCCGACATGCTTACCCCTCTCCCGCGCTCCGGCGGCTATTCGTCCTCGACCCAGGGCAGCCGGACCCGCACCAGGGTCCCACCCTGCGCCCCGGCGGTGATCTCGCAGCTGCCGCCGAGTTCCGCCGCCCGGTGGCGGAACGAGTCCAGACCCACCCCGCCGGGCCGCGGACCGGCCAGTCCGACCCCGTCGTCGGCCACCTCCACCAGCAGGCCGTCGCCGCGACTGACCCGGACCTCGCATCGGCTGGCGTGGGCATGGCGTACCACGTTGGACAGCGCCTCGGCCACTATCCGGTACGCCGCCACCTCCACCGCCGCGGGCAGGGTCCGCAGGTCACCGTCGACCGTGAGGTCTATCCCGAGCTGCGGGCCGTCGAAGCGCCGACACTCCGCCCGCAGCGCCGACTCCAGTCCCTGGTCCAGCGCGGCCGGCCGCAGCTGGTCCACCAGTCGGCGTACCTCGGCGGTGCAGGTACGCAGGTCGTCGGCGAGCCGGTCGAGGATCAGCTCCAGCCGTGGCGTCCCGGTGGCGAGCTTGCTCGCCGCGCGTACCTGCATGGACATGCCGGCGAAGGTGGGACCGAGCCCGTCGTGCAGGTCTCGGCGTAGCCGGCGGCGTTCCTCCTCCCGCGCCAGCACCAGTCCCTCCCGCGCCTGGCGGAGCTGACGGATCAGCCGGGCGGTCGCCACCGCCGCGGTGGCCTGCCGGGCCACGTCGGTGAGGATCCGACGCTCCATCGGGGTGAACCGGTCACCGGCACGGCGGTGGGCCACCACCAGCTGACCGACCCGGTCGCCGTGGATGAGCATGTCGAAGCGCTCCACCGAGGTGGTCGGTGTGCCGTGCGCCGCGCCGCCGTCCGGCAGGTCGCCTCCGTCGGCGTCGTCCACCTCGACCGACACGTACGGCACCCGCAGTGACCTGGCGATGGTGTCGGCCAGCAGCGCCGGGACCGCGTGCGGCTGACCGGTCCGTTCCAGCAGGCTGCCGAGCCGGGTCAGCATCGCGTACGGATCGTCGCGGTCCCCGTAGAGCAGCCGGTTGACGCCTCGCTGCACCCGACCGCGCAGCGGCTCGAAGGTGATCGCGATCAGGCCGGTGGCGACCAGGGAGGCGTTCGAGGTGTCCGGGCCGACGACCAGGTCCCGCAGCAGCGCGACGATGGCCACGAAGCCGGCGATCACCAGCAGGCTCATCACCAGCCAGACCAACGTCCGGTTGATCACGCGTTCCAGCTGGTAGAGCCGGTAGCGCAGCACGGCGAGGGTCATCGCGCCCGGGATCGCGACCACCATCAGCGCCCAGGCCCCGGCCAGGTTGAGCGCGTCGAGCACGCCGCCCAGCAGGAACAGGGCACCCGCCACCAGCAGGCAGGCCAGCTGCTGACGGGTCTGGCCGGTCGCGCGGTGCCAGCGTCTGGCCAGCGACACCAGCACCGCCACCACCAGCAGCACCTGTACGGCGATCGCCAGCAGGGCGACGCGTACCCACAGTTGCGCCCGCCCGGTCGCCGCCAGCTCACCGGTGAGCAGCAGGCCGCGCGGGTCGTCGAGAGCCGCGACGGCGAATGCGGCCGTGGTCAGGCCGCCGGCCCCGATGAGGCCGGCCGCCACCACGCGCCAGCGCGGGCCCGGAAGCTTGCCGTCGGGGAAGACCAGCAGGGCCAGGATGACCAGGGTGTACGGCGGCCACCAGAGCCACTGGCCCAGCCAGGCCAGCGGCAGCCACGACGACCAGCTCAGCGCCAGCACCGCGACCGTGGCGACCAGGCCGGCGGCGAGCATCAGCCGGCCCACCGGGTGACCCGGCACCCCGGCGAGCACCAGGGCGCCGAGTGCGGTGAACGCGGCGGCGAAGACCGCGGTCAGCGTGCTGGGGCCGAACAGCAGCGGGTCCCGCTGAAGAAGTTGGCCGACCAGGACGAGCAGCGCCACCGCCACCGCCGCACCGGCCAGCAGGCCGCGTCGAGTCGTTGTGGATCCCTCAGCGGGCGTCACGGTCGGCCTCCTGGTCGACGATGCCGGTCAGTGCGCCCAACCGGCGGCGTGCATGGCGTTGTGCAGGAAGTTGCCGGCAGTTCCCTTCCCCGGCTCGTGCCAGGGCATCTTCTCGATGGCGTCGGCCAGCGTGCCGTCCAGCGCAGGCAGTTCGCGCACCGTCGCGGCACCGTCGACGCGGGAGCCGCCCCCCGACTCCGAGTCGGACTTGAGGAACCGTTCGAGGTGATCGAGCACCGCCTGAAGGCGGCGCTGCACCGCCGCCGGATCGGCGGGTTCGCTGCTCGGCTGCAGGTCGGTCAGGCACCACTGCCGGTCGAAACCGGGGACCAGCCGCCGACCGGTGAAGTCGAAGAACTCCACCGCGCCGCGCAGCGGGTCGCCCTCGGACTGCTCTTCCAGCAGTCGCCGCAGGTCGGGGTAGGTGTGTGCGAAGGTGTCGTCGTTGGCGATCAGCAGGATGCCGCCGTCCGTCTCACCCGTGACCAGGCTCATCTCACTCTCCTTTGTGTACACCTGGAAGCAAGGAATCAGTCAATACGATGTCGGGGCGGGTCGGGACCTCCCCCCGGTCGCCCCGACCCGCCCCGGCGGCCAGTCCTTACGATCGTTGGCCGCGAGATCTTCGTACTTGTGGACACGCCCGCTGGCTGCCGTCGCGCCGTGCGTGGCCGGTGCAACCAGCTCGCCCGATTAGCTGATCTTGAGCATCGTGGCCTGCGGCTGCTTCGCCGGTGCCGCGGCGGGTGAGCCGTCCAGGTTGTACTGCTTGAGGTTGACCTGGACGTTCTCGCTGTTCCCGCCGGCGAACATGCCACCCACGGTGCCGGCGGCGCGTGCACCGCTGCGGTAGATGTACTCGCCGCTCAGCGAGTACGGCACCCGGATGTTGGCGTGGGTGACGGTGACGGTGGCCTCCACGATCGATCGCGCCGGCACCAGCACAGGCTGCCGCCAGGCGACCGTACGGCTACGCGAGGTGGATCCGTTCTGGGTGTAGCTGAAGGACCCCTCGGCCGAGACCGTCACCTTGCCGTCGGCGAAGATCGGGAAGCCGGCCCTGATGGAGGTCGACACCGAGACCTTGACCCCGGCGGTGTCCGACCATCCCTCGGTCTCCGTCACCGTCTTCGAACCGCTGATCTCGGTGGACTGCTGCAACGTCGTGTCGTTGCGGTTCGTCACCTTGTCCAACTGCTGAAGTGACGTCCCGACCAGCTGCGCCCGGGCGATGTCGTAGTTGATGCCGTACGCCATGAACTCGACGATGTCGTCCATCTGACGGCAGACGGACTTGTTCGCTCCCCCGCCGACGCTGATCGCCGTCACACAGACGTTGTGTCCTGCGGCCGAGGCGGGCAGCACCACCTCGAAGCCGTGCGCCGCACCGTAGTTCGGGTAGGCGGCAGCGACATCGGGACGGTGCTGGTTGGCGACCATGGATCGGACCAGAGCGCCGTCGATGCTGATGTTCACGTTCAGCGCCGTGGTCGGCGCGTCGTTGTCCGCCGTCCAGCCCCAGATGTGCACCCCGTCGCGGGACACCGTCTGCCGTGCCCCGTCGAAGGCGAGCACCGGGACGAAGCCCGACGGCGGCGGCGGGTCCTCCGGCGGCTCGTAACCACACGCCGGCGGCGGGATCGGGACGTTGCAGTTGGGTGCCGCCGACGCCGGCTGCGCCGCCAACAGGACCATGGCCCATCCGGTCACGACGGTACTCAGGACCGCCGCACTCTTTCGTACTCGCATCGAACCTCGACTCCTCGTCACGCTTCGGCAGAAGGCCGGTTGTCTGCCGACAGGGCGGCAGCGGCCGTTTCGCTTGGGAAGTCTGTTGGTCCGACAGACCCGGTCACCAGGGACGCCCGTCCCGGGCTGCCGGGAGGTTGTCCCGAGCGTCCAGAGGCGATGCCACGGCTTTAGGACACCGCCATTTCGCGGATGAGAAGCGAGGCTGGCCGGAGGATGTGGTCATGTTGGCGGCAGCCGATAGCCTCTCGCCAACTGATCTGAAAGGGAGGGACTGTAAATAGCTCCTCTGTCAAGCCCTGTGTATGCAGTCGGTGCGCAGGGCCTGGTAGATGAGGTTCCCCCGGTTTGCCGGAGGGTTGGTTACCTGGCGCCGGTGGGCTCAGGCTGAACGATAGCGGTCTGGTCTTGTCGGGCCTGGTGGGTGTGCCAGGCGGTTTCGTACTCGTCTGGGGATCGCCAGCCGAGGTCTTGCTGGATGCGGCGGGTGTTGTACCACCCGTCGATGTAGCCGAATATCGCGTTCTCGGCCTCGTCGCGGGTCCGCCACGAGTTTCGGTAGACGAGTTCGATCTTTAACGTCGACCAGAAGTTCTCCATCAGGGCGTTGTCGAACGAGTCGCCGACCGACCCCATCGAGGGCAGGATCCCGTTGTCGGCCAGGCGTTGCGCGAAGCGGAACGACGTGTAGTTCCTGGGTTCAACCGGTCGTTGCAACACCGACTGCTTGGAGCAACCGTAGCTGCTCGTCGAGGACCTCGGCGGGTGTCTTCCAGCCGAGGACCTTGCGGGGTCTGCTGTTGATGGCGGCCTGGACGGCGAGGAGGTCTTCGAGATTCCAGCGGGACAGGTCGGTGCCCTTGGGGAAGTACTGGCGCAGCAGGCCGTTGGTGTTCTCGTTCGTGCCGCGCTGCCACGGCGAGTGAGGGTCGGCGAAGTAAACCGCTATACCAGTTTCGACCTTGAACTGGGCGTGTGCGGATAGCTCCTTGCCGCGGTCCCAGGTCAGCGACCGCAGCAGCTCGGCCGGCATCGTCGCCATCGTCGTGGTAAGGGCGTCCTTCATGGCGATGGCGCCGTAGCCCCCCAGGGCGGGCCCGTTCTTGACGGGCGGGATGGTTCCGTAGCCCTCAAGGCGGGGCAGGTGGACCAGGAGCGTGAAGCGGCTGCTGCGCTCCACGACGGTGCCGATCGCTGACCGGTTCAAACCGATGATCAGATCGCCCTCCCAGTGCCCAGGGACCGCGCGGTCGGCGGCCTCGGCGGGGCGTTCGCTGAGCACGACATCGGCGGTGACGTGACCCTGCGGCTTGTTCCGGGACCGTTGCCGGGGCCTGCGCAGTGCCCGGCCGGTGCGCAGGCAGGCGACCAGCTCACGCTTGAGCGCGCCGCGTCCTTGAATATAGAGCGCCTGGTAGATCGCCTCGTGGCTGATGCGCATGTCGTCATCGTCGGGGAAGTCGACGACCAGCCGCCGGCTGATCTGCTCCGGGCTCCAGGCCGTGGCCCAGCGCCGGTCTGCGCGGTGTGGCTTGTTCAGCCCCTTCCAGGTCGTCGACGGGCCGGCGGCAACGGTCCCGTCAGGACGCTGCAACTGCCCACTCAGCCGCGCTCGGACGTGATCCTGCAGCCGCGGGTTGCCCGCCAACTTCACCGGCTTCGGACGCCGCGCCGCGATCTGCGCCTTCCACTGCGCGACGCCCGCCCGGTACTCCCGCTTGCCGGCACGGGTCGCGGCATTGCGCCGCAGCTCGCGCGAGATCGTGCCCGGGTCACGATTGAGTTCCCGGGCGATCGCGCGCACACCCTGGCCTTGCGCCTTGAGCAGCGCGATCTCCTCCCGCTCAGAAAACGACAGGTAGCGGCCGGTCGGCTCGGCCAGACTCAACGGCGGCATCCCGCCAGCGTGCCGAAACCACCGCACCCCCACGGGCGTCGACACGCCCAGCTCGAGCGCCGCGGCTTCGGTGCGCTTGCCCTGCGCGATCAGCCGCCAGAACGCGCGCTCCACATGCCGCGCCGGCATCGGCCGGCCCGGCGAACGCATCGCCGGCCGCAGAGCCCGATCCGCCAGCTGCTGACGACGTGCCATCGAACACCTCCATGACCACGAGGTGTTGCGACGACCAGTTGAGTCCGCCTTCGCTGCCCCTGTCGCTGTGGAAGATCACCCCTTCGACGTTGCCGCCGCGGGTGACGGCGGCCATGTTCAGCGCGGCGACGACCAGCCCGGCGTCGTGGTGGGCGCCCATGGAGTAGCCGAGGATGCGACGGGAGTACAGGTCGATGACGGTGGCGAGGTAGAGCTTGCCCTCGTCGGTGCGGATCTCGGTCATGTCGCCGCACCAGGCGACATCCGGTGCCGGTGCGGTGAACACCCGCTTGACCAGGTCCGGTGCGGCCGGACGCTTACCTTGGCGGGTCAGGCCGCGCCGGCGGCGCGTGACCCGGGCGGCCAAGCCCAGCTCGGCCATGAGCTGCGCGATCGTGTTGTCCGACACCTGCCAGCCGGACTCGCGCAGCTCGATGCCGATGCGCGGGCTGCCGTAAGTGCCGCCCGAGTCGTCGAACACCTTCTGGACCGCGGCTGCCAGCCGGGCACGCCGGTCATCGCGGGGCGTTGGCGGCCGGTCACGCCATTTGTAGAACCATGACTCGGACACCCCCAACGCTCGGCAGGCGATCGCGTGCGGCACGGAATGCTCGGTCCTCTGGGAAGCGATGAACCCGGCCACGCTCACCGGCCCGTCGCTTCCTTGACCCACAGGACCACGGATCGCTTGAGGACATCACGCTCCATCGCCAGCTCGGCGTTCTCCCGCCGCAACCGCGCCAGCTCCGCCCGCTCGTCCTCGGCCAACTGCCCGGCAGCGGCCTCACCGCGAGTCTCGCGGTCCCTCTTCACCCAGTTGGCCAGGGTCCCGCTGTTAATCCCCAGGTCACGAGCGACCTGCGCGATCGACTTACCCGTCTCCCGCACGATGCGCACCGCGCCCGCCCGGAACTCCGGATCGAACTGGCGTCTCGTCTCAGCCATGAACCTCTATCCCTCAAGCTCTGGCCTCCACGCTACGAGGGGAAGGGCAGTTCCGACAGCGTCCGTACGCGCGTCAAGGCCCGCTTGACGTGGCGGGCCGGGCGGCGGCCCGCTCCCCGGGAGGGGCGGGTCGACGGCAGACAGTGAGGATGGTGGGGTGGGTCGCCGGGTTGGTCTGACTCACCGGCAGACCGACGCTTGCTGTCCTCATCCCGATCCGTCGGCCGGCTCGGTGGCCCCGCCAACTGCATGTCACCGGTCAGGCGTCGTGACTTGATAGGAGCCTGTGCGAGAGGCACCCACCACTGTGTTGTCCGCATCGCCTGACCGGTGACGTGTCCACGAGATTCTCGACGCAGACCGAGAAAGGGCGGACCTGGGCCTACCCCGTTTTGACGGACATCCAAGATCAGGGGACCTGGAGTCTCCGGGAGGATGTCCAGCATCATGGAGAGCGTGGGAAAGAAGCGATCGCGGCCGAGGCGGGCGTTCACGCCCGAGTTCAAGGCCGAGATCGTCGAGCTGTGTCAGCGTGGTGACCGCACCGTCGGGCAGGTGGCCAGGGACTTCGACCTGACCGAGACGGCTGTGCGAGCCTGGGTCAAACAGGCCGAGATCGACGCCGGGGCCCGCACGGACGGGCTCGCCTCCGACGAGCGGGCGGAACTGGCCCGGCTGCGGGCGGAGAACCGCCGGTTGCAGCAGGACGTCGACATCCTGAAACGGGCCACGGCTTTCTTCGCGAGGGAGACCCGGTGAACGTGTACCCGTTCATCGAGGCGGAGCAGGCCGGCAAGCACAACGTCAAGCGTGCGTGCGAGCTGCTGAAGGTCTCCCGGTCCGCCTTTTACCAGCACGCCCGCGGCGAGCAGTCCGCCCGCGACCGCGTCGATGCCGAACTCACCGAGCAGATCATCGCCGTGCACGCGGCATCGAACGGCACCTACGGGGCGCCGCGCATCCACGCCGAACTCGCTGCGGCCGGACGGCGCCACGGCCGTAAACGCATCGCCGCCCGGATGCGCGAGGCCGGCGTGCGCGGCAAGAGCCCACGCCGCTGGAAGGCGACCACGATCCCGGACCCGAACGCCGGGAACCGGCCGGACCTCGTCGAGCGGGACTTCACCGCCGACCCGGCGGCGGTCGACACCCGCTGGTGCGGCGACATCACCTACATCAACACGTGGGAAGGTTGGCTCTACCTGGCCACCGTCATCGACCTGGCCTCGCGCCGGGTCGTGGGCTGGGCCACGGCTGACCATCTCAAGACCGATCTGGTCGACGCCGCTCTGTCCGACGCCCTCGCCCGGCGCCGTCCCGCCGACGGCCTGGTCTTCCACTCCGACCGCGGCTGTCAATATACGAGCGCTCAGCACGCCCGCCTCGCGAAACGCCACGGTGTACGGCTGAGCGTGGGCCGGCGCGGGCAGTGCTGGGACAACGCGGTCGCCGAGTCGTTCTTCTCGACCCTGAAAACGGAACTGATCCACCGGCAGGCCTGGCCCACCCGCAAAGCCGCCCACCAGGCCACATTTGAGTACATCGAAGGCTGGTACAACACCCGCCGCCGGCACTCCAGCCTCGGCTACCTCAGCCCCGCCGCCTACGAAGACGGCACCGACATCAGCTTGGTGCCGGCGCTCAAGGTAGCCTGAAGATCAACTCATCGACCCTGTCCGTCGAAACGGGTCAAGCCCAGCCTCACCAGCATGGCAGCGAAGAAGAGATCGGTCATCGGCGGTGTCGACACCCACCGCGACACCCACCACGCAGCGATCATCGACAACACCGGCGGCCTCCTGGACGACGCCGAATTCCCGGCAACCGCCGCCGGCTATGCAGACCTGCTGGCCTGGATGCGCTCGTTCGGCCGCCTGACGGCCATCGGCGTCGAAGGAACCGGCAGCTACGGCGCTGGCCTGGCCCGCCACCTGACCGGCCAGAAGGTCACCGTGGTCGAGGTCGACCGCCCGGATCGCAGGACCCGCCGATCCAAGGGCAAGTCAGACCCCATCGACGCTGTCGCCGCCGCCCGGGCGACCCTCGCCGGTACCGCCATGGGTACGCCGAAGACCCGCACCGGACCTGTCGAGGCCATCCGTGCCCTGCGAGTGGCCCGCCAAGGTGCAGTCAAGGCCCGCACGGCGGCGATCAACCAGATGCGCGGCCTGGTCGCCGCCGCCCCCGAAGCTCTGCGGGCACAGTTGACCAAACTCAGCACCGCCGTCCTGATCAACCGATGCGCCGCGCTCACCATCGACCCGACCCGGCTGGCCGACCCTGAACAGGCCACCGCTGCCGCACTCGCCGGACTCGCCCGGCGGGTCACCGCCCTGGCCGATGAGATCACCACCCTCGACCGGCAACTGACACCACTGGTCCGCCAAGCCGCACCCCACACCAGCGCCCTGTTCGGCGTCGGCACCGACGTCGCCGCCCAACTACTCACCACCGCCGGCGACAACCCCGACCGCCTCCGATCAGAAGCAGCACTCGCCCACCTCTGCGGAGCCGCACCCATCCCCGCCAGCTCCGGACGAGTACGCCGCCACCGCCTCCACCGAGGAGGCGACCGCGGCGCCAACCACGCCCTACACACCATCGCCCTCTGCCGCCTGCGCTACGACCCACGCACCCGCGCCTACCAGCAACGACGCATCACCCAAGGCCTCAGCAAGCAGGAGATCCTCCGCTGCCTCAAGCGCTACATCGTCCGCGACGTCTACACAGCCCTCCGGGCCGACTTCGCCGCCCTCACCCCTTGACCTCCATAGGAGCATCGGGATGGCTCATTGATCCTTCTCGGCCTCTCGTGTCGACATGCGCAAATTTACACCCTTCCTGCTGGCTTGCCTGCCGCGTTTTGGTGGTTTCTGAACGGGTAGGCCGTGGCGGCTCGCCAGCGAGGTCAGGAGGAGCACATGGCGATTGAGACGACGCGTGACCTGTTCATCTATGAGCTAGGCATACTAGGTGAAATGGAGATATCCGGGCGGCGGGTTCTCGACTTCTTGGACCATCGAGTTAGTGACGATCTCGGGCAGATCGTACGGCGCAGGCAGCAGGAATGTGTGCAGTGGAATCACAACATCAACTCCTGCGCCAAGGCATTCGGCACCTCCCCGCTTTCAACCCGGTCCGACACTGTTGAAGGCATGTATGGGCGATTTGAAAGCTTCGTACGCACAAACCCCTCAATCGACCTGGTTGATCAATTCGCAGTCGATACTCTGATTCAGTTCCTATACCTCACCATTGCGGCACACAAGACCCTTTTTGATTGGGCGGTTCTTATGAGTGAGGGCCAGTGTGTCCAGCATCTACACACCAACCTCGTCCAGAAGCAGGAGACTGTGGCCGAAATCGAACGGTACGGCCACGAATTGGGCGTACGACTCCTAGCTCCCGTCGCTCGGCCCGCGTGAGCTTACGTCGGGCACCACAGGGGCTACCAGCCTCCGGGGACAGGGAGGCTGGAAGGTCTGCAGCCGTCCGATGAGGAGGTCATCCTCTCGCTCTTGCCTGTGATCATCCTGTCCACATGCCGGCTAGGCGGGGACGCCGGCCAGCCAGTTTTAGGCCAGCCGAGGGCCGTGCTCAGGAATGAGTCCTCAGATACCCGCAATCGTCCGACGCGCGGCGGCATTTCGGCATTGAATGGCTCGCATGGAAGGTGCTTGAGGTTCCCCCGGTAGCTCGGAGGCTTTCGATCATGCTCTGATGGAGCTGAAGGGAGTCATCCGTGGCAGCACCGAAGAAGTAGGGTCTGCTGCACCGGCAGGTGACATCTGAGATGGCTTGCCCTATGGGCGGGCTGGAAGGATGTCGCTGTGCCCAAGCCTTACCCCCGTGAGTTCCGTGATGACGTCGTGCGGGTGGCCCGTGATCGTGATCCGGGCGTGACGGTCGAGCAGATCGCGAAGGACTTCGGGGTCCACCCGATGACGTTGTTCAAGTGGCTGCGCCAGGCCGACATCGACGCCGGCGCGAAGCCCGGCATGCCCAGTGGCGAGTCAGCCGAGTTGCGGGAAGCCCGCAAGCGGATCCGGTTGTTGGAACAGGAGAACGAGGTTCTGCGGCGGGCTGCGGCGTACTTGTCGCAGGCGCATCTGCCGGGAAAAGGCTCTACCCGCTCGTAAGCGAGCTGGCCGCCGACGGGATCCCCGTCGCGGTGACGTGCCGGGTATTGAACATCGCTCGTCAGCCCTACTACCGGTGGCTCGCCCGGCCCGTCTGCGACGCCGAACTCGTCGCCGCTTACCGCGCGAACGCCCTGGTCGACGCCCACCGCGATGACCCGGAGTTCGGCTACCGGTTCCTGATCGATGAGGCCCGCGCCGCCGGACAGCCGATGGCGGAGCGCACCGGATGGAAGATCTGCTCGGACAACGGCTGGTGGAGCGCCTTCAGCAAGCGCAAGAAGCGCGGCAAGGGTGGCAAGGCCGGTCCACCGGTGCACGACGACCTCGTCAAACGCGACTTCACCGCCGACGGCCCGAACCGCCTGTGGCTGGCCGACATCACCGAACACCGCACCGGCGAGGGCAAGCTCTACCTGTGCGCGATCAAGGACGTGTGGTCGAACCGGATCGTCGGCTACTCCATCGACTCACGGATGAAGTCCCGCCTGGCCGTCAACGCGTTGCACAACGCCGTAGCCCGACGCGGCCGGGTGGTCGGCTGCGTGCTGCACACCGACCGCGGCTCCCAATTTCGAAGCCGAAAATTCGTCCACGCCCTGCACCAACACCACCTGACCGGATCGATGGGCAGAGTCGGCGCCGCCGGCGACAACGCCGCCATGGAATCCTTCTTCGGCCTGCTGCAGAACAACGTCCTCGACCGCCAAACCTGGACCACCCGCCAACAGCTCAGAACCGCGATCGTGACCTGGATCGAACGGACCTACCACCGCCGCCGACGCCAACGATCCCTGTCCCGGTTGACCCCCATCGAGTACGAGACCATCATGACCCCACCGGCCAGTCAGACCGCGTGACTGAAACTGTCACCTATCGGTGCAGCAGACCCGGATCCTGCCCTCGATGGGGTCGGTCGGCGACTCGTTCGACAACGCCCTGATGGAGAACTTCTGGTCGACGTTAAAGATCGAACTCGTCTACCGAAACTCGTGGCGGACCCGCGACGAGGCCGAGAACGCGATATTCGGCTACATCGACGGGTGGTACAACACCCGCCGCATCCAGCAAGACCTCGGCTGGCGATCCCCAGACGAGTACGAAACCGCCTGGCACACCCACCAGGCCCGACAAGACCAGACCGCTATCGTTCAGCCTGAGCCCACCGGCGCCAGGTAACCAACCCTCCGGCAAACCGGGGGAACCTCAGCTGGTGCGGCCAGGGGTTTGGGGGTGAGGCTCCTCCGGGGGGAGCGGAGCAAGCAGGAAGCGAGTTTTGTCGAACTCTTTTTCGATCTTGTGCTGGTCTTTGCTCTCAACCGGGTGGTGGCTACCAGCACGTCGCAGCTGGCGTCTTCCCCCTCTAGTGCGGCGCGGTGGGCGAGCCTACTGCAGGCACTGCTGCTGATCCTGCCGCTGATGTGGGTCTGGTCAATGACGGCTTACAGCACGGCGCGCTTCGAGCCCCGCCGCCTGGCGGTGCAGGTCATGGTGCTGGTGACGGCCTTCGGTGTGTTGCTCCTGGGCGTCGTCACGCCGAAGGTGTTCGACGGCAGTGCGTGGATGTTCGCCGGCGTCTACGTCGCGCTCCAGGCCGGCCGGGCGCTGGTGGTTGCTGTGGCGTTGCGGTCACATTGGTTACAGCGCCTCTATTGGGGAATCCTGGTTTGGTTCTGCGTGTCCGCCGTGGCGTGGCTGCTCGGTGCCGTCGCCCACGATGCGGCCAGGATGCTGCTTTGGTCGCTCGCGATCGTCATCGAGTACGGATCGGCGCGGCTGGGCTGGTGGGTGCCGTGGCAAAAGCCAGAGCGCATCTTGGCTTGGGAGGCCGCTGCCGGGCATCTCGCTGATCGGTATCAACAGTTGGTGCTGATTGCGCTCGGGGAGACGATCCTCGCGGTCGGGATCGCCTACACCGAGGCGTCCGGGAGCCGACGCTTTCCGCAGACGTTTGGGCTGGTGATCGCGTTCATCACCGCTGTGCTGCTGTGGCGTATCTACTTCTACAGGGCGGGCGAGGTGTTCGGATCGGCGGTCAAGTCGGCGGCCAATCCCGCCAGGCTGGGCCGAGTAGCCGGCAGCGCTCATCTGCTTATGATCCTCGGGGTTGCCGCCGCCGCCATCGGCAATGAACTGGTGCAGAAGCACCCCACCGGCCACACGTTCAAGTCTTGGCTTGCGTTGATGCTCGGCGGCCCGGCTCTGTTCGTGGCGGGCCGCACGCTGCTGGAGTGGGTGGTCTTCTCCCGCGTGTCCCGGCCCCGGCTGCTCGGCATTGCTGCCCTGCTGCTGCTCGCCGTGCCGCTGGCCTTCGCCCCGCCGCTGGTGGTGGTCGCCGTAGTGGCCGTGGTGCTGCTCGCGATCGCCGTCGCCGACGCACGCCGGGCAGCCGGGAAGCCTGCTGAGGCACCCACGCCGCCGGGCTGACCATGGGCGGCAGACTGAGGATCGCCATACTTCGTAAACAAGGCTGGCTGGCAAGGCTGGAGCGTCAGCAGGAAGTCAGCAGAAGCGGTAACACCGTTGATAAGCCCTGACAGAGAACGATGGGCGCTGAGTGAAAGTCGACTAGCCTTGGTGCTTGTCGATGACGCTCAACGCCCGTTACCCGCCTGTGTTCCGCCGTGATCGTGGCTGAGCTTCGAGGTGCCACCCACTCCCGCCTTGCGGGCGGGTTGGTTGAACGGGCGCTGGCAAACCCACAAAGCGACGCGCTGCCTGAAACGCCGCCTCGCGGACGTCGTCTACCGCACCATGATCCGTGACACGGAGTCCTCTGTTGCCGACGCCTTGATGCAGAGAGGTGCCGTTAGCGAGACAGTCCTGCTTCTAACGCTCGTGGGTCATGACTGACCAAGGTTGGTGACCAGGTTGACGGCGACGGCCAGGATGCCGGTTCCGAAGGTGTACGAGAGCAGTGCGTGCCCGAGCGCGATCCGGCGCATGTGGTTACTCGTCGGTTCGTTCTCGCCCGGGGCGTAGGACATGCCGACCGTGAAAGCGATGTACGCGAAGTCGGCGTACGCCGGTGGATCGTTCCGCTTGAAGTCGATGCCACCGCTGTTGTCGCGGTAGTACAGCCGGGCGTACTTCAACGCGAAGACCGTGTTCACCAGCGCCCACGCCAGGACCACCCCGATGACGCTGAGGATCACCAGCGTGACAGCGACCATGTCCTGCTGGTTCGAGGCGCGCACGAGCGCCTCGGCCACGGCGGCGAGACTGGCAACGGACGCGATCAGGATCGCCGAGTCGGTGGAACGGGAGTGCTGCTCCGCCTCGGCAAGCTGCTCGGTACGCTTCGGGCTCGCCGACCAGCAGGCCCGCCACACCCAAACGAGGATCGTGCCCGCCGCGATCGTCCAGATCACCAGCGGCGTCAGCTCCGGCGCCCCGACGAGCGCGGTGGCCGTGCCGGCGACGACACCGGCGGCCAACGACCACAGCGCACGCCTGACCGACAGCAGGCGTCCCAGCGCACGTCCCGATCGCTGCTCCACCCGTTCAGCGTTCCGGATCAACCGGGCCGGCCAGCGGAA
Source organism: Micromonospora fiedleri (assembly GCF_016774385.1). NCBI lineage: Bacteria > Bacillati > Actinomycetota > Actinomycetes > Micromonosporales > Micromonosporaceae > Micromonospora > Micromonospora fiedleri. Next base: position 288,463 of record NZ_JAETXL010000008.1, read on the forward strand.
ACCCGGAGCCATCACCGGATCGGGCCGCATCGAGGGTGGGGCGGGGTGGCCGGTGTGCTGCGGGGAGGGTTCCTCATCCGCGAGCGACCGCAAGTACACCGCCGCCTTTCGATCACGTCTTCGCCGCCCGAACTCGGCGGAGATGTCTGGGGCGCAAGACGGCGGAGAGCGTGGTGCTGTCGGAACACTGAGCGCAATTCGGTCCCCCGCCGATGGCCAAACTCGGACGCCTGCCGGACGCCTGGGTCAAGTCCACCGGTAACAACGCAGCGCTCGTGAGGGCAGACCGCAGGGTCCGCGGGTACCGGGGTCCCGCGCCTCCCGGCCTGCCGGTCAAGGCGCCGATCCGATGGTGGGCAGGCCGCAGGCGCCGACGGGGCCCAGCGCCTGGGACGCTCCGGTGCGACCTCCGCGACAACCACCCTCAGTGGCTGCCCTGCACCCGCGGCGAGTACAAACCCTGGCCTCCCCAGAAACCCGTAAAGGCCAACTCTGTGGGCGAAAGGTGCGTAGCGTTCAGGTGGGCCTGTGCCGAGGACCCACCCCACCGGCAGAAAGGGTATGAGATGTCGCTCGACGCGTTCCGCATCCCCGGCGGCTCGTTGGATGACCTGATGAGTCGGTTCTTCGGAGGGGACCCGTTCGCGGGACGTCCGGTGGAGCGGGTCGACCTGTCCCGGCTGCTCTCCACCGAATCGCGGCAACTCCTGCAACGGGCAGCCGAGCAGGCTACGGAGTGGGGAAGCCCGTACCTCAACGTCGAGCACCTGCTGTGGGCCGCTGCCCAGTCCGACCCCACCCGCCGGATCCTCGACGCGAGCGGCGCCGACTCCGACGACCTGGCTCGCCAGATAGAGTCGGCCGTCCCCAGGGGCAGGCCACGCGAGGACACGCCTCCGCTCGCGCCGGCGGCGAAGCGCGCCCTGCTCGACGCGCACCGCGAGTCGCGACGGTCCGGCGCGACGTACATCGGCCCCGAACACCTCCTACTCGGCATCGCCGCGAACCCGGAGACGACCGCGGGCCGGGCGTTGCGGGCCCTCGGTGGGGCCGTCACCGGGCCCACGCCGCCGGCTGGCGGCGCCGGTGGGCGCGGGGCCAGCACCACCCCCACCCTGGACCAGTACGGGCGGGACCTCACCGAGGACGCCCGGGCCGGGCGGCTCGATCCGGTCGTCGGGCGTGACGACGAGATCGCCGACACGATCGAGGTGCTCTCCCGGCGTACGAAGAACAATCCGGTGCTCACCGGCGAGCCGGGCGTCGGCAAGACGGCGATCGTCGAGGGCATCGCGCAGCGCATCATCAACGACGAGGTGCCCGAAACCCTGGCCAACCGGCGTGTGGTCGCACTCGACCTGTCCGGGATGGTGGCGGGCACCAAGTACCGCGGTGAGTTCGAAGAGCGACTGAAGAATGTGATCCAGGAGGTGACGGCCGCCGAGGACGAGCTGATCCTCTTCATCGACGAACTGCACACCGTTGTCGGCGCGGGCGGCGGTGGCGAGGGGGCCATGGATGCCGGCAACATGCTCAAGCCCGCCCTGGCCCGCGGCGAACTGCACGTGGTCGGCGCGACGACACTGAACGAGTACCGTCGCTACATCGAGAAGGACCCGGCGCTGGAGCGCCGGTTCCAGCCGATCCTGGTGTCGGAGCCGAGCGTGGAGGACAGTGTCGCGATCCTCAAGGGCGTACGCGACCGGTACGAGGCGCACCATCAGGTGCGCTACACGGACGAAGCGCTGGACGCCGCGGCTGAACTGTCCCACCGCTACATCACCGACCGGTTCCTGCCGGACAAGGCCATCGACCTGCTCGACCAGGCGGGGGCACGGGTCCGGCTGCGTTCCCGCACCCCGGCTCCGGACAAAAAGGAGATCGAAAAGCGGCTGTCCCAGCTGCGCCGGGAGAAGGACAGCGCGGTGGCGAACGAGGACTACCAGCGCGCGGGTGCGCTGAAAGCCGAGATCGGTGCGGCCGAGCGGGACCTGGCGGCGGCGCAGGAGGGCACGCCTCCGGTGCCCGAGGTGCACATGAGCGACATCGCCGAAGTGGTCAGCCGCCGTACCGGTGTTCCCGTCACCCAGCTCACGGAGGTAGAGAAGCAGAGGTTGAGGCGCATCGAGGAGCAACTGCACGAGCGCGTGGTCGGCCAGCACGAGGCCGTACGGGCTGTGGCGGCCGCCGTACGCCGATCGCGCTCCGGGCTGAGTGACCCCCAGCGACCCGACGGGTCGTTCCTCTTCCTTGGACCCACCGGCGTCGGCAAGACCGAGCTGGCCCGAGCCCTCGCCGCGGCGCTCTTCGGCGACGAGTCCAGCATGATCCGCTTCGACATGAGCGAGTTCCAGGAGCAGCACACAGTCAGCCGACTGGTCGGAGCGCCCCCGGGCTACGTCGGGTACGAGGAGGCCGGCCAACTCACCGAGGCGGTTCGGCGCCGGCCATACTCGGTGCTGCTCTTCGACGAGGTAGAGAAGGCGCATGCGGATGTGTTCAACGCGCTGCTGCAGGTGCTCGACGACGGTCGCCTCACCGACGCGCAGGGTCGCACCGTCGATTTCAGCAACACCATCCTGATCATGACAAGCAACATCGGCGCGGACCGCATTCTGGCCGCCCAGACGGCAGGGCGTCCGGTCAGCGACCAGCGCGAGGAACTGATGGGGCTGCTGGGGCAGCGGTTCCGGCCGGAATTCCTCAACCGGATCGACGAGATCATAATCTTTACCGGCCTAGACCGGGACCAACTCCTCGAGATCACCGGCCTACTGCTGGACCGCACCCGCCGCCGGTTGCACGCACAGGACATCAACCTTGAGGTCAGCCCGGACGCCACCCAGTGGCTGGCCAACCGGGGCTACCAGCCCGAGTACGGGGCGCGGCCACTGCGGCGCAGCATCCAGCGTGAGCTGGAAGACCGGCTATCGACCCTGCTGCTCGAGGACGGGGCGAATCCCGGCGACACCATCGAGGTCAATGTCGTCGGCGGCGAACTCGACCTCTCGGTCCGGCCCGCCGCCGCGTCGGCCGGCACATGATGCCCGTCCCACCATCGTCATCGAAAGCCTGAGGAACAGCTCACGAATGACCTGCTCCTTCGGGCGTCGGGTCCACCATCTGCAGCACCCTCTATCTAATGCCGATCCCACAGCGGTGACGCTTTGACGAGCCGCCTCGCCTCGGCGCGGAGGTCGTCCGGGTCGGCGGTCTGATCGACGTGGAGCCTGGTCTCGCCGATCACCCGCGTCTCGTGCCGGATCCAGTTCTGCAAGAAGTGCTCGGTGAACCAGGTGGTGAGCAGGTTGAGCATCCGGTCGTCCCAGGGCCGGATCAGAAACGTTGGTCAGCTTCATCGCCTCGACGCGCCCCACTGCCCGTGGGGTCCCGGCCGGGGTACGCGCGGATCCGTTCCAGCAGCGGGCGCATGCCATGCCACGTGGATCACGACTGGCCCAGGTTGGTGACCAGGTTGACGGCGACGGCCAGGATGCCAGTTCCGAAGGTATACGAGAGCAGCGCGTGCCCGAGCGCGATCCGGCGCATGCGGTTACTCGTCGGTTCGTTCTCGCCCGGGGCGTAGGACATGCCGACCGTGAAAGCGACGTACGCGAAGTCGGCGTACGCCGGTGGATCGTTCCGCTTGAAGTCGATGCCACCGCTGTTGTCGCGGTAGTACAGCCGGGCGTACTTCAACGCGAAGACCGTGTTCACCAGCGCCCACGCCAAGACCACCCCGATGACGCTGAGGATCACCAGCGTGACAGCGACCATGTCCTGCTGGTTCGAGGCGCGCACGAGCGCCTCGCCCACGACGGCGAGACTGACAACGGACGCGATCAGGATCGCCGAGTCAGTGGAACGGGAGTGCCGCTCCGCCTCGGCAAGCTGCTCGGTACGCTTCGGGCTCGCCGACCAGCAGGCCCGCCACACCCAAACGAGGATCGTGCCCGCCGCGATCGTCCAGACCACCAGCGGCGTCAATTCCGGCGCCCCGACCAGCGCGGCGGCCGCCCCGGCGACGACACCGACGGCCAACGACCACAGCGCACGCCTGACCGACAGCAGGCGTCCCAGCGCCGGTCGTCCCGATCGCTGCTCCACCCATTCAGCGTTCCGGATCAACCGGGTCGAGCAGCGGAAACCCGGAGCCATCACCGGATCGGGCTGCGCGAAGGTGGCGAGTCGACGGCGATCCACGCTCGAAGGCGGCTCGCGGCTGGTCCCGCATACGATGCTCGATGAGCCAGACTGTCGCCGTCCGGGGCGCCGATGAGACGGCCGGCAGCCGGACAAAGTCATCCGGCGGTTGCGCTCACGGGAGAAGTGCCGAGCAGGAGGCTGGCCGGCCAGTAACAGCCTGCGTCAGGGCAGTGGAGCCTGCGGCGAATCCCGGAATGGCCATCGGACCAGTCCGGTTTCGCGGAGAATGTGCTGGCGAACGAGTAGGCCCGGATCAAAAGCAGGGAGTCGACGTAGCGTCGGTGACGGCGGCGCTGCGTGGCGAAGATCCGATGATCCGCGACCCGCGAGCCGGATGAAAATGGGTGTTCAGCGGCACGACTGCCGGTGACAGGCCAGAACAGCACGAAGGACTCCACTTGGTACGCCCGGACGAAACGAAGGCGCCGCGCGACCGCAGCGCCAGAGGCGGAAGAGCGGCAGTGCGGTACGAGGACGACCTGCCAGCTCAACGGCGTGTTTCAGTGAGCCGGCACGGCCGTCGCTGCCAATCGGAACGGTTCCAACAGCATGGACACGTCGCATCGTCGGGCCGCAGGCTCCGGTGCGGATTGGGAGTCACGGATGTGGGCTGTCGCCGCCGGCGTTGACACACTACGCCTGATCACGGTCGTTGAGGCCGCCGCAGGCTTCGGACTGATGCCCGCAGCCATCACCTACGTTCTGTCGATCTACCCACTCACCTCACAGCTCAGTAACGCGGCCCGTAAGGTGCAGACCCAAGCCGACGAACCAGCGCTTCCCGTTCCTTTACTACTTCCGGGCGAGGGAACTGTCGGCCACACTCCACACGTTCATCCGTGGCACCGCCATGGTATGTCTGCAGGCACGGTGGTGCATCTCCACGGACGCCGCCCATACGCCCGTGTGCAGGGGCGCGAACTGCAGCTTCGTCTTCAGCACTCCATCGACCAATACGCCATCGGCTTCCTGATGCGCGACCCCCGGTGCCTGCGCCGTCCGCTGGACGCCGACGACGCGCGTCGCCGCTGGCAGAGCTTGACTGACGCAGCCGGCAACTGGGGCGTGGACCGCCCTGGGGAGGACGAGACGGATCTCGACGAGTTCGCCCGGATCGTCGGATACTGCCAGACCTTCCTGGATAACCTGGCCGAGCAACATCTTTACCCGCCCGCGCAGCCTCCAGGGTGCGGGTGGCTTAACGTTAGTAGTCGATGGGTGAGCGCCAGTCGCCGACGAAGTGCCGGCGGCATTGACCCTCGCACGCTCCGGTGACACTGACCCCGGCGGGCAGCCTGTGGGCGACGCTGGTGATGGCGTTCGTTCTGGGGGCACTTCACCTGCTCGCACCGTACATCCGCCGGAGGCTGCCGGTGCCCACCCACGCGGTGGCCTCGCTCGGTGGCGGCATCGCCGCAGCGTACGTCTTCCTATACCTGCTGCCGCGCCTCGCCGAGGGCAACCAGGCCGTGGCCCACGTGCTAGAGGAAAAGGTCGACGTCACCCCGGCGCGCGGATTCATCCTGTTCTTCGTGGCGCTGGTCGGCTTTTTCACGTTCTACGTGCTGGAACGCGCCACCCATCGCTCAAGCGGCCACAAGCAGGAGCCAACCCGGGTGGTCTTCGCGTTCCAACTCGGCTTCTTCGCCCTCTACAGCGGGCTGATCACGTACACCCTGGCGACCAAGCTGCACGCCGGGCTCGGGCCGGCGGTGCTGTTCGCCGTCGCCATGGGGCTGCACGTGCTGGCCACCGACGGCGTGCTGGCCCAGCACTTTCCGGTCAGCCTCACCACCCGGTGGCGCCTCGTCCTCGTCGCCGGTGCCGGCACCGGCTGGCTGGCCGCTGTCGTCGCCCAGCCGACCGGCCTGCTGATGAACCTGCTCACCGCGTTCCTGGGCGGCGGGATCCTGCTCAACGTCTTCGTCGACGAACTAACACCCGAGCGTCACTCCAGCCTCACCTGGTTCACCGCCGGCCTGGCCGCCTACTCCGGCCTTCTCGCGATCGCAACCTTCACCGGTACGGGCGCCGCCTGAGGGCGGCGACTCACATCGCCGCACCCCCGCCCCCAGTGCCTCGACCCCACCAGCGAGGTATCGCGCCCGCCATGCCCGCACCTTCCGCCGGGCTTACACCAACCCCGGCGGCCGAGCCTGGCGATCTACCACGTGACTTTCGCCGTCAGCAGGCCGCCGGCGCCTTCGTCTGGGGCTGGTGGCCGACGCCGCGGTGCTGGTGACGGTGGCCTCGGCGTGCCTCCTCCCGAGCGGCAGCCGGAGTTCATGAAAGCGATGGAGCTGGTCCGCAGCTACCGGCAACGCCCCGGGATTGTGCGCTGGGGACTGTTCCGCGAGAGGGAGTCCCGGGAACTGACCGACGAGCGCGCGGAAGAGAGGTAACAGCGGGTCAGGCCGTACCCTGGCGGTTAACCCGCCCCTCCCCGGCCGCCTTCGACCGACCATGGTCGCGCTCGGTGCCGGCCGATCCGGTTGCGGTGCGCTCGTGCCGCTGGTCCGGCGAGTGCTCCACGGTGGCCCCTTGCCGGCCCCGCGCTCCGCTGCCCGGGTGCCGGCGGCCCCGCGCCGACACGCCGCCGCTGTCATGCTTGTTGCGCTTGTGGCTACCCATGCCCGGTGGGTACCCGGCACCCGGGCCGCCCATGCTTTCGAGCGGACGGCTCCGACGAAAAATGCCGAACTTGCTCGGTTCGCCGAGCTCCTCAAGACGGACACGGACGGCGGGCCTTCCATCATCTGCACCGCTATCGGGCCCGCGGGCACCGCCGCCGGAGTCGATAAACCCTGACCCCACCCACACTCGGGCAAGCCCTCCCTGGTCCAGAATAGGGGTGAACCGCCCTGAAAGCGACACACCGAAAAAACCTAACAAAGTGCTACTAAAGGACGTCTCGTAACTCGATGAAGGTGTTGCCGGGAACGGTGCTGGCGTCACCCCGCGAGGATGATGTTGTGGAGATGGGCGATACCGGAAGCGGTGTCGGTCAATGTGCTGGCGGCGCGGCGGTAGTCGCGCAGGATCTTGAAGCACTTCATGTGGGCCAGAGCGTGCTCGACCTGCGCTCGGACGGTGCGGTGCTGCTTGTTCAGGTCGGCTTTCCAGTCGGGTAGTTCGCTGCCGTCGGCGGGTTTGCGGTAGGGGATGATCACCTCGGGGTTGCCGCGGTAGGCGCCGTCGGCCATGACGGGGCGTCCTGCGAGTTTCTGGTCGATGCCGCTGGTTCGGTAGACGATGGTGTCGTTGCGGTTGCCGGGTTGCGGATCGCCGAGGGCGACGACAAGGCGGGTGTGGGCGTCGATGGCGACCTGCAGGTTCGTGCTGTAGCGGTAGTTCTTGCTCGGCGCGGCCAGCCGGTGATCCCGGGTTGGTATGAGGGTGCCGTCGACGATGGTGATCTGGTCGACCCGACGCCGGTGTACCGGGGCCAGGGCCAGCAGAGGGCCGAGGGTGTCGATCACTCGGTGCGCGGCGGAGTGCGACACCCCGAACAGCGGGCCGATCTGCCGCATCGTCAGGTTTGTGCGCCAATAGGCGGCGACCAGCAACACTCGATTAGCAAGGTCAAGCGACCATTGCCGGCCCGGCCGGCCATCGGCGATCGTGTCACCGCCACGCTCGGCGACCAGCCTGACCAGGCGACGGAACTGGGCGGGCTGCAACCCGGTGAACGGGAAGATCCACTCCTGGCGGGCTGCCGAGATCACCTGCACCCAGACATGATCCACCATGGACGTCCGCCCGAGTTACGAGACGTCCCTTACGCACCACGACAGATTTCGATCAGCTCTGCTGATGTTGCCCCTGTGGCCCTACCAGCCGCGCCGTGACCTGCCTCAGCGGCGGGCTGCTGGCGGCGGCTTCCATGTTCGACACGCGGGCCCGCGGCGTTCAACCTGGGCGAAGTCGTCGGGTCGGGGCGCCTGCCGGCCGCCAGCAACGTCATGATGGGCCGGCGCGGTGACGGAGGTCAGTTTGGCGCTGGTGGGCTGACCGGCGCGCAGGCGGCCAGCGCCTCCTTCGCCTTGGCGTCCGACGGGTCGAGACTGTCCGGACTGACGCCACGCCCGTTGAGGCAGGTGCGGTAGGCACTGTCCCGCCCGTCGCCCTGCCCGGCGTCCGGCGCGTCCGGTGCATTCGACCCGCCGGGCCCACCTCGCCCGCCGGGTCGCCCGGCCGGCATCAGCGAGGAGCACGCCTCCTGCGCCTTCTGCCAGGTGGCCTCGTCGACATCTGCCGGCCGACCCATCCCCGGGAACCGGCGTCCCTCGCCGTCCGAGGGAAGGTCCGTGCGGAAGCCGGAGGGAAGGTCCGTGGGGAAGCCGGACAGGCGGTCGCTCGGGAAGCCGGAGGGAAGGTCCGTCGGGAAGCCGGACGGGCGAACCCCAGGAGAGCGGTCCGGGCCGGCCGAGGGCAGGGTGACGCCGTTGTCGCGCAGGCAGTTCTGGTACGCAGCAAAGGCGCTGTTCCCCTCGCCGCCGGTCGCGGTGGGGGCGCTGTCCCCGCTGCAGCCGGTCAGCAGCGCCGACGCGGCGGCGGTCAGGACGGCCGCCAGCAGGCGGCTCCTTCCAGTCTTCGACACGGAGACTCCTCAGCCGTTTCCGGGACCCGCTCAGGTAACCGGACCCAGCTCCGGGTCGCCTCGGACCCGACTGGGAGTTTCCTCGGAGCTTTCTCGGTGACACCGGGCCGACCCCGTCGGCAGGATCGCTGCTTTGAGGCAACTCCGAGCTGGAACCGAGCCGCCGGAGAGGAGCGGCGGGCAGACTGGCCGTCATGGAAGACGGCCAGACCCGACTGTGGCGTACTCAACGAGGCCGTTGGGGGGCCGCCGCCGGTACCGCGCTCGTGCTCGGCGCCGCCGGGGTGTTGGTGTTCACGGCGGACGCCGACGAGGTGCCGGCCCGGCCGGTCACCGTCGTGGTCGACCGGGGACCTGTCGAGATCGAGGTCGCCACCACCGGCACGGTCCAGGCGGCGACCACCCGGGCGCTGAGCTTCGCGGTCTCCGGCACGGTGGCGAGCGTCGCCGTCCGGCCCGGCACGGTGGTGCAGGCGGGGCAGCAGCTCGCCACGCTCTCCGACGAGGATGTCGCCACGGCGGCCGATGCGGTCGACCGTGCCGAGCAGGATCTCGCGGAGGCCCGGAGCGCGCTGGCCGAGGCGCGCGAGTCGACAAGCGCGGCGTCGAGCTGCCCTACCGCCGCCGTCCGCGCGGTCGACTCCGCCAGCCGGGCCTCCCGACCCGTCGCGTGGACGTCGCCGCAGCCCACCGGGACGGCGACCCCGACTCCCCCGGCGGCATCGGAATCCGCGACACCGACCCCGTCCTCCCACAGCCTGCCGCCCACCTCCTCCCCGACCAGCCCCGCCCCCGCGCGCTCCGGAGCCCCGCAGCCCGACGCGACGCGCGCACCCGCCTGCTCGGGCGGAGCCCAGGGCGGAAGCGACCGAATCCTCGATGCCCAACGCCGGGTGAACCAGGCCGAGGCAGCGGTGGCCGAGGCGGAGAGCACGCGATCCGGTGTCACCATCACCGCGCCGATCCGGGGCACCGTTCTGACGGTCGCCGGAAAGGTGGGCAGCGCGGTCGGCCGAGGAGCCACCTTCATCACCCTGGCGGACACCTTCAACATGCAGGTTGAGGCGAAGTTCCCGGAGGCGGACGCGGCGGCCATCGCCGTGGGGCAGGCCGCCACGGTGGGCCTCGCCGACCGGGCCGGTCAGGCGTTCTCGGCGACAGTCGTGCAGGTGGACCCGGTCGGCACCGCCGACGGCCAGATGGTCCGTTACGGCGTGGTGCTCTCGTTCACCGAAGCCCCGGAGAACCTGCTGATCGGGCAGACCGCGGCGGTGACTGTGCGTACGGGGTCGGTGGCCGACGCACTGCGTGTGCCGTCCACCGCGGTGCACGATGTGTCGGACGGCCACGGCACGGTGCGGTTCGGCGCCTCCGGCGAGTCGCGTACGGTCGCCGTCGGCCTACGCGGGGACCAGTACACCCAGATCATCGAGGGGTTGGCTGCCGGCGACGTCGTCCTGCGGTCCTGGTGACAGCTCAGGCACAGGCTCGACACAGGTCGCTCCGAGGCGGGCCCGGTAGGCAGGGCCGGTGCAGATCGACATCCTTCGGCCGCCCGAGGGCGGCCCGGCGTCCGCTCTCGGCGGCACAACCGGCGCTGCCCGGGTACTGGTGGTGGACGACGAGCCGAACATCTCCACGCTGCTCGCCGCCGCGCTGCGCCTGGTCGCCTACGACACCCGGGTGGCCGCCAGCGGCCGGGCGGCCCTGGCCTGCGTCGAGGAGTTCAATCCCCACCTGGTCGTCCTCGATGTGATGCTGCCGGACCTCGACGGGTTCGAGGTGGCCCGGCGGTTGCGCGCGGCCGGGCGGCAGGTGCCGGTGCTCTTCCTGAGCGCCAGGGACACGGTGGAGGATCGGGTGACCGGGCTGGTCGTCGGCGCGGACGACTACGTCGCCAAGCCGTTCAGCCTCGAAGAGGTGGTGCTGCGGATCCGGGCCATCCTGCGCCGCAGCCAACCTGAGCCCTCGACGGTGCCGGAGACCTCGATGCTGCGCTACGCCGACCTGGAGCTCGACGACGGCGCCCACCAGGTGCGCCGGGCGGGCCAGTTGGTCGAGCTGTCGCCGACCGAGTTCCGGCTGCTGCGCTATCTCCTGGTCAATGCCGGCCGGGTGGTGAGCAAGGCGCAGATCCTCGACCGGGTGTGGAACTACGACTTCGGCGGTGACGGGCGGATCGTCGAGTCGTACGTGTACTACCTGCGACGCAAGGTCGACCGGCTCGGCCCGCCACTCATCCACACGGTTCGCGGCGTGGGGTACACCCTTCGGCTGCCGACCGGGGACGAGTGAACGGCCGGCTGCGGGTGCGCCCGTGGGCGCACTGGACCCTGCGTTCCCGGCTCGTGCTCGTGGTCGGTGCGCTCACCACGGTTGCCCTGCTCGGTGCGAACACGGCCGGATTCCTCCTGCTCCGCGGCTATCTGCTGCAGCGGATCGATGACCAGCTGACAGCCCAGGCCCGCCCGCTGCACGCCGGCCGCGGGCCGGGGACGGTGCCCAGGCCCGGTGACTCCACACCGCCGGGAGTCGCGTCGTCCGCGAGTCCGGCCCCCTGGGCGGAGCCCGAACCAGCGTTCGGTGCCGGGCGTGATCTGCCCGGCCGGTTCGCCCGCCTGGGACAGGACCAGTTGGTTCTGGCCTATCGCCCGGACGGTACCCGCGACACCGAACGCAGCAGCACACCGACGGCGGGGGCTCCGGATCCGGGCACGCTCGCCGAGGTGACGGCGCGGGCCGCAACCGGGCGACCGTACACCGCTCCGGCCGGTGACGGCGGGGACGACTGGCGGTTGCTGGCCGTGCCGGTCGGGCAGGAGGGAGCGGTGGTGGTCCTCGGCGTGTCTCTCGGCGAGGTGGACCGGACCGCCGACCGTTTGCTGCTCATCGACGTGGCGGTCACCGGCACCGTGCTGCTCGGGCTGGGCCTGCTCGCGGCCTCGGTGGTCCGGCTGGGCCTGCGCCCGCTGACCAGGATGGAGGGCATCGTCGCGGGTATCACCGGTGGCGAGCTGACCCACCGGGTCGACGGGGCCGACCCGCACACCGAGCCGGGGCGGCTGGGCGCGGCCGTGAACCTGATGCTGGACCGGATCGGCGCCGAGATGGCCGCCCGCGCCGCCTCCGAACGGCGGCTGCGTCAGTTCGTCGCGGACGCCTCGCACGAGCTGCGTACCCCGCTCACCTCGATCCGGGGCTTCGCCGAGCTGTACCGGCGCGGCGGCGCTCCGCCGGGGCCGCTTCTCGACGAGACGATGAGCCGCATCGAGGGCGAGGCGGCCCGGATGGGTGTGCTGGTCGAGGACCTGCTCCTGCTCGCCCGGCTGGACCAGCAGCGGATTCCGGTGCTGTGTCCCGTCGACCTGCTGGAGGTGGCCGCCGACACCATCCGTGACGCGCACGCCCGCACACCGCAGCGTCGTGTCCGGCTGACCACCCTGGCCGACCGCGACGACTCGTTCGAGCCGCCGAGCGTGCTCGGCGACGAGCATCGGCTCCGCCAGGTCGCGGCGAACCTGGTCGGCAACGCGCTCCAGCACACCGGGCCGGACGTGCGGGTCACCGTCCGGGTCGGGCGGCTGCCCGCGTCAACGGCCGACGCGGCTGTCCGGTCCGCCCCGCCGCCCGCGCCGGCCGGCGGGCTCGCGGTGCTGGAGGTGCACGACGACGGGCCGGGGATTCCCGTGGAGCACGCCAGCCGGGTGTTCGAGCGGCTCTACCGGGCGGATCCCAGTCGCGGGCGGGGCAACGGCGGCGGCTCCGGCCTGGGGCTCTCCATCGCCGCCTCGATCGTGCACGCCCACGGCGGCTGCATCGAGCTGGACACCACACCGCAGGCGGGAACGACGTTCCGGGTGCTGCTGCCCGCCGCGCCCGACGAAGCCGCCGGGTAGCCCGACGCCGGGGGACACGTCGCCGACCGTGGGCCGGCCGACCGGCCCGAGTTACGGACGGGGATTCCGAGCCAGCTCTGAGCTTCCCTGGAACCTCCTCCCAGCCGGCCGGTGGAGGCTTCGGCCATGCGTGTGCGCCTGCCGGCTGTCCTGCACCGGCCTCCCGTGGTGGTGAACGCCGCACTGGCCCTGCTGCTGCTCGGCGGCGGCTACTGGGCCTGGTCGTCGGTCACCGGTGACTCCGCCGCACAGGCGGAGCCGGGCCAGGCCGCCCGGACTGTCGTGGTGTCGCGGGGGACGGTGACCGCCACGGTCACGGCGGACGGCTCGATCGAGAGCGCCACCACGGCGAGCGCCGGCTTCGTCACCGCCGGCACGGTCACCGACATTCGCGTACGGGTGGGGCAGACCGTCAAGAAGGGACAGCTACTGGCGACCGTGGATCCGGCCGCGGCCGAGCGAACGCTCAAGCTGGCCCGGGCGAACCTGGACGCCGCCGAGAACGCGCTGGACCGGGCCCGCGCCGCCGGCGGCGACACCGCGTCCGCCGAGAACGCGGTGACCCAGGCGGAACTCGCGGTCGACGAGGCCGAGGCCGGGGTCGCCGGGACGAGACTCACCGCGCCGATGGCCGGCACGGTGGTCGCCGTGAACGGCACGGTGGGCAGCTTGTCCGGGGGCGGGTCGTCCGGCAACCTGTCCGGCGGCTCCGGTGGCCAGCAGGGCGCGGGCACGTCGAGCACGGCCTCCGGGTTCGTGGACCTTGCCGACCTGACCCACCTCCAGGTCAGCGCGGCGGTCGCGGAGGCGGACGCCACCCGGCTCAAGAGCGGGCAGGCGGCCACCGTCACCTGGAACGCGCTGTCCGGCGCGCGGGCCACCGGAAAGGTGACAGCCATCGACCCCCAGGCCACCACCAGGAACAACGTGGTCACCTACGGCGTCACGATCGGCCTGGACGAGCTGCCGACCGGCGCGAAGCCGGGGCAGACGGTCACGGTCAGCGTGGTCACCGGCACCGCCCAGGACGTCCTGCTGGTCAACTCGGCCGCGGTCAGCGGCAGCGGCGACCGGCGCACCGTCACCGTGGTCACCGAAACCGGCGAGGAGACGCGGCGGGTGCAGGTCGGACTCGCCGGAAACCAGGCGTACGAGATCACCTCCGGGCTTGCCGAGGGCGAGCGGGTCGTTCTGCCGGAGAGCACCGCCGGGACCGGCAGCAACGGCGGCGGCCCCCGGGGTGGCGCGAACCTTCCCGGCGGCGGCATCCCGGGCGGCGGCTTCCCCGGCGGCGGGTTCCCGGGTGGCGGTCAGGGCCCGCGACCGGCCGGAAACGCGGGACGCTGATGGACCTCCGGGGCACGCCGCGCCGTCCGGTCCTGGACGTCCGCGGGCTGACCAAGGTGTACGGCGAGGGGGACGCGGCGGTGCACGCGCTGCGCGGCGTCGACCTCTCGGTCGAGGCGGGCGACTACGTGGCGATCATGGGTTCGTCGGGTTCCGGCAAGTCCACACTGATGAACATCCTCGGCTGTCTCGACGTGCCGTCGGGCGGGCGGTACCTGCTCGACGGGGTGGACGTGAGCAGTCTCGCCGACCGGCAGCTCGCGCTGGTCCGTAACCGGCTGATCGGCTTCGTGTTCCAGGCGTTCAACCTCATTCCCCGCACCAGCGCGCTGGCCAACGTGGAGCTTCCGCTGGCGTACGCCGGCGTCCGCCCGGCCGAACGTCGGCGTCGCGCGATGGCCGCGCTGGACGCCGTCGGGCTCGCCGATCGCGCCGGCCACCACCCCAACCAGCTCTCTGGCGGGCAGCAGCAACGGGTCGCCGTCGCCCGGGCGCTGGTCACCGAGCCTGCTCTGCTGCTGGCCGACGAGCCCACCGGCAACCTCGACAGCCGCTCCACCGAGGACATCCTGGTCATCCTCGATCAGCTCAACAACGCCGGACGGACGATCGTGCTGATCACCCACGAAACGGAGGTCGGTGCCCGGGCCCGGCGTCTGGTCCGGCTCTTCGACGGCCAGGTCCGCGTCGACACCCGGCAGGACGCGCCGGGGCGGCACACGGCGGGGGTGCCGCGATGACCCTTGTCGAGACCCTCCGCTTCGCCCTGCGCGGAGTGGCCGCCAACAAGCTGCGCTCGGCGCTGACGATGCTCGGCATCCTGATCGGCGTCGCGGCGGTGATCCTGCTGGTGGCGGTGGGCAACGGGTCGGCTCAGGCGATCACGAGCCGGATCGAGGCGCTGGGCACCAACACCCTCACGGTGACCGGCACCAACCGGGGCGCGGGCAGCGGCGGGCTCACCGTGGAGGTGGCCGACGCGCTGGCCGACCCGGTGCTCGCGCCCGACGTACGATCGGTGTCTCCGCTGGTCAGCACCTCGGCTACCATCACCTACCAGGGCGCGGAGTACGAGGTCGGCCAGTTCGTCGGCACCCGGCCGAGCTGGTTCGACGCCTCGAACTCGCCGGTCGCCAGCGGCACGGCGTTCAGCGTCGACGACGAAGCGCAGGGCCGCCGGGTGGTGGTCGTCGGAAGCACAGTCGTCGACGAGCTGTTCGCCGGGGCCGACCCGATCGGAGAGCAGGTCACAGTCGGCGGCGCGCTGTTCACAGTGGTCGGGGTACTGGCCCCGAAATCCACAACCGGCTTCCAGGACGCCAACGACGTGGTGGTCGCTCCGCTGCGGGCCGTACGCGAGGTGCTGACCGGCTACGGGACGCTCAGCTCGATCCTTGTCGAGGCGAAGAACCCGGAGCAGGTGGAAGAGGTCCAGACGCAGATCGGCACGGTGCTCGCCCAACGCATGCCGAGCACCGGCACCGGCAGCACCCCGTACCGGATCCAGAACGCCGCGCAGCTACTCCAGACCCAGACCGAGACGGCCGAGACGTTCACGGTCCTACTCGGCGCGGTCGCCGCGATCAGCCTGCTCGTCGGTGGCATCGGCATCACCAACATCATGCTCGTCACGGTGACCGAGCGGACCCGAGAGATCGGTATCCGCAAGGCGCTGGGCGCCCGGCGTCGGACGATCCTGGTCCAATTCCTGACGGAGGCGACCCTGCTCAGCCTGATCGGCGGGGCGCTGGGGGTGGCCGTCGCGCTGGTCGGGTCCCGGTTCTCCATCGTTGGCGTACGGCCGATGATCGTGCCCAGCTCCGTCGTGCTGGCCCTCGGCGTGTCGGTCGCGATCGGGCTGTTCTTCGGCGGCCTGCCAGCGGCCCGGGCGGCCCGGCTGCGCCCCATCGACGCCCTGCGTTACGAGTAGCCCATCCGGAGAGGCGAGGACATGGACACCACCGACACCGTCATCTTCGAACGGGTGGGAGACGAGGCGGCAGGGGCGCCGGACCGCACGGCGGAGCCCGACCGCGACCTCTCCGCCGCGCTCTCCGCCGCCGCGCCACGCCGCCTGTGGAACCGGGGCACCTTCGTGCTGGCCGGGCTGCTGCTGGTGCTGGTCGGCTTCCTGGCCGGGACGCAGGTGCAGCAGCGCTGGGGAGACGCTCCGGCGACGGCGCAACCCGGCCGGATGGGTGGCGTCCCGGGGGCGGTGCCCGGCGGGTTCCCCGGCGGGGGCTCGGGGCGCGGAGAGCCCGGCAACGGGTCGACCCCGGCCCCTGCCGCGGCGGCCACCACTGGCAAGGTGAAGCTTGTCGACGCCGGTGTCCTGTACCTGGAGACCGCCGACGGCACCGTGGTCACCGTGCGGACCGACGACCGCACCACCGTGCAGACCAGCCGGAAGAGCGAACTGGCGAAGCTCCGGGCCGGGCAGACGGTCAGCGTGCAGGGCGACCGGTCGGCCGACGGCACGGTCACCGCCACCACGGTCACCGCCACCGGCTGACCCGCGTCGGTGAGGACGTACGAGAGTGGTGATCGCCGGCAGCCCAGCGACTCGAAACGCCGAGTAAACCGCACCCCTGTCCGTCAGCGATCAGGTCCCGGGGGCCTCGACGGGCCGCGGGTCGTCCGGCCCGGCAGGCCGTTGAGGCAGCGATCGCAGGCCCGGCAGTTGGGGTCGTCGGGTAACGGCAGGGGCTGGCGGTCGTCCGCCAGCCAGCCCTACCCCTTCCGAGCACGGTGACCCGCCGTCGACACCTCCTGCCGCAGGCGACGACCTTCTCGACGGCGCCTGGCAACCGACCCCACCAGAGTCGGTCCGCAGACCTCCTGGCAACGACTTGCCCGCCACCGCCCCACCGAACGCCGGCCCGGCGTCCGCGTCATCACCTGAACCACCCGCACCCCACGACGGCAGGCGCCGTGTGCTCCGGGTGTGGTCCTAGGCTGGGAGAACAGGGGCCGGGTGACGTAGGTGAACGTGGGCCACTCCCTGCCACCCCGGGTCAACCCGCAGGCCGTTAGACTGGGCCCTCGCGCCCTCGTAGCTCAGGGGATAGAGCATCGTTTCCTAACCCGCCGCTCCATTCGTGTCCGCAGGCTGATGACCTGCGGCTTTCTCTTTCCAGGGGTTCTGCGCCGGTCGCACGTGCGCGCCGCTGTAATCGCCTGCGGAAGCTCAGCGAAGTGCGTAAGTGCTGGTCAGCTCTACTTTTCCATCGACCACTGTGGCTGGCACCAGTGGGCGGGTGCTCCGGCAACGCGATGATCTGAACAGCGCCGGGGTGCCCGCCCAACTCTGCGACGACGATGGTGTGAGGAGTTGCTGGTGGCCGTCTACTCTCTGCCCGACATGCCGTACGACTACGGTGCGCTGGAGCCGGCGATGTCCGGCGAGATCCTGGAGCTGCACCACAGCAAGCACCACGCCGCGTACGTCAAGGGCAGCAACGACGCCCTGGAGCAGCTGGCCGAGGCCCGGGACAAGGGTGACTTCGCGGCGCTGGTCGGGTTGGAGAAGACGTTCGCGTTCAACCTCTCCGGGCACGTACTGCACTCGATCTTCTGGAACAACCTGTCCCCGCACGGCGGCGACCGCCCCGACGGTGAGCTGGCTGCCGCGATCGACGAGCACTTCGGCTCCTTCGACGGCTTCGCCGGCCAGCTCTCCGCGGCTACGAAGAGCGTGCAGGGCTCCGGCTGGGGCGTCCTCGCCTGGGAGCCGCTGGGGCAGCGGCTGATCGTGGAGCAGGTCTACGACCACCACGGCAACGTCGGGCAGGGCTCCACCCCGCTGCTGGTCTTCGACGCCTGGGAGCACGCCTACTACCTGCAGTACCGCAACGTACGCCCGGACTACGTCGACCGGCTGTGGAACCTCGTCGACTGGGCCGACGTGACCGCCCGGTTCGAGGCCGCCCGCGACGCGACGCCGAAGCTCTGACCGGCGTGACCGGCCCGGTTCCGGTCGCCGCCGACCTCGTGCAGCGCGCCGCCGGGGTCATCGCCGCCCGCCACCGCGGTGACCTCGCCGGCGCGGAGGCGCTGCTGGCCTCGTTCGACACCGACCAGGCCCGCACGCTCGGCTTCTACCTCCTCGCCGACCTCGCCCTCGGCCTGGTCCGCGCGCAGACCGGTCAGTCCCTGGACGACCTGGTCCGGGAACTCGCCCTGCTCGTGGCCGCCACACCACCGCCTCCGCCCGGCTGAGGGCATGCCCACTCCCCTGACGGCTGATGAGCGGCCTGTCAGCCTGCTGTCGAGGTGGAAACCTGCCATAGGGCGCTGACCGGCATGGCGCGGAGTCTGTCGCCGAACGGCAGCGTGGTGGTTCCGGTATAGAGGACGATGCCAACGATGAAGTCGTCGCCGAGGCGGTCGGCGAGTCGGCGTAGGCCGCGGAAGTCGTCGGGTCCGACGGTGCTGGCTGCTTTGACCTCGATCCCGACCACCTGACCAGCTCGGTTCTCGAGCACCGCGTCGATTTCGTACCTGCTCTGGTCGCGGTAGTGAGAAAGGTCGACGAACTGCTCGGACCAGGTGAGCTGGCGGGACAGCTCGGACAGCACAAATGACTCGAGCAGCGGCCCGAACGGTGCGCCCGGCCGGAGCAGTGCCCGGGCGTCGGTCGCGATTTCGTTGGCGGCGATGCCCGAGTCGACGAAGATCAGCTTCGACGCGGCGGTGGCACGGGTGCCGAGGTTGCGGGACCAGCCGGGAATCCGTTTGATCAGGAAGATCTCTTCCAGGGCTTGGAGGTAGCGGACGATCGTCGGCCGGCTCAGTCCGAGGGCGGACTCGAGGGAGTTCGCGGCGATGATGGTCGCGGACCTGGCCGCGAGGAGGCGTACCAGCCTGCGTAGCTCGCCCTTGTGCTGAATGTCGGACAGCTGCCGCACGTCGCGGTCGATGAGCGCCTGGACATAGGCGTCAAGGAACCGTTGGCGGCGGCGCGGGTCGGTGCGGGCGGTGGCCTCGGGTAGGCCGCCTCGCACGATCCTGGCCGCGTAGTCGGCGCGGGTCACGTCCGACTCGTGTCGCAGGTCCGGGCCGAGCGCGAAGACGGCGTCGATGAATCCGTCCAGGGCTCCGTCGAGTTCGCCTTGGGAAAATGGCCAGAGCTCGACGGTTTCCATCCGACCGGGCAGCGCGTCCGGCGCAGCCACCATGCCGAACAGCCGAGACGATCCGGTGAGCAGGTACCGGCCAGGACGGGGATCCTCGTCGACGGCAGCCTTGATGGCCAACAGGAGCTCCGGAGCGCGCTGGATCTCGTCGATGACCAGGAGTTCGGAGGCGTCCACGAACCCGACCGGATCGGCGATCGCCGCCGCCCGGTCCTGAGCCCGATCAAGATCGCGGCGCTCGGCCAGACGATCGCCGGCAACGAGGCGGACCAGGGTGCTCTTGCCCGCTTGACGTGCCCCGCTGATCAAGACGACGCGGGTGTCCGCCAGAGCAGCGTTGACCTGCGCGGCAGCGTGGCGGGGGATCAGATGCGGTGTGGTCACGGCGTCATCATAACCGCCGCATTTCCGATCTGCGAGGCCCCTTGCTTTCGATATGCGGCACCCAAAGCGTTCGATACGCGGCCATTTGATGTTCGATCTGCGGGCCAGACGAACGGGGCGGTTCGTGGAAGGGGTCCACCGCTACGTCGCGTTGCTACGGGTCGCGGCGAGTTCGGGGAAGGCGTCCTCCCAGTGCTGGCGGAGCTGGGGTGGCAGCCACACGGTGGGCCAGAGCCGCCGCAGCAGGTCGGCATTGAGCCAGGTGTTCAGGTCCTCGACGGTGCTGGCTTCGGTGAGCACCGCCTTGTACATGCTGGCCAGGCGTGCGGGCTGGGTCAGGTCGTACTCGGCGTGCCCGGACCAGTCGAGGTGATGCGGGAGCGTCACCGTGCTGTCGGTCGGGCCGTGTAGTTCGGTGAGGGCTTCGGCAACCACGTAGGGCTTCCGGTCACCGTAGGGCCGGTAGTCCGCCGGCGGCTGAGGTGATGTCCTGCGCCGGCTGATGTTGGTCGCCGGCCGGACTTCCGGTCGGAGCGCCTGACGGATCGTCTCCCGGCTGTACCCGGTGACCCGCTGCAGATCCACCGGCCGCCACCCGGCCGCGTGGAACGCCCGCAGTTGCTCGTCCCGCTCGGTCAACGCCTGCGCCCGCGTCGCCTCGTACCGGGAGACAACCGCCTGCAGCTCGTCCTCGGAGAACCGGCCCATGGCCGTTAGCCTGCCAGGCTAGGCCCAGCACGCTTGGCTTGCGTCATGTCTCTGGAGCCGGCGGACCAGTCATGGTGATCGCGATGGGATGCGCTCATGTTCTGGTGAAGCCGAGGGCTCGGTATCCGGGCATGCGGCGTGGGAGTGAGACGGCGAGGATGGGGGTGGCCGGGTCGTGGTAGTCGTGGACCTCGGCGAGGTCCTTGCCGGGTGCGGCGCGGATGACGCGGCCGGCGCATTGGACGAGTAGGCCGTCGTAGGAGATCGGGCCGGCGAGGAAGAGGGTGTCGAGGGCGGGTGCGTCGAAGCCTTCACCGATGAACGGTGTGGTGCCGATGACGAGCAGGCCGTCGCCGGTCTTGGCGCCGTCGAGTCGGTCAACGACGGCCCGTCGTTCGCTGGTGCTCATCGCGCCTTGAAGCACGAGTGGCTGGTGTCCGCGTGCGGCGAGCAGGGCGGTGAGTGCCTCGACGTGGGCGACCCGCCGGGTCAGGACGAGACAGTTGCGGCCGCGAGTCAGGGCTGCGGCGACGTCGTCGGCGATCTGGGTGTTGCGGGGCTCGTCGAGGGCCAGCCTTCGGTGCACCTCGGCGAGTGCCGGGCGCGTCCAAGTCGATGTCGCCGGGCGGGACTGTACAAATTACTTCCCCGGATGGTGCGCGAAGAAGAGGCGAATGGGCAATCGGGTACCTGCCGTCCTGTAACCCCTTGATTGCTTTGCGCTGTCCGCTTTGAAATGCTGTCGGCGAAGGCGTCGAGGAGGGAGGTCCTGTGCCGGAGAGTGGGCTGGTTCTGGCAGCTGGCGAGCCTCCGATCAACTTTCGCGCGCACGAACTCCGAGCCGCCAACCTGGCTGGCGCGCGCGACGACTTCGAGCAGATGATTCGCGAGTTGGTGGCCGCGTGGTATCGAGGCGCGCGCGTGATCGCGGCCAACCCGGGCGACTGGGGTATCGACGTCGTGGTCGGTGACCTGGCGGGGCAGATCGTGATTTGGCAGGCGAAATACTTCATGCCTGTGGTGACGCCCTCCCACCAGGGCCAGATCCGCGAGTCCTTCTCGTCGGCCATGAAGGCCGCAGCGGAGCATGGCCACAAGGTGCGAAAGTGGATCTTGTGCGTTCCCGCGAGCATGGACGCCCCGATGGACAAGTGGTGGTCCACGTGGAAGAAGAAGGCGGAAAAAGACTGCGACGTCAAGATCGAGCTCTGGCACGAGGGTGAGTTGCGGCAGCGCTTGATCTCGCCGGACGCCGCTAATGTCCGGCGCCATTACTACGACCCATACCAGGCCCCCGCAGAGTCGAGGCCGGGCCGACCCGAGGTGATCCGGGTCGAGCCGGAGAAGGCGACCGCCTTGGAGACCGCGCTGTTCGTCAGGCAGCTCCGGGAAGCCGGGCACCAGCAGGTCAGCTCGGCAAAACTGGAGTTCTTCAACGCCGAGCTGCTCGCGCGCGAGATCGTCGACAAGGATGTGCCGGCTGAGGTTAATGCGCTCGTTGAGGCAGACGCGACCGTGCATAGCATCTGGGAGACGTCTTTCAACGAGGTGGCCGAGTTGCACCCCGCTGGCCCCAAACTGCCGGGTCTGCACGCGTCAGTGATGAGACAGATTCGCAGCATGGGCCACTCCTGGCCGGCGGAGCTACGGTCGACGCCCGTGCACCGGTGCGGCATGATGCACCGGATTGTCGAGGACGGCCGTGCAGGTTGGGTCCCTCGCTGGGAAGACGTGGTCGTGGAGCATCGGGACGGGCAGCCAGCACAGGTGCCTGCGCCGGCTCAGCGGGATCCCGACACCGAGACCGCCGGAGCCCTCACGTGACCGCGCCGTCGGACTCGGCCCACGCCGTCCACCGGCCGCCGGTGGCGGTGCCGGAGGACGACACGGTGTTCCGGCTGGCCCAACTTGTGCTTCTCCTCCATGTGGTCGCCGAGTTCCACCCGGACGGTGTAGAGCTGGAACGGCTCGGCGCGTACGACTTCATCGCCGCGAACCCCCTGCTGATGGCGTCGAGCGATGACGACCCGGACCGGTTCGAGTTGCTCATGGCGGGCTTCGACGACCGGGCGTTGTCCTATGCAAGCGCGGCGCAGAGGTTCGCCACACGGCGAGAGCGGCTCAAGCACGACTTGGCGCTCCTGCTCGCTTACGACCTGGCGACCACCGCAGTTCGTGGGCACATCCTTTACCGGTTGACGGACGCCGGCGTCGACATGGCGATGCGGTTCACCGCCATGTACGCGCACTCCTACACGACCGCAGCGACCATTGTCGTACGCAGGCTGAGGAAGGTCCGGCCCGGACCGCTCCGGGAGAAGGTGACCGAATGGACTCGCCAGCCCTCGGGCCCCCACCGCATCGACCTGGCCGACCTGTTCGTTGAGCCCGAAGATCTGGACGAAGCGGACGCCTTCGGCGAAGACAGGGTGGGCAGGTCGTCATGACATCACCCGCGAACCCTGCCTCGTCGCCGCCGGGCAGACGAGGCATCCGAATCCGCCGGCTACGGCTCGTCGGGCCCGAACGCCACTACCAGGTCGACTTCGTTGATCGTGAGACAGGCAACCTCAACTCCTTGTCCGTCATCGCTGGGGCCTTCAGCACGGGCAAGTCGACCGTCCTGGAATTCATCGACTACTGCCTAGGCGCTGGCGACTACCCCCGACACCCAGAAGTGATCGCGAAGGTCCTACACGCCTTCGTCGAGCTGGAACTGTCCGGTACGCCGTACGTCCTCGAGCGTGGCCTCGGGGATCAAGCCGGCCAGGTTTTCCTACGCCCCGGCATGCTCGACGACGGCGCTGGCCCCCCTGTTGAACGACGGCCGATCAAACCGCCCGGCAGCCCGGACAGCCTCTCCTCTCTCTTGCTAATGCACTGCGGGCTGGAAGGCGTCCAGCTCCGCGAGGCCCCCACCCAGGCGAACTCTGGCACAGACCCGCTCAGTTTCCGAGACCTGATGGGACTGTGCTTCTTACCGAACGAGCGCGTGGCGAGCAAGTCCTTGCTGTTCGAGACCCAGCACATGAAGGCGCTCAAACTACGCCAGGTCGTCGACGTGGTGTTCGACGTCCACGACGACCGCGCGGTAGACCTCGGACAGCGCATCAAAGACCTGGAGACACGGCTGGCCCGGGCCCGGGTGGCATACGAAGCGGCACAGCAGATCGTCGAGGAACAACGACTCGGCGGGCGCATGGAGCTGGAAATGGCCCGTGACCGAGCTGCCGAGGAGTTGGCCGTCGTTGCCCGAGAACAGGAAGCGATCGACCAGCGTGTAGCCGCCGCCGCTGGATTCGCCGAGGCGCAGCGGCGGCGGCATCAAGCAGCCGCGGAGGAAGCACGTCGCGCTGAGGCGAAGCTTCGCGACCGCGAGACACAGCTCCGCCGGATGGTTCCGCTGCGGGCACAGTACGCCGCCGACGTAGCCAAGTTGACCATGCTCACTGAAGCTCATCAGCTCTTCGACCCGCTCCAGATCAAGGTCTGCCCAGCATGTCTATCCACCCTCGGACGAACCATCAGGGTCGAAGGCGGGGCGTGCGGGTTGTGCCACGCCTCGGTCGCCGATACGACTGGCACGCTGACTCTCGGCGACGTAGCGCCCCCAGCCGTGCCGGAGCAGAGCGGCGCCATCAACGGCGCGGCCGCCGGTCCGAGCGGAGGAACCGGTGTGTTGCCGGATGGCGACAGCTCTCTTAACCCGTTCGACGTCAGCACCGAGCTGCGCGCGACCAAAGCGCGCCTGGCCGAGCTAACCAGATTTGTGGATGACCTGGACGCAGAAGTGAGCCGGCTCAGGCCACGCATGGAAGCCGCTCGTACCGCTGAACGGCAAGCAGCAGCCGAAGTTGATCAGGCCACCACTCGGGCGATAAGCCCTTACCTCGCCGAACGTGACGCTCTTGCCCGGCGGCGCCAGAACGCCACTGCTGCGGCTCAGCTCGCCAGAACGGGGTTGCAGATGGTCAGCAGCCTCGAAAGACGAGCCAACGACGTGCTCCGCTTGGACACCTCGGTCAAGGTCCTTCGCGAGGAACTCGCTAATGCTGGTCAAGATCGGACGGACCGAGCCGGGATCATCCGGACCATCAGCGACCGGTTCGCCGCGATCCTGGCCGACTGGCGGTATCCGAAACTGAGTAGCGCCCGTCTGAATGACGAGCTGGTCCCGTTCGTGCGCGACCTCCGATACACCTCGGCATCCTCCGGCGGCCGGACCCTGATCTCCCTCGCGTGGATCCTCGCGATCTTCGAGGTCTCCTGGGAGTCGGGTGGCTCCCACCCCGGCTTTCTCTTCCTGGACAGCCCGCAGAAAAACCTCGGCCAAACCGGCGAACGCGATGCCGAGTTCGCCGACACCGTAACGATCGCGGACTTCTACAAGCACCTGCACACCTGGCTCACCGGCCGAGGGGCCGGGACCCAGATCATCATCGTCGACAACGCCCCGCCCGCCGAGGTCGAGGACGATGTTGTCGTGCGTTACTCCGGACGGGCGGACCAACCGCCCTATGGCCTCATCGACGATGCGATCGCCTGAACCCGTGACTTGACTGTCCCACAAGCGGTCGAGCTGTCGGCCGCCCTGCTGGCAGAGGGCCATCAACCGCGCGCACGCCCGTGATCGGCCGCCCGGCGGCGGCTTGGCTGACTCAACAACGCGGTTATCCGGCGGATATCCCTGGGAGACCTCCGCTACGGTGGCTATCTGCCTGGGCTGCGCGGGCGTGTGTGATGGCCGCCGCGCCGTTGCCGGTAATGCGAAGAACCAGGCCACGCACGGCGCCTTCCCCGCCCGACGGATCATCAGCGCTGCCTCCAACCCGTGCTGCAGCCTCGTCTTCGTCGTGGACAGCAATCTCGTCGTCAACGAGCAGCTCGGCTGCGGTCTGAGAAACCTCCTGCGCCGTGGAACTAACCGCTTCGTCTGCCGCTGCTTGATCCTCCGCCGCCGTCGCCAGCCCCTTCCACCGCTCCCCGGGCCCTGCCCAACGGACGTCTTCGGCGCCGCGGCCGTGCCACAGCGTGGACATCGCCCTGGCGAGGTCCGCGCACACACTCGGGTCTGCTGCACCGGTAGGTGACATCTGAGTTGGCTTGCCTTGTTGGCGGGCTGGAAGGATGTCGCTGTGCCCAAGCCCTACCCTCGTGAGTTCCGCGATGATGTCGTTCGGGTGGCCCGTGACCGTGATCCGGGCGTGACGGTCGAGCAGGTCGCGAAGGACTTCGGGGTGCACCCGATGACGTTGTTCAAGTGGTTGCGCCAGGCTGACGTCGAGGCTGGCGCGAAGCCCGGCACGACCAGCGGTGAGTCGGCCGAGTTGCGCGAGGCCCGCAAGCGGATCAAGCTCCTCGAACAGGAGAACGAGGTCCTGCGCCGGGCTGCGGCCTACCTGTCGCAGGCGAATCTGCCGGGAAAAGGCTCTACCCGCTCGTGAGCGAGCTGGCCGCCGACGGGATCCCCGTCGCGGTGACGTGCCGGGTGTTGAAGATCGCTCGCCAGCCCTACTACCGGTGGCTGGCCCGACCCGTCGCCAGCGCCGAGGAGGTGGCGGCGTACCGGGCCAACGCGTTGTTCGACGCCCACCGTGACGATCCGGAGTTCGGCTACCGGTTCCTGGCCGACGAGGCCCGCGACGCCGGGCAGCCGATGGCTGATCGCACGGCGTGGCGGATCTGTTCCGGTAACGGCTGGTGGAGCGCGTTCGGCAAGCGCAAGCGTCGCGGCAAGGTCGGCAAGGCAGGCCCACCAGTGCACGACGACCTCGTGCGCCGCGACTTCACCGCCGACGGCCCGAACCGGCTGTGGCTGGCCGACATCACCGAGCACCACACCGCCGAGGGCAAGCTCTACCTCTGCGCGATCAAGGACGCCTGGTCCAACCGGATCGTCGGCTACTCCATCGACTCGCGGATGAAGTCCCGCCTGGCCGTCACCGCGCTGGACAACGCCGCCGCCAGACGCGCCGACCTGGACGGCTGCATTCTGCACACCGACCGCGGATCCCAAGCAGTACACGTCGTTCGAGTTCGGCCGAACCCTGCGTTCCTGCGGCGTCCTCGCGTCGATGGGCTCGGTCGCCGACTGCTACGACAACGCCATGGCCGAGACGTTCTTCGCCACCCTCAAGACCGAACTGGTCTACACCCGGGCCTGGCCGTCACGGCATGAGCTGGAGATAGAGGTCTTCTCCTACATCGAGGGCTTCTACAATCCTCGCCGCCGACACAGCCGTCTGGGTAACGTCAGCCCCGACACCTACGAGAAGATCCACCGAGAGTCCCTGACAGACATCGAGGTGTCCGGCCGATAGGGGTCACTTCAGCACCCTGTCCGGTTACCCGTTCGCGAGTGCGTCGCTATGGGAAGGGCGTCTGTGGCGGAAGATGAGGGTCGACCGCCGGAACCTGCTGTCCGCTGCCCTGCGGGCGCACACCGCAACCACCATCCTCTGCGGGCGTGATCGGCACAGGCCCAGGTGCCGATGGTGTGGCGAAGGTGACCGGGGCGTCGAACGCGGCCCGGCGGGCGGCTCGGCGCAGCGCGGCCAGGACAGCCGGTCCGACCAGGACGATGGCGACGGCGGTGGTGACCGCCCGGCCGGTGTCCCAGCCGAAGGTGGAGGTGACGGCGGTGAAGACCGCGAAGCGGTGCAGGTTCTCCAGCACCGGTGCACCGGCGACGTAGGAGAGTTGAGTGTCCGCGCCGACGCTGAACGGCCAGAACCAGAGGTTCATCAGCAGCCCGTACGCGTAGGCGGCGACCGCGCCGTACCCGGCCAGCACGGCGATCTCGGCCCGCCCCCGCAGCCGGGACGGCAGCAACCCCGCGCCGAGCCCCAGCCAGGCCGCGGCCAGCATCTGGAACGGCAGCCAGGGTCCGACCCCGGCGGTGAGCAGCGCGGAGGCGAACAGCGAGATGGCACCCAGCAGGAAACCGAACCCGGGTCCGAAGACCCGGCCGGCGAGCACGAGCAGGAAGAACACCGTTTCGATGCCGGCGGTGCCGGCGCCGAGCGGGCGTAGGGCGGCGTTGACGGCGGCGAGTACGCCGAGCATCGCCAGGGCTTTGCTGTCGATGCCGCCGGAGCTGAGTTCGGCCAGAACGAGCGCGAGCAGGATCGGTAGGACGACAATGAAGACCAGCGGCGCCTCGGTGGTGCGGGCCATGCTCTCAGGTTGGGCGGGGACGAAGAACGGCCAGGTGAAGGTGGCGAGCGCGGCGACGGAGGCCAGGGTCAGGATGACGGCGGTGCGCGGGGCGACCCGCAGCACGCTCATCGCGGCACCTCGGTTCGGGTCAGCGCCGTGGTGACCTGGTCCACCGTCAGCCAGGACTGCGGGGCCAGGACCTTGGCGACCTGGGGCGCGAACGCCGGTGAGGCGAGCATGACCTCGGCGGCAGTACCGTCGGCGACGATCTCGCCCTGAGCCATCACCACGACCCGGTCGGCGAGGATGGCGACGAGTTCGACGTCATGGGTGGCGACCACGACCGCCCGACCCTGCGCGGCCAACCGGCGGACCACGGTGGCGAACTGCCGCTTGGCCCGGTAGTCCAGCCCCCGAGTCGGCTCGTCGAGCAGGACCACCGGCGGGGCGGCGGTGAGCTGGACCGCGAGCGCGAGGGCCAGCCGCTGCCCCTCCGACAGGTCCCGTGGGTGCCGGTCGGCCGGCAGCCCGGGGGTGAGGTGGTCCAGCAACTCCCGGCAGGTCCCGTCGGGCACCTCGGACTCCCGGTCGGCCTGGGCGCACTCGGCCGCCACCGTCTCCAGATAGAGCAGGTCGCCGGGGGTCTGCGGGACCAGTCCGACCCGGCGTCGGGCCTGCGCGGCGGGCAGCGCCTTCGGATCGGTGTCGCCGTCCGGGCCGGGCACGGTCACCGTGCCGCTCTGGCGTGGGCCGCTGCCCTGCACTGCCCAGAGCAGGCTCGACTTCCCGGAGCCGTTGCGGCCCATCAGCGCGACGACCTGTCCCGGGTGTAGGTCGAGGTCGACGCCGCGCACCGCCACCGTGCCCGGGTACCGCACCACGACGCCCCGCGCGGTCAGCGCCGGTACGCCGTCCGGCACCGGCGCGGCCGGTGGGGGCGACGCGTCGGCGAGCCGCTGCCGGAGGTCGCCCGCACGACGCCGGGCGTCGCGGACGGAGAGCGGCAGGGGTGTCCAGCCGGCGACGCGGCCCAACTCGATCAACGGCGGGGCCAGCTCGATGCCGGCGAGCACGGCGTCCGGTGGCCCGTCGACGACAGTGCCGTCGCCGGGCAGGTAGAGCAGCCGGTCGGCGTACTGCACGACGCGTTCGAGTCGGTGCTCGGCCACCACCACGGTGACGCCGAGGTCGTGGACCAGGCGGGTGACGGCGGCCAGGACGTCCTCGGCGGCGGTCGGGTCCAGCGCCGAGGTCGGTTCGTCGAGCACCAGCACCTGCGGGTGGCTGGTGAGGACCGCGCCGATGGCGACCCGCTGCTGCTGCCCGCCGGAGAGCGTCCGCAGCGGACGGTCCCGCAGCTCGGCGATGCCGAGCAGGTCGAGGGTCTCCTCGACGCGCTTGCGCATGACCGGCGCGGGCAGCGCGAGTTGTTCCATGCCGTAGGCGAGTTCCTCCTCGACGGTGTCGGTGACGAAGCCGGCGAGCGGGTCCTGGCCGACCACGCCGACGACGTCGGCCAGGTCACGCGGCGGATGTGCCCGGGTGTCCCGGCCGTGCACGGTGACGGTGCCGTACAGGGTGCCGCCGGTGAAGTGCGGCACCAGGCCGTTGATGGCCCGCAGCAGCGTCGACTTGCCGGCTCCGGTGCGCCCGGCGACCAGGCACAGCTCGCCCTCCGGGATGTGCAGGCGGACGTCGCGCAGCATCGGCTCGCGGCTCTCGGCGTACCGGACGGTGACCCGGTCGAAGTCGATCATCGGTGTGCCTCCGGCTGGGCGGTGTCGCGAGGCGACGTGTGGTCGGTACGGCCGGTCGCCGCCGGTGGCACGGGCAGCGGTCGCGGGGCGGGGTTCGCCGTCGGTGCCGGTGGGGCCAGCCAGGCCGGTGCCACCGCCACCAGCACGGCGAGCACCACCAGGGGTGTCAACTCCGGCCAGGTGAGCGGGCTGACCGGCGGGTAGAGCCGCTCCGGATCCACCGTGCCGGCCATCGTCATCACCGCAGCAGTGGCCAGGCCGCACCCGGCGACGGCCAGCTCGGCCAGCCGCCACCGGTCGGGGCGGTAGCGGCTACGCCGCACCTGACGCCCGGCCAGCAGCATTCCGGCCACTGCCGTGGCCAGCCCGGCGAGCAGCATCGGCAGGCCGAGGTAGCCGGGCACGGTCGCGTCGAGCAGGCCGTACGTGCCGACGCAGACACCGACCAGCCCGGCGAGCACCAGGGCACCGGTGAGTGCACGCTGACCGGCCGGTACGGCGGCGGTGCGTCCGTAACCCCGCGAGTCCATCGCCGCCGCCAGGGCGAGGGACCGGTCCAGGGCGTCGGCCAGCACCGGCAGGGCGATGCCCCGCAGGGCGCGCAGGCCGTGCCCGGCAGCACCGCGCAGTCGGCGGGCGCGGCGTACCCGCAGCACGCTCTCGACCAGTTGCGGGGCGACCGACAGGGCGACCACCACCGCCGTGCTGACCGCGTACAGGGCGCCGGGTACGGCCTTGAGTAGCCGCTTCGGGTTGGCCAGGGCGTTGGCGGCACCGAGGCAGATCAGCATCGTGGCCAGCCGCAGCCCGTCGTAGAAGCCGCCGAGGAGTTGTTCGGCGGCGACGGGACCGAACAGCCGGATACCGGCCGCCCAGGCGGGCAGCGGGATCTCCGGCAGGTGGAGCAGGACGTGGTCGCCCTGACCACCGCCGAAGACGAGGCGGAACAGCACCCGCATCGCCACGATCACCGCACCGAGCACCAGGTACATCCGGAACGCCAGCGCCCAGGGGGCGTCGCCGCGACGACGGACCACCACCAGCGCGGCCGCGGCGACGATCATCGCCAGCGGCAGCGGGTTCGTGGTGTGGCTGGCGGCGGTGGCCAGCCCCAGCGCCCAGCACCACCACGCGCCCGGGTGCAGGCTGCGCGGTAGCCGGCCGGCCCGGACGGACCGGGCCCCGGACCACGCCGACACCCGGGCGGGCGGTCCGCTGTCGACGACGGCCCGGTCAGTCATCCGGGGTACGCCGACGACGGGCCGCGAGGACACCGCCGCCGACCAGTGCCACCAGCAGGAACAGCCCGGCCAGGGTGCCCAGCGGCAGACCGTCGCCGTCCCGGGCCCCGGTCACCTCGACCGGCGGGAGCGAGCCCGTCGGGTCGGTCGACGGCACGGGGGCGGCGCCCAGGGGCGGAACGACGCTCGCCGTCGGCGGCACCTGCGGCGCAGGGCCCGACGGGTCGCCGGTCGGCGCGACCGGGACCGAGGCGGCGGGCGTACCACCTGCACCGGTCGGGGTGCCGACGCCGGGTGCCACGGGTGCGTCCGCGGTCGGTGGCGGGAGGGCGGGTGGCGGGTTGCCCGGTGCTGGTGGGGTAGGTGCGGGTGGTGGCGGGGCCGGTGCCGAGGTGCGGGGCGGCGGCGGTGCCGGTGGTGTGGTGCGCGGCGGTGCCGGCCGGTTCGGTGCCACCGCGGGTCGCGGCGCATTGTCGGCGCTGCGGTTCAGCGAGAACGACCAGCCTTCGAAGCTGCCCGCCGGGGGCTTGCGGTTGAGGACCCCCTTGTCGCTGTACGTCCAGGCACCGCCGTCCGGCGCGTGCCAGTACGACCAGTAGGCGCTGGCCGGAGGGGTGTCCACGCACTTCTCCGTCGCGGCCGAGGGTTTACCCTCGATCCGGCAGATGAAGCCCTCGCCCCAGCGCAGGGTGCCGGTGATCTGGAAGCCGGCGCTCTTCAGCGCGGCAAGGCCGGTGGCCTGGTCGCCCGGGGCGCAGCGGACCACCACCCCACCGCCGAGTTCCTTGAAGTCGACCACCACGGTCACCCCGTCGGCGTCCGGACAATGACCGGCGCGGCCGGCGGCCTGGGCCGGAGCCGCCCCGACGGCCGTGCTCGCGGCGGTCACCGCGAGCACCACTGCCGCACGGACCGCCCGGCTGCTCATGTGGCCCGCCGGCGGCCCAGCACCAGCAGCACCGCTCCGCCGCCGACGAGCAGCAGCGCGGTGAGCACGTACCCGCCGATGGCCACGCCGGTGGTCGGCAGGCGTCCCGGTCCGCCCGCGACCGGGCTGGTGCTCACGGTCGGCGTGGCGACAGGCGTGGACGGTGTGTCACTCGGCGTCGGGCCGGCGGTGGGCGTGTCGCTCGGCGTCGGGCTGGCGGTCGGCGCGTCGGTCGGCGTCGGTGTCGGTGTCGGTGTCGGTGCGGGCGAGCCGGTGGGCGTGGGCGACGCGCTGGTCGACGGGGTGGGGCCGCCGGTGGGCGGCGGGTCGAGACCGATCCGGCCGAGCGGCACCTGGGCCAGGCCGAGCAGCGCCTGGGCGGTAGCGCGACGCCACTGGTCCCGAAGGTTGTCGGTGATGCCCTCGTCGACTGCCTCGGTCAGCGCGCCGGTGTCGTAGGCGATGGCTCCTGCGTCAGCCGTAGCAGCACCACCGTTGGCTCCGGTGAGCTGCAGCGCTGCCAGGGCCTGGGCGGCCCGGGTGGCCTCGGTGTCGCGACCGGCCGCGGCGAGTGCCTGACCGGCGAGGCCGGTGCTGTTGGAGTTCGCGCCGCTGGTCGGCCCGGACCCACCGAAGGACCCGTCGGCGCGTTGCTGTGCCACCAGCCAGTCCGCGCCGCGTCCCGCCGCGTCGTCGGCACCCGCGGCCAGCAGCGCCTGGACGGCCATCGCGGTCGAGTCGACATCGAGCGTGGCGTTGCTCTCGGCGTCGCAGGACGGCGACGGTGCGCCCGCAGCATCCGGGTACAGCCGAAACCCACCGGCCGCGCACTGCTGCCGGACCAGGAAGTCGACCGTCTCCTGCGGTGCGCCGCCGCTGCGGGCCAGACCGAGGACCGCGAAGCTCTGATCGAAGGTGTTGGACGGGTCCTGGCCGGACTCGTCGGTGGTGCGGCTGGTGATCCGACCGTGCTGGTGACCGGTGTGCGCCCCGGAGACCAGCGCCAGGGTTTCCGCCCGTAGGTCCCAGCCACCGAAGTCGGTCGGATCGGCGCCGGCGGCGGAGGCCGCATAGAGCAACTTCGCGGTGGCGCCACCGTCGGTGAAGCCCTCGATGCCCCAGTCGTCGTAGCTGTTGTAGGAGCGCACGTTCGCGGCGATCTGCGCGGTCGCCGCCTGCCGGGTCGACGGGTCGACGCCGGTGGCGGCCAGGGCGAGCATGCCGTCGATGGTGAGGCCCCAGTCGGCACCACCGAACGGCCCGGGCAGGACACCGTCGGCGTACTCGCCGGCGAGCCAGGCTGCGGCGTCACGCGCGGCAGCGCTGTGGGCCGCAGAGGAGGCGGCCACCCCAGAAGGGGGTGTGGCGACGACGATGGCGAGCGCCGTGGCGACGGCGACGCCGAGACCGGCGCCGACGCGCCGGAGCGGGGATGTGGGCATCAGGGGTGCCTTTCGCAGAGCGGTCGGTGAAAGCTCCGGAAGGCACCGGCAACGCCGTCGCGACGACGTGCCGAAAGTCGGCTGCCCGGACTTCACCCTGTAGACCTCGACAGTGGAAGCCGCTCGTCCGATTCGGGGCATTCCGGCTCGCGAGACAGGGCTCGCTCACGGTTGCGGGTCAGCGCCGGCTTTACCGGCTTCCCCCCGAAAGGGACGCATTCAGTTGTGTGCCCGACACGCCGGGTGTCGACACCGTACCGTGCGGTCGCCCTACGGTGCCAGACGGCGTCGACACCCGGCGGGCGTCAGCGGCTCATCAGCCCGATCTGCAGGTCAGGGGGCGGTGATGCTGGGTGCCACACCGGCACCGAAGGACCATCCCTCGACCGTGCCCGGCGCCGGGTTGTAACTCGTCGCCCCCAGCGTGCTGTACGTCCAGGCGGCGCCGCTGCCCGAGGCGTGCCAGTACGACCAATACGCGCTGGCCGGCGGGGTGTTGACGCAGGGCTCAGTCGCGGCGGTCGGTTGACCGTTGATCCGACAGACG
This sequence comes from Micromonospora fiedleri, assembly GCF_016774385.1. Taxonomy (NCBI): domain Bacteria; kingdom Bacillati; phylum Actinomycetota; class Actinomycetes; order Micromonosporales; family Micromonosporaceae; genus Micromonospora; species Micromonospora fiedleri. Next base: position 321,812 of record NZ_JAETXL010000008.1, read on the forward strand.
AACCCCAGGCCCCACCGCTGCGTTCCGGTCACCGTGAAGCCGGCGCCCTGCAGCGCGGCAAGCCCGGTGGCCGGGTCACCGAGAGCACACGCCACCTGGACGCCGCCACCGAGCGAACCGTAGTCGACCACCACGGTGACACCGGACGTCCCGGTGCACGCGGCGGCCTGCCCAGCCCGCGGGGACGGTTCGACAGCGATCAGTCCGAGAGCGACTACGGCGGTGGCCAGCACACCGGCGAGCCACCTACGGACGGGAATCTGGACAAAGGACATGGACACTCCTTCGAGGGGACGGGCGCTGTCTGGACCGTCAGCGGCAGCGCAGGATGGGGGCACCGGGAGACGCGGTGGCCGTGGTGAGCCGGGCATATCCGGTGCCGGTCAGGCCGAGCACGGCCTGGGCGGTGGCGCGGGTGGCGGTCGCCGGGTCGAAGACCCCACCGTCGAAATCAACCGCTCCCCGGTCGGCCACCGGCGCGGCGCAGCCGACCTGTAGTCCGGCCAGGAAGAGCCGGGCCCGCAGCCAGGCCACCGGCCGACCCCCGTCGCGCAGCGCCTGCGCCGCCAACCCGGTGCTGTTCGCATTCGCGACCCCGCCCGCGCTGGCGAAACCGCCGTCGACGCGCTGCACGGAAACCAGCCAGCGCAGCCCCGCAGCGGCGTCGGCCGACCGGCCGGCGGCACGCAACGCCTGCACCACGACGGCGGTGGCATCCACATCGGAGACACAGACCGGCTGCGCCGCCAGCAGCGGATAGCCGCCGTCGGGGCACCGCGTGCCGGCCAGCCACCCGGCGGCGGCCGCCGGCACGCCCTGCGTGGTCCGGTCCAACGCGAGGATGGCGAACGACTGGCTGAACGCGTTGCTGAAATCACCCCACGCCGACAGGTCGGTGAAACGGCCACTGGGCGACTGGAGCGAGCGCAGCCGGGCGATGAGATCCACACCGCCGACGTCAGTCGGGTCACCGCCGCGCACCGCGACCGCGAGGGCAAGCTTGGCGGTCGCACCCGCGTACGCCTCGGTGACTCCGTCGCCGATGTACCCGTCGCGAACGCCCGGTCGGGTGACCCAGGCCAGGGCCTGGGCGCCGAAGTCGTCGGCGGCACCGGCGGCAGCGAACGCGAAGACCGCGTCGAGGGTCAGCCCCTGGTCCGGGTACGCGACGCCGTCGAAGACGGTCTCGAAACGTTCCCCGTCAACGAGTTGGCGGGCCAGCCAACCAGCGGCCGCATCCGGCCGGACGGCACCCACCTGAGTGGGCGCGGCGACCGCCGGGGTGGCCAGGGTGAGAGCGGCGAGTACGCCGCAGAACAGGGCGAGCAGGCGGTGCCGGCTCAGGCGGACGACCATCGGAAGCGCCTTTCCGGCCCGGCGGTCATCAGAACCCGGCCCGCCCGGCGAGGGCGCGACTGGCCGGCCTCCGACCCGTGGGCCACGACGGGTGAGGAGCAGGACTCGCGGGCACGGCAGGTATTCGGGCTCGCCACCAGGGATACCCCTGGCGGCCCACCGTTGCGGGCCAGCGCCGGACTTCGACCGGACTTCCCCCGCACGCACACGCGGCTGTTCAATTGTCGCGCCAGTCTCGTCCACCCCACAGCCGCTGTCAATCCGCGACCAGACACGCACCGTATGTCACCGTGACGGGTGGGGACCCCCTCCAGCCGGATCAGCCATCCGGCGTGACCGCCACAAGGGATTAAGAACAACCATCGATCCCCGGGGCATACCGGTCGGTGAGCAGGTCTGCGTAAAGGTCGGCCTCGTCCGGGTGCGGATGGGGAAGCTCAGTCCGGATCGGGCTCGGCTCCCGATTACCTGGGTCGCCACACTCGGTAAAGCTCCTCATTCCACCGGCTGCGCCGTGACCATCGACCGGCTTCCCTGGGCAGTGGTCAGGGCTGGGTGGCGCGGTGTCTGGCGCGGTGGGCGCGGACGTGGTGGCGGGTGGCGCACCGGTCGGAGCAGAACCGGCGGCATCGGTTGCTGCTGTCGTCGAGGAACGCGGTCGGGCACCGTGGTTCCGCGAGACGCCGAGCCGGTCGATACCCCGTTCACACAGCCACACGGCGAGTCCCCACACGGCGGCGGCGACGTACTCGACCGAGCGCGGTGTGCCAGGTGTGGCGACGTGCACGGCCAGTCGACCGCCGAGGTGCCGGAGATCATTGGCCGGAATCGGTACCGGGCCAGCAGGGCTTTGAGCTCGTCCACCGCCTCCCGCTCGCCGCCTGCCGTCACGCTCTGGAACACCTGACGCAGGCGATGTCCGACCACCTGCAGCCTGTGCAGGTCGGTGTCCACGACGGCGGACAGTGGGGGATGGTCGGCCAGCAGCGTCCGCGCGTCGGTGAGATCGTCGAGCCGTGCGTTGGCCAGTGCCATCGCCCGCAGGGCGAGTCGATAGCTGTCGGCCAGCCCGCTGCGGTTGCCCGTGCCGGCGCCGCGGGCACGGGGTGGGCGCTGTGATCCCACCGTCGTCGGGGCCGACCGTACGCCGACGGGTTGTGCCCTTATCGGGTCGCTGTCCGGCACCCCGCGCACCGTCCGTAGACGACGACACCGCCGGGCTGGGCGGGCAGATCTGGCCCGACGGCGCGTGCGGTGGCGAGGCTCGCGTCGACCGCCTCGGGCGACTGCCGCATGTCGCCGCAGGCGCCACAGACGGCGTGGTGGTGCGCGTCGTCGGCGAGACCGAGCGTGGTCGTTCGGCCGACCGGCACGGTGTGCGCAGTGCCCCACTCGACCAGTTGCCGCAGCACCGGATGCACTGTCGACAGTTCCACGGCCACACCATGGGCGAGCAGCGCGTGGTGCAACTCGGTCACGGTGAGGTGCCCGCGGCCGCCTACCGCATGGGCGAGTTGGTCGAGCACTCCTCGTCGGGCGGCGGTGTTACGTAGGCCGGCGCGACGCAGCCGCCGCACCGCGGCGTTCACGCGGTCGGTCTTCGATGTGGTCAACCGCCCTCCTCGCCGCGCCATCACCGCTTCTATTGCAAGATAGTGGCAAGAGCATCATCTTGGCAGCAACCCTGGAGGAACTCTGATGGCTGTCTACACCCTGCCCGACCTGCCCTACGACTACGGCGCGCTGGAGCCGGCGATGTCGGGACAGATCCTGGAACTGCACCACGACAAGCACCACGCCGCGTACGTCAAGGGCGCCAACGACGGTCTGGAGCAGCTCGCCGAAGCCCGCGCCAAGGGCGACTTCGGCACGCTGGTCGGCCTGGAGAAGACGTTCGCGTTCAACCTCTCGGGTCACGTGCTGCACTCGATCTTCTGGGGCAACCTGTCCCCAGACGGCGGTGACCGCCCCGACGGCGAGTTGGCAGCGGCGCTCGACGAGCACTTCGGCTCGTTCGAGGCGTTCGCCGGCCAGTTGTCGGCGGCGACCAAGGGTGTGCAGGGTTCCGGCTGGGGCGTGCTGGCCTGGGAGCCGCTCGGGCAGCGACTGATCGTGGAACAGGTCTACGACCACCACGGCAACGTAGGCCAGGGCACCACGCCGCTGCTGGTCTTCGACGCCTGGGAGCATGCCTACTACCTGCAGTACAAGAACGTGCGACCGGACTACGTGGACCGGTTGTGGAACCTGGTGAACTGGTCGGACGTGATCGCCCGGTTCGATGCCGCCCGCGCCGCCGCGCCGAAGATCTGACCGGCGTGACCGGCCTCACCCCGGCCGCGGCGGAACTGGTGCAGCGCGCTGCCGGGGTCATCGCGGCCAAGCATCGCGGTGACCTCGGCGGTGCCGAGGAACTCCTCGCCGCGTTCAGTTCCGAGCAGGCCAAGACCCTCGGTTTCTACCTCTTGGCGGACCTGAGCCTCGGACTGCTCCGCGCGCAGAGTGGCCAGTCCTTGGACAACCTCGTCCGAGAGCTGTCCCTGCTCGTCGCCGCCACCGCGACACCGCCGGACAACTGACCGGGGTGGTGATCCGGTCGGGTGTCGCCGGCGGCACCGACCGGATCACCGCCTGTCACGCCTGCCCTCCCGCCGCACCGGCAGCGCCCGGGCGAGGCGCTCGGGTCGAGGTCGCCGGAACCAACCTGACCCGCCTGCGGGGACGGCGACTGCGCGCCGTACGACACCGGCTCGGCTTCGTCGCCCAGGACCCATACGGTGCCCTGCACCCGGCGATGACGGTCGCGGACCTCGTCGCGGAGCCGTTGCGGATCGCCGGTACCCCCCGCCACCTGCACCCGACCCGGATCAGCCGAGCCCTCGACCTGGCCGGACTCCCTACCGACCTGGTCGACAAACGTCCCGATCAGCTGTCGGGTGGACAGCGGCAACGAGTCGCCATCGCCCGCGCCCTTGCCGGTGATCCGGTGCTGTTGATCGCCGACGAGGCCACCTCCATGCTGGATGTCTCCACCCGGGCCGGCATCGCCGCGACCCTGCGCCACCTCGCCGACGGCATCGGCCTGGCCGTCCTGTTCATCACCCACGACCTCGGTGAGGCCGTGCAGAACTGCGACCAGATCATCGTGCTGCACGAAGGGGTGCCGGTCCAGCAGGGCACCCCCGGCGAAATCATCGCCCGCCCGAACCCGGCTACCCGGCGGACCTGATTGCCGCCGCGCGTCAGCACGCGGGGCCATCAGCCGTGCCGAGCGGATAGGCCCATTCCCTCTTCGCGGGATCAGTCGCTGATCAGGCGGCGCTGGTGGGTGAGCGGATGAGCTTTGAGCAACTCGGTCCGCCGTCGGCATGCTCATGGCCCGCAAACTGCCGCCGCGGACACCCCACACACCTTCCGCAAACCGTCGCCACCCTCATCAACGAAAGAGCGCCGCCGCACAACTTGGCCACTCCAGCGAAGAGGTCACCACCACCTACTACATCCGCCAAACCCGTCCAAGTCCCAGACGTCTCCGACGTCCTGCAACGCCTCGCCGCCCACCCCAACCGGCAACACACATCCCCACACCCAACGATGCACACCGATGACAAACTTGAATGCCGCACCCGGTAAACGGGGGTTTTCGGGGGACGGTTCAAAACTTCATAGAAGAAAGTCGAAGCCCTGACCGCGTTTCCGCTGGTCAGGGCTTCTTCTTTGTCGGGACGGCCGGATTCGAACCGACGACCGCTTGCCCAGGCCAGTATTGCTTCATCCTCCGGCAACGCCGCAAGCAGCGGCCCAACCACTGCGAACCAGCGCAGATCCCCCTCGGCGACGAGCGCACCCATCACTGCAGACGCGATGCCCACCACTCGCCCGGTCCGAGGAAGGTCCGGCAGGAGCAGGAAAACGCCGAAATGCGAGGGCAACCGCGCACGCGGCCTCGACCCAGCAGTCCGGTCTGACCCCGGAGACGTCGAGCGTGGTCAGCTCCTCGACCATCTCGCCGGCTTGGTCCTCGGCGCCGCGGTCGATGGCATCCATGAGCAGCAGCGCGACGAGCCGGATATGGGCCACCTTGATCATGTCGAGCAGCTGGACGCTCTCGGTCGCATACATGACCTTGCGACCATCGAACTCGGTTCGCAGGTTGGCCAGACCGTGTTCGGCGAAGTCGACAGCCTCATCGCGGTGACCGGTCTGCCGGAGCAGCCACGCGATGTCGGCCGTCGTGCCGTCGATCGGGGGATTGTCCCGGCCAGCGAGCAACCGCGCGGTCCCGATGTAGCGGGCCACCGCGGCCGTCCCGCCGGGATCGGGGTCCGTCATCCGCAGGGCCTGCAGGAGCATGTCGGCGCGGCGCAGCAACTCGGCCGTCGCGTCCGGATCCCCGTCGACCGGGAGTTGTATCTGCCCCGCGGCTGGTGCGACGACCCCGCTCGCCGCGCTGAAGCCGGCATCGCCACGAGCGTCGAGTTCGCCACAAAGCCCACGCTGGGCCTGCGGATGATTGAACGTGCCATCGCCGCCGGCCTGTTAGCGAAGTGGGTCACCGCGGACGAGGCATACGGGCAGGACTCGAAATTCCGGACGTGGTTGCAGCAACAGCGCATCGGCTACGTCCTGGCCGTGCCCCGCAACCAGCGGGTCCCCACCACGGTCGGCAACTCCCGCCTGGACGTCCTCGCCGCCAACGCGCCCACCCTGGCATGGAAGCGCCGCAGCTGCGGCGACGGCGCCAAAGGACCACGACTCTACGACTAGTACTCCAACGTCACTTGGGTTCGGCGTTGGGCGTGGCGCGGGTATGAAGACGGCCACCGCGTTGATCATCGATGGTTTGTGAGGACAATCGAAGATCGTGCGGTGGCCGCGTGCCACAGCGTAGACCCTGCCGGATGGCGGGTGATCCTGGACGAGGCGGTAACGCGTGTCGCTGACCGGTTCGTGCGGGCTGAGCCCCGTCGAACCGTCGGGCAGTTCGTGGAAGGACTGCTGTCGGGCGTGGAACGCAAGACGTGCTGGTCCCTGGCGGAGCGGGCGGGTCACGACGATCCGCAGGCGATGCAGCGGCTGCTGCGCACGGCGGTGTGGGACGCCGACTCCGTCCGCGACGACGTTCGGGCCTGGCTGATCGAACAGCTCGGGCACCCCGACGCGGTGCTGGCCTGCGACGAGACCGGCTTCCTGAAGAAGGGCCTGTCCTCGGTCGGGGTGCAGCGGCAGTACACCGGCACCGCCGGTCGGATCGAGAACAGCCAGGTCGGGGTGTTCCTGGCCTACATCGCCCCGCACGGGCGGGCGATGATCGACCGTCGGCTCTACCTACCCGAGACGACCTGGTGTCAGCAGCCCGACCGCCTCACCGCCGCCGGCGTCCCCGACCAGGTCGGGTTCGCCACGAAGCCTGCGCTGGCCCGGCAGATGATCGCCGCCGCCCTGGACGCCGGAGTCCCGTTCGGGTGGGTTACCGGCGACGAGGTCTACGGCGCCGACCCCGGACTGCGCGCTGACCTCGAACACCGCGGGATCGGCTACGTCCTGGCCGTCGGCTGCGACCGACGCGTGGACGTCAACGACGGCCGCACCCTCATCCGCGTCGACGACCTCGCCGACCGGATCCCCAGCCGCGAGTGGCAGCAGCACAGCTGCGGACCCGGGGCGAAAGGACCACGCGAGTACCTGTGGGCCTGGATCACCACCGCCACCAGCCCCGGTGAGCATCGATGTCTGCTGATCCGCCGCAACCGCAGTACCGGTGAGCTGGCCTTCTATCTGTGCTGGTCACCCCGCCCGGCGCCGCTACACACCCTCGTCACCGTCGCTGGTTCCCGCTGGAGCATTGAGGAGCTGTTCCAGACCGGCAAAGGCCAAGTCGGCCTGGACCACTACCAGGTCCGAGGCTGGACCGGCTGGCACCGCCACATCACCTTGGCCATGCTCGCCCTCGCCGTCCTGACCATTCTCGCCGCGCGGCAGCCCGACACCGACCCAGAGATCATTCCGCTGACCGTCGCCGAGATCCGCCACCTCTTCAACGCCTTCGTCCTCGCCGTGACGCTCCCACCAGAGCACATCCTGCACTGGTCGGTCTGGCGACGAACATCCCAAGCCCGAGCCCGCCGATCCCACTACCAGCGCAGACAGGCGAAGTGACGTTGGAGTACTAGTAGTGCTTTGTTAGGTCGTTGTGGCGTGTCGCTTGTATGAGCGTCGTGCTGGTGTTTGGGTGCGTGCGTGGATGAGCGGGAAATCGCTCGGGTGCGGGCGCAGTTGGAGGACTTCGCGGCAGGGGTGTTCGCGGGGTTGCGGCGGTCGGACCAGCGAGCAACCGGTCTGCGGTATCTGCGTGGGCTGATGCTGGACGGCCGGCGTAAGTCGATGCAGCCGATGGCCGGACGACTCGGGGTCGATCACCAGCAGTTGCAGCAGTTCCTGACTTCCTCGACCTGGGATGTCGCCGGTGTACGACGGCGGCTGGCGGCGGCCGCGGTCGACCTGGTGGCGCCGCAGGTGTGGGTGGTGGACGACACCGGGTTTCCCAAGGACGGCAAGGCATCGGCGTGTGTGGCCCGGCAGTATTCCGGCACGCTCGGCAAGGTCGCCAACTGCCAGATCGCCGTCAGCGTCCACGCGGCGACCGACGCCGCCTCGGCGGTGCTGAACTGGCGGCTGTTCGTGCCGGAGTCATGGGACGACACCTGCGTCCCCGGCCCGGACGGCAAGCCCGCGAACGCGCACGCCCGCAGGCTGCGCCAGCAGCCGGTCACGCGCGACCAGGCCGGGGCGAAGAAACCACATGTGCGTGTGCAGGTGCCGCCTGCCGAGCAGATCGACCAGATCCGCCGGCGGCGCACGGCATCGAAGGTCCCCGACGCCGAGCGGTACCGGCCGAAGTGGCTGATGGCCCTGGAAATGCTCGACGAGTTGGCCGTATGGGGGCTGCGTCCGCCGCTGTTGACCGCGGACGCCGGCTACGGCCAGGTCGCGGAGTTCCGTCAGGGCCTGACCGAACGCGGCATCAGCTACATCGTGGCGACCACGTCGAGCACCACGGCTCAACCCGGTGACGCCCAGCCCGTCGAGGTCCCTTACGCCGGAGTCGGCCCCCATCCCACACCGAAGTACCCCCACCCTGCTCGCAGCCTGAAGGACCTGGCCCTCGCCCACGGCGCCGACGCGGCGCGTCTGGTGCGCTGGCGTGCCCGGCTACCCGCACCCGACCGCGACCCCGACCGGCCCGTCGGTGACCTGTCCGGACACTTCTTCGCCCTGCGGGTGCGCCCCGCCGGCCGGGCCGTCCGACGCGGACCGCACCGCGGTGACGACGGTGTCCTGCCCGAATGCTGGCTGCTCGTGCAGTGGCCTCCCGGCCAGGACGAACCCAGCGACTACTGGCTGTCCGACCTGCCCGCCGACACACCACTTGCCGAACTGGTCCGCCTGGCCAAGAGCCGCTGGCGCGTCGAGCACGACTACCGCGAACTCAAGACCGCCCTCGGCCTCGACCACTTCGAAGGACGCTCCTGGATCGGCTGGCACCGCCACGTCACCCTCGCCGCGGCCGCCCAACTGTTCCTCACCCAACTGCGGCTGGCGCGCCCAAAAGCAGTGGGGCAGACCTGAGCCTGTACGCCGTCCTGCGGCAACTGCAGTACCTACTCGCGACCTGGCTCGGGTTCTGCCCCCTCTGCCGCCAACTCGTCCCAACCTAACAAAGCACTACTAATACTCCAGCCGGATGCCGGTACTCTCTCGGGCGAGGCCGTTTGCCAGACGGAGGACACGACGTGCTCGGTGAGTCATCTTCGACAGCGCCCGCGCAGCCCGTAGCCTTCCGAAGCCTCGACGGGCTCCGGCTGGCGGGGACATATGTAGCGCCAGCGACGCCATCGACTTCGGTCGCAGTGCTCGTACATGGCGGCGGTGTCACCCGGGAAGAGGGTGGTTTCTTCGCCCGCTTGGCGGACGGACTGGCCGCGGGCGGTATCGCGTCCTTGCGGTTCGACTTGCGGGGTCACGGTGAGAGCGAAGGTCGTCAGGAGGATCTGACCATCTCCGGCGTGCTCAACGACATCCGCGCCGCGCTGGCACATGCCAGGACCCTCGCCGGCTCGGCGCCGGTGCATCTGCTCGGTGCCAGCTTCGGCGGTGGCATCTGCGGCTTCTACGCCGCGCGGTATCCGGAGTCGCTGGCGAAGCTGGTTCTGATCAACCCTTTGATCAACTACAAGAAGCGTTTCATTGACGACAAGCCGTACTGGACCGACGACCGGATCGATGACGACGCTGGACGCCAGCTGTTGCAACAGGGTTTTCTGCCGCACTCGCCGACGTTCAAGCTCGGTCGCCCACTGTTGAACGAGGTGTTCTACCTGCGACCCGATCAAGCGGTCGATCAGATCAAGGTTCCGACGCTGGTGCTGCACGGCACCGGTGACACGTTCATCCCCGTGCAGAGTTCCCGCGACCTCATCGAGAAACTGGCTGGCCCGGCCGAGTTGATCGAGATCGAAGGAGCGCAGCACGGGATCGCGGCGCACGACGATCCCCAGTACCTGGAACCACGAACCCAGGCTTGGCAGGCTGCGGCGATCCAGTCGATCACTGGGTGGTTGTCCTGACTACACCGCATCCATCAACCGCAGAAACTCGTGTACGGCTGGGCGGGCGTGCCACGGTTGGAGGCGACGGCGCAGGCGGAACAGCTCTCGGAGCGTACGGGCGGATCCCGCAGCCGATGCCGCGCCGATCGCCGCTGTAGCGGCAAGCGCCGCATCGTCGAGACGATGTACGGCCACCAGGGTTTGAGCCTTCAGCGTGGAGAAGTAGGCGAGATCGCGGGCGGAGAACACGGTAGGCGTCAACGTCGACCCGTAGATTTCGACGGCTTGCTCCGGGCGTCCGGATTCCCCATAACAGATCGCCGTCTGCACCTTGAATAGAACGGTGTCGTAGTGAGCCGCCAACGATGTTCGGTCCTCGGCGGCGAGGTCGAGGAAGTCGCGGGCCTCCTTCAGCATGTCGTCGACTTGCCGCTGACCGGTGCCGAGCATCGCCAGACCGCGAGCCTGCTGCTGCACGGCCTCCGCCATGACGCGCGCCGGGAGTCGCCATGGCCCTTCTCGCGCCGCCCGGGCCAGTCCGAGCATCCTGGGCGCGTCACGGTCGTCCCATGCTGACTGGCTCTTCTTGATCAGCACGTAGCCCGGCATCGCGAAGTCGGCGGCCTCCATGGCCCACTCCGCTGCCCGGTCGCGCCAGTAGTCCGCTGGGGACGGCTGACCGCAGTCTCGGTACAGCCAGCCGGCGAACTCGGCCGCCCGGGCACCGAGGGCGAGCAGCGGCTGCCTCACCTGCGGCTTCGCATCGCGTGCGCAGTGCTGGACCAGGGCCACAATGCCCAGCACTCCCGGTAGCGCGTGCCGTGGACCGTGGACCCCGGCGGCGGTGGCGCATCGGTCCAGTCCGTTGTCGAGGTATCGGACCAAGTCGGCATCCAGGTAGCGGGGGGCATCGCGTCCCACGGCATGGAACCGGTCGAGGTCATCGAGAGCAAGCCCCGCTGGGCCGAGCGTATGCGCTGCCGCGAGCAGACCACCTTCCGGCCGCGAAGCGTCCGGCCTGCGGCCCCGAAGAGGCGATCGCCCGTCGACGTCTTCACCGTCGGCGTGGTCCGGACCAGAGGGCCACGGCAGACCACGAAGGGCGGACAAGCGATCCAGCTGTCGGGCGCGGGCCTGCATCCGGTCGTAGTCGGCGGCGAGCGCACCACCGGTGTCGAGTATCTGGTCGCAGCGGACCCAGAAGTCCCGGCCCACGCTTTGTCGGCCCAGCTCGACGTTGGCGACGGTGCTGCGTCCGTACAGGGTCAACGGTGCCAGGCTGTTCTGGGTGTAGCCGGCGGCCTTACGCAACCCTGCCAGCTTGCGCCCAAGCGCGAGGCGGGCTTCGCGGACCTCTTGCGGCGCGCTGGACATAGGGCTGGCTTCCTACAGGCGCGGGTACGGGGTGTTGTCACAGTAGCCGGATCCTGTAGGGACCGGGAGCCCCGCCACCCCGCCGGAGCCGGCCGACTCGGCTCGGGCGGCGCGCCTGCCAACCGGCGGGTTGGCGGCGACTAGGCTGCTGCGGCGTGACCGCTGTCCCGGAAGCAGTGCATGAAGTCGAGGTTAAATATCGCGTGAGCGACGAGACGGCGCTGCTGGCGGCTCTGACAGCTCACGGAGTTGTGTTGTCCGACGCGGTACGTCAGGACGATCAGGCATACGCGCCTTCGGCGTGGCGGTACGGCATGAGCAAGATCGGGGTGCCGTTCGCGCGGCTGCGCACCCAGGACGGCCGGCACCTGTTCACCGTCAAGCGGCCGGTGGACAACGAGATGGCCTGCCTGGAACACGAGACCGTGGTAGCCGACCGGGAGCAGATGCACGGCGCGCTGGTGACAATGGGCTTCACACCGACGGTACAGATCGTCAAGAGGCGCCGCACCGGCCGGTGGGGTGAGGTGTCGCTATGTCTGGACGCCGTCGAAGGGCTGGGCACGTTCGTAGAGGTAGAGGCGTTGATCGGCACCGAGGAGTCCGGCCGGGCCGCGCAGGAACGTCTAGACGGCCTGGTCCGGTCGCTCGGAGTGACGGTGACGCGCATAACGGACACGTACGACTCGTTGCTGCGGAGTACGGCAGCAGCTGGCTGAGGCAGGACGGTCTGTGGGCCGTCAAGACAAGCCGATGTCACTCGGCCGAGGGCACCGTCGCGACTGTCGTCCATCGGTAGGTGTGGTTCTCCCGTCGGAGCGCGATCAACGGCACCTGTCTGATTGTCACCTGCACCGGGGGCCGGTGACGGAGTTCGGCCAGCCGGGCACGTATCGGTTCGATTGGTGCTGGTGAGCCGCTGTAGGCAATCGTGACGTGCGGCCGGAACCTTTGCGCGGGCTCGGGGACAGTGGGCCACACCGCGCCGATGGCGTCCCGGATGGTGGCGCGGAGGTGTTCGACGCGGTCCCAGGGGCGGACGAGCAGGCCGATTCCTTCGGCGTCGGGGTCTACCGGGCCGAATGACAGATCCAAAGGTGGTAGGCCGGCGCAGCGATGCCGGGCTTCGGCGACGATGGCGTCGATGTCGGCGTCGCTGATCTCGTCGGTGAAGCCGATTCCTTACATGGTCAGTTGTGCAGGCCGTCGAGCGGCACCAGGTCCAGGCCGGGCAGCGCCAGTTGGGGGACTGGAAATAACGGCACTCCCGCCTGGAGAGAGCGCTGGCGACTGCGGAGGTCTCCCAGTTGTCGTCTTCGGCCAGTTCGAGGAGCCACTGCTCGTTGAGTGGCAGGTCGCCGATGCCGGCCTCGATCAGCTCACCGGTGACGCTTTGCTTCTGCTTCGACTCCCGTTGGTGGCGCTTGAACCCTTCCAGCGGCAGAGGTTGGTGGATTACGGCTGGGTGTCTCTAGGATTCTACCGAGGGAGGCGGGCCGGAGGTGCCGTTCACGGGGAGTCACGTCGCGGCTGTGCTGCCGTTGACACGGTCAGCATGGCTGGTGCCATCGGCCCTGGCGATTGGGAGCATGGCTCCTGATGTCCCCTACTATCTTCCGCTGCCGGTGAAGGCGACCCTGACCCACTCACTCGTCGGCGTCCTCAGCGTCGACGTGGTGCTGGGTCTTGGGGCGTTGATCCTCTGGCATGGGCTGCTGGCCCGCTTCCTGACCGCCATCTCGCCGGCTCGACTGCGCGAACGCCTACCTTCGCCCGGGTCTCAGCGTCGATGGTCGGTTGGCTACGCGGCGATGCTGGTCGGTTCCCTGGTGATCGGTGCGCTGACGCACGTGCTGTGGGATTCGTTCACGCACGACGGGATGTGGGGTGCTGCTCACATCGGCTGGCTGGCTGAATCGCACCTCGGCACGCCGGGCTATCGCTGGATACAGCGCGTGAGCACCATCGTCGGCGCCGTCGTGGTCGTGGTCTGGCTGCTCCGATGGTGGCGCAGGCAGTCGCCGGTACCTGAGCAACGGCCGACCGCCAATCGGGTACTCGTGGTGGCCGCCTGGCTGGTCATCGGGCTCGCCGCCACCGGCGGTGCCGCCCTGGCCGCCGTCGAGGACGTGGCCCCCCAGCGAATGGTATTCCTAGCCGTCACCCAGGCATGCGGTGCCGGTCTAACGGTCGCGATCGTCCTTGCCGCCGGCTACGCTGTCCTGCTCCGGCACGACCAACCAACCCCGCAATGACCGACCAGAAGCTCAGCCGCCGAACCAGAACGGGCACCCAGTAGGGCAAACGGCCGGCCGCCACGGACCTGGTCAAGCGTCAGTTCACCGCGCCCGCGCCGGACGTGGCCTGGTGCGGCGACATGACGGAGATCGCCACGCAGGAGGGCAAGCTCTACCTCGCCACCGTCATCGACCTGCACTCCCGACGGATCCTCGGCTACGCCATGGGCGAACGCCACGACGCCGGCCTGGTCGTCGCCGCGTTGAAAATGGCCGCGGTCACCCGCGGCGGTGACGTCGCAGGGGTGATCTTTCACAGCGACAGGGGCAGCCGAATACTGCTCGGCCGACTTCGCCCGGGCGTGCGCCCGCTGGAAGGTACGCCAGTCGATGGGCCGGGTCGGGTCGTGTTTCGACAACGCCGTGGCCGAGGCTACCTTCTCCACCATCAAGGTCGAGTACGTCCACCGTCACCAGTTCCGCACCCGTACCGAGGCCCGGCTGAAGATCGCCACCTGGATCACCGACTTCTACAACCGCCGACGCCGCCATTCCGTCTGCAACGGACGCTCACCGATCGACTACGAACGATCAACTACATACGTCCTGGAGAACCAGGCCGCATAACCGAGTCCTCCACGGTTCCAGGGGATTGACAGAACCTGAGAGCAACGCGTTAACGATCTCCCGTAGCTCGTTACGGCCCTGATGCCCCGACACCGACGGACGCCGGTCCTTCCATGCCTGCAGGAACGGCCCGACCACCGCCCACTGCTCATCGGTCAGATCATTCGGAAACGCTGCACTTCCACTCACGAGCGTGCTAACGCGACATCACCCCATCGGGGTATGGGCCCAGATCAGCCAACCGCAAAGGGATAGAAGGTCACACCACCCTCTGGGGAATAGAGGTTCATGACTGAGAGACTGTCGGGTAAACGGTATGGGCGTTGCGTTACGGCGAGACATGTCGATGGCGGGTGCTCGACAAATGGATCATCCCCGCCATGATCGCGTTGTGTGCGCAACTTCAACTGCGGCGGGGATGACGCCCGTTCATGCTATCCGTCGAGCTTGACCGATGCGATGCGGACGATCTTCGCACCCTTGATGCCGGTACGAGACCTGCGTAAAGGCAGCCAGCTCCGCAAGTACGGCGATCGGTTGATCCTGGATTCGGTCTTCTGTGTGCTGCAGTCGGGCTGTCCGTGGCGGATGATGCCTCGCGATCTGGCGCCGCCGGATGCGGCGCATCGCTGGTTCACGACGTGGCGGAAGAGCGGGACGGGGGACGCGATCGATGACGAGTTTCGCCGACGGGTGCGGGTGGCGGCTGGTCGTGAGCATTACTTATTGACAGGAAGCGACCCAAACCTCAGGCGGCCAAGGTCCTCGACGTAGACGAAATCCTTGCCATCGGGTGAGAAATTGGGATGATAGGCCTCTTCGCCATCCACGACTTGCAACATCTTGCCACTGGCGGCGTCGATGGACCACACCCCATTTCCCTTGCCCCGAGAATGGACCGCCACAATAATTTCTTGACCGCTCGCTGCAAGGTCGGCGATGCCAGGGATTTCGGCGACAAACTGCGTTGACCCACTTTTTGGATCCCACTGCACGAGCTGCCAGGTGAACCCCTCCAACACATCCGATGTCGTCACCGGCAGTTTGCCGAACGAGTTCGACGCGACCAAGAAGAACAATTTTCCGCGAGCAACCGCCGGCGACTGCACCCAGACGACTGAGCTACAGTCATCGCCCCCGCCGCCAATATTGAGCGACTTTCCATCCACCGTGATGAGTGCGTCAAGGTCCCCCAGCTTGCCGTCGACGAGAGATTGGATAGCCATGCCACACTCGCGTGGCACCTCCGCATAGCCGGTCGCCTCACCCTCTACGAGGGCAACATCTCCAAGGAACGAAACCGATGCATGCGGCTCAAGCTGGTGCCTCCCGTCGGAGTAGGCAACCAACTCGGTACGAGTGCCGGAGTCGCACTCCACCGCCACTCTCAGCCCACCAGCGGGCGACCGATGGAGAAAACTGAACGCACCGTCGAGGCAGACGGATTTGGCGGCAGCCTGGTCCAAAACAAGCTCCCCGGATCGCTGCGCCGGCCGCTGCCGCCACAGCTGCCTGCCGTCGGAAGCCTCCTCCCGCAGGTAATACACCCAGCCGTCGTTCGACCAGACCGGGTCCGAGATCGTGACATGTACGACCGAGAGCGAAGACCATTGGCATCCACCTGCCAGCGCCACGAGCAGCAAGGCCAGCGGAACAGCCACCAAGCCCGACCAGCTCCGGACGGACACCTTTCGCCGTCGCCGCCCAGTGCGTCGCACGTCTCACTTCCCCGGTTCGATCATGATAAGCCAGCCATCGCGGGTGCACACCGAGATGTAGGAGGCAGGGCCCTTCTCAGGTGCCGCGGGGCCACGGCCGGGAACACCTCCGCCAACCATCAGCATCAGCCTATCCTCTAGCTCCTTCTCGTGCTTGGCGGTGGCACCGACACCGGTCGCGGCCACGTACCACGGTCGAACATCCACGCCGATGCGGGCGCCAACGGAATTGTTGTGCAAATCAGCGTTCGAGTCGGCCGATCCGGGAAGCTCCCCCTGCGTGTCGGTGTCCTTCTCGTGCGCGACACCGAGCGTGACCGCGTCGTCATACGTGAAGCCATGCACGGTCATCAGCCCCATCCAGTAAGAATGGCGGAATGCGTTACGGCGCCCCGTTGACCAGCGGAAGTTGTCAGCAAGGCGGTTCGACACGTCGAGCGCCTTCTGTTGAATCACAATGCCTCTCGCGCAGGCAAGTAGCCCCATATCTAAGCACCACAGCGTCTGATAGATGCCCAGGGAACTACCAGTAAGCCCGTCATTCGAATTTGCGCCCGAACCCGGGCTTTTGCCACCCTTGCCCTTTCCTCTATTAATCACGGTGGTCGTCGTGGTAGCACCGCTTTTCTTGGCGCCCACTTTCACCGGCCGTCCGGAAACCTTCACCGTGCTCTTTCCCGAGGATGACTTTACAATCTGGGCTCGACGGCCCTGGCCGTGACTGTCCTCTTCGAAGTAGAGGCCGGTCGGGTCGCTGTAGGTGGCTGGCGAGTTGTTGCTGTAGGCGTACCCATGAATTTGCTGCGGGTTTGTGAGGTCCATGATGCGGTCGATGCTGATGAAGCGGCCGAGGGTGGGGTCGTATTCGCGGGCGCCGAGGTGGGTGAGGCCGGTGTCGTCTTGAGTGCCGCCGACGAAGCCGCGGGTGCCGAAGAAAGTGGGTTGGGTGGCGCTACGGTCTTCGCCGTAGGGCAGGCGGCGCTTGCGGCTGCTGGTGAGGTCGTCGGCGTTGATTTGGACCTGTTCGGTGCCCTGGTGGTCGCTGCCACTCCAGACCAGGCGGAGGAGGGTGCGCACGGCGATGGTGCGGCCTCCCGCGGTGTAGTAGCGGGTGCCGTCGGGTTGGTTGCTGCCGGTGGTGAGGGTGAGTTCGGTGGCGCCGAGGTAGAGGGTGGTCTTGTCCGGGGCGCGGCTGATAAGGCGGTTGCCTTCGGTGTCGTAGACGTAGGTGGTCTCGTCGGTGCCTTCGGTCAAGGTGTCGAGACGGCCTTCGGCGTTCCATTCCAGTTGCTGCACCGCACCGGCCTCGGTGTGCCGGGTGATGGTGTTCCCGGCGTTGTCGTAGCTGAACGTTCGGGTCGGCGTAGCGGTGAGGGGGCCGGTCGCGGTGACGCTGGTAAGGGCGTGGGGTCGGGTGGCGCCGGCTGCCGGGTGGGCGTAGGTCCACACGGTGTTGCCCGCGGGGTTGTGGTCGGTTTGTTTGGTGCGGTTGCCGACGGCGTCGAACTGCCACGATCGCCAGTACGGATCGATGCTGCCGCCTCGTCGCGGTGTCTGGTCGCAGGCGGTGGCGGACGGGGTGTCGCCGGTCCAGGCGGTGGTCAGGCGCCGCAGCGGGTCGTAGCGGAAACATTCGACCTGATCGGCGGTGCCATCGGTGCTGCCGAGGGTGGAGGTGATGTTGCCGATGGCGTCGTAGCCGTAGGCGGTGCCGTATTTGGTGGTGAAGGTGCCGGGGGTGTTTTCCAGGTCGATGCTGGTGGCGTCGAGTCGACCGGTCTGTTGGTCGATGGTGCTGGTCAGCCGGACCCGTTTGCCGCTGGCGCCGAGCAGAAGTTGGTGGGTGGGGCCGTGGGCGTAGTAGCTGGTGGCCGCGACATAGGTGTCGACACCGGTAATGGTGGTGGCGTAGCCGTTGTTGTCGTAGCCAAACGTGAGGGTTTCGGTGGGTAGTCCGCCTGCGGCGGGTTCGCTACCGCTGGTGAGGTGCCCGGCCTTGTCGTAGGCGAACGTGGTGCCGTAGGTGCCGGCGAGGGCGCCTTCCGCGGCGGGAATCGTCAGCGCCTTGCCAGTGGGCTGGTAGCGGTCGCTGTAGCCGATAACAGCGGTGGTGTAGTCGCTGCCCCCGTGGTGGCGGGTGGATGAGGTCAGGTATCCCTTGGCGATGGTGTCGTAGACGTGGCTGGTGATTCGGGTGCCGGTACCGACATCGCCGGCCCAGCTGCCAACTGCCCTGGACTTGCCGTCGTACTGAACAGAAAGCTTCTGTCCACGTCCATCGATGGTGTAGGCGATTCTGCCAGCGCTGTCGTAGTGGGTGGCGCTGGTTCCCGAGTCCGGGTCGACCTTCTGGGTAGCGCGGCCGGCGAGGTCATAGGTGGTGGCCCACGTGTTGCCGTCGGTGTCGACGATGGCGGTGAGTTGGTCGAGGAGGTCGTAGGTGTAGGTGGTGCTCTGATAGGTGTTCGGGTTGGTGGCCGAGGTGTACTGGTCCAGGCGGGTGGCGTTGCCGCGGACGTCGATGTGGCTGACGGTCTTGGTACCTCCGTCTGGCGGCACAACCGTGACACGGTCGCCGTGGTATGTGGTGGCCGTCTGCCGCCACGCCGTCCCCAGCTTTTTGTCGACCTGGGTCGTGGCCCGGTTCAAGTGGTCGTAGCTGGTTTCGTGGGTTGCCGGGACGGTGGCGAGGTTGGGATTGACCAGCCCGGCCCCTGCCGCCGAGCTGTTGTGGAACGGGTCGGTGGTGGCGGCGACGTTGCCGCGGGCGTCGTAGGTGGTGGCGGCAACAACACGGCCGCCGTTCGGGCCGGGCTGCTGAGTTTCCCTGCCCCGGCCGAGACCGTCAACGTACTGGTAGGAGTTCAGGTAGACGGGGCTACCGCTGTGGGACTGCAGCCTTTCGCTCCTGGTCCGCGCCGGGGCGGTCGGCTGGCCGATGCCGTTCGAGGTGATCTGGTAGCTGAACCGCAGCGACGGTACCCCGGTGGACTTGGCCTGCCCCGGCAGGTAGACCTCGGCAAGGCGACCGACAGGGTCGTAGACAAGGTCGGTGACCTTGCCGTTCGGGTCGGTGATCCTCGACGGCTCACCCGTGTGTCGGTCGATCAACGTGGTGGTGGTGTGGTTAAAGCCGCCGCCGATGGTGCTGGTGATGCCGTTGTCGGGCCAGTTCACGACCGGGCTGTAGGTGGTCGTGGTGGTCAGCCCCGCCGAGTCGGTCGAGGTCAAGAGGCGGCCGGTGTTGTCGTAGGTGCTGCGGCCGCTGGAAACGTAGTTGGTCGGGCTGGTGTAGGTGCGGGTCTCGGCGATGTTGCCGTCGAACGGGGCCTGGGAGCCTTCGACGGTGTAGGTGTCGTAGAACGTGACCTCGCGCGAGAGGAGTATTCCGGAGCCGCAGGTGTCGCCCGACCAGGTCTCCACCCGCTCCGGAAAGTCGATCATGTAGTAGGAGTTGGGTGCGTTCTGTTGGGCGTAGGTGTATGAGGTGCAGGTGTTGTCGGCGACGCCGACCTGGTTGTACTGGTGGAAGCGGATCGGGAGCCCGTACGTGGACTCGTAGATGGTTCTCTCTTCGTTGGTCCGCCAGCTGCCGTCGTCGAGTTTGACCCGGTTGCTTTCCAGGCCGAGGCGGGTTTGGCGGGGGTTGGCGTAGCCGGGGCCGTTGGAGCTGCCTTGGATGACGTGGTCGTAGCGGGTGCTGGCGACCTCGGTGTAGGAGGCGTTGGCCGGATTGGCGTTGTAGGTGGTCATCCGGTAGTGGCGGGTTTGCAGGGTCCGGCCGGCGCGGGCGTAGTGGTCGTCGTAGGTGTCACCGGCGTAGTCGGTGACGGTGGTTTGTTTGATACCGCCGCCGCTGCCGGGGTCGTAGATGTCGTGGTACATGCCGCGGAAGAAGTTCGACATCCACACCGTGTACTTACTGGGGTCCGTCCCCGAACCCTGCACCACACGGACGCGGTTGTAGCCGGCGAAGGTGCTCCACGACTCGTACTCGTCGGGCACGAGCGGGTTGTTGGGGTTCTTCCAGGCTGGGTTCCCGACCGAGTAGTCGTACTGGGTGACCTGATCCGGTGACCCACCCACCTGGTCCTTCACCACCACCTTCTTGACCAGGTACTTGTGGAAGATGCCGAAGCCGGGGTCGGCGCCGGGTGGTGAGTGGAAGATCGGGTAGCAGTCCTCGGTGTTGACGTCCCAGTTACCCACCTTGCCGTTGTGCCAACTGTTGTAGCCCGACTGTGTCGACCCGCCCTGCGGGCACGGCTTCTGCGTCCCGTACGTGACCTCCGTCCGCCCACCGAAACCGTTACGGACCACCAGCAGGCGGGGCATCCGCACCGCGGACACACCCAGTCCGGACTCGTCGTAGTCGACGCGGCCGTCGCGGAAGTTCGGCTGCACGCCGTCGACGTAGTCGAAGTCCACCGGCGGCAGGTCGATCTTGTTCGCGTCCGCACCGATCAGGCCACTGGGGCGTATGTAGTCCAGGACGAACGCCCGAGAAATGCTTGAGACCTGTGGATCGGTCGGGAAGGGGCGTACCTTCCCGATGATCGGTTGAGGATCTCGAGTGAAGGCCGACGTTGGCGCGTCGGTCGGGAAGGTACGCCTGGTGCTGACTGTAGTCGCCGAGGACGGGGCGAGGCGTGAGGACGTCTCGCTGCTGGATGACATCGTGCGGGAGGGTGCCCGGCGGATGCTGGCCGCCGCGCTGGAAGCGGAGGTTGACGCGTACCTGGCCGAGCTGGCGGTCGAACGCGATGAGCAGGGCCGGCGGCTGGTGGTGCGTAACGGCCACGCCCAGCCGAGGGAAGTGATGACCTCGGCTGGCGCGGTGCAGGTGCGGGCGCCGCGGGTCAACGACAAGCGCGTCGATCCGGAGACCGGGCAGCGGAAGCGGTTTCGGTCAGTGGTCCTGCCGCCGTGGTGCCGCAAGAGCCCGAAGGTGGCCGAGGTGCTACCGCTGCTGTACCTGCACGGCTTGTCGACCGGTGATTTCGTCCCGGCCCTGGAGTCGTTCCTCGGCTCGGCCGCCGGTCTGTCCTCGGCCACGATCACCCGGCTGAGCAAGCAGTGGACCGACGACTACCACGCCTTCTGCAAGCGGGACTTGTCCAGCGTCGATTACGTGTACGTGTGGGCCGACGGCATTCACGTCAACGTGCGCCTGGAGGAGGACAAGCTGTGCCTGCTGGTGGTCGTCGGGGTCCGCGCCGATGGGTCGAAGGAGCTGGTCGCCCTGGCTGACGGCTACCGAGAGTCGACCGGTTCGTGGGCTGACCTGCTGCGTGACTGCGCTCGTCGGGGTATGCGGGCCCCGGTCCTCGCGGTCGGTGACGGCGCGCTCGGCTTCTGGGCTGCACTGCGGGAGGTCTTCCCAGACACCCGGGAGCAGCGCGACTGGGTGCACAAGACAGCGAACGTCCTGGCCGCGTTGCCCAAGTCAGCTCATCCGGGCGCGAAGGCCGCCCTGACTGAGATCTACAACGCCGAGGACAAGCGGCACGCCCGTGCTGCGGCGAAGCGGTTCGCTGACGCCTACGGCGTCAAGTTCCCCAAGGCCGTCGCCAAGGTCGTCGACGACCTCGACGAGCTGCTGACGTTCTACGACTTCCCCGCCGAGCACTGGATCCACCTGCGTACCTCGAACCCGATCGAGTCGACCTTCGCGACGGTGCGCCACCGGACCCGCGTCACCAAGGGCCCCGGCAGCCGAGCCGCTGGCCTGGCCATGGCGTTCAAGCTGATCGAGTCCGCGCAGGACCGGTGGCGGGCGGTGAACGCACCGCACCTGGTCGCCCTGGTCCGCGCCGGCGCTACCTTCATCAACGGCCAACTGGTCGAGCGCCCAGCCGACCTGGCCGCATAGTCCACCCGACAAGCCCCAGGGAGCGCCAAGCATGACCATCATCGACAAGATCGCCTGGATCCGCCTCGAGAACGGCGCGATCCTCAGCTCCCGATCACGCGGCAAGGACGTCTACTACATCCCGGGCGGCAAGCGAGAACCAGGCGAAGGCGACATCGACACCCTCGTCCGCGAAATCCAGGAAGAACTCAGCGTGATCATCGCTCCCGACACCGCCGAGCACGTCGGAACCTTCCACGCCCAAGCCCATAGTCACCCCGACGGGACGATGGTCCGCATGACCTGCTACACCGCCGACTACCAAGGCGTTCTGCAGCCCAGCAGCGAGATCGAGGAGATGGTCTGGCTCACCCACGCCGACCGCCACCGGGTCTCCCCAGTCGACCAGATTATCTTCGATCATCTACACGAGACCGCGCGCATGCGCTGAGGCAACGTCAACACCCGTCCACAGGTATTGACAATTTCTCCGA
>NZ_JAETXL010000084.1:0-456 GCF_016774385.1 Micromonospora fiedleri
ATCGTTGAAAGAATTGCTTCTAGTGAATTACCAACTGGAAGAGGTTTAAATCAAGAGGCAAACTTAAAGCGACCTAGAGACACTCGTCGGGGTTCTCATTTTGGTACAGTTACAAGTGTTATTTCATTATTTTCTCCAATAATTTCCTTGATGAAAATTATTGAAGACGACCCTAAGAATGATGCTGCAAGGACTGATGTAGGTTGCATTTTGTATGCCATGGAGGATTTTGAGTTTGCATTCTTGTTGCATCTTATGCACCTTATCTTGGGGATTTCTTATGAGTTGTCGCAAGCACTACAAAGAAAATATCAAGACCTTTTAAATGCAATTGGTTTAGTGAACGTAGTCAAGTCTCGTTTACAAGAGGTGAAAGATAGTGACTTTGATGAATTGCTTCAAGAAACAAACCTTTTTGCCAATAAATATGATATTGACATTCCGAATATGGAGGAT
>NZ_JAETXL010000085.1:0-456 GCF_016774385.1 Micromonospora fiedleri
GGTAGCTTGTGTCGGCAGCGCCGTGAGCTGTCTGCGCCTTCCTCCGTGGTGCAGAGGTCGGTGGGGGCCTGGTCCGCGACCGGGCTGGGTTACGCGGGGGGGGCGGTGAGCCCTGGCCAGCTGATCGTGGCACCGGCGAGTACGCCGATCGCCAGGGGGAGCGCCGTGATCCGTGCCCGGGCCCTCGCCATGTCATGCCTCCAGGTCAGGCAGCACGGTCGGCAGCACCCCGGCGGCGGCAGCGATGGCGGCGGGGGTGGTGTCGAGGTGCTCCAAGGGTCCATCCACTTCGGAGCCGTCGACTCCGACCTCCCGCCACCGGCCCTCCACGTCGCGCACCACGAACTCGCCGAAGGCGAGCAGGAGGGGGCATGGTGGACTGGTGGGGCGGGGCACGGGACGGTCGTTGGCACACCGCTGCCAGCCCGGGTCCGCGAGCTGCCACCGCCGCCCTGC
>NZ_JAETXL010000086.1:0-455 GCF_016774385.1 Micromonospora fiedleri
CGTGCGGCTTGTCCCACTGCTCGGCGTTCCAGTCCTCCGGCGACCGTGGCCTGTACGAGAACCAGCGGGTGGATTTCGAGGACGTCCAGGGCCAGAAGGGCCCGCAGGCGGAGAACATCCGTCCGCGCTGACCTCAGGGCGACACACGCGTCCTGATCGCGAACGGTCGGGTCACGTCCGGTGAACGTCTGGCCGGTGTGACCCGAGCGTTCGCACATTCGGGCGCACTCCTCCGCATCCTGAGTCGGGAATCAGTCGTTGAAGCGTCGGGTGGCCGACTGCCAGCACCGCTGGGCCGGGTGAGGATGGCCCCGGGGGGCAAGCGCAGATTCGGCATGGCACGGGGGAGGTCTGTCTCTCATACACCACGAGATGTGGTTACGATACAGCGGTCGCCACCCTGGTCGGGCAGCCCTCCGCGCTGCTGGACGGCCACAGCACGCTGTTCCATTTCG
>NZ_JAETXL010000087.1:0-454 GCF_016774385.1 Micromonospora fiedleri
TAGATCACAGCCTGTCTCTTATACACATCTAGATGTGTATAAGAGACAGCATGTTCTGTTCACGCAAGGCCGCTACCAGGCGGCGCAACGCAGGTTCGCCGCCCAGTTCCGGGTTAACCTGGGTCGGGTCCACCACATCGTAGCCATGCATGGACCCGGCGCGCGCTGCGAGCAGGGGCGAGGCGTACACGTGGCTGATGCTCAGACTGGCGAAATACGGCACCAGGGGCACCGCCTGATCCAGGGTGAAGTCTTTATGGAACTGCAAGCGCAAAGTCGCGCGCAACGGTTGGATTAATGGTTGGTTCATTGGTCACGCTCACCGGCTTGAAGTCGCGCGCAGGCGAGCAGTTCCAAACGCCGGGCGGCGTCGGGGTCGTCGAGTAATGCCTCGCTGTAGCCCGGCAAACGCCGGCTCCAGTTTGGATGGGTATTGATGGTGCCGGGCAGGTTG
>NZ_JAETXL010000088.1:0-452 GCF_016774385.1 Micromonospora fiedleri
TTGGGCCGGACCGAACCGGGCGCCACGGACGACTACCCGGGGACGTTTCCTCCCCCTCCCCCCTCACGTTGGCGGCGTACTTGGGCGGCTTCACCTGCGAACACGGTCCGACAGCTCACGGCGGCCGGGCCGGCGTGCAGTTCCACGGCGAGCTGCGGGTCGAGCGCCTCCCCCGCGAGGTGCAGGCCGGCAGCCAGGTTCCCCCCGGTGAGCGCGGCAACGGCGACGGCCGCGAACGCGCCGGTGAGCGCGCTGGCGCTGGCACCGCGCAGCACGAGGGTCCGGGCGTCACCGGCGGCGGTGGTCAGCTCCACCACGAACAGCTGGTAGGTCGCGTGCCCGAAGGCGTCCAGCTCGGCGGCGCGGCGCAGCGCCTCGGCGGCGTCCCCGCCGGTCGGGGGCTGCCGCAGCACCTGCGCCACGTGCGGGCCGGCGACGACGGAGTGCCAGGT
>NZ_JAETXL010000089.1:0-452 GCF_016774385.1 Micromonospora fiedleri
TCCTGCCGGCGAGCCGAGCCATGCAGGCGGCACCTCGGGCACGCCGTACCTGACGGCCCCGGCCGCCGGTTCCCCGGGGAGCGCGGCCCAGGTCGGCCCGCGGACGAACCAGAGCGCGGCGGCGGTCGGTACGGCCCGTACCTGGTGCCCCGACTCGGTGAAGAGTCGGAGCAGTTCACACGCCTTGTACGCGGCGATCCCGCCGCCGACCCCGAGGATGATCCGGGCGTTCATCGAACGTGGAAAAGTTACGGCTGGTCGGTCGGTTCAGCGGTGAGCAGACACGCGTTGATCTCACGCATCGCGATGGAGAGCGGCTTCTCCTGAGGGGTGGGCTCGACCAGCGGGCCGACCTACTCGAGCAGGCCCTCGCCTGTCTTTTATCCCAACTCAGATGTGTATCAGCGCCAGTTAGTGCTCTCGGTACTGCGACACCGGAAGAGACGCGCGTA
>NZ_JAETXL010000090.1:0-452 GCF_016774385.1 Micromonospora fiedleri
GCCGCCTCCCCCCGCGGCGGCCACCGCGCGCGTCGGTGCGCGGTGACGCGCCGCCGCCCAGCTCTTCCTGGGCCTCGGGGGGCAGCCCGTGGCGGGTGCGCGCGGCGGCCGGCAGGAGGCCTGTCGCGGCGGGCTGGAGTTGCAGGTCGGTGTAGAGGGGCGGGGAGGTGTGGTACGTCTCCTGCGGCTCGGGCATGTCCAGCCCGAGGGTCTTGTCGATGATCCGCCAGCGCGGCATGTCGTCCCAGTCGACGAAGGTAACCGCGACACCGCTCGCGCCCGCCCGACCGGTACGGCCGCTCCGGTGGGTGTGGGTCTCCTGGTCTTCCGGGCAGGCGTAGTTTATCACGTTGGTGACGCCGCTGACGTCGATGCCACGGGCCGCGACGTCGGCGGCAACCCGGGTGTCGGTCCTCCCGGCCCGGAATGCACCCACGGGCTGTCGCCGGCCC
>NZ_JAETXL010000091.1:0-451 GCF_016774385.1 Micromonospora fiedleri
AAGCCGGCGAGGTTGGCGGTGATGGTGTAGACGTCTTCCAGGTAGGCAGCGACCGGGTCACTGTTCTTGGCGCCGAGCTTCCAGGCCGGGTTCGGCGTGGTTGGGCCGAGGATGATGTCGACCTCGTTGAAGGCGGCCATGAAGTCATTTTTCACCAGGCGGCGGATCTTCTGCGCCTTCAGGTAATAGGCGTCGTAGTAGCCGGCCGACAGCGCGTAGGCGCCGACCATGATGCGGCGCTGCACTTCCGGGCCGAAACCTTCACCACGGGAACGCTTGTACAGGTCGATCAGGTTTTTCGGGTCTTCGCAGCGATAGCCGAAACGTACCCCGTCGAAACGCGACAGGTTGGAGGAGGCTTCTGCCGGGGCGATCACGTAGTACGCAGGCTGTCTCTTATACACATCTAGATGTGTATAAGAGACAGGAAGGACACCACATGCAGGCCGTA
>NZ_JAETXL010000092.1:0-451 GCF_016774385.1 Micromonospora fiedleri
TGTGCTGGGCGACAAGGCCGCGGGGTGCACCGACCCGATGCGCGCGCAGCTCAATCGGATCATCGGAGCGATTAACTCCGGCAGTGCGAATGTGGACGGGATGCTGCCCAGGTCGCTGCCCCGGATCCCGATGCTCGCCAACGGCGCGATCCTGCTGGCCCCGACGCTGTTAGTCGGCGGTGAGGCCGGCGACGAGGTGGTCATCCCGCTGACTCGGCCCCGGCGGGCCCGTCAGCTCGCCGAGGAGTCGGGTCTGCTGTCGCTTCTCGCCGGGCAGGCCGACGGCGGCCGGCCGAGCACATTCGATCGCGGCGCGATCAGCGTGGTGTTCGAGGGCGTGCTGCCCACCAGGCAGGAGGCGCTGGACGTAGGCCAGGCGGTCGGTGCAGGCGCTTTGCGGACGTTGGCGCGCCGGGACGGCGCCACGCCAGTCACGCCGAGCCGGTGGCGC
>NZ_JAETXL010000093.1:0-451 GCF_016774385.1 Micromonospora fiedleri
AGAAAAAGGAGGGGAAAAGAAGGGAAGGAGTGGAAGGAAGAAAAAAGAAGCGAAGACCTCGGCCGACAGGACGGCCAGGTGATCGAGGCACTGACCATCGCACTCGACCGTCTCGACGGACTGGACCACCTGTGGGTGGCCCGGGCACTGGCCCGGCTCGGTCGCCTGGATGTGGTCCTCGCTCGTGCAGACCGCCTTGCCCGGGAAACGGTCGTCACCGCTGTCGCCGCCCCGTACGGAAGCTTCCGTCACCATGGGCGGAACCCGCTCGCCTTGGACTACCCCCCTCTCGACGAGGTCCTCAGGAGCCGACCGGAGTACGCGACAGCCCTGGCCTACGAACGCACACCAGGCACCACACCCTGCCGCATCAACACCGACGAGGTTGACGAAGCTCCCCGTGGCCTGCGGTCGCCACACGTCGTTGTCCGCCGACCCGGCTGGAGCGCTC
>NZ_JAETXL010000009.1:0-311204 GCF_016774385.1 Micromonospora fiedleri
CTAGCCTCGGTCTTTCATCTGGGCAGTCGTTCATAGCTGTTGGTCGATGATGTTGGTTCGGGGTTGGTCGGTCGGTTTGCTGGCATGCTGATGGCCCGACGCTGGGCCGGGTTCCTCCGTGCTGCGGGTCGAGGCGTGAGGCTTCGGGGTCAGCTGGCGGGTCGTGGTAGTGCGGCGAGTCGGCTGAATGCGCTGGTCAGGGCTTCGGTCCAGGGCCAGTCGGTGGCGATGGCGAGGCGGGTCCGGCGGGCGGTGCGGGTGATCCGGGCGGCGACGTGCAGCAGGCGGTAGCGCAGTTTCTTGGGTTCGGCGCGGGTGAGGTCGCCGTCCAGGAGCAGGGTTTGGGTCCAGGCGATCAGGTCGATGCCGGTCAGGGCCAGCTGAAGCCAGGCCTGGTTGATCGCGAAGTGTCGGGACGGGAACCGGCCGAAGCCGGTGTCCTTGCCGGTGCGGATGCGGTCCTCGACGCGGGCGTGGGCGCGGTGGCGGGCTTCCAGGTGCTGGATTCCGCCGTTGCCGGCGGGGGTGTCAGTGGCGACGACCTGATGCCGCCAGCCTTCGACGGTGTCGAACAGCGACAGTTGCGCGCCGGGGTGCGGGCGTTCCCGGCGGACCAGGAACCGGGTCCCTGCGGGCCAACCGGCGGCGTCGATGAGGCCGGTGATCTCGCAGACCTCGGCGTGTTCCCGCAGTTCACCGCTGGTGTCGATGGCGGGGACCCAGTCGGTCGCGGCGCGGATCGCCTCGCGGACCGGCTCAGTGATCGCGGCGCCGACGGAGAACCGGATGTCCACGTGCTGCTCCCGCAGAGCCCGGATGTGGGCGAGGAAGCCGTGACTACTGCCGGCCGAATCGGCGCGCAGCAGGATCGGGGTGCCGTGCCGGCAGGCGTCGGGGATCTGCGCCAAGGCCTGGTCCAGGACGGTGACATGGTCGGCGGTGGTGTTCGAGCCGGCCCGGCCCTCGCGCAGCAACCCGGCGAGGGCTTCACCGGTGTTGTCCAGGAAGCACAGCAACGGGTGATAGCCGAAGGTCTTCTTCCAGGTGCGGGTCGCCGACTCCTTCTCGGAGTGACAGATCACGATCGACGCGTCGATGTCCAGGACCAGGCCGTCGACCTGCCGGCCGGCCACACACACCTGCGGCAGGTCGCCGCGGACTTCGGCATGCTGAGCCCAGGCGACCTCGCGGGCACGGGCCCGCGCGGCACGTAGCTGCGCCAGCATCGGCTCGTCCAGCTGCGACAACAGCCGCCATGCCGTCGGGTCGGAGGCGACCGGCCCGAACAAGGCGGACTGGTCACGCAGCACCGCCAGATCAGCGATGGCCTCGCCGCCATCGGCGAGCATCACGGCCACATCCACGGCGATCCGGCCCGGGCAGTGCCCACCCTGCCGTTGCCGCAGACCAGCGAGAGCATCGCTGAACGCACTGCTCAGCCCAGTCGTATCGGCCAGATCAGCCAGCAGCCGGGCACCGGCATGACCGACCACGCCCCGCCCGTCACCAGTCACCATGATCTTCGGACGTGTTGCGGTAGCCTTCACCCAGCAAGTGCCTTCCGTGACAGGAACATGGGACCTTCGACAAGCCCTATTTTCCCTGATCAGAAGGCACTTCTTCGTTTCCTGCCCACCCTGTGGACAGCCCTTAACGAAGGGCCGAGGCTAGGATGAGTTCCTTGGTGGATGATTCCGCCGAGATTGCGCCAACGACATCACTCCTTGGTCGGGGTTTAGGGTGGTCATCGAATGCGCGACCTCAAGAGGTTCACGGCTGACTGGGCAATCTCGGTTCTGGGCACGCTGGTCTCTCTCGTCGCAATCGTCGCCACGTTGCTGGCTGGCATCAGCGGGCCGATGAGCGTTGCCCTGGGTCTCACGGGCGTGGCCACGAGCCTGTTGTTCGGGATGATGCAGAAACTCAACGAGATCAAGGAAGAGCAGGCCCGCGCGCACCGCGAACTGGACCAGGGCTGGACGCGAACTGAGTCTGCCCTGCGCTCGGTTACCGAGACGTACGATTTCATCAGCAGAGGCGCCAACCTCGGATTGTTCGACCCCGAGGTCAAGCGGCTGGCGAAGATCGGGCAGGCCAGCCGCGCGGAGAACCTCGATCACATCCTCGTGGAGCAGGCCGTGGCGCGGGTACGAAACACTCTGGACGACCTGTCCGGCCTCGCCGATGGCCGTCTGCAACTCGACTTCACGTACTCCAACGTGCTGCTGGATCTGATGCGCTCCGCCACAACCGAGGTGCTCGGCACGAGCCCGGCCGAGGTTGAGGACGTGTGGTGGCAGTTGCCGCTTTACCGCGAGTATCTGGAGATCCAGCGCTCGCTCATCGCCGACCGCGGTGTCCGAATCTCCCGCATCTTCATCTCCGAGAACGTGACACCGAAACTCTACGACCTCATGGAAATTGAGGCAAATCTCGGGATCAACGTCAAATGGGTGCAGAACCGCCGGATACAGAAGTCGCTTCGCGAGTCATTTGTTGTCATCGACGGAAGGATCATGCACCGGACCGTGTCGATGTCGGACCATGACGACGACAATCACTTCTCGCAGAATGCTGCCGATATCGCGAGCTATGCCGGCAAGTTCCACCGGCTTCTCCCGTTTTCCCAGGACCTGGCTTCCGTGGGGCCGCGGACATGATGGAAAGCCGGCCGCCAACCAGCGCTTGAGCCTGGTGGAGCGCACCGGGCCGGCTCGTGCTGGCCTTGGGAAGAACCCGGTGTCCGTGTGGGCCGCGACGCCGTGAAGCAATCGCACCACGTCAATCGATGTGGATGTGCATGCGCACGCACTGGCGGGCCTCCATCGAGTTCACTCGAGCGCTCCTCTGGCGCTGTCCGTGGTGACGTGCCGTCACTTGCGGGCAGGTAACAGGTTCGATACACAATGGCCAGTGCACCGAGCGCGCCGGAGCGAGAACCCAGTGTGATCCGCTGAGACCGATGGAGGCACGTCCATGGCGTTGACCCCGGAGGCCGGCGGTCGTGGCGATTCCGCGTCATCCGTGCCGATGCAGTCCCCGGGGCCGGTGAATACCGAGGTCGAGTGGGACAGGTTCGACCCGCAGGCCTATGTCCGGCACAACTACGCGGACCTGCGCTCCGACGACCGGGAGCTGCTCCGCCGAACCCGGGACTTCTTCGCCGCAGCGAAGCTGACCGACGCGCGTTGTGTCGACGTCGGATCGGGCGCCAACCTCTATCCGGCCCTGACGCTCCTGCCGTTCGCGCGTGCCATCGATTTGTGTGAATTGTCCACGTCGAACGTGCGCTGGCTGCGTACGCAGGTCGACGGCTACGACGAACTCTGGGATCCGTACTGGCAGGTCTGCGTCGAGCATCCGGCGTACGCGGCGCTGTCGGATCCGCGACAGCGCCTGGCTCAGGTCGGCCAGGTCTGCCGGACCAGCGTCTTCGACCTGCCGCAGCACACCTGGGACGCGGGCACGATGTTTTTCGTGGCCTGCTCCATCTCGGCCGACCGGGCGGAGGCCGAACACGCCGTCGCCCGGTTCCTGCGGGCGCTGCGTCCCGGCGCACCCTTCGCCGTGGCCGTCATGCTCGGATCCGTCGGATACCGCGTCGGCCTGCGCTCGTTTCCGGCCGTGGCGTTGCACCGCGCCGAGGTGGTGGCTGGCATCGCGGCCGGCGCGTACGACGTGACCGTCCACGAGGAGCGCCCTCGACCGCCGTTGCGCGACGGATACCAGAGCATGCTGCTGACCACCGGCCGCACCCGCGGATAGGCGCCGGCGACTGTCATGGAAGCCCCCGACCGGATGCCCCGGCCTGCCGCGTGGAACCCTGCACCATGTCCTGCGGCTCGCTGACATGCGGGTGGCAGAGCGTCTCCGGTGACACTCGACCGGCCCGTTACCATGACACTGCACATCCGTGCCGGTCATCGTGGATCACCGTGCGCACAGCAACACCAGCAATTCCGAGTCGGCGACTACATGCAGACGGCGGTGGATCATGCGGATACAGCCGCGCCAGGAGATCCTCGACATCTGGCGGGCCACGGTGCGGAGCTGCTGGGAAAAAGGCGAATGGCACTGGGGCGGCCGAAGCGGTAGCAATTCCATAAATGATGCCGAGCAACTGCTGACCCTGCTCCTGCCCGCATCGAAGATCCCTGCGCTGTCGCTCGACGACCCCGACCGCGCCGACGACGAGGTGATCGAGGCCCTCAACTCCCTCGGCGGTGCGATCGAAATACCCCGCCGGCTGGTCACCGTCATGATCGATTACTTCCGGCGGTACACCGCCGAGGACGGCACGCCCGTCTTCGGCGGCGGCGGCTACCTCACCCCCGTCGAGGGCGGCCCGGAGCTCACCGAGGAACAACGGTCCCAGGACATCGTCGACTCGTTCGCCGTCTCCGTCACCCTCACGCTGGCGACCATCGGTTTCGTCAAGGTCTACCGCAGTGCCACCCAGCGACGGGAACTGCTCGCGCAACTGGACGAGTTGGAGACGATGGCCAGCATTCGGCTCACCGCCGCCATGGTGGGCCTGCTGCGCAGCTTCAGCACCTTCGTCTTCACCTCCACCGACGAGTACGGCCGACGACTGTGCGACATGGTCAACCAGGACGAGCTACCGCGCCGGGAACTCGTCGCGGCGCTGCGCGAGCAGTTGCGAGACACCATGGCCAGTCTGCGCAGCGTGGTCATCGGGTCGGGCCGGGTCACCGAAGACCTCGACAACAGCGACATGCTCTTCGAATGCGGCTGGTCGTGGGGCATCATCGCCGGCGCCGAGGAAGTCCCCACCAGCGAGTCGATCGGCCGGCAACGCGAAGGCTCGGCCGAGAATGCCCCCTACCTCTACTTCACGGTCATCGCGATGGATGCCATCGAAGACCTGAACTCCGAACGTACCCGCCTGCTCGGCCTGCTCAACGAGGAACAACAGCGGTTGTCCCGGGCGCTGCAGCTACGCTGGGAGCTGACCCGGACCTACTGGGCGACGGTGGCGACCTTCGGCAACCGTCGGCGATGGCCCATCGAGGACATCCCGTGGCGCACGACCGACGGCGACCGCACCGACTACTACACCCTCCAAGCGACGTCGCTGGCAGTCAAGGGACTGCTCGCGGTCGGACGCGGCGGCGACGAGGAACTCGGCCGCATCGCCGCGGTCCTGGTGGAACTGGCCCAGCGTGCCCGCGTCACCCGACGCGCAACGCCCGGCGAGTCAGCGCTGCTTGTGCACACTCCCGGTAAGCGGGTCACCCTCAACGACGACACGTCCAAGCCGATCATGACGTGGGTCGTGAACGAGTTCTCCACCGTGCTGCTGCAGCGGGCGATCACCGTCGCCGGTCTGCTGAGCAACGCCCGGCGGCGCAGCGAACTGCTCGAGTTGGCCGACGAGGTGTGGGACCACCTGGTGCTGCGCCGCATTCCCGACGGCCGGCACCGAGGGCTGTGGGACCATGCCGGCGGCGCTTTCCCCGGGCTGGCTCCCAGGCCGGAGGCGCCCTCCTGGTATCTGACCGCGCGGGTCGTACAGGCGCTGGTCAACGCCGGTCAGCTGCTCTGGGATCGGCCCTTCCCGCGCGCAGCCCGGCTCTCCGGGTACGCGCAGGATCTGATCGACGAAGCGGAATACCTGTTCGACCGGGAGTTGATGCGCGGCACGTTCGCCGGCGAGGCGATGCAACGCAGCATGCGCAGCATCCGGGCGAGCCTGCGCCAGGCGCAACTGCTGGTGGACGAACGCCCGGGCACGGCGGCCGCCCTGGCGAACACGCTGCTGCTCCTGCTCAACGACGTCACTACCGGGCAGCAGAAAGCCAGCGAGGGGATCTGATGCTGGTCTTCGTCACGTCGCACAAGGGTGGCACCGGTCGTTCGGTGACCGCCGCGAACATCGCCTACCGCAGCGCCCTGTCCGGCCGTCCCACCTGTTACCTGGACTACGACTTCGGCTCGCCTACCGCCGGCATCACGTTTCAGATCCCGGACGCCGTCAACGGGGTGGAGGGCGCCGGACCCAACAACGGAGGCCTGCACCGCTACCTGCGCGGAGAAATCCCGTTTCCCGAGCAGTTGGACGTGTGGGGTAGCTCGGAACGGGCCAGCCTGCGCCAGCGACCGATCGGTTCGGGTCCGTTGGTGCTCCTACCCGGCCAGCGCAACGGCAGTGAGTTCGGTTTCACCAACGACATCGCCAAACGCTGCGCCGAGCTCTTCCTCCGACTGGAAGAGGAGTTCGACCTGACCCTCGTGGACCTCAGCGCCGGCCGGTCGTACGCCAGTCAGATGGTGCTGGCTGCCACCGCGACCCCCGCGCTACGCAAGGTGGTCGCGCGCTGGTTGGTCTTCCATCGCTGGACTCCTCAGCACGTCACCGCGGCGGCTGATCTCGCCTTTGAGGCGGGTGGCATCCTCGCCATGGCCAAAGAGTACGGCCACGAGCCGGAGCGGCTGAGGGAGTCGCTGCGTTTCATCCGCACAGCAGTGATCGACTCCCGCGGCCCCGAGGTCGGCCACCTCGACCTCGCGCAGCAGGCATTCCTGCGCAAGTGCGACACGGAACTGTCGGAACTGGCCCGCCGCCGAGGTGTCGGACGCACGACGCTGCTCGGCGCGGTGCCGCTGGACCCGCTGTTGCAGTGGCGCGAACAGCTCATCTCGGACCATGACGTACAAGCCAAGATTGCGAATGTGAAGACGGTGGACGCCATCGTGGAGCTGACCGAAAAGCTCTTCGACGAGACCGCATGGGAAACCGTGTGATCGACGTGGATGTCAGGTTCCAGGAGGCAGCTGCGGTGCGTCGGACAGAGAGCGTGGCGTACTCACATCTGTCGGTCGAGTTGGGTCACTTCTACGCGGACGACTTCGGCAGCGGCTGCCAGGATCTGCGGCGCAGGTTCGCGCGCATCGCCGACTGGTCACCGGCGATCCCGGCACTTGCCCGCCAGGGACTGTCGGCCCCGCGCCAGCCGCGGATCAGCACCTGCTTCATGGTGGACGACTACTTCCACCGATTCGGCTCACCCCGCGAGGTGATCCCACAGGTGCAGAGCGCCGCGGCAGAGCTGGGCCTGGTGTTGGACTACGTGGCTCGGGAATCCAGCTTCGCCCGTCACGGCGGCGTCGAACTCGCCCAGATGGTGGTCGACACCCTCGTGGTGGAGCCACCTCGGCACACCACCGGAAGCCGGCCCCCGCTCAGTGAATCCGGGTGGCTGTCCAACGGCATGCGCTCGCCCGGGTACGTGGACGCGCCGGCGATGACCCTGCCTCGTCCCTGGTCCCCGCCGGTGCAGTCCGGTGACCCCCGGCACTCGATCTTCGTCGACATAGAGCTGTGGTCCGACGAACCGAAGACCCGGGAGTGGGCGTGCGCGCTGCTCGCATCGGTCTGGCAGATGGCCCGGCTGGGCGTGCTGCGACACCGCGGGCAGACCCTGATGCAACCGAGCCGGCTCACCGGCGAGCTGCCCGCCGACTGGGACGAGTTGCCGGCGATCGTCCAGCTCAACCCGACTGCCGCGCCGTTCTGCGCGTACCGCACACTGACCCTCATGGACACCCAGTACCTGCCGGTCGAGCTGGCGGTACGGACCATTCTCGGTCAGGTGGCGGTACCGCCGGCGGTCGCGCAACAGGTCACCCGGCGCGCTGGTGGTGAAGGGCTGGACCTGCCCAGCGAGCTCGTCGACCGGCTGAGTTACGTGTTCATCGGTGGGTGAGTGTGCTCAGCGCCCACATGGCTGGTCGACCGACATGCGGCCCGCCAGGTCACGCAGTAGCGCCAGGTTGCCCACACTGACCTGATCGCGGATCCAGTTCACCGACGAGTTCCACTGGCGGCTGAATCCGGGCACCTGCTCCAACCGGTCCCAGATCGGCCGCAGTCGCGGGTCGACCCGCGCGCCCGGCAACCACAGGTGCAGCAGGTGCTCCAACACCGGACGCAATCGCTCGACATGCTCCTGCCCGTTGCCCGACCGGGTGACAACGGCCTCCATCAGGGAGGAGAGCGTGGTCAGCAGCCAGTCGTGCAACGCGAGGTCCTCGCAGAGACCGGCCACGGCCGCCGGCACGTCCTGGGGGGCGAGCACCAGTTCGACCGTACGCAGGGTCGGGGAGTCCACGGTGACGACGGCCGAAACCTCCCGGTCCGGCTGCTGGCCCACCTGCGCGGTCCAGCGCAGCCGGGTACGCGCCGCACGCAGCGGCGGACGCCGGTCCAGCAGGTCGGACATCTGCACCCCGTCGAGCACCCGCCCGGTGATCGCCTCCAGGTTCAGCACGTCCGTGTCGTGGCCGTGCAGGAACCCCGAGGTCAGGTCGGCGCTGTCCAGCTTGCCGACCGTCTCCAGGACGCCCGGGTTGGCCAGATAGTGCGACCAGGGCTGGCGACGTTCTCCGGCGACGACCTGGATGACCGACGACGCCTGCACGATTCGGCCACCGGTGATGATGGCCCGGGTGACCACCGCGCCCACCCCCCGTAACCTCCTCCGCCTGGCGCTGGGCAGCCAGCAGTCCACGCCGGTGCGCACATCGGGCGAGACCGCATAGAGCGACGGACGGCGGGATGTCAGCACGGCCTCGCCTTCGACCAGGCTGAGCACCTGCGAACTCTGCTCCTGAACCAGCGCCGTGCTGTGTTGAAGCAGGTTGGTGTGCACCTCACCGAAAGTGATCATGGCTTCCTCCGCATCGCCGTCCGCCCGCAATCATCCTGCGGAATGCGACCCCCGCTGATTAACCTCGCCGTGACCTGCGCGGACACCGACCCCATTGAGGTAACGGGACCCGGCGAAAACGGAATCGACCCGCGGGTCGGCGTCTGCCCTGGGGGCATCATAGGCCCGACATCGGCGGGAATCCTATGGCGGCGGAGCGTCGCCGGCCGCACGAACGTGACGACGACTGATATTTTCGATAGTGCGGACGCCAGCTACCCCTGGAGTTGCCGTTTATGAAGGTCTACCTTTCGGCCACTCAGAAAGACCTGCTGGAATATCGCGCTGCCGTACACGCAGTGGCACGCCGTCTGGAGATCGAGGACGTCGCCATGGAAGCGTACGGTGCTGACGTCCGACCACCGCTCGACCGCTGCCTGGCCGACGTACGCCGCTGCGACCTCTACATCGGACTTTTTGCCTGGCGCTACGGATTTCGCCCGCCCGGTCAGGAATCCTCCATCACCGAACTGGAGTACCGCGAGGCACTCGCGGCCGGAAAACCCTGCCTGGTCTTCCTCCTCGCCGAGGAGACCCCCTGGCCGGTCGACCAGGTCGACCGGGGTGCCGACGGCGAGCGAATCGTCGAACTGCGCCGCGAACTCAAGGAACGACACCTGTGCGCCTTCTTCACCAGCGTCGACGACCTCACCGCCAAGGTCACCGCGGCGCTGGCCGACGTACGCAGTGGACGCTCTCCCGCACGTGGACCCGCCGATCCGGACACCCACCTACCCGAAGCCGTACGCAGCCACTACCACAAGCAACTGGCGCTCAGATATCAAGCCGTCCCGGTCGACGCCGTCTCACCACGTCCCACCATCGGCTACCTCACCGTCGGACTGCCGAAATTGTTCGTCGAGCCCCGAGTACACGAGGAAGCCCGCCCGGAGATGCCACTGGCCTGGTGGCGATGGGCCGGCACCACATCCGACGGCGACACCAGCGGCCTACCCGGCGTGGTGAACCCGGAAGAGCTCGAACGACTCTGGGAGGAGTACGCGGCCAAGGACGCGCTCTCGCTGTTCGACGTGGTCTGCGACCCCGGCCGCCAAACGATCGTCCTGCTCGGCGACCCAGGCTCCGGCAAGTCAGCGGCCGCGCAGTACCTGGCACTGGCACTGGCCGGAGCCTGCGACGAACCGCGACTCGCGGCGCTCAACCAGTACCTGCCCGTGCTGATCGAGCTTCGCTCCTACGCCGCGCACCGCGGCGACGGCCGCTGCGACGGCTTACTCGACTACGTCGGACACCGCCACCAACAGGGACTGACCGGAATCGACCAGGAGGTGCTGGAGTCATACCTGCGCCAAGGCGGCCAAGCCCTCTTCCTCTTCGACGGACTCGACGAGGTGTTCGACCCGGCTCAGCGCGAAGAGGTGGCCGCACAGATCGCCACCTTCGCCAACGAGTACCCGGGAGTGCTGTCAGTGGTCACCTCACGGGCGGCCGGCTACCAGCGACACACGTTCGCCAACGCCGGGTTCGACCACTTCACCCTCGAAGACCTCGACGACGAACAAATCACCCAGTTCCTCGACAACTGGTACCGCTACGTGATGTCCACCCCAGCTGTCGAAGCACAACGGCAACGACGACAGCTTCTCGACATGCTGCGCAACTCCCGAGCGATGCACGAGATCGCCGGCAACCCACTCCTGCTGATGCTCATGACGATCGTCGGCCGTAGCCACCCCCTGCCCCGCAACCGACGCCGACTGTACGCACACGTCACCGACGTCCTCATCTCCGAGTGGGACGTGACCAAACAACTGCGGGAGAGCCACGGCGACGTCCCGTCGCTGGACCTGCAGGCGAAGCGTCGACTACTGCGTCACCTGGCATTCCACATGCAGTTCCGGGAATCGGGACCAGCAGGCAACTACATCGACTCCGACGAACTGGGCCGCGTCTTCCGGGACCACCTCGTCGCGTTCTACGGTTTCGAGAACGAGCGGGCGCTCGCCATGGCCTACTCGATGATCGAAAAACTGCGTCACCGAAGCTTCATCCTGGAACGATACGGACTGCGACTGTTCGGGTTCGTGCACCGCGCGTTCCTGGAATTCTTCTGCGCCGAGGAGATCGTGGACAGGTTCGAAAACGACCCCGGTGCCTGGGACCTCGACCGGCTCCGCGCCCTCTTCCGCGAACACTGGGCCGACCCGTCCTGGCGAGAGGTGCTGCGCCTCGTCGCCGGTGCCCTACCCGCCCGGATCGCCAACGACCTGATCACCCTGCTCGCCACCGAGACCACCCAACCCTGGCCGCCGCTGAACCTGACCGCCCCGCCCTGGAACCTGGTGCTGGCCGCACAATGCGTGGCCGAAACCCCACAGCCCGCCGAACTGACCGCTGCGGGTAACGCCGTGCTGTGCCAGATCGTCCTGCTTGTCGAACACGGCATCTCCGCCGACGACCCCAACCTGACCGAGCTCACCGAACAGGAACTGCTCTCGTCGGTGCGGGCACTCGGGCCGAACTGGCCCGGCCGGCACACCTTCCTGAACTGGTACCGCCGCCGCGGCGTACGCACCAGCTGGCGCTCCGGCTCCACCTTTGCCACCCGGATCGCCGCAGCGCTGTCCACCACCGAGGAACACCTGGAGGAACTGCTGGTCCGGGAGCTCCAGCACGGCCGCGAGCGGCAAGCCCACCTCGCCCTGGTCGCCGGGCTCGCCGAAGCCGCCGGCCGGCTGAACGCCACCGACGGCGACCGTCACCGCTACCGGGACATCCTGATCACACAGGCCGGAGCCGAGGTCTCCACCGCCGTTCGGCAGGCCGCCGTACGGGCCCTGATCACTCACTTCGGCGCCGATGCCGACCTCATCCACGAGCTACGCGACCTCACCGACTCGCCCGACCCCGCGGTCCGCGCGCTGGCCGTACAGTCTCTCGGCGGTCGGGCGGAACTCAGCGACAACATCCGCCACGTCCTGCTCCGGGCCACCGAGGACAACGCCGCCACGGTACGACGGGCGGCGGTCGCCGTGCTCACCGCGCGCTGCACCGACCTACCGCACGCACCCGGCACCCTCCAGCGACTGCTGGCCACGGACTCCGATCCCGCAGTCGTGCAGGAGGCGCTGACAGCCCTGCTGGCCCTGCCCGAACACGCCGAGACCGCCCGCAGTCGCGCGCTACAGCGAATGACCGGCGACTCCCCGGACGAGGTGCGGCGCTGCCTGGCGACCAGACTGCTGCCGGGCCGGGCCGGCCCGGAGGAGACCGAGCTGTTGCTGAAGCTGGCCGGCTCAGACAGCTCCGCCCGGCTCCGCGCCACCGCCGTACAGCGGTTGACGCTCGTGCCTGACCCGGACGGCCGCTGCCGGGCCCGGCTGATCGATCAGATCGAACAGGACGAGGACGCCTCCGTGCGGGCTGCCGCCGTGACCGCACTGATCGACCGGGACAGCACCGACGACGCCAGCTGGACCGTGGTGGCGCGGGCGGCTCGCGCCGACGAGGACGCCACCGTACGCCTCGCCGCGGTACGCGCCCTGGCCGAGACCCACCCGGACCCGCGTACCGAAGAACTACTACTAGCCAGCGCCCGACGCGACCCGACCGCCAGCGTCCGACTCGCCGCCGTCGACCTGCTCACCGGCCGACAACTGTTCGGCCGTGCCACCCGCGACCTGCTCATCAGCCGAGCCTTCGAAGAGCGCGACGCGCTCGTCCGACTGCGGGTCACCCGAAGCCTGGCCCGTCTCGCCGACCCACCCGACCCCGCCGTACGGGAGTGCCTGGCCGAACAGGTCAGCCGAGATCCCGACCCGAACGTGCTGCGCGCGGCCGCCGACGCGCTCGCCCGGCACGGCGAGACCGACAGCCTTGTCGAAACACTGTGCCGGCGAGCCCGCCGGGACAGCTACGTCGGCATCCGGTTGGCCGCCGTGCGGACGCTCTGCCGTCACGGCAGTCCCGACGTGGTGACCGACACGCTGCTGGAATGCGTCGAGTCAGACACCGACCCGACCGTGTTCGACGCCGCGGTCTGCTGCCTCACCGAGCAGGGGAGCGCCTCCATGGCGGTGACACTGCGACTGATGCGCCGCCTGTCCGACCAGGACCCGGCGATCCGTGCCCGCATCGCCGCCGCGCTCGGCGAACACTTCGGCACCGACCCCGAGGTTCAGGTGCTGCTCGTCGGACTGGTCCGCGACGACCCGGCCCTGGAGGTCCGGCGCCGAGCGGTGGAACAACTCGGCGCGACCCTGGCCGGCCGGGCCGGAGTGCCGGAGCTGCTGCTCCGGCTGGCCGCTGACAACGACTGGGAAATCCGCCGGACCGCATTGCTGGCGCTGACCCGACACCACTACCGAGACACCCGGACTCGAGAGCTGCTCATACGGCTCGGCCGCCAGCGGGACGACGACACCGTACGGCGCCTGGCCGGGCAACTGCTCGCCACGCTGCCCGACATCACGCCCGACGACTTTCCGTGATCCACGGCCTCGTGCAGGGCCCGGGAAACCGCTTGTCGTCAGCCGCGCTACCTGCCTAGCCTGCTGGCTGTGCGGACCCTTCACCTTCCGACTCACCGAGTGTGCCGGTGAGCGGCCGACTTCGTGAGATCGCTCGCTAGACGGTGGCGATCGCCGAGTCGGGACGCTATCGCAACGCCGCCGGTGATGAGGTCGTCATCGGCGAGGCGGTACGTGCCGCAGTCGCCGGCACGCGCCATCACCTGCCGAACGAGGTCCTCGCGGTGGAAAGCGCGGCGCCTGGCGCGGGTGAGGTGGAGGTGACGTACGAGTCGACGTTGCAGGCGGCTTACCGGCTGGGGCCTGGGGCGGCCTGTCTGGTGTTCGCGTCGGCGAAGAACCCGGGTGGCGGATTCCTGGGCGGGGCGAAAGCGCAGGAGGAGAGCATCGCCCGCGCATCGGCGCTGTACCCGTGTCTGCTTGCGGCACCAGAGTTCTACACGTTCCATCGAGGACAGCGGGATCTGCGGTACAGCGACCGCGTCATCTACTCCCCGAACGTGCCGGTGTTCCGTGACGACAAGGGCAACCTGCTCGACCAGTCGTACACCACATCGTTCCTGACCGCTGCGGCGCCGAACCTTGGCGCGATCCTCCGCAACCAGCCCGAGCACGCGACGGACGTACCGGCGGTGCTGGTCCGGCGCGCCCGGCGGGTGCTGCAGGCCGCGGCTGCGCACGGGCATCGGACGCTGGTGTTGGGTGCGTGGGGGTGCGGCGTGTTCCGCAACGACCCCGCCGCGGTGGCCGGTGCGTTCGCCGACGCGTTGGAGATGGTCGACCGATTCGACCGCGTGGTGTTTGCCATCCGCGATGGTCTGCCGGGCACACCGGTGTATCGCACCTTCGTGGAGCGCTTTCCGGAACTGCCGTGAAATCGGCGGCTGGGAGCGCGGACGCACGCCCTCAACAGGCGGACTGCGGCGGCGCTGCTACCCGACGCCGTCCGCAGGCATCTCGGCTCCATCGAGATCCGGCAGATCCTTGCTGACGACGGCTGGCTGCCGCCGAACGGGACGATATATCGATCTCCTCGCGGATGGGGTGGAGGGCAGAATGCACGCTGTGCTCACTGCCACCCATGACCTGCTGAACTCGCTCGATCCGTTGCCCTACCGCAAACGGATGAACCGTCTCGCGCAGTGGGCGCAGACTGCCCCTGACCGGGTGCAGGTGTGTGCCGACCTCCGCGAGCGGGGCCCCTACGAGCGGCACCTCGCTTTCGTCGCGGCGCGGGTGGCGGGGGACAGCGATGGCGTCGTCGCGGCGCTGCGTGATCCCCAGCCATCGATCAGGGGTGCCGCGCTCACCTCGGCGCTGCGTATGGGTCTCCCGATCGGTGAGGTCACCGATCGGCCGGCGGTAGAGCGACGGCGTGTCTATCGGGATCTTCGCCGCCGGCCCGCACCGGACATCGCCGATGCGCTGATCGGCGAGATCCGTGCCCAGTTCGGTGATGAAGAAGCCGCCGCCTTGTTGCCGGCATGCGGCACCGCGACGGTGCGGGCGTTGCTGCCCGACCTGGAGCACGCGACGCGCCTGGAGCGGCTTGTCCGGTGGCACTCCGGCCCGCTGCTGGACCGGGTCCGCGAGCGGCTCGCCGCAGCCCGACCCGAACTGCGGCAAAGAATCTGGGTCGAGGCCGCTGCTGCGGTGCTGAGGTGCGACCCGGCGCAGGCACTCGACCTGCTCGAACGGTACGCGCCTGAGGAGTGGCTACCCGGCCCTCTCACCGCGTACGGGGTGCTCGCGGCGTACGACGCCAGCCGGGTTATCCGGCTGCTCACCGCGCCTGGCCGGGCTGCGTGGCTGCGGCGTTCCGCGCTTCCGCCGGCTGTGCTGCGGCGGCTGGCGGTGCTGCCCACCGACGAGTTGGTGTCGCTGGCCAGTCGGCTCCACGACCGCAGCCGGGCTCTGGCGGCACTGCTCGATGCTGTCGCGCCGGCCCGGCGTGGGGAGCTGTACGACCGTGCCCTGGCCGAGGTCGACACGGCGGCGTGGATACCGAGCGCCGAGATCATGGAGGTGCTGCCAGCCGCGGTCCGGGTGCGTGAGGCGAACCGGGTGCTGGGCCTGCCGAAGATCCGCGAACGGGAGGCCGACGTACGGACCTGGTCGGCGTACCTGAACTGGCCGCAGGCGTCCGCGGCGCTGGAGAACGCGCTGCGTTCGGGCGACGCCGACGAGCGGGCGCACAGCTACACGCTGCTCTTGCAGGCCGCCCGCCGCTCCCGTGACCCACAGGCGGTGGCGGAGGTGGTTGTGCGGCTCAGTCGGCTGCGTAACGAGCAGGATCCGGTCCGGGCCGCCGCGCTCACCGCACTGGCGAGGGTGGCGCCACTGCTCACCGCGGACACGGCAGCCGGTCTCACGCAGCTGAGCACCGACGCGGTCGACGCCCGTGACGCCTCCGCCGCCACCACGACAGCACTGAGTAGCCTCGCCGTCGACGTGCTGCAACACCACGTCGCCGTGCCGCCGCTGTGGGAGTGGGCGCTACTCACGATCGACCTGGTGAGCACCGGTGCCCACGTGCCGGTGCTGCGCCGCTTCGACACGGTGCTGCGGCGAGGGCAGGAGACGCTGGTCTTCCAGCGGCTGCACGACTGGGTCACGGCCGGCATCGACCGGGGCCGGTACGGGCCGCTCTTCGCGCTCAGCTACGCGTTCGGCAAACGAGCCTGGCGCGTGCCGCAACTGCAGGACCTGCTGCGTCGCGCGATCGGCCCGCACACGCTGCCCTCGGTGGCCCGTACCGCAATCGGATTGTGGCTGGACGATCCACGTACGCGTGCGGGCCGCGTCGCCGAGGTAGTCGCGACCGATCCGTCGGCGGTGACGATCGACGAGGTGTGGACGACGATCTGCACCGTCCGCACCGACCTGCTCGACCAGGCGCTGGACCACCGTCCCCGCGGCCGGTTCATCGAGGCGGGAACGCCGTGGGTGCCCGTCCGGGCGGTGCACCCGGAGCGTTGGCTGCCCCGCCAACAGGCCCGCTTCGTGCACCTGCAGGAACTCGTCATCGCCGACACAGGGCAGAAGGTGTGGTTCCGGGCGGCGGCGATCTGGACCGCTGCCCGCGTTCCGGGTGCGGGACGGGAGTTGGTGTTGCGTCACGTCGACGCCCCTGAGGTGGCGATTGCCGAGGCAGCGCTGGGCGCGCTGGTCTGGACCGACCGGCCCGACGAGGCACTGCGGCTCCTGCTGCGGTACGCCGACAGCGACCGGGCTCGGGTCGCGCTGTACGCGGCAGGCCGGGCCGCCCGGCACGTCGCACCGTCGCTGCTGGTGCGGCTGCTCAGCGAGGTGCTCACCGGCGCGGTGAAGATCACCAGCCGGAAGGAGGCAGCTCGGCTGCTGGCCCGCTACGGGCCGCCGCAGACGCTGACAACCCTGCTCGACGTCCACCGACGCCCGGACGCGCACCGCGACGTGCGCGCGGCGATCGTGTCCGCCGCCCGGCAGCGGCTACACACCGACGCGAGCTGGACCATCCTGCGGGCCGCCGTCGACGGTAGCCGGGAGGAGCGCCGCGCCGTCCTCGACGCGTACCCGGACACGATCCCGCACCGACACCGCCCGGCCTACGGCGCGCTCGTCGTCGACGCCTGTCGGGCCACCGACCGTGAGATCCGACGTGCCGCGTTCGTCCAACTCGGGGCCTGGTCACCGTGGCTGACCGGAGTCGCCGACCTCGTCGTGCACCGCCTCATCGACCTTGACGAGACGACCACGTCCAGCGAGGTCGCCGATCTGCTCAAGGCCGGCGGCGACGACGTACTCCGTGATGCGCTGACACGCCTCGTCGCCCGGGATGCCGACGACAACCA
Source organism: Micromonospora fiedleri (assembly GCF_016774385.1). Lineage (NCBI taxonomy): Bacteria > Bacillati > Actinomycetota > Actinomycetes > Micromonosporales > Micromonosporaceae > Micromonospora > Micromonospora fiedleri. The sequence goes on from NZ_JAETXL010000009.1 coordinate 17,053, forward strand.
TCCTGGCGACCCCGCCACGGGTGACCGCCCGCACCGACGCCGCATCGAACTTCTCGCCCGGGGTGCGGCCGTCCGATCCGGCCACCAGCCGCCCAGTGCCGACCGCAGCACACTTGTCGAATCAGCACGCTGGCTCGCCACCCGACCCGGCTTCACCGGCACGGCGACCGCGCTGCTGGTCGACCTTCACCGACTCGACAATCTCGACGAGATCGCCGACCTGTGCGAAGGCCGACCCGTCCTCGCGGTCCGCACCGCCGAACGCGTCGGCGTCCGCCTGCGCAGCCTGCACGAGTGGCCCGACACCGACGCTCTCGCCACCACCATCGTCGACCTGGCAGAGCGCGGCGACCTTGCCGGTGGCCTGTTCGCGGTATCGCTGGTCCGTCACGGCGCCGGCTTCGGATGGAAAACGCCATGGCGAGACCTGCTGATCCGGCTACGCCAGCACCCGGACCTCGACGTGCGCGCAGAGGCATACGCCATCGACATGAGCTGACCGGGGTAGCCGTGTCCCCACCGTTATCGGGGCACCGGTCGCCCGGTCACCATCTCCGCGCGGGCTCAGGACCGTCGGGTTCGGTCGCCGGTCCAGGCCGCTTCGAGGATCGCGGTCAGGCTGGCGGTGTCGGTCGGGCCGGGATGGTTCTGGATCAAGCGGGTGACGCCGCTGGCCATCTCCGCGAAGCGGGGCAGGTCGGCGCGGGCCACGCCGATGTCCGCCAAGGTGGGCGGGATGCCGATGTCGGCGAGGAGCCCGTCGAGCCAGGTGAGGAACGTGTCTGTGGCCTCGGCATCCGAGGCGTCGGTCACGTCGAGCCCGCACACCCCGGCGAGGACGGCCAGCCGGTCGCCGATGGCGTCCCGGGCTGCGTCCAGGGCGTAGGGCAGTAGCAGCCCGACGCCCAGGCCGTGCGGCGTGTGCGTGGCGGCGCCGATGGGGTACTGGAGGGCGTGCGGGGCCGCGTTGCCCGCGTGGGAGAAGGCGAGTCCGGCGAGCATGGACCCGTAGGACATGTCGGCGCGTGCCTGCGTGTCGCCTCCGTTGCTGACGGCACGGCGCAGGCTACGGGCGATGCGCCGTGCGGCCTGGAGCGCGTAGTGGTCGGTGACCGGGTTGCGGCCGAGGAACACCTGTTCCACGGGGTCGCGTGGTCCGTGGGCCCGGGGTCGGGCGGTGTAGCTCTCCACCGCGTGGCAGAACGCGTCGATGCCGGAGTGGGCGGTGACGGTCGCCGGGCAGGTGTAGGTGAGTTCGGGGTCGACGATGGCGAAGTCGGGCACGATGTGGACGCTGGAGACCCCGACCTTGAGGGCGCGGTCCGGGTCGGTCAACACCGAGACAGGGGTGAGTTCGGAGCCGGTGCCCGACGTCGTCGGGACCGCGACGAGAGGAATCGTCGGCCCCGGCACTCTGGACTCGCCGTAGTAGTCGCGCGGCGTTCCGCCGTGGCGGCGGATGACGCCGACGATTTTGGCGAGGTCGATGACCGTGCCGCCGCCGATGGCGAGGATCACGTCGGCGTCCACCTCGGCGGCGGCCGAGACGGCCAGGGCGACGTCGGTGAGTGGCACGTCTGCGGTCGCGTCGGAGAACACCTCGACGATCTCGGCCTTTTGCCGTACGGCGGCCAGGATGTCGGTCACGCCCGGCTGTCTCAGCAGCACCTGGTCGGTCACGACGAGGACGCGTGAGCCGCTCTCGGCCACCACTCGGGGGATGTTCTGCGCGACCCCTTCGCCCACGATCAGTTGGCGTGGTCCGCGGACGGTCTCAAGCATGTCGGTGCCTCTCCGGAACGTCGGCGGCGATTGGCGGGGCGGACGTCCAGGTCACCTGCGCGACCGGGGACAGTGGACCGCCCGGGTGGCGCAGGCACACGCCGGGCGTCCGGGGCGGCAGGTCGGTCACGGGAGGTCGATCGCGGCGTACGTGAGGTCGAGGTACTCGAGGATGCCCTCGTGTGACCCTTCCCTGCCGATCCCGGACTGCTTCACACCACCGAAGGGGGCTGACGGGTCCGAGATCAGACCGCGGTTGATGCCGAGCATCCCTGTTTGCAGCCGTTCGGTGAAGCGCAGTGCCCGTTGCAGGTCACGGGTGAAGACGTAGCCGACCAGGCCGTACTCGGTGTCGTTGGCCTTGGCTGTCACCTCGTCGTCGGAGGTGAACGAGATGATCGGCGCCACCGGGCCGAAGATCTCGGCCGCCAGCATCCGCGCGTCGTCGGGCACGTCGGTGAGGACCGTGGGTGGGTAGAAGTGGCCCGGCCCGTCCGGACGCTTGCCGCCCACCAGGACCCGGGCGCCGCGGTCGACGGCGTCGGCCACGAGTTCGTCGATCGTGGTGACCGAGGCGGCGTCGATCAACGCTCCGACGTCCACGCCGTCGTCGAGACCATGGCCCACCGACAGCGCGGCCATCCGCTCGGCGAAGCGTGCCGTGAATTCCTCGCGTACGGGTTCCTCGACGTAGATCCGGTTGGCGGCGACGCAGGACTGCCCGATGTTGCGCATCTTGGCCACCATGGCGCCGTCGAGGGCGACGTCCAGGTCGGCGTCGGCACACACGATCAGGGCAGCGTTGCCGCCCAGTTCCATGGAGGTGCGCAGCACGTTATCCGCTGCCTGTCGGAGCAGCACGCGCCCGACCTCGGTCGACCCGGTGAACGACAGCTTGCGGGTCCGACTGTCGGCCAGCAGCGCGGAGACCACCTCGCCGGAACGCTTGGTGGTCACCACGTTGACCACCCCCGGGGGTACGCCGACCTCCTGCATGATGCGGGCCAGCAACAGCATGGTCAGTGGTGTCTGGGCTGCCGGCTTGGTGATGGTCGTGCAGCCTGCGGCCAGCGCCGGAGCGATCTTGCGGGCGCCCATGGCCAGCGGGAAGTTCCAGGGCGTCACGAAGACGCACGGGCCGACCGGCTTCGGCACGGTGAGGATGCGGTACCCGCCTGGGGGAGCGGTGCTGTAGCGGCCCTCGACGCGTACCGCCTCCTCGGCGAACCATCGGAAGAACTCGGCGCCGTACGCCACCTCTGCCCGGGCTTCGGCGAGCGGCTTGCCCATCTCCAGGGTTATCAGCCGGGCGACCTCCTCGGACCGCTCGGTCAGCGCCCGGTACGTCGCGGTCAGCAACTCTGACCGTTTCCGTGGCGGGGTCGCCGCCCACTGGGCCGCCGCCCTGCTCGCCGCGTCCAGAGCAGCGAGCCCGTCGACGACTCCGGCGTCCGCCACCTCGGCGATGCTCTTGCCGGTGGCCGGGTCCTCGACGGCAAAGGTGGCCCCGCTTGCGGCATCGCGCCAGGCGTCGCCGATGCGCAGCCGCCGGTGCTCGGGGGCCAGGACCTTCGTCGGGTCACTCATGGCGTCGCCTCCTGTGATCGTCGTGGTAGGGCGATTGCACGGATCCGTCCGGCGCGGTCACCGCCCCGCCTCGGACACCGACAGGCCGGTGTCCGCGTCGAACAGGTGCGCGCGGTCCAGGTCGACCGTGACCTGCAGCCGTTCGCCCGGCGTACCGGTGACGGTGGGTCGTGCCTTGACCTTGACGATCGTCGTCCCCACCTGGACGTCGACCACCGTCCGGTCGCCGAGCGGCTCAAGCCCGTAGAGCTCTCCCGGCAACGACGCGTGCCCCCGTTGCTCGACGGACAGATCCTCCGCGCGCAGGCCCAGCAGCAGCGGACGACCCTCCTCCGCCGTGCTCCAGTGGGGCCTCGGCAGCGTCCACCCTTCCGCGCCGACCAGGCGGTCTCCCTCGGCGTGGCAGGAGAGCAGGCTGATCGGAGGGCTTCCGACGAATCCGGCGACCCACTGGTTGGCGGGACGCTCGTACACCTCGGTCGGTGTGCCGACCTGCTGCACCTTTCCCTCCTTGAGGACCGCGACCTGGTCGGCCATGGACAGGGCCTCGACCTGGTCGTTGGTCACGTAGATGAAGGTTGCTCCGAGGCTGCGGTGGATGCGGGTGAGTTCGGTACGCATCTCGACGCGGAGCTTGAGGTCGAGATTCGTCAGCGGCTCGTCCATGAGGAACGCGCGTGGGCTACGGACCAGCGCCCGGGCCAGGGCGACCCGCTGCATCTCACCGCCGGACAACTGCGCGGGACGACGTTGCAGCAGACGTTCGATGTGCAGCAGACGCGACATCTGCTCGACGGCAGCGGCGATCTCGCCTGCAGAACAGCGGCGTGCCCGCAGCGGCGACGCGATGTTCTCGTACACCGTGTGTCGCGGGTAGAGGGCGTAGCTCTGGAAGACCATGGCCAAGTCGCGTGCGGCCGGGGCGTCACCGGTCGCGTCCCGGCCGTCCAGGTGCACCGACCCGGCGTCAAGCTTCTCCAGGCCGGCGATCGCCCGCAGCGTCGTCGTCTTGCCTGCCCCGGAGGGGCCGAGGACGACGAAGAAGGAGCCGTCCGGCACGTCCAGGGTCACCCCGTCCAGGGCCTGGACCTTGCCGAAGGACTTGCTCAGCCCGTGCGCTGCCACGGTTCCCATCAGGCCACCAGCTCTTCCGTACGCAGGTCGTAGACCGCCGGGGTCGCGCCGGTGTGCCGGAGCCCGACCGGTTCGTCAGCGGCGAAACGGACGGTCGGTGGCATCCGCACGCGGACGTCGCGCTGACCGCTGTGATCGACGACGTAGATGATCTCGTCGCCCAGCCACTCGGCCGAGACCACGCGGGCCGGAACCGAACGCTCCGCCCCCGGTGCGGTGACCTCCAGCGCCTCCGGCCGCACACCGGCGACCAGGTCACGGTCGCGGGACAGGCCGGGCGGTGGCGTGAGGACCAGCCCGCCCTGGGCGCGCAGCGCCCCGTCGGCCACCTCCACCTCGATCAGGTTCATCGGCGGGGAGCCGATGAACGCGGCGCAGAAGAGACTCGCCGGACGGTCGTACACCTCCAGCGGGGTGCCGATCTGCTCGACGCGGCCCTTGTTGAGGATGGCGATCCGGTGCCCGAGCGACATCGCCTCGACCTGGTCGTGGGTGACGTAGACCATCGTCGCCCCCAACTCGCCCTGGAGGTGTTTGATCTCCGTACGCATGTCCGCCCTCAGCTCCGCGTCCAGGTTGGTCAGCGGCTCGTCCATCAGGAATGCGCGCGGTCGCCGCACCAGGGCGCGAGCCAGCGCGACGCGCTGCTGCTCCCCGCCGGACAGTTGGCGCGGTCGCCGGTCCATCAGTGGACCGAGCCGCATCAGCCGGGCGGCCTCGTCGACCCGCTTGAGCACCTCCGACTTGGGCAGCCCTTCGGCCCGCAGGGGGAACGCCAGGTTGTCGCGGGTCTTCAGGTGCGGGTAGAGGGCGTAGAACTGGAACACCATGGCGATGTCCCGCTCGGCCGGCGGCAGGTCGTTGACAAGCGTGTCGCCGATGTGAATGTCGCCGGTCGTCTGCCGTTCCAGGCCGGCGATGGCCCGCAGCGTGGTCGTCTTGCCGCAACCCGACGGGCCGAGCATCACGAACAGTTCGCCGTGGCCGATGGACAGGTCGATGTGTTCGACGGCGACCGTGCCGTCCGGGTAGCGCTTGTGCAGGGCGGTCACCTCGATGCCGGCCATCAGCGTCGCACCGCCCCGAGGGTCACACCGGCGATGAGGTGCTTGCGGACCAGGTAGGCGAAGAGGAGCACCGGTAGGGCGAACACCACGGAGGCGGCAGCCACCAGACCCCAGTCCACAGTGGTGCCGCCGATCAGGCCGGCGATGGCGGGTGGGGCGGTACGCACGCTGTCGCTGGAGGTGAGGAAGATGGCGAACACGAACTCGTTCCACGAGAAGATGAGCGCGAAGACCGCCGTCGCGGCGATGCCGGGCACGAGCAGCGGAAGGGTGTACCGGCGGAACGCCTGCAGCCGGGTGTAGCCGTCGAGCATGGCGGCGTCCTCGTACTCCGCGGGCACCTCGTCGACGAACCCCTTCATCATCCAGATCGTGAACGGCAGGTTGTACGCGGCGTAGATCAGGATCAGGCCGAGTTTGGTGTCGATGAGTCCGACCTGCCGGTACATGAGGAAGATCGGGATCACGACCACCACGGGCGGCATGAAGCGGGTGGACAGGATGAAGAACAGCTGGTCCTTCTTGGCCTTCACCGCGAACCGTGAGTAGGCCCAGGCCGCCGGCACCCCCAGCAGGGTGGCCAGTGCCGTGGAGGCCCCGGCGACCAGTACGGAGTTGAGGAACGCGACGGACAGGTCCGAGCGACCGCCGTCGGGACCGACGAACACGTCCTTGAAATGGTCCATGGTGACCGTGAAGCCGAAGAACTCGGCGGGGACGGCGTAGACGTCCCGGTTTTCCTTGATGGACGTCTCGATCATCCACAGCACCGGGAAGAGCATCACCACGGCCAGCACGGTCAGCAGCGCGACCTCCAGCACCGAGCGGCCCCGGCCGCCCCGGCGCCGCGCGGGGGGCCGGCGATCCCGGGCAGGACCTGTGGACACGGCCTCGTCGACGGAGACGGCCATCAGCCCTCCTTGAGTCTGTTCAGGTAGCGCAGGTAGATCTGCGAGAGGACGATGACGACGAGGACCATGAGAATCCCGTACGCCGAGGCGGTTCCGGTGTTGAAGCCCAGGAACGCGACCTTGTAGACGTGGAACGACAACGTCTCGGTGGAGACACCCGGTCCGCCGTTGGTGAGGATGTAGACGAGGTCGAACAGCCGGAAGGCCTCGATGGCCCGGAACAGCACGGCGATCAGCAGCAGCGGCCACACCAGCGGAAGCGTGATGGTGCGGAACCGGAACCACTCGGATGCCCGGTCGATCGAGGCGGCCTCGTACAGGTACTTGGGCACCGCGGTGAGCCCTGCCAGCGCGATGAGCATGATGAACGGTGTCCACTGCCAGGTGTCGACCACGATCAGGGAGATCAACGCCGTACGCTGCCGGGTCAGCCACTCCACCTGCCCCAGGCCGAGCGACCCGAGCATGCTGTTGATCACGCCGAACTGGGCGTCGAGCATGAACCGCCAGAACAGCCCGACCACGACCGGCGACAGCATCATCGGGACCAGGAACAACGTGGTCAGCAGCCCGCGCCCGTGCGTACGCCGGGAGATCAGGTACGCGATGGTGAAACCGAGCACCGTCTGCAGGGTGACCGCACCGACCACGTAGATCAACGTGGTCAGGGCCCGCTGGTGGACCTGTGCCGACGTCAGGATGGCGGTGTAGTTGCCGAACCCGACGAAATAGGCGCGCCCGCCACGGGTGGCTGAGTAGTCGGTGAACGACAGGTACAGCGCCCACAGCAGCGGGAACACCGACATCGCGAGCAACAGCAGCAACGCGGGGGAGATGAACGCCACCGCCAGCCCGCGGTCGCTCAGCCGGCGGGACCGACCCGGTGCAGGTGACGGCGCCGCCGCCACCTGCCCGGCATCGGTCGTCACAGGTACGGGGGCACTCACAGTCCGCCGCCGCCCTTACGGCTGCTGGAGTCGAGCACGCTCTGCTGTTCCTTGGCGATGTCGTCGAGGGCGGCCTTCGGGTTCTTCGCACCGTTGAGAGCCGCGTTGACGTTCGTGTTCTCGATGTCGACCAGGCGCGCGTACTCGGGCACGTTCCACATGTCCCGCATCCGGGGCACCGAGTCGGCGTACACCTGGTTGAACGGCCCGGCATTGAGGAACTCGGGCGAGGCCAGCGCGTCCGTACGCGACGGAACGCCACCGGCCGCGGCCCACTTCTTCTGGACGTCGGCCCGCTGGAACCACTTCATGAAGTTCAGGGCCTCGACCTGGTTCGCCTCGGCGGAGTAGGCCGACACGTGCATCCCCATGCCGCCGAGCGGGACAAGGTTGGTCTTCTGGCTCGGCAGGGTGGCGAAACCCAGCTTGTCGAGGATCTGCTCGCGGGTGGTGCCGAGCGTCGACTCCTTCGGGTCGAGCAGGCCGCCGCTCGCGGCGATCCAGTTGAACGCGATGCAGGCCTTGCCCTGGGCGACCGCCGCGTTCACCTCGTCGATGAACCAGTTGCCGGAGCCCCTTGCGGTCAGCGGCTTCATCTTGTTGACCAGGACGTCCATCGCCTCATGGCCTGCGGCGTCGTTGAGAATGCCGTCGATCTTGCGGGTCTTGGGGTCCCAGAGGTTGCCGCCGTAGACACCGTTGACCGTGTTGTAGGTGACGGCCGCGGCGTCGGAGCCGTTGGCCTGGTGGAAAGCCAGCCCGCTGACGCCGGGGTTGTCCGCCTGACACTTCCCGGCGACCGAGATCATCTCGTCCCAGGTCTGCGGCGGCTTGTCGCCGATCAGGTCCTTGCGGTAGATCATCGTCCAGGTGTCGCCGAGCAGCGGCAGCCCGTACAGGCTGGCGTTCTCGTCGCGCTGGCCGGTCTCCGCCTGCGGGAACTGGCCGTACGCCGCCAGCAGGTACGGGTTGTAGGCGTCGACGTCGATGTTGTTCTTGACGAAGTCGGTGATGTCGAGGATGTTGCCGTTCGTCACGGCCTCGCCGATGTGCTGCGAGTCCAGGATCGCGATGTCGAAGTCGGTCTTGCGCGCGGCGAACTGGGTGAACATCGCGTCGTGCCAGTTCGCGTTCGGCACGGTGTTGACCTTGATGGTGACGTTCGACCGTTCCTTTGTGTACTCCGCGTTCGCGAAGTCTTCGAGGGCCTGGGCGGGCGGCCAGTCGAACCAGATGAAACTGAGGGTCAGCGGGTCCTTGGTGAGCTCCGGGATGGTCGCCGGCGCCTTCGGCGCGCTCGCCGTCGCGCCCTCGTCCCCGCCATCGCCGCACGCCGCCACGGTCGTGGCCATCAGCAGCAGGGCCGCCGTCGCCAGCTGCACCTTCCGCCGGGGAGCGGACAATCGATCCATTCGCTGTGAATGCCGCATCTTCCTGCCTGCTTTCTGGTTCGGACTTCGAGAACCTCGCTATGTGCTTCGCCGAGCAGGTGCTGGGTTGTTCCGCACGTGGCGCCGGGCCGTCGCCCGAGGGCGACCGGCGGACCGGCGTCGCGCATGCTGAGGGGAGCTTCAGGTGATCGAGCAGGGCGGTGGTGGATGGTGCCCTGCGGGGTGCACACTGGCGATCAGTCGCCACGTTTCCTATACGATCCGGTGGGGCGTCAGCATGTCGCAGCGGTGTAACTGATGTCAATGGCTTCCGGAAGAACGCAAGGAAGGACCTCACGCCACGATGGACGACGAAGCGATGATCGCGCGGGGCCGCAGGGTCGTGACGGGCGGAGGATCGTCGGGAAGAGCGGGCGGCCGGCTGGCCGACGAGGTGTACGACACGCTGCTCGGACAGCTGATGTCGCTGCGGATCGAGCCCGGCTCCCGGGTCACGATCGACGTCCTGGCCCGCGAGCTGGGAGTCTCGCAGACACCGATCCGGGACGCCCTGAACCGCATGGAGTCCGAGGGCCTGGTCGTACGCGTACCCCACGCCGGCTACCGCATTCCCCCTCAGATCACCCGTAGTCGGTTCGAGGACATGCTCGAGGTCCGCCTGCTCCTCGAACCGGCAGCGGCCCGCAGATCCGCCGAACGCGCAACGTTGGCGCAGGTGGCCGGCCTGCGACGAATGCTGGGGGAGATGGCCGAACTGGAGGGGGGAGACGGGCCGGCGGCCTACGGCGCCTTCGGTCTACGCGACGCCGCCTTCCACGACCTCGTCGCCCTGAGCGCGGAGAACCAGGTCATCCGCGAGACGCTCGCCCGCCTGCACAGCCACGTGCACCTCTTCCGGCTGCACCGCGACGCCCAGGTCACCCACCTGGCCATGGCCGAGCACGAGGACGTCGTGGCCGCGATCGCCGCACGAGACCCCGACGCCGCCGCCTACGCGATGCGCCGGCACATCCTGCGTTCCGGCGAGCGTTTTCGACGACTGTTCGACGAACTCGAGCAGACGGACCCGGTGGCGGTAGAGGCTTGACGGGCGGACGGGGCCGGGTAATGCTGAACCGATCGGATCGGATCGTATTGGATCTATCTCGCCCGTCCCCAGATGCGAGGAGAAGCAGGTGCCCAGAGCGCTGCTCCTGACCGGCGACGCCGCCGAAGAACTTGACACCATGTACCCCTACTACCGCGTGCAGGAAGGCGGTTGGGACGTCGACGTCTCGTCCCGGACGATGCGTGACGTCCAACTGGTCATCCACGAGTTCGACCCCAACTCCGACGCCTACGTGGAGAAGAACGGCCGGAAGCTGCCGGTCGACGTGCCCTGGGCCGAGGTCGACGTCGAACGCTACGACGCCCTCATCATCCCCGGCGGACGAGCCCCCGAGTGGATCCGGGTCGACGCCGACGTCCGGCGCATCACCGAACACTTCTTCGCCCGCAACCTCCCCATCGCACTGGTCTGCCACGGCGCCCAGGTGCCAGCGGTGTACGGGCTGCTGAAGGGTCGGAAGACCGCCTGCTTCCCACCCATCACCGGCGACATGGAGAACGCGGGCGCGACGGTCATCGACGCTCCCGACGTCGTCGACGGCAACCTCGTCTCCTGCCGCGGCTGGCCCGACATGCCGCAGTTCGGCCGGGCCATGATGGAAGTCTTCTCGAAGTCCGTCAACCCCGCGTGAGCACTGGCATCTCCCGGTGACGCCGCATCGGACCGTCACCGTCGACGACTCTCCCGTCCACCTCATGGAGAGCGGTACCGGGCCTGCGGTGCTGATGCTGCACGGCTCCGGACCCGGCACGACCGGGTCCGGAGCCTGGGCGGCCACCGCGCAGGCGCTGGGCTCGACCTGGCACGTTGTCGCTCCTGACCAGGCCGGATTCGGCCGTACACCTGTCCCGGCGGGCGCCAGGGGCGGGCTCCGGCTGTGGACGGAACAGGCCGCAGGCCTCATGGACGCCCTCGGCATCGAGCACTACGCCGTGGTGGGTCACTCCATGGGCGGCGCCGTGGCGCTGGCACTGGCGGCCGCCCGCCCCCGGCAGGTCACCCGGGTCGTGGCGGTCGCGACGATGGGCGCCCCCGGGGCACCGCTCTCCGCCGACCTCGACGCGATCTGGGCCGCCCCCGCCGGCGAGCTCGGCGCACGAGACATGCTGAGTCGCCTCGTCCTCGACCAGGCGCTCGTGACCGATGCGGCCGTCGACGCCCGCGCCGCCGCCATGCGAGCGGGGGCGGAGGCATTCGCCTCGCTGTTCCCGCCACCCCGGGCACGATGGGCCGACGACCTCACCCTCCCGGCGCAGACGCTGGCCGCGATCCGCGCGCCCGTGCTGCTCGTACACGGCGCCGAGGACCGGGTCACCCCGCTCGCGACAGCAGCCCAGCCGCTCCTCGCACACCTGCCCGATGTCCGTCTGCACGTGTTCGGCCGATGCGGGCACGTGCCGGCGATCGAGCATCCGGACGAGTTCAGGCACCTGCTGTCCTGCTTCCTCCGCCCGGACCACTGTCACTAATCACTGCGGTAGGCCCCTGGCTTCCGATTCGTATTCGGGTGGTGGAGGGCGGCGAGGTCGAACAGGTCAGTCATCGGGTGGTCCTTCGAGGTTGGGGCGCAGCAACATTGACGGTTGTCTTTGGTTTGCGGCAAGATTGCTGCGAGCCAGCCGCGCGGGAACACCCGACCCTCTTGTATCGGCTGAGGGCATGGGACGTCTGGGCAACGACCCGCCTGCCACGGTCAGTCGATCGCACTCGCAGCATGCCGACGAGCCATGCCGCCGAACCGTATCCGTAATTCGGGATCGAGTTCGTCGCGTTTGCCAACCGTGCTGATCGATATGAAGTGACAGGTCGCTGACGACCTACCGAGGCAGCGCCGCCTCCACTCTGCACAACCGACGATGCCTTGGGAGAACAAGACGTGAAGGAACATCAGGAGGGCCGGCTGCGGACACGGTGGCGGCGGGCAGCCCGAACCGCCGTTGCCGCGGCGACGGCCGTCGTGGGAATCACCGTGCTCGCCGTCGGCCTTACGGCGGGCGCGGCCGCGGCGGGCGGCAGCCTCGCCGACCGGGGCACGTCGAGCGTCTCGGTCGACGCCGCGGCGGTGTCCCAGGTCGCCACGGGTGATCTGCACACCTGTGTGACCCGCACCGACGGGACGCTCTGGTGCTGGGGCAACAACTTCAACGGCCAGCTCGGCGACGGGACCACCACGAGCCGGACCACTCCGGTCCGGATCGGCGACGCCACCACCTGGGCGCAGGTCGACGCCGGTAGGAGCAACACCTGCGCGGTGCGCACGGACGGAACGCTGTGGTGCTGGGGTGCCAACAACAACGGGCAGCTCGGGGACGGGACCACCACGAGCCGGACCACTCCGGTCCGGATCGGCGACGCCACCACCTGGGCCAGCGTCAGCACCAGCAACAACCACACCTGCGCGGTCCGGACCACCGGCACCCTGTGGTGCTGGGGCCTGAACACTCACACCCAGCTCGGCGTCGGTATGACCCCCCTGATGTCGTCCACCCCCCTGCAGGTTGGCACGGCGACCACCTGGGCGAGGGTCGCCACCGGGTACGCGCACAGCTGTGCCGTCCGCACCGACGGAACCCTGTGGTGCTGGGGCAGCAGTTCCGACGGGCAGCTCGGTCTCGGCATCCTGAGTTACAAGACGACCCCGACCCAGGTGGGCACCGCGACCACGTGGTCCGCAGTGACGACCGGGTACGTCCACACCTGTGCGGTCCGCACCGACGGGACCCTGTGGTGCTGGGGCGAGAACGGGTACGGCCAGGTGGGCGGGGGCAGCGGCTACCAGACCACGCCACTGCAGATCGGTACCGCCACCACCTGGGCGCGGGTCGAGACGAGCATCGACTCGTCCTGCGCGGCCCGTACCGACGGCAGCCTGTGGTGCTGGGGCAGGAACACCTATGGGCAGGTCGGTGACGGCACCACCACCCACCGGTCGGCCCCGACCCGGGTCGGCACCGCGACGACCTGGACGGGAAGTCTGGCGGTGTCGCACCACGGCTGCGCGGCCCGCACCGACGGAACCCTGTGGTGCTGGGGCGACAACTTCCTCGGGCAACTCGGTGACGGCACCACCACCGGCCGGACGACCCCGGGACAGGTGGTCCTGCCGGCCTGACCCGCATCGGCGGGTGACCTGAGCCGTCGGCCCGCGCCGCCGCCCATCGGCAGCGGCGCGGACCGACGGCATCCCCGTTGTCTTGGGCGTGGTTGGTCGTGAGTTACCCAGTCGCGTCAGTGTCGGTGGCTCGTAGCGCAGTGACGGACGGCGTGAGGCCGAGAGTGCCTGTCGTGAGGCCGTCGACGATGTCCCGTGCCAGGACGGCGCCGGATCCTGTTATCCGGTCGAGGGCGGTCCGGAATTCGGCGAGTTTACGGAAGGCTTGTCCGTAGTCCTGCTGTTGGCTCAGCGGCATCACGGGAATGGTGAGTCGTTTGATGTCGATGCGAGCGGCGCCGTTGATGGTGCTGGCTGCCCTGCCGGCGATGCGGAGGTTGTCGGTGCGGGAGATGACGCCGGCGATGAACCACGGGTCGAAGCGGGTGGTGTCGACGCGGATCAGTTGAGTGCCTGGCCCGAGTTCGGCATCGAGCTGTTCTGAGGTGGCGACTCGGGCGTTGATTCTGTGGCCGATGACGGAGATGAGGATGTCATCGGCGCGTACTCGGGGTCCTGGGGGTTCGTCTGTGGCGCGGACGGTGTAGCCGGTGGCGGGGCCGCCGGACATGATGTCGGCGGCGGTCAGTACGCGCGTATTGACGGTGGCGTTGGCGGCTCGTCTGCGGGTCGCGGTCCGGTGCACGGAGATGCTGCCGGATCGGATGAGGTCGGCAATGTCGGCGTGTGGGGCTTGGCGCAGCGGCGCGGTGTCTGTCTGGTGTACGGCGGGCAGGCTGTGTCGTAGCTGTTCGAGCAGGTGGTCGAAGTCGCTGAGGTTGGCGATGATCCGCGCCGGTTCGGCGGTGAGTTCGGTGGGTTGTGGTACGTGACGCTGCGGTGTCAGGTCGACTTCGTCATCGAGTAGATCGATGGCGGCGATGGTGCGGTGGACGCCGGGTGCTTGCGCGTAGTGGTGGGATTGGTAGGCGGCCCAGGCGGCGCCGATGGTGTCGGTGAGGTCTTCACCGGTGCTGGCGGTGGCGTCGACGAAGAGGAGTTCGCCGACGTGCGGGTGCTGTGGATCGGGTTGGGTGAGGACCCAGATGTGCAGTCCGATGTTCGTCGGCGGCATCAGTCCGGCGGGCAGGGCGATGATCGCGCGTAGCGCGTGACGACGGATCAGCTCGGCACGTATGCGTCGGCCGGCGGGACGTGACGCGGTAGCGGGGGGCATGAGCACGACGGCGGTGCCGTTGGGGGAGAGGTGCGCCAGGGCGTGTTGCACCCAGGCGAGTTCGGGTTCGGTGCGTGGGGGTAGGCCGTAGGCCCAGCGGGGGTCGTAGGCGAGGCGGTCGTGTCCCCAGTCGTGGATGCCGAAGGGGAAGTTCGCGACGACGAGGTCGGCGCGTAGGTCGGGCAGGGCGTCGGCGAGCAGGCTGTCGCCGACGTGCACGACCGGCGGTGGGGTGCGATGTCCGGCCTGCTGGGCCCGCAGGTGCACGAACCATAGCCGCAACGACGTGATCAGGGCGTACTGAGGGTTGATCTCCTGGGCGAAGCATCGGGTGGTGGCACCGGTTCGTAGCGCCCGGTCGGCGGCCATGCGCAGGATCGACCCTGTGCCGCTGGTGAAGTCGAAGGTGTGGGTGCCGACGCCGGCGACAGTCACCATCACGTCAGCCACGCTCTCCGGTGTGCCGGCGAGTCCGGACACCGATTGGGCGGAGCTCACGTACTGGCTGTGCAGGTATTCGAAGGCGGACTCGGCGCCACGTGCCGAGCTGAGTTGGTCGGCCGAGCGCAGGAGCGCGGTGAGCTGCGCGGTCCACTGCCTCGGCAACACGTCGGAGACCATCGTGGCCAGCGTGGCGTCGAGCGCGCGGAGGCGAGCGACGAGCTGTCGCGGGGTCGGCGGGTTGTCGCCGGAGTCATCGGGCCGTGCTGCTCGGGCGAGGAGGTGGGCGCCGACGATGCCGAGGACGTCGCTGATGTGCGCGGCGGGCTGGTAGCTCTCGATGTGCCGCCAGGCCTGTTGTTCGATGCTGGTCTGGTGCAGTCGACCATGGCGGCGTAGCCAGTGCTCGACCTCCTGTGCGTCGAACGATGGGCTGGTCGGGGTGCCGCCGACGGGAGTTGGGAAGTCGGCGTACCGGCGTCGCCAGTTGCTGACCGCCGCTCGGCCCACATTGGCCAGTCGCGCGATGCCGCTGGCGGTCAGTGTTGCCGCGTTGGCGGTCGCGCTCGACTCAGGGGTCACGCGTGAACGTTAGCACATCGAGAATTCTTGTGTATCGAGTTCACAGCGAGGTATGGTCCGTGGGCGATCTGAAGTTCAGAGCCTTCTGGAGGAGTCATGCCCCGCCGTGGACACAGCACCACCATCGGAAAGTTCGCGAAGGTCCACCAGGACCGTCGGCGGTCCGAAATTCGGATCCTGGGTGATCTGCTTCGTCGTGAGCAGCACCCGACGCGGGGCGTCGACCGCGCGGTGCGCGAGCCGCAGCCACCCTCGTCAGTTCGCTGACCAGCACCTAGCCCATCCCACCGACTGAAGGAGGACCATGAGCACCCTTGCTCGCATCCGCGGCGTCCACTGTCTCGTCTTCGTGCTTTCCGCCAGTGGCCTACGTCAGCGAGGGCGTGGCGCGGTACTGCAAGGAAGCACGCACCCCGGCCGCTCATGTGTACCGGCGAGTGCGCCTTGACCCCGTCGTCGGCGCGGCTATCGCCGACGCCTACATGGCGGCCCCGAGCCGGGACGAGCGGGCCTATCCCGCGTACGCCGCGTTCTGCCGCGAAACAGTGCAGCAGTACCACTTCCTGATCGGCCGGGCGGAGTTCGGAGGCCTCGGCATATCGGTGCACATCGTCGACGTCGACCCATATCCGAACGTGGCGGCGATGGTCGACGACGTCCGGCAGCGCCGGTTGATGGTGTGGGCCAGCGCAGCCAGCGGCAATGCCCATCCGTATCTCAGCGACGGCGAGAACGACATGTTCCGTGCGGTGCACGACGTGTTCGGGCACGCGGCCAGCGGCCGTGGCTTCGACCGCCACGGTGAGGAAGCGGCCTGGCTGAAGCACAGCAGCATGTACTCGTCACTGGCCGGGCGTGCACTGGCCACCGAGACGCGTGGGCAGAACTGTGCCCGGATCTTCCGCTGCGACCCCGGTCGCTTCCCTGAGCAGAAGGCGGTGCTGCTGCCGCCGGCGTTCAGCGATCCGCGGCTGGTCCGTCTGACCGGGAGCGCGGCAACCTCTGCCGCTGCGCCATGAGGTGTGCGATCTCTCGGCGCAGCTCCAGCACCACGGCATCCTCCGGCCCGGCCGCACGCAGGCGCTCCTGCAACAAAGCGTCGAGCTGGCGCGAGGCGCGGCCAGGCTCGCCGAGCGGTATGTGCGCTCGGGCGGCCCGGAGCCGGAGGTCGAAGACCAGGGGATGGTTCTCGCCGTGCAACTGTTCGTGCTGCGTGGCCAGGTGCCGCCACCGTCGTGCGGCGGCACGGAATTCGCCTGCCGCGTGCAGGTGTTCAGCATCTTCGAGGGACTGCTCCAGGTCGGACGCCGCGAGGGCGCTCGTCGTCGGTGACGTGAGCAGGGCCGGGCGGGGTACTCGTCCCACGATCGCGGCGTACGCCTGCACCGCCTCGACGGTGTCGGTCAGGACGCCGGGTATCGGTGGCAACTCGCGGGCAAGTGGTGCCAGGAGCGCGTAGACCTCCGCAGCGGTGTCCGGGCGCTCGTCGGGATCGACCGCCAGGAGCGAGTGCACCAGATCGTCGACCGCACGGGGAATGTCCGGTCGCCGCTGGGTGGGGCGTGGCGGGGGATCGGCGATCTGATGGCGCACAGTGGTCATCGTGGTGACGCCGTCGAATGGTGGATGGCCGGTGAGCAGGTCGAAGAGGGTGGCTCCCAGTCCGTACAGGTCGGTGCGGTGGTCGGTGTGCTCGCCGAGGATCTGCTCGGGCGACATGTAGCCGACCGTGCCCATGCTCTGCCCGGTCTGCGTGATCTTCGAATAGCGTTCGTCGTCGCGGATCACCGCCAAGCCGAAGTCGAGCACCTTCGCCGCGCCATGGGTGTCCAGCATGATGTTGCTCGGCTTGATGTCGCGATGCACCAGGTGGATCTGCTGTGCCGCGAGGAGAACGCTGCTGACCTGTGCGCCGATGGCAGCCACCCATGAGATCGGCAGGGGACCCTGCTCCGCCAGCAGATCCGTGAGCGTGATCCCGTCGATCTTCTGAAGCACCACGTAGGGCTGGCCGGCGTGCTCGCCCAGGTCGTAGACGGCCGGCACGCCGGGGTGGTCGAGTCGAGCGGTCAGCAACGCCTCGCGGCGGAATCGGCGTACGACGTCCCGGTCCGACATGGCCGGACTGACGAACTTCACGATGACAGGGCGGTCGAGCAGAGCGTCATGTGCGGACCAGACCTCGCCCATTCCCTTGTGTGCCAAGGGAAACCGGCCCAGCCGGTAGCGATCTTTGAGGCTCGTGCCGGGCACCACGAAGCCCAGCATAGCGGTCATCTCGACCGCGACCTGACAGCCCCCGTCACCACGTGCAGCCCAGCTCACGCGTACGTGCTGGGCCGTGAACATGCAATGGGGCCGTACTCAGGCCGATCGGGCGGCTCGGCGTGAGCCCGGTCGAGCGCGATGACGCCGGACGACCGCTGACCCGGATTCACGAGCCTCGGCCGTCACGCAGCGTCTCGTTGACCTGGCAGTACGCCGAAGTTAGCGTTAACAACATCACTCTCGTCCACTCCAGAGAGTCCACCACCACGAAGGAGGACCCATTGAGATCGAGACAGCCAAGGTCACGTCCCAGGCTGAATCGCAAGGGCAGAACCATCGCGGTGCTTGCCCTGGGTGCGCTTCTCTCGACCTCGTTCGCGGCCACCCCCTCGTACGCGGCCGACGACCAGCTCAACGAGGGCCTGGTGCACCGCTTCGCCCTCGACGAGACAAGCGGAACGACGCTCGTCAACTCCGGTAGCGCCGGCTCGGCGGCGAACGCCACGCTCGTCAATCCGCAGAAGGCGACGTTGACCGGGAACGGAGTCAGGTTCAATCCCGACTCGTACGAGGGCGCCCTCGAAGGCGCGTACGTGAAGCTGCCGAACAACCTCACCGCCGGCATGTCGAACCTCACCGTCGACTACGACGTGTGGATCGACCCGGCGAACGTCGGCGAGCACCAGATGTGGAGCTTCGGCGCGAAGTCCGGGTCGTGTGACGTCGACACCGGCGGCCAGGGCGCCATCTTCGCGTCGAACACCCAGCGCTTCCGTGTCGCGGTGGGCTCGGCGAACCTGCAGCAGAACCGGGTCCGGATGACCGAGGGGGCGTGGACGCACGTCACGTACACCCAGTCGCTGAACCCGAACGGCACCAGCTGGACCGGTCGGCTCTACCTCGACGGCGTGCTGCACGCGACGCAGACGAACCTGACCACGCCGCCGTCGGTGAACGCCGCGGGGACCACCTGCAACTTCCTCGCCCGCTCGCAGAACTCGGGCCACTACTCGTTCCGCGGCACGATCCGGGACTTCCGCATCTACGACCGGGCGGTGAGCGCCGACGAGACGCTCGCCCTGGCGCAGCGGACCGTCTCCGACGGCGTCCGCGCGGACGCCGCCGCCATCGACCTCGGGCTGACCAGCGCGATCGTACGCGACATCGTGCTGCCCAAGGTGGGCTCCGCGGCGGGCTCGGCCATCACCTGGACGAGTTCGGACCCGTCTGTCGTCGCGGTCTACACCCCGCCGGCGCTCAACAGCGCCCGCAAGGTGCCGGTGACCGGCCGGATCACCCGACCCGCGCAGGGTCAGCCCGACGCGACAGCCTTCCTCACCGCGACGGTCCGCAAGGGCGCTACGGAGGTCGCCACGCGGGACATCCCTGTCGTGGTGAAGGCCGAGTTCGACAACGCGCAGGCGGTCGACCGTGACACGCTCGACCTGACCCTGTACGCCACCGACGACGTACGCGGGAACATCAACCTCCCGGCGACCGGCGAGTTCGGGTCCACGATCACCTGGACATCGACCACCGACCTCGTCACCGGCACCGGTGAGGTGACCCGTCCCGCCTTCGGCCGTGCGAATGTCGAGGCCACCCTGACCGCGACCATCACCAAGGGGTCGGCGTCGAAGACCAAGTCGTTCCCGGTGACCATCACCGCCATGCCCCGCTCCGAGGAGTACGAGCGGTACTTCATGGGGTACTTCAAGGGCGAGGGGATCGCCGACGGTGAGCAGATCATGTTCGCCACCTCCAACGGCAACACCGCGCTGGACTGGACCGGTCTGACCGGGGGCCGGCCGTCGCTCATCTCCCAGCTGGGCGACCAGGGCCTTCGTGACCCGCACATCGTCCGCTCGCCCGACGGCGACACGTTCTACATGATCGCCACCGACCTGAACTGGTACGACCAGGGCGGTTACGCGATCAACGACACCCAGTACATCGAGGTGTTCGAGTCGCACGACCTGGTCAACTGGACTCCGCAGCGGCACGTGAAGGTCGCCCCCGACGACGCGGGCAACGCCTTCGCCCCCGAGTCGTTGTGGGTCGACGAGATCGGCGCCTACGTCGTCTTCTGGGCGCAGTCGCTGTGGAACAACCCGGTGAACCGTACGGGTCAGGGCAACGCGCAGATGTGGTACGCCACGACGCGCGACTTCCAGACGTTCTCCGCTCCCCAGGTCTGGCAGGACCCGGCCCCGCTGTCGCGGATCGACACGACCGCCATCAAGGTCGGTGACCACTACTACCGGGTGACCAAGAACGAGGCCGGCAACCAGGGCTCGGACATCTTCTCGGAGAAGCACACCGACTTCCTGGACAGCAACATCAACAACTGGACCCTGCTCGCTCCGGCGCTGGGACGTACGACGTGGGTCGCCAACCAGGGCTACGAGGGGCCGGTCATCTTCAAGGCCAACCCCGGTGACACCGCCTGTTCCGGCCAGTTCTACCTCTGGGGTGACCGGTACACCAACGGTGGTGGCTACCAGGCCGCCTGCCACGAGGACATCGAGGCGCCGACCTGGAACGCCAAGCCGATCACGATGACCAACGCCGGTGTCGTCCGGCCGCGTCACGGCACGGTGATTCCGCTGACCCTGCGCGAGTGGAACGACATCCGCGGGATCCCGAACAGCGACGTCACGACCACCACCGAGGTGTCGGTCGAGCCGTACGCGAGCGGGGCCCAGACGACCACGGCCACCGCCACGGTCACCGCGGCCGACGGGTTCGAGACCGGCGGTCAGGTGCGGTTCAGCGTCGGCTCGTGGTCGGAGGTCGCCTACCTGACCGACGGCGCGGCCACGGTCGCGCTGCCGACGGGGCTGCCTGCGGGCACCCGGTCGGTCAAGGCCGAGTACCTCGGCGTCGACTACCTGAAGGCGTCGGAGGGTACGGCGTCGGTGCAGGTGCCGGCCGGCGTGAAGGCCGTCAAGGTCCACGCGAAGGCCGCGCCGGCGTCGGTGGTCCGGGGCGACACGTTCACGTTGAACGTGTCGGTCGAGCCGAAGGGTGGGCCGAAGAAGGACGCGTCGACCCCGACCGGTGAGGTCACGGTCACCTTCGGCGGCACCGAGCAGGTGGTGGCACTTGTCGACGGCAAGGCCGTCGTCACGCTCCAGACCGCCGGTCTGAAGCGCGGGAATTACCGGGTCCACGTCGCCTACTCCGGCAACCCGACCTACCAGGGCCACGCCGACACCTACCAGAACCTGACGGTGCGGTAACCGGCACAGGTACGCCGAGGCGGCGCTGATCCGCCACCGGAAGGAGCGGGCGAGATCAACCGATCTCGCCCGCTCCCTTTACGTACCGCCCCCGGGTGACCGGATTACGGGGTGAGCATCCCCTTGGAGGCGACCAGGTGGTAGTTCTCCCCGAACACGTTGAGCTCGTGGACGCCGACCTTCACGTTCTCGGTCGTACCCAGGATCTTCAGCCGGACCGCGTTGGTCAGCACTCGGTCGAAGGTGACGTAGTCAGCCGTGTACGCGGTGGTGTTCGTGCTCCGGTCGACGAGCGTCCGCCACGTGTTGGTGGGGATGTCCTTGTACTCCAGGGTGTACTGCACGGCGTTGTCCTTGGTGAACGTACGCCCGAGTTCCTTCCACTGGATCTGGGCTGCGGAGATGTGGAACACCGTGCCGAAACCCCGGATGTAGGTGGGCGCGTTGTCGTTGTCGGCCGGCTCCCACCAGGTCGACAGCGACCGGTCGCTGCCGTAGTACGGGTTGCGCCCGGGCGCGTAGCTGCTCGACCAGTACGCCTGGCTGTTGGTGGCCACATTGTAGAGCCCGACGTCGTCGCGGCCCGAGATCTTCCTGCCCGGGGCCAGCTGCGGCGTGTTGGACAACTCGCAGTCGATCGCCCCCTGCTGCGGGCCGTTGGGGATCACGGTGCAGACGTCCATCCCCAGGCGTCGCTCGAAGAACTCCTCGTAGGCGATGACGTAGGTGTAGAAGAACACCAGGTTGCCGGAGTCGTCGACCACGAAGCTGCCGTGCCCGGCGTTCGGATACACCGAGCTGGGGTGGTTGTTCCCGGCGCCGATCGGGTTGCGCTGCGTCTCCTTGAACCCGGACAGCGGCCGGTCCGACGTCATGACCCCTGTCGCGTACGTGGTGAACTCCGTCCCGCCGGACGCGACCTGCAGGTAGTACGTGTCGCCGAGCTTGAACAGCTGCGAACCCTCCACGTACCCGTGCGTGTAGGTGGCCTTGTTGTCGCCGATGTGCTGCCACTCCTGGCGTGGGTCGAAGGTCCAGAGCACCACCGGGTCGCTGATGAGCTGGCGAGGGTTGTTCGGGTCCAGTTCGGCACCCATGATCGGCGAGCCGATGTTGTACGTCAGGTACAGCCGGCCGTCGGTGTCGAGGAAGAACTGCACGTCACCGACGCTCAGGACCTGGCCGTTGGGGCGCAGGAAGCTGCCCATGCTGGTCCACGGGCCGGTGGGGGAGTCCGCTCGGTAGACCGGCGTGTTGTTGCCGGCCATGTAGAAGGTGTCGCCGACCTGCACGACCGTGGGCGCCACGAGACCCAGGTTCATCTCGTGCGGCGTCCAGGTCAGGTAGTCGGTGGTGGACCAGACGGTGCGGTTGTTGTTCGGCGCGTTCTGCATGGCGCCGGAGGCGTAGAGGTAGATGGTCCCGTCGACGTTCACCGCGGACCAGTCCGCCCCGGTGCGCGCTGAGTTCTCCGAGATCCTGGTGAATCCGACGCTGGATCGGCTCGACAGGGTGCGTCCGGACGCAGCCGTCCACGTCGGCAGGTTCAAGCTGGCGGGAATCTGCGAGGTGTTTGCGACATTCGCGTCCGTGGGCGGCATCGTCCCGACGATGTTGCGTACCGCCATCCCCGGCAGGTTGATCGGGTTCACGTACGTCTGTGTCATGTCGACGCCGCTCAGCGGCACCTTGGCGAGCTGCGTCCTGGGCCCGACGCCCTGCGCCCCCGGCTTCTCGGGCTTTTCCGCTGCTGCCGGCGCCACCGGTGTCAGTTGGCCTATCCCTACGCCTACCGCGAGAGCGAGGCCAATAGCCGCTATGCCTCGACGTCGCTTCCCGGCCCTTTCGTCAGCCATGATTCCCCAACCTTCCGTTCGATGGAGTTAGCGCTAACAGCGAGCGGAAGAGTCCGATTTTCTGGTTGACCGGCCTGTGGTGTGACTAGTCGGTGGTGAGGCGACCTTCAAAGGTAATCGAGAGGGATCCCGCAGGGCCGGTTCGCGGGTGCGCGAGCATTGTGCTCGGTAGTATCCGATGCTGTTTCCTCGGATTAGACGAGCTGTTAGCGTTAACAAGATTTCGGCAATGTTAACTATGCAATCTGGAGAATGTCAAGAGCGTCAATGTCATCTGAGTGGGGTGTTGACCTTTGTGGCGATTGCGGCGCGTCTGCCCGGTCATGCCCGCCACGCCGACAGTCCACCACGGGCAGACAGGCGGGGATACGGTCCTCCGTCATGAGCTACGATCTGATCTTCGTGCCCCGCGGCGACGACCAGTCCTGGGACGACGTGCTCGACACCGCAGGGGAGACCGACAGCGACGAGCGTCCCAGCGACGACGCGTGGGCCCGACTGCTGGCGGCAGCACGGCAGCTGCTCGGTGAGGTGTCCGTCTTCGAGGGGACCCACAACTACGAGTTGACCCATGACCCGACGGGCATCCAGGTCACCTACTACGCCGCAGAGGCGGCGATCACGGTGCCGTACTGGTACCGGGGCGCCGAGGCGCGCGCGGTCGTCACGGCGATGTACCACCTCGGCGCAGCTGTTCAGACGGCCACGGGCCTACCCGGATACGACCCCCAGGTGCAACTGCCGCTGTCGGACGCCGCCGCGCAACCGGAGCGTGCCGCGCGGATCTTCGACGAGGTGGCAGCGTCGTTCGCGACACGAGGGATCTCCAGCCCCAGCAACGACTGACCGACCCGGTGACCGCCCAGACCCGCACACGGTCGCGGGTCAGGGCCTCCACGGCGGAACCGTTCCGCGGAGGCCCTGACCCCTACTGGCGACCCTGGACGGCTACCTCACAGGCGCGGATCCCGGTCGATCCCACGGAACGCGTCGACGATCTGCCCCAACGTCAGCGACTCGCGAAGCGGCGGGCACACCGACACCAGGGCGCTGCGCTCATCCGGCGCGGCCAGCCACTCCCGCAGCAGCCGGCTCTTCCCGATCCCCGCCTCGCCCTCCACCAGCACGATCGCCGGCGGCCGGGACACCGCGCTGCGAAGCGCCACCAGTTCCCGATCACGACCCACGCAGTTGCGGAGTGGAAACCGTCGACGGGGTCCGTCGCCCTCGGGCGAGGCGTCGAGCATGCGTGATGATCTCTCTTCGGTGTTCAGGCGCAACCACCCTCTCGTGGCGGCCGCACCGTCGTCAGGTCTGCGGCGCAAGGCGACCCACCACCCACCGGTCGGTCCGCGGCGGGGCGGCGACATCGGTCGAATGACCTACAAGCGACCGACCATCGACGGTGCGGTGTCCGGCCTGTTGTCATTGCCGGGCAGGGGCGGTCGGGGCTGCCGCGGCCCGTGACCGCGCTTCCCACGGGCAGCCGCCCCGCCGGATCGGCAGGCAAATGACTGATTCGACGTCGACCTGTGCCGGCCGAGCATGGAGCCGGCCGGGACGTCGACGGTTCACCAGCGCCGCGGCCCGCCACGATCGCCGACTCACCCGATCCGTTCCAGCCACGCCGGCGCGGCAACGAAAGGACAAACCTCATGAACACCACCGGGCAGGAAATCAAGAACGTCGTACTGGTGCACGGCGCGTTCGCCGACGGCTCCGGCTGGCGGGGCGTGTACGACAACCTCACGGCCCGCGGCTACCGGGTCACGATCGTGCAGAACCCGCTCACCTCACTGGAGGACGACGTCGCCGCGACCACCCGCGTGCTCGACCTGCAGGACGGCCCGACGATCCTCGTCGCCCACTCCTGGGGTGGCACCGTCATCACCGAAGCGGGCCTACACCCGACGGTCGCCGGACTCGTCTACGTCTCGGCACTGGCACCCGACGCCGGCGAGAACACCACCATGCAGTACGAGGGATTCGCCCCGACGCCCGACTTCATCATCGACGTCGGCAACGACGGCTACGGCTTCCTCAACCACGACACGTTCCAGGCCGGCTTCGCCGCCGACGCCAGCGATGCCGACGCCGCCTTCCTCCGCGACACGCAGGTGCCGATCAACATGTCGGCCTTCGGGACGCCGGTCAAGCACGCCGCCTGGCGCGACAAGCCGAGCTGGGCCGTCATCGCCACCGACGACAAGGCCTTCGACCAGGCGATGCTGCAGCACATGGCCAAGCGCATCGGCGCCGAGATCACCAACGTCCCGGCCAGCCACGCCGTGTTCATGACGCAGCCCGCCGTCGTCGCCGACGTCATCGTGACCGCCGCACAGCACGCCGGCTGACCCCGGACCACGTCACCCCGGGCCGGCTCACACGCGACGTGCGCCGGCCCCGAGCAGCTCGGAGTGCGACCGCATGTCCGTCACGCCCGGGCTCTTCGTCGCGGGACTCGGCGGCCTCCAAGGCGCCGACGACGCCACCGCGGCCCCCGCAAGGCGCCACCACCGTACGGGGTAGCGCCGTCAGAGGCGGCGGGTACGGTTGTCGATGGCCGGACGGCGCGGGGCGTCGGCCGGGCGACAGCGATGCAGCGGGGAAGGAGCGGGTGTGACGCGGCGCAGAGCCCTGGTGGTCCGAGGCGGCTGGGAGGGACACCGGCCGGTCGAGGCGACGGACCTGTTCATCCCGTTCCTCGAAGGCAACGGATACACGGTACGGGTGGAGGGGTCGACGGAGATCTACGCCGACGCCACCGCACTGGCCGACACCGACCTCATCGTGCAGTGCATGACGATGTCGCAGATCACCGGCGACCAGGTGGCCGGCCTGGCCGCGGCGGTCGCCGCCGGAACGGGGTTCACCGGCTGGCACGGCGGCATCGTCGACTCCTTCCGCGCCTGCTCGGACTACCTGCACCTGGTGGGCGGCCAGTTCGCCACCCATCCGAGCGTCCCGCCGTGCGATCGGCGCGGCGGAGAACAGGACGCCTTTCTGCCCCACTCGATCACCATCACCGACCAGGGGCGGCAGCACCCGATCACCGCCGGGATCGAGGACTTCGACCTGGTCACCGAGCAGTACTGGGTGCTGCACGACGACCTGATCGACGTCCTGGCCACCACCACCCACCCGACCCGGGAATGGCAGCCGTGGCACCGGCCGGTCACCTCACCGGCGATCTGGACCCGACACTGGGGCGCCGGGCGGATCGTCGTGACCACCCCCGGACACAGCCTCGACGTGCTGGAACACCCGTGCGTGCGGGCCGTCATCGAAAGGGGAATGGTGTGGGCGACCCGCACGGCGTCGGCATCGTAGGTCTCGGGTTCATCTCCCGCGCGTACCTCAGCACCCTCGCCGACCATCCCGCCGTGCGCATCGTCGCGGTGGCCGACATCGACGCGGCGCGGGCCGTCGCTGCCGCCGCCACGATTCCCGACGCCGAGGCGCTCAGTGTCGAGCGGCTGCTCCACCACCCCGACGTGACGACGGTGCTCAACCTGACCATCCCGGCGGCGCACGCCGAGGTCTCGGGCGCGGCGATCGACGCCGGCCGCAACGTCTTCGTCGAGAAACCCCTCACCGCCACCTTCCCGCAGGGCCGGTCGATCATCGACCGGGCGGCGTCGGCCGGCGTACGCATCGGGTGCGCGCCGGACACCGTCCTGGGCACCGGTACGCAGACCGCCCGAGCGGCGATCGACGCTGGACTGATCGGCCGCCCACTTGCCGCATCGGCCGTCATGGTCACCCCCGGACACGAGCGCTGGCACCCGCATCCCGACTTCTACTACGCCCCCGGCGGCGGCCCACTGCTGGACATGGGGCCCTACTACATCTCGGCGCTGGTCCACCTGCTCGGGCCGGTCCGGGCGGTGATCGGGGCCGCCAGCCAACTGCGTGACTCCCGGACCATCGGCTCGGGCCCCCGCCTCGGGCAGCGGATCCCGGTCGAGGTGCCGACCCACGTGACAGGGGTGCTGGAACACGTCGGCGGTGTCCTGACCACGCTCACGACCAGCTTCGACGGCGTCGCCACGACAGCCGCACCGATCGAGGTGCACGGGGATGCCGGCACCCTCGCCGTACCCGATCCCAACAACTTCGACGGCACCGTCCGCCGTCGCGCGCTCGGCGACCCCGAGTGGCGTGCCCTCGCACCGCAGGCCGGCTACGTCGCCGGCTCCCGAGGGGTCGGCCTGATCGACCTGATCCGGGCCGACGAGACACGCCCACCACGGGCCAGCGGTGACATGGCGCTGCACGTACTCGACATCATGACCGCCGTGCTCCGGTCGGCCACCGAGGGCCGACGGATCGAACTGACGACGACGGTCGAGCGCCCCACACCCGTCCCGCTCACCCCGACCGAGGACTGGCTCTCCGCCCCCGAACGTCGACAGGCGGTCACATGTCGGGGCTGACCAGCCCGGTCTGGTAGGCGATGACGACAAGTTGGGCCCGGTCACGGGCACCCAGCTTCGCCATCGCCCGGCTGACATGGGTACGCGCGGTCGCCGGGCTGAGGAACAACTCGCCACCGATCTCGTCGTT
Source organism: Micromonospora fiedleri (assembly GCF_016774385.1). Taxonomy (NCBI): domain Bacteria; kingdom Bacillati; phylum Actinomycetota; class Actinomycetes; order Micromonosporales; family Micromonosporaceae; genus Micromonospora; species Micromonospora fiedleri. The sequence continues at coordinate 44,263 of NZ_JAETXL010000009.1, forward strand.
GTTCAGACCCCGCCCCACCAGCGCCAGCACCTCCCGTTCCCGGTCGGTGAGCACCGCGAGCCGCTCCCGGCCCGAGTCGGCGGCCGTTCGCCGTGCCGTGAACTGGCCGATGAGACGTCGGGTGATCCGTGGTGCGAGCAGCGCCTCCCCTGCGGCGACCACCCGGATGGCGTGCAGGAGTTCGGCCGGTCCGGCGTCCTTGAGCAGGAAGCCACTGGCACCGGCCTGTAGAGCGTCGAAGACGTTGGCGTCGGTGTCGTAGGTGGTGAGGATGAGGATCCGTACCCGCTCCAGCCCACGCATCCGGCTGATCTGGGTCGTGGCCCCGATACCGTCCAGCTTCGGCATCCGGATGTCCATCACGACGACGTCCGGGCGGGCGCGGCGGGCAGCCTCCACGGCTTCGGCGCCGTTCGTCGCCTCACCGACCACGGTGATGTCGTCCTCCAGGTCGAGCAGCAGCTTGAACCCGGAACGCACCAGCTTCTCGTCGTCGGCGAGCAGCACCTTGATCTGCGACTCTGCCGTGTTCACCGGCGTGACCCGTCCGGTGCGAGGGGCAGCCGGGCCCGGACCTCGAAACCTCCGCGCGGCGTCGGCGCGGCGTCGAGTTCCCCGCCGAGCAGCTGGCAACGCTCACGCATGCCCACGATCCCGCGCCCAGGCTCGGCCGCCATGTCCGTACCGTCACCCGGCGGAGGGGTGCGGCGGCCCTCGTCGGTCACCCGAACCTCCAGGGCGTCGACCTCGGCGCTCAACACGACCGTCACCCGCGTCGGACCGACATGACGGATCACGTTGGTGAACGCCTCCTGAAGGATGCGGTAGGCGGCACTGTCCACCGCGCTCGGCAACGACGAAACGGGTGAGGCCGCCTCGACCGTGACGTCGAGTCCGGCCTCGCGGGCCTTGGCGGCAAGCTCGTCGACCTGCTCCAGGCCCGCCTGCGGCACCCGACCGTCGTGGTCGTCACGCAGTACGCCGAGAATGGTCCGCATCTCCCGCAGCGCCCGGGCGCTGGTCAGCTCGATGGCCCGCAACGCCTCCCGGGCCTGCTCCGGTCTCTTGTCCAACACGTGCGCGGTGACTCCGGACTGGACGTTGATGATGGCGATGGCGTGCGCCACGGTGTCGTGCACCTCCCGGGCGATCCGCAGCCGCTCGGCGTCGACCCGCGCCCGCGCTGCCTCCTCACGGCTGCGTTCGGCCAGCTCCGCACGCCGCTGGGCGTCGGCGGCGATGACCCGCCGGGACCGGACGGATTCACCGAGCGCCGCGCTCATCACCGACGCGCCGATGCGGAAGAACACCCACCCGATGGCGGCCCGCGGCTCGATGTCCGCCGCCGCGACCAACCACCCGACGGCGAGCACCGTGACACCCACACCGGTGATCACCAACGACCGACGTCCGTCACCATAGGCGGCCAGCGTGTACAGGGCGACGAACAACCCCAGCCACCCGGGCGCGTCCGGGAAGTCGAGACCGTAGTACACCAGGCTGGCCAGCGCCGCGGTGACGAACACGGCCACCGGCCACCGGCGGCGCACGACCAGGACCAGACCACTGACCACCAGCAGCGCGTATCCGAGGTTCCCGAAGTCGGTGAGCGGCCGTGGCGCACCCTCGACGGCGACCTTGGCGACCGTGCCCTGCACCTGCATCACGGTGACGAAGAGCGCGAGCACCACGTCATGCGCCACCATCCGCAGGGGACGCGACCCGGCTCGGTGTTCCATTCCGTGAACCTACCGCCGGCACGCATGGTCATCACTGCGCACAACCGCGCGACCGGCTACGACGACCGGCGTAGCAAGCCCCGAACCGGCTACGCCCACCTGCGTAGCCGGTGCCATCCGTCGCCGGAGGCCACGGCACCCGCACCGCCGCGACGATCGGAACGTCCCCCGGAGCCGACTGCGTCGGCCACACACCGACTGCGGTGGCGCCGCACCAGCACGACCACCGGGCGGTACGCCCCGGCCACCGGACCCGGACAACATCCGTATCGCCGTCAAGCTGATCAGGAGAACGACATGAGCTCATCGAGGATTCGACAGGTGCTGACCGTCACCGCTGCCGCCGTGATCGGAGTCGTCGCACTCGCCGTACTGCTCGGCGCGACCGGGCTCGGCGGCCCGGCCGCCGCCGACGGACCGGCGGCAGCCATCGACGCGTACGACCTGACCAGCGGGCGACTCGTGGGCCTGGTGGGCGCACTGGCAGCGCTGGCTGGTGTGGTCGTCGGCGGGCTGGCCGTGACCCGCCCCCGCAGCCGCATCGGCACCGGCACCGGGCAGCTCGGGGCCACCATCGCCCTGGTGGCGGGGCTGATCGGGGTGGTCCTCGGCGGATACGTGGTGGCCGCCGCCGAGGGTGGACCCGGCACCGGCTACGGAATCGTCGGCGGCGTCGTGGCCCTGGTGGTGGGTGTGGCAAGCCTGGGACTCGGCGGGCTGGCCATGGCGCGCTCCCGGCGTGCCGGTGAGTCGCAGGGGTCGCGGTGAACGGCAGCACCGCTCATCGGGTGGGCGGCTCGGGCGCGGGAGTGTCCGGTGGGCCGAGTCGGCTGATGTCGTACCCGTCGGGGTAGGTCCTGGTGTGGATGCCGTCGTAGCGCCCTGTCATCGGCGGTCCTTCGCTGCGGCAGGCCTGTGATCGACTCCGTTTCGCCGTAACGGCGGAATGCGGGGCGGCGGGAAACCACCGTTTCGGCGAAACGGCGCGCGAAACGGCGCGCGTCACGGCTGGGTGTCGGTCGGTAGGGTGGCGCGGTCGGCGGCCTGGCGGCCGGACTCCCAGCCCTCGTGGCTGTCGACCCGGCTGGCCCGGGCGCGCACGGTGTGCGGGAAGACCTGCCGCATGGTCTCGCGGATCTGCTCGTCGCGGGAGGCGAGCACCGGCAGCAGGTCGGCCGGGTCGCTCACCCCCGTTCCGCCGCTCCCGGCGGTGACCTGGGCCAACGCGCGCTGTGCCGCGTCGGTCAGCCGTTCGTCGATCCGGACGGCGAACGCCACCAGGAAGGACTGCCGGAACGCTTTCAGGCGGTTCCGGCCGGCCTTGCCGCCCGGTGGCTCGGCCCGGGCCATCGCTCGGTGCGCCTGCACCAGCAGGGAGGTGTAGAGCAGGTCGACCGCGTCGATGTCGGTGTCGAAACCGAAGACGGTGCTGAACGCCAGGTCCGGTGACGACACCGTGTGGCAGCGGTTGGCTCGGGCGACGACATCCAGCAGGGACGCCTTCTCCCGCTCGTGCGGATGATCCACGCCGATGCGCCGCGCGTACGGCACCACCGGCGTCGCGTCACCGCCCCGGGCGGCCAGCAGGGCCTCGTCCAGGCTGTGCCGGGTGACCAACTCCTGGGCCTTGGCGGTGTACGTCTCCGCCTCGGCCGGGAAGGTCGTGGACTCGGCCTTGGCGAGCAGGGCGCGTACCCGGTCCAGCAGTCGGGCGTCGATCCGGGAAGACCCGGCACCGCCCGACCCGCCGACCGGCGGGGGAGCGGACCCGGGCGGGGGCACGAGCACCTCGATCGGCGGGAGCGCGGCCAGGATGACGAGCAGACCCAACAGCAGATCGAGTACGGCCACCCGGTCGAGCCGCCAGCGGGCGGCAAGCTCGTCGACGTACGTCGCGTCGCCGGTCCACCAGACCTGCGCGCCGAGAGCGTCCGCCTGCGCCAGCCACCGCCCGTCGACGGCGTCGCGGGGAAACTGTCGCAGGTGCGCGGCGACCGCGTCGGTCACCAGTTCGGCCTGGCGTGGCTGACCCCGTCGGGCGACCACCCGGTGCACCTCGGCCGGCTGCCACCCGCCCCGCCACAGCCGCGCGCACGCCTCGTCCTTCGCGGCCACCAGCTCCGGATCGACCTCGGTCGACCGCGTCACGGCCAGGGCGTCCAGCCCTGATTCGTAGTCGATCGCCCCGGCGAGAACCGCCCTGATCCGCTCCCGCACCGATGTCACCAGCCCAGGCTACGGAGTCCGGGCCGGGCCTTCCGGCCAGTGGCCGGATCAGCGACGGTGGTCACTTCACCCCGAGCGCGACAACACCCGACGGCGCTGTCGCCCGCCGCCCGGAGACGCCCCCGAGCGGCGCGATCTGCCCGCACTGAGTATCCGTACTCAGCTATGCCGACGTACCCGTACTCAACGGCGGCGACATCGATGAACTGCACCCGTTCGTCAGGTGGCGAAGGCTTGATCGCTGCCCCTATCGTCAGGCCCGGCCAAGGAGTCCGACGAGACGAGGAGCACCATGAGCCTGGCAGCACCCACGATGACGGCAGGCCGTACCGGACCGAGTAGCGGTACCCGGATCGGTATCGGATTCGTCCTGCTGCTTCCCGCCCTACTCGCTCTCGCCTGGTCGTACCTGCTCCCCACCGTGCAGGCCGTGTGGCGCTCGACGCAGCGTGATCAACTGCTCGGCCCGGCGGAGGGTGTGGGTGCTGCCAACTACGAGCAACTCTTCACCCGGGGATTCCTCGGTGACCTGGGCTCGGCCCTGCTCCTGGCGCTGGTGCCGTTGCTGTTGGCCCTGCTGGTCGCCCCGGTGCTGGCGCTGCTCGCCGACCGCGCCGGACGCCCGGCCCGGCTGGCGCTGCGGGCCCTGGTCGTGCTCCCGGTCGCCGGGTACGCGCCCGTGGCGCTGCTCATCGGCTGGCGCCTCGACCGGATGGAACCCGGCACGATGCTGGACCGTCCCCTCGCGACCCTGGTGGAGTTCACCGCGGTCACTGGCGCCGGACTGGTCGTGGCGGTCGCCACCACGGCCTTCCTCAGCACCCTCCGCGGCCGGCCGCACCGCCGCGACGCCCTGCCGGCCGCGCTGACCGTCGCCGGTCTGCTGGTGCTCGGCATCATCGCGGCCACCCTCCAGACCTTCACCCCGACGCTGATCACGGGCAACAGCCGTACCCCCCTGACGTACGTGGTCCTGCAGTCCCTGCAGCAGATGAACCTGGGCGGCGGCTCCGCCGCAGCGGTGCTGCTGCTGCTCCCGCTGGCCCTGCTGGGCCTGGCCGCGACGGCCCTGCTGCTGCTCACCAGGGTCCGCATCGAGGTGGTCGACAAGGCTGTCACCCACGGCGAGCAGCCGTACGGCGCGGTCAGCAAGTCCGGTCCGGTCACCGAGTCCGCTCCGGCCCTCGAGTCGACCGGTGACCGGCAGGCCCGGATCGGGCTGGCGGTCGCGGGGGCGATCGTGGTCGCCGTCATGCTGTGGGTGGCCTGGCCGTGGCTGCGCCGCAGCCTGCGGTTCACCAACGAGACCGTGCCGATGCCGTCCCCCGACCTGAGCGGCATGCTGACGGCGACCTGGCTGCCGACCCTGCTGTCGGCGGTGGTCACGGTCGCGGTAGCGGCGGCCGCCGGCTTCGCCATCGGGGGACTGCGTCCCCTCGGTCGGTTCAGCGAGCTGCTCCTGCTGCCCTTCGCGCCGTGGCTGTTCGTCGGCACCGGGCCGCTGGCCATCGAGTCCTACCTGCGGGCCCGCGACTTCGACCAGCTCAACACCTTCCTCGGGCTGGTGCCGCCGGGCTGGGTCAGCATTCCCGCGTTGTTCCTGTTCACCGTGCTGTTCCGTGGGCTGGAACCCCGGTGGCGGGCGGGCGCCGGGTTCGGGCGCGCCATGCTCGCCCCGGCGGCGCCAATGATCGTGCTGGTCGGGCTGGTCACCTGGCTGGTCACCGCCGGACAGGTGCTCTGGCCGACGCTCGTGGCGTCGACCCCGACGCTTCGACCGGCGCCGCTGGAGGCCCTCATGGTGTACGCCCGATGGGGAATGGCCAGCGACGAGTTGGCGCTCGGCGCGGTTCTGCCGCTACCGATGATGCTGATCTTCCTGGTCGCGTTCGGGTGGCTGCAGGTGAAGTACCTCGACCGGTTGGCCGTACGAGTCGGGCGATGATTTCCCGGCGAAGGGTGCGTTTCTCCGGGGACACGACGACCATGTAGCTATGTTCAGTACTCTTCGGACACGGAAGATCGTGGCCGCCGGCGTGATGCTGGCGGCCACGATCGCTGTCGTACCCGCATCCGCCGCAGCGCAGCCCGGACCGTCCGCCGACAGGCCGGACCGCGCCGAGTTACGCGCCGCGCTCACCGCAGTACCCGAAGCCGGCGTGCCCGGCGTCCTGACCGAGGTGCGCGAGGGTCGGCACGACTGGCGAGGCGCCGCCGGCCAGGCGTATCTGACCAAACCTCGACCGATGCAGCCACAGATGCGCCACCGCATCGGCAGCATCACCAAGACCTTCGTCGCCACCACCGTGCTGCAACTCGTCGACGAGGGACGGTTGGGCCTCGACGACCCGATCGGCACATGGCTCCCCGACACCGTGCCGGGGGAGCGCGGCGACCAGGTCACCGTCCGGATGCTGCTGAACCACACCAGCGGCATCGGCAACTACACCAACGCCATGATCGACTCGTACGCGTCGATCAACCAGATGCAGGTCACCACGTACGCCCCGGCGGACCTGGTCGCCACCGGCCTGGCCATGCCGCCGACCGGCGCGCCCGGTGCGACGTTCAGCTACTCCAACACCAACTACGTCCTGGCCGGACTGCTGATCGAGGCGGTCACCGGCAACGACGCCCCGGCCGAGGTGCAGCGGCGCATCCTGCGGCCGCTCAAGCTCACCGGGACGAGCTTCCCGGGCACCGATCCGACGATCCGTGGTCCGCACAGCGGCGCCTATTTCGCCCCGTTCGGCGCACGTGACCTCAGCGAGTTCAACATGAGCTGGGGTTGGACGGCCGGCGAGATGATCTCCACCATGGCGGACCTGAACACCTTCTTCCGCGCGCTGCTCGACGGAGACCTGCTCAGCCCCGCCACCCTCAAGCAGATGCTCGACGGGGTGCCGATGCTGCCGGGGCTGCCCGAGGCCGGCACCTACGGTCTCGGCATCTACTCGCTGCCCACCCCGTGCGGCGAGTTCGTGGGGCACGACGGTGCGGTGTTCGGTCACCTGACCTACTCGCTGCACCGCCGCGACGGCACCCGCCAGGTGTCCTCCGGTATCAACATCAGCCACTACCAGGTCGGTCTTCCCGACCCGCACCCGTTCGACATCGCCTGGCAGACCTTCCTGCTCACCGCGATGTGCCCGACCAGCGACGTGAGCAGCCGGTCAGCGGAAGCGGTGCCGCAACTGCCGAGCGTGACCCGGATGCCGGGCAACGACGCGCCGGTGGCGGCGCCCTAGGGCGACTGACGGCGTTGCGGGCGGCTGGACGGCGTCACCTCGTGCAGGGTGACGGCGTCCAGTCGGCCGTCGGCCAGCTCGGCGGTGAGATACGTCGGCTGCGCCGCTCCACCTCGTCGAGCAGCCCGACCGACCCGGGTCAGCCCGGCACCGCGGCCAGCGACCGGAGCAGTTCCTCGCCGTCGGGCCACGGACCGAACCCGGTCTTGGAATCCAGGTGCCCGACCGCGCCCGCGTCGAACAGCTCCGAACCCCAGTCCCGCGCGTACGCCTCGAACTGCGCGAAGGTGGCGTTCGGATCGGTGCGGCTGGCGACCAGGATCGAGCGGAAGGGCAGGGGCTCGCGTGGCACGTGGTCGATGACGACATCGACGCTCTCGCCCGGGCCGGGTCTCCAGTCCGGATCCAGGTACGGCGGTGTGACAAGCAGAGCGGCCCGGACGGGACCGATGTGCCGGCGGGCCCAGACGGCGACGGTCAGACATCCCGCGCTGTGCGCCACCAGGATCACCGGCTCCGGATCAGCGCTGATGGCAGCGTGCAGCGCGGCGACCCGTTCGGCGGCGACGTACGGCGGCCCGGGCGGTTCCGGCGCCCACTGGAACTCCGGACGGTCCCTGACCCACCTGCGCGACCAGTGGTCGGGCGCCGGCACACCTCGACCGGGCACAACCAGGTGACGCGTCACGCTCGGCAGCCGTTTCCCGAGGTCATGGCAGCAGCTGCCCGGGCGGGAGCTGCCGGATGGCGTCGCCCACCCGGATCGTCGCACCGACGACCACCCGGGCGTTGAGGCCGCGCAACCGCAGTCGCTGACCTTCCTCCGTCCACACGACCTTGTGGGCGTCGCGTCCGAACCGGGCGGCGAACTTGGCGCAACCGTTGTGCGGCTGGTCGGTCACCTCGATGACCGCCCGGTCGCCGATCGCCAGGCGCGTACCGGCCGGCAGCGCCTCGACGCTCAGGTCCAGATCGACGTAGAGCTGATCCCCGGCCAGCGCCCAGGCGTCGCGATCGGCGCCGGCGATCAGCTCGATGAACCGGGAGTTGATGACGTTGAGCTGCATGTCGGGGTGCGGTGACCGATCGGGTGTGCGTTTGCTGGGTCGTTGACCCCAGCTGTCGCCGAGCAGCCCGACGCCCGCGTCCAGTTCGGCCTCCGACAGCACCTCGCGGGCGTCGACGGCCGGCCGGCGTACGGCCAACGCCAGGGTGCCGGACTCCCGGGGTGACTGCCGCACCAGGTGCAGCCCCGCCATGATCTCGTCCATCGAGCGATGACGTACGGCGACAGAGTTCTCCATCGTTCGACTGTCCCTCATGCGCATCCACGACGTCCAAACAGTTTCGCCACCCGAGACCCCGCCCGCAGGCACCTCGTCACCAATCCACGCCCCCGCGACGAGTTGATCGTGACCGGTATCGTGGCCGGGCCGGCCGCGGGACTTCGGTGCGACTTCCGGAACCCGCCTCTGAAGCGATGCTTCGCAGTTCGTGCCCCCATTCCCCGGCCGGCACCCAGGTGACGAGAGAAGGTGCAGTCGCAGTCATGTCGCGGGCGGATCGGATCGCGTGCGAGGACGTGGTCATGTTCGTCAACGCCGCGATCACCTCGACGGCCCAGCGCGAGTTCCGCTCCACCGCCGCCGCGCAGCGCCTGTCGTTGGACTTCCTCCACGAGTACGTCCTGGGCAACTACCGCGACCTGTACGCCGCGACCCTCGCCCTGGACGTCAACCAGCTCAACGCCGCCCTGGTCGTGACGAACCTGCTGCGCACCGCCGGGGAGGCCAGCCGCGAGCAGCGCGCGCGGGAGGGGCGACTGATCGCGGCACGGCTGCGGACCCTGCCACCACAACGGGTGTACGGAGTGTTCCGCGACCTGCGCCGGCTGGGAATCAACAACCGGCGTACCCGCGCCATCGTCCGTGACTGGGTGGCGGCCCGGCCCGACCCGGCCTTCGACGCGGTCAAGTACCGCCGCTCGTTGTCCGTCGCCGCCCGGCACGCCCACCTGCCACTTCCCGGCGAGGTCGGCACGGTGCTGTTCGACTGGCGTCGACCCAGGCGCTACGAGACACCGATCCTGGAGGCGTGGCGGCGCGCCCATTACGACCAGCGGGCCCTGTACGAGCTGCCGTACACCGTCGCCGAGGGACTGGCCGCCCAGCACGGCATCGACCGGGCCCGGTTCCTGTCCGGCATCGCACCCCGGCTCACCGCCGGTGAACGGCTGCGGTTGCAGGGTGCCGCCGTACGGCACAAGGTCGACGGCGTCGCGACGGACCTCGCCACGGCACCCCTGACCCGGCTGGCGAGCTACGCGCTGTCACTGCCGCGTCCGGAACGGCTCCGGCGTCGCGACGAGCTGACCGGTGCGCTTCGGGCCGCCGCGCGTCGCGCCGCCCGCCGGCAGGCGGGCACCTGGGGCCGGGTGGTGGCCGTCCTCGACGACAGCTACTCCGCCGCCGGCTCCGGGACCAAACGTCGCCGGCCACTCGCCGTCGCCCTGGCCACCCACTATCTGCTGGAGGCCCTCGCCGCCGACTTCACCGGGCTGTGGCTGCACCACCGTGGCGATCCGCTGCTGGTCCACCCCGTCGGGGCCACCGGGCTGGGCGTGCGCCTCCTCGACGCGCTCGAACGTCGTCCCGACCGGCTCGTCATCGTCTCCGACGGCTGGGACAACGCCCCACCCGGACAGGCCGCCGAGGTGCTGCGGATCTGGCGCACCCGCCTCGACCCCGACCAGCACACCAGCATCGTGCACCTCAACCCGGTCTACGACGCCGACACCTTCGACGTACGCCGCCTGGCCGACGGGGTGGCCACCGTCGGGGTCCGCGACGCCGAGGACGCCGCCGCGCTCGTCGAACTGGCCCGCTTCGCCACCGGCCGCGCCGGCTTCGACGAGCTGCGCCGCCACCTCGCCGACCGGGTCGAGCGGTTCCTCGACGACCAGGAGGCAGTGTCGTGAGCACCGTCATCGAGGGCATCGACCTGACCGGGCTGACCGCCGGCCCCGCCCAGACGTGGGGCGCGATCCGCCTCGTCCCACTCCTGCGCCGCGACCCCGTCACCGACCTGCGCCTGCACGCCCGGCTCCACGCCCCCGACGCCCTGTCGATCGTCCAGACCGCACCGCGTACGGCGTACATCTCGTTCATCCCGCACGCGTTCGTCGCCACCTGGACCACCGACAGCACCCCGGCCGCCGCCTACGGCACCCAGCTGCGCGACAGCGCCGACACCGAGGTGTCGGAGGGGATCCGGCTGGTGTTCCGCCGCCGCATGGCGCGCCGGGAGGACCGGCAGCGGCTGCGTTTCCTGCCGCTGCACCTGGCCATGGAGGGTTACCTGGCGCTGCAGTTCGGCGGCCCGCCCATCGCCTGGCAGGAATGGACCCGCCAGGCCGTCACCCGTGGCCTGTCCCCCCGGGTGGAGGCCGGCTACACCGGTGCCGCCATCGCCGGCCTCGACGACGCGCTGCGCGTCTTCGAGATCCACCCCGACCAGTGCGGCATGGTGCTCTACGTCGCCGACGCGCTCACCGCCGCGTTCGTCGTCCCGCACCCGGACGACTACCGCGCCCTGCATCCCACGCTGCTGCAGGACTTCTACGGCGATTTGCTGTTCCACTACGCCCACCTGTATCCGGCCGTACCGGATTTCACCGTCCGGCTCGACGACACGGCCATCACCAGCGTCGCCGACCTGCGCGCCCAGCTCGCCCGGGTGGACGCCGAGTGGCAGGGCTTCCACGCCCTGCTGGCCGGTGGGCTGCTCGCCGCCGGACGGCTCACCGTCACCCCGGTGCACCGGATGGGCCGCTTCACCCTGGCCCGGTTCCTGCCCGCCTTCGACCCCGATACCGACAACCACATCGGCGAGGTCATCACCGACGAGACCGGCCGGTTGGCCTACCTCAAGACGTTCCGGCTGTCGGCTGCGCAGACCCGCCGCGGGCATCTGCTGTCCCAGCTCGCCGCCCACGACTGGAACCTCGACAGCACCGCCACCGTCCTGCGTACCGACCGCGACGGGGTGGTCCAGCGTCTCGACCGGGCCGGTTTCGGCCACCTGCTGCGCCCCGACATCATCGACGCCTGCCGCAGGCGCGCCCGGCAGTCGCGGGGCGCGCCGACGGCCGGCGACCGGCGGCAGTGATCGGCAGCCTGCGCCGGCGATCCGGTCCGCCGGTCCCTGGTCAGCTCAATGTGAAGGTCACGTCGTCGACGTCGAAGGCGGTGACACCGTTGCCGGCCGTCTCGCTGGCGAGGAAGCTGACCGTCGCGGTGCGCTCGGTCGTCGCCGTCCCGGTGGCCATGGTGTGCTCCCGCCACTGCGACCCGCCGTCGAAGGCCAGCGAGAACCTCGTCTTCGGGGGGATCCCGGTGACCGCCAGCCCGACGTTCAGGTAGTCGCCGCGGCTGGTCTCCGTGGTGAGGGTCCGGACCCAGAACCGGACCGTCAGGTCGCAGTTCGCCGGCACCGTCACGTCGGTACGCAGCAGGTCGGTCCGGTTGACGTCCAACCCGGCGAAGGTGGCGTACGCGCGGCCGGTGTGGGCGGGCCGGGCTGTGTCGCCGAGTACGACGATGCGGGGGCCGGCGGTCCAACCGGTGGTGCCGCGCTCGAAGCCCGGGTTCGGGTGGATCTGCCCCCGGCAGGGCGCATCGGCTGTCGGGGGGCGGTGGGGTGCGCTGGCCGTGGTCAGCAGGAGCAGGGCAGCAGAGGCGAGAGTGACGAAGGTCTTCATCGGATCTCCCCGTGTCGAGTATCCCTGAGGTCGATTCCAGATCGACGATGCTCGATCGGTGTTCCCGCGTCAAGCCTTTCCCGTTGTCGGCTCCGGCAGGTCAGGTAGACGGTGCACCGACCGAAGATCCCTCGCCGCCAGGTCGATGCTCTGACCCGGGAACTTACGGTGAACGTAGGGGTGCGAGCTGCACGGTCCAGGTCCGGGCGGTTCCGACGACGGCGATCGCCCGGCAGAGGAGATCGCAGCCCAACTGAGGGCTTCCTTCCGCGAAACCGCGATTGATGATGCTGATCGCTCTCGGGTGGTCGCCTGATTCCAGGGCATTCTCCAGGGCCGTGGTCAGGACCTTGGCGAGCACAGAGTGAAAGCTTTCCGCCCCTTTTTCGCGAAGATTCTTGATGGGCCTGCGCGGCTCCGGTGAAGAGACCGCCGATGGGGCCAGTGCGAAAGTCATGTCCTGCTCCTGTGCCGGAGGGCCGCCCGAAATAGCAGCACCCGAGACTGGAGGTCAGCCAGACCTCCGATGGGTTGCCTCACGACAACGCTGGTCACCGCCCGCAACGTGCCGTTATCCGTCGGCACGTCCGAAGTGCCGGTGGGCGCGGACACAAACGGTGACCCACCGCTCCACTGTACGCGCACCACGCGGTGCCACCGTCACGTCAGCCGTCCCCACCTCACTGGCTCCAACGGCCAGTCGCCCGCACGTCGTCAAATTCTGTGCTACGGTTGCCTCGTTGCAGTTTTGATTTCCGTTGACGTCTCGGCGCCTGATGGGTTAACCAAAACCCGTCCAGGTGCTTTTTTCGTTTTTCGTGTCGTTCCCGACGCGGGTCATCAACGCAGCGGCACGCGAGACCGCACAGTGCGGTCTCCCACAGCCTGCGAAGGAGCAGACATGGCTACTGGTACCGTGAAGTGGTTCAACGGTGACAAGGGCTTCGGTTTCATCAGCCAGGACGACGGCGGCGCCGACGTTTTCGCCCATTTCTCGGCGATCTCGGCGAGCGGCTTCCGCAGCCTCGATGAGAACCAGCGCGTCCAGTTCGAGATCACCCAGGGCCCGAAGGGCCCGCAGGCGTCGGACATCCGCTCGCTCTGATTCACGCTTCGTCAAACGGCGGCCTGACTGGTTCAGCAGGCCGCCGTTCGGCGTTTCCTGCGTCACCTGTCCAGGTTCGTTCCTGCCACCCTGGCCGCGGGATCCTTCATCGCCGACGCTACCGCGGGCGATCCGTCGTTGATCAATGCGGTCGGCTACGCCATCCCGGGCGCTATCTTCTTCCTCGTCGCGGCGATCCGCCTCGGCCGTGCTGCGAAGGGGAGCTGACATGACCGAGCTGGCGTACGACGTCGTCGTGATCGGCGCGGGACCGGTCGGGGAGAACGTCGCCGACCGGGTCGTGCAGGGTGGCCTGACCGCCGCCATCGTCGAACGGGAACTGGTCGGCGGGGAGTGCTCGTACTGGGCCTGCATGCCGACCAAGGCGTTGCTGCGCAGCGGGTCCGCGTTGCGCGCGGCCCGCCAGGTGCCGGGGGCGCGTGAGGCGGTGACGGGAGACCTGGACGCGGCGGCGGTGCTGGCGCGGCGCGACTCCATCGTCGCGAACTGGCGCGACGACGGGCAGGTGTCCTGGCTGGAATCGGCCGGGATCGCACTGCACCGAGGCCACGGACGGCTCAGTGCCGCCAAGGTCGTCGAGGTGACCGACGCCGACGGCGCCACGACGACGTTGACCGCGCGGCACGCGGTGGTCGTGGCCACCGGCAGCAGCTCTCGGATGCCGGACATCCCGGGCCTGCGCGCCGCAGCGCCGTGGTCCAGCCGCGAAGCCGCCGCGGCCACGTCGGTTCCCCGCCGACTCGCCATCATCGGCGGCGGCGTGGTGGCGACCGAGATGGCCACCGCGTACGCCACACTCGGGTCCTCGGTGACGGTGCTGGCCCGCGACGGCGTGTTGCCGTCGGTGGAACGGTTCGCCGCCGAGCAGGTCACACAGTCGTTGCGCGAGGCCGGTGTGTCCCTGCACCTCGACGCGGAGGCCGTGTCCGTGCACCGCGACGACGCCGGCACCGTCCACGTCGACACCAGCCAGGGCGAGCGGGTCGAGGCCGACGAGGTCCTCGTCGCGATCGGCCGTACGCCGAACACCCAGGACATCGGACTCGACACCGTCGGCCTGACGCCCGGTGACTGGCTGACCGTCGACGACACGATGCGGGTCGTCACCGTCGGCGACTGGCTCTACGCCGCCGGTGACGTCAACCGGCGGGCGCTGCTCACCCACCAGGGCAAGTACCAGGCGCGCGCGGTCGGCGACGTCATCGTGGCCCGCGCGAAGGGCGAGAAGGTCGACGACGGCCGGTGGGGCCGGCACGTGGCGACGGCCGACGAACGTGCGGTGCCGCAGGTGGTGTTCACCGACCCTGAGATCGCCGCGGTAGGTCTGACGGCGGCCGCGGCCGAGGCGGCAGGGCTGCGGACCCGGGTCGTCGACTACAACCTGGGTGCGGTCGCCGGCGCCACCCTGCACGCCGATGGCTACCAGGGACAGGCCCGGATGGTCGTCGACGAGGACCGCAAGGTGATCGTCGGCGTCACCTTCGTCGGCCCGGACGTGGCGGAGCTGATCCACGCCGCGACCGTCGCCATCGTCGGTGAGGTTCCGTTGGACCGGTTGTGGCACGCGGTTCCGGCGTACCCGACCGTCAGCGAGGTGTGGTTGCGGCTGCTGGAGGCGTACGGCCGCTGACGCCAGCACGTTTCCCGGTCCGACCGAGCGGAATCGCTGATGCATGCGGCCCGAACTCCTTCGCGGCGCGCCGGCGCTCAGTGTCGGACGGCTACGCGCCCTGTCCCTGGTTCTGCATCAACCCGCCGTCCATGAAGTACGTCGACCCGGTGACGTAGTCGGCGTCGTCGCTGGCCAGGAAGACGGCGAGCTTGGCGATCTCCTCCGGCTGCGCGGCCCGCTTCCAGGGGATGGACTGCACCTGCTCCTCCAGGTACTTCGGGTCGTCGATCGCCTGGTGCTGGATGAACCGCCGACAAGCAGAGGAACATCCCGTACAGGTTGGTGCGGATGGCCCGGTCCCAGGTCGCGGTGTCCAGGTCGGCCACCGGGATGCCGAAGGCGTCCACGCCCGCGTCGTTCATGAGGATGTCGAGGCGGTCAAACTCCCCGAGGGCCTCGTCGAACATCGCCTCGACCTGATGCTCGACGCTGATGTCGCCCTGCACCACGACAGCCCGCTGACCGGTTCGCTCGATCTCGGCCTTGGTGTGGTTGGCACCCGCATGGGCTCACGGCCGGTTGCCGGATTCGACCTCGCCGATGATCCAGGCGGCGTTGATGATTCCGATGTGGGACAGCGCCTGGGGGAAGTTCCCGATCAGGCTGCCGTCGCGGCGGTCGATCTCCTCCGACAGCAACCCGAGGTCGTTCGCGTGGCCGGTGACGTTCTCGTAGACCTGCTTGGCCTCGTCGAGTCTGCCGGCCCGCGCCAGGGCCTCGGCCAGCCAGTACGAGCAGATGATGAAGGCGCCTTCCGCACCGGCTCCGGTCCAGCGTTGCAGGAGGTCGTCGCGCCCCAGTTCACGTCTGATCGCGTCCACGGTGGCCACGACCCGGTCGTCGTCACCGGGAAGAAACCCGGTGATCGGCATGACGAGCAGCCCGGCGTCGAGGTGGTCGGAGCCGAACGCGCCGGTGAACGCCTGACGCGAGTCGTTCCAGCCCCGGGTCAGGATCGCCGCGCGGATCTGGTCCCTCGCCTGCGACCACCGGGGCACCCGTGCCTCGGCGTCCAGGGTCGACGCCAGTTTGATGGCCCGGTCCAGCGCCACCCAGCACAGCAACTTCGACGTCAGGTAGTTCCGCTCGCCCTCGCGTCCCTCCCAGGTGCTGGAGTCCGGCTCCTGCCAGGTGTCGGCGGCCCGGTCTGCCAGGGTGCGCAGCAGGTCCGTGGCGGCCGGTGACAGGTCTCCGAGTTCGTCGCGCAGGACCAGGGCGCACTCCAGTGGCTCGCCGAGGACGTCGAGTTGCTTCTGCTGCCAGGCGTTGTTGCCGACGCGTACCGGTCGGCTGTTCTGGTAGCCCTCAAGGTGTTCCAGGGTGTGCTCGGTCAGGTCCCGTTCGCCACCCACACCGAACATGATCGGTACGTGGTCCGTGGCGCCCACCGATCCGATGGAGGCGGCC
The DNA here is from genome assembly GCF_016774385.1 of Micromonospora fiedleri. Taxonomy (NCBI): domain Bacteria; kingdom Bacillati; phylum Actinomycetota; class Actinomycetes; order Micromonosporales; family Micromonosporaceae; genus Micromonospora; species Micromonospora fiedleri. Next base: position 60,440 of record NZ_JAETXL010000009.1, read on the forward strand.
ATCCAGTCGAAGAAGCGGTTCGCCTCGTGCGGACAGGCACCGACCCACAGCGCCCTGAGGGTGACGCTGCCGTCGCGGAGCCAACCGAACCGGTAGTCCCAGTTCGCCGCCCCGCCGACCTGCTCGGGCAGCGAGGTGGTGGCGGCCGCGACCACCGCACCGGTGGGCTGGTAGGTCAGCGCCTGAAGGACCAGTGCGCTGCGCCGGACGTGTTCGCGGTACGGGCCCTGGTATTCCTGGTGCAGGCGGTCCCAGGACTGCCAGGCGGCGACGGTGTCCCGCAGCGCCGCCCGCCCGTCCAGCGGCGCGGTCGGCGGGTCGGCGGAGCGGCGGTGGTGCAGCGCGAACACCGCGCTGTCGCCCTCGGCGAGGGTGAATCGCGCGGTCACCAGTGCACCGTCGACGGCAAGGTCACGGTCGGCGGCCAGGGTCAACCGGTCGCCGCCGCCGGTGATGTCCATCCCCGCCGGCGTCTCGGTGATCGTGGGACTGACCAGCCCGTACTCCGGCCGGACCGTGACCTCGACCGCCACGTCGACCGTGCCGGTGACGGCCTCGACCTGCCGGATCAGCACGTGCGGAGAGGTGAAGCCGATGCGGTGCCCGCGTTCTCCGGCGCCGAGACTGAGGGCGTCGGTCAACCGCAGCACACCGGTCGGGGTGTGGAACTCGGTGCGGAGCACCATCGTCCCGTCGATGTAGTGCCGGGAGGTCGTGTACTGCCCGAGCGGCCGGATCGACCAGAAGCCGCCGGTGGCGCCGATCAGCCGGGCGAAGACGCTCGGCGCGTCGAATCGGGGCGGGCACCACCAGTCCACGGCCCCGTCCGAGGAGACCAACGCCGCGCCCTGGCAGTCGCCGAGAAGGGCGTAATCACTGATCACGGCCATGTTCGCTCGTACCCGTGGTCGCGCTGCCCATGCCCGCGGGCCGGGGTGGCAGCGGCTACGACGTTTGTTGCGCGTCGGTGAACCGCGGCGGGGTGCGCGCCGTGGTACCCGCAACAACCGTGGATATCGAGGAGCACCGTTGATGACCTCACGCACTGTGAGCCGCAGGCGGCTCGTCTGGGCTCTCGCGACCCTGACCTGCCTGGCGGGCGCGGCCGGGCTGGTCGCCGTGCCGTCGGCGAAGGCCGACCGCAGCGCACCGCTCGTCGGGGTGGCCGGCAAGTGTGTCGACGTCCAGTGGTCCGGTACGCAGAACGGCACCGCCGTGCAGTTGTGGGACTGCAACGGCACCAACGCGCAGAACTGGGCCGGAATCGGGCGCCAGGGCACGCTGCGCGCGTTCGGCAAGTGCCTGGACGTGGACGGCGGCTCGCACGATGACGGCGCACGGGTGCAGTTGTGGGACTGCAACGGCACCGGCGCGCAGGACTGGCTGCTGGAGAACGGTCAGCTGATCAACACCGGGTCCGGCAAGTGCCTGGACGCGTTCGGTGGGGCCCAGACCGGGACGGCGTTGCAGATCCGTGGTTGCTCCGGCGCGGTCACCCAGGCCTGGGCGGCGAGCGGCAGCCCGCAGGTGGTCGGACCCGAGGCGAAGAAGGGCGTGGCCACCTGGGCGTTCCCGCCCGGCGGTGACGGCATCCGGGACGTGGGGGCGAGCTGGTACTACGACTGGTCCACCTCGGACAGCGACGTGCCGGCGGCGGCCGAGTTCGTACCGATGATCTGGGGTGCCACCTTCGTCACCGACGCCGACCTGGCCACCGCCCAGCGGTCCGGCCGCACGTTGCTCGGCTTCAACGAGCCGGACCTGCCGGGACAGGCGAACATGTCGGTCGAGCACGCGCTGGACCTGTGGCCCCGGCTGCAGCACACCGGCATGCGGCTGGGCAGCCCGGCCGTCGCCTTCGGCGCCGACACCCCCGGCGGCTGGCTGGACCGGTTCCTCGCCGGTGTCCGTGAGCGGGGGCTGCGGGTCGACTTCATCGCCCTGCACTGGTACGGCTCGGACTTCGGTGACGAGGCGGCGAACCACCTGATGCAGTACGTGCACGCGGTCTACGAACGCTACCGCCTGCCGATCTGGATCACCGAGTTCGGCCTGATCGATTTCAGCCAGGGAGCGCCGCGCCACCCGACGCCGCAGCAGCTTGTCACGTTCATCGACAAGGCGACCGCCGCGTTGCAGGCCACGCCGTACGTCGAGCGGTACGCCTGGTTCGCCCTGCCGGCCAGCGGCGAGCACGCGGCACACGGGCTGTACCGCGAGGACGGTACCGCCACCGAGGCGGGCGCGGCCTACCGGGCGGCGGGTCGCTCCTAGGCCCGGGGGAGCGGGTGACTGGTGATTCTGCCGATGCGGGGTCGGCGGATAGCCCCAAACACTGATCGCAGTCGATACAGCTCCAACCCAAGGGAGTATCCGACGTGCGATCAACCACCACCACCCGTCCCCGTTCCCTCACCCTTGTGGCCCGGCTGGCGATGACCGCCGTCCTGGCCGCCGGTGGCGTCGTCGCCACCTCGTCCGCCGCCCAGGCCGCCAACCCGTACGAGCGGGGACCGGCGCCGACCAGCGCGATCCTGGAGGCCAGCCGCGGCCCCTTCGCGACCTCGTCGACGACGGTCTCCTCGCTGGTCAGCGGCTTCGGCGGCGGTGTCATCTACTACCCGACGACCACCACCGCGGGCACCTTCGGCGCGGTGGCCATCTCGCCCGGCTACACCGCCTCCTGGTCGAGTCTGGACTGGCTGGGGCCGCGGATCGCCTCGCACGGCTTCGTGGTCATCGGCATCGACACGATCACCCGCCTCGACCAGCCGAGCAGCCGGGGCCGGCAACTGCTGGCCGCGCTGGACTACCTGACCGAGCGTAGTTCGGTGCGGAGCCGTATCGACTCCAGCCGGCTCGCCGTGGCCGGTCACTCGATGGGCGGCGGCGGCAGCCTGGAGGCCGCCGCGAGCCGGCCGTCGTTGCAGGCCGCCGTGCCGCTGGCACCGTGGAACCTGACCAAGAACTGGTCGAACCTGCGGGTGCCGACGCTGATCATCGGCGGTGAGAGCGACTCCGTCGCCTCGGTGAGCACGCACTCCGAGCCGTTCTACAACAGCATCCCGGCCTCGGCGGAGAAGGCGTACCTGGAACTCAACAACGAGGGTCACTTCTTCCCGAACACGGTCAACACCCCCACCGCGAAGCAGATGGTGGCCTGGCTGAAGCGGTTCGTCGACGACGACACCCGCTACGACCAGTTCCTCTGCCCGGGCCCGAGTGGCCTGGCCGTGGAGGAGTACCGCAACACCTGCCCGCACTGACGGTCCTGCCGGGGCGGCCGCGACTCAGGCTGCCCCGGATCGTTCGGCCGCCGGTCTTCCGTCCCGAGGACCGGCGGCCGTATATTGCATCGAAAGTGCAAAAATTCTGGAGGTGGTGGGTGTCCGACCACACGGCCGACGGGCTGCGCGCGCTGGTCGCCGCGTTCCTCGACACGCACGACCCGAACGGTGACCGCCTCAGTTTCCTGCGCGCCCGCTTCGATGCCGGGCTGGCCTGGGTGCAGCACCCACCCGGGCGCGGCGGCCTGGGGGCGCCGCCGCAGCTGCAGGCGGTCGTCGACGACGCCTTCGCCGCGGCCGGCGCGCCGGACAACCGGCCCCGGCGCAACAGCATCGGGCTCGGCATGGCCGCGCCCACCCTGCTGCGGCACGCCAGCGACGCCCAGTGTCGACGCTGGCTGCGACCGCTGTGGACCGGTGAAGAGGTGTGGTGCCAGCTGTTCAGCGAGCCCGAGGCCGGCTCCGACCTGGCGAGCCTGCGCACCCGGGCGGTGCCCGACGGCGACGACTGGGTCGTCGACGGTCAGAAGGTGTGGACGTCGCTGGCCCACGAGGCGCGCTGGGCGATCCTGCTGGCCCGTACCGATCCGGCCGCGCCCAAGCACCACGGCATCACGTACTTCGTCTGCGACATGACTGCACCGGGAGTGCAGGTGCGTCCGCTGCGGCAGGCCACCGGCGAAGCGGAGTTCAACGAGGTCTTCCTCACCGGTGTCCGGGTGCCCGACGCCCACCGCATCGGCGCGGTCGGGCAGGGCTGGCAGATCGCCCGTACGACGTTGATGAACGAACGCGTCGCCATCGGCGGCCGACCGCTGCCCCGCGAGGGCGGCATGGTGGGCGTGCTGGCGCGGCTGTGGCGGGAACGCCCGGAGCTGCGCACCGCCGGGCTGCACGACGAGGTCCTGCGCGCCTGGGTGGGCGCCGAAGCCGCCCGGCTGGCCGCGTTGCGGCTGCGGCAGCTGATCGCCGCCGGTGAGCCCGGCCCGGAAGGCTCGGCGGTGAAGCTCTCCTTCGCCGAGCTGAGCCAGCGGATCAGCGGACTGGAGGTGGAGTTGCGCGGCGCCGAAGGGCTGCGGCACGACGACTGGACGATGCGCCGCCCGACCGAACCCGACCTGCTCGGCCGCACCGCCACCTACCGCTACCTGCGCGCCCGGGGCAACTCCATCGAGGGCGGGACCTCGGAGATCCTGCGCACCATCATCGCCGAGCGGGTGCTCGGGCTGCCCACCGAACCCCGGGTGGACCGATGAGCGACCTGCTCTACGACGCCGACGAAGAGGCGCTGCGCGACACCGTACGCGCGCTGCTGGCCGCGCACGCCCCGTGGCAACGCACGCTCGCCGCCGTCGACGGCGACGATCCGTACGACGCGACACTGTGGCGTCGACTTGTCGACCAGCTCGGCGTGACCGGGCTGGCCGTGCCCGCCGAGCACGGTGGCGCCGCGGCCGGCTTCCGCGAGGTCGCGGTGGTGCTGGAGGAGCTGGGTCGGGCGGTCGCGCCGGTGCCCTTCCTGGGTGCCGCCGTGGCGACCCGGGCGTTGCTGGCCTGTGCCGAGCACACCCTGCTGCGCCGGCTGGCCGCCGGTGAATGCGACGTGACGATGGCGATCGGCTTCGCCACCGCACCCGACCTCGCCACCGCAGCCGACTTCGCCACCGGGCCAGAGGCCCGCCCCGCCCCGGTCACGGTCGGTCCCGGACCGACGCTCACCGGTCGGGTGCGCGGTGTGGCCGACGCCGTGCCGCACGGACTGCTGCTGGTCCCGGCCGGCGACGCGCTCTACGTCGTCGACGCCGCCGAACCGGCGGTGCGGATGGCCGCCGTGGTGTCGCTGGATGCGACCCGTCCGCTCGTCGACATCGACTTCACCGGTGCGGCGGCCCGTCCGATCGCCACCGGCGCCGCCGCGGCCGACGCGGTGACCGCGGCGCTGACCGCCGGCGCGGCGCTGCTCGCCTCCGAGCAGGTCGGCCTGGCCCAGTGGTGTCTGGACACGACGGTGGCCTACGTGCGTCAGCGTCACCAGTTCGGCCGTCCGGTCGGCTCGTTCCAGGCGGTCAAGCACCGGCTGGCCGACGTGTGGGTGGAGCTGACCGAGGCCCGGGCGGTGGCCCGGTACGCCGCCGACCGGCTCGGCGCGGCCGGTCCCGAGGCGGCGCTGGCGGCCGCGTTGGCCCAGGCGTACTGCGGGCCGGTGGCGGTGCGGGCGGCGGAGGTCTGCGTCCAGTTGCACGGCGGGATCGGCTTCACCTGGGAGCACCCGGCGCATCTCTACCTCAAGCGTGCCAAGAGCGCCGCGATCGCCTTCGGCACCGCCGACCGGCACCGGGCCGCCCTGGCCCGGCTCGTCGACCTGCCGCCACCGGTCGCGGCCACCGGTCCGCCCGGCGCTGCCGTCCGCTGAGGACGCGGCATCGAAGGTGTTGACGAAACACGCGAGAAACGTACACTCCCAGTGTAATAAGTTTGGGCCGCACGGCGAGGGGCAGGGTTGATGACGGACGGTCTCGCACTGCACCAGGTCGGCGTCCGCTTCGGCGGCCTCACCGCCCTCGACGACGTCTCGCTGGAAGTCGGTCCGGGCGAGGTGGTCGGGGTGATCGGCCCCAACGGCGCCGGCAAGACCACCCTGTTCAACGTCGTGTGCGGCTTCGTCACCGCGCACACCGGCACGCTGACCCTCGACGGCCGGCCACTGCGGCCACGACCGCACCGGCTCACCCGACTGGGCATCGCCCGCACGCTGCAGGGCACCGGCCTGTTCGCCGGGCTCACCGTGCTGGAGAACGTGATGACCGGGGCCACCCACACCGCCCGCGCCGGCCTGCTGCCGGCGCTGCTCGGACTGCCCCGCAGCGACCGCGACGAGCGCCGGCTCCGCGAGCACGCCCGCACCGTCCTGGACGAGCTGGGCATCGCGGCGCACGCCGACGCCGCACCGGACACCCTCCCGTTCGCCGTACGTCAACGGGTCGCCCTCGCCCGTGCGCTGGCCGCCCGGCCCCGCCTGCTGCTGCTCGACGAACCGGCCGGCGGGCTCGGCGCCGACGACGTGGACAACCTCGCGGAGCTGATCCGGACGCTGCCGCACCGGGCCACCGACCCCTGCGCCGTGCTGCTCGTGGAACACCACATGGACCTGGTCATGGCGGTCTGCGACCGGATCGTGGTGCTCGACTTCGGACGGGTCGTCGCCGCCGGGCCACCCGACGCGGTCCGCGAGGACCCGGCCGTGGTGGACGCCTACCTCGGCGCGACCGTCGACGAGGCCGCCTGATGGCCGCCGACCTGCTCACCGCCGAAGCCCTGGCCTCCGGCTACGGACCGGTGCCGGTGCTGCACGGCGTCGACCTGCAGGTGCCCGCCGGCACCATCACCGCCGTCATCGGCGCCAACGGCGCCGGCAAGACCACCCTGCTGCGCACCCTGTCGGGCATGCTGCGGCCGAGCGCAGGCCGGATCCTGTTCGACGGACAGGACCTGCGGGGCACCCCGGTCGAGCAACTCGTCCGGCGCGGCGTGGCACACGTGCCGGAAGGCCGCGGCGTGATCGGCGAACTCACCGTGGCGGAGAACCTGCGCCTCGGCGCGCTGTGGCGCCGCGACCGCCGCGACGCCGCACGCGCCCTCGACGAGGTCTACCAGCTGTTCGAACCGCTCGCGCGGCGACGACGGCACCTCGGCCACCAGCTCTCCGGTGGCGAACGGCAGATGCTGGCCCTCGGCCGGGCCCTGGTCGCCCGACCCCGCCTGCTGCTGCTGGACGAACCGTCGCTCGGCCTGGCACCCCGTGTGGTGGCCCAGACCATGGCGCTGCTGCGCCGGCTGCGCGACGACACCGGGCTGACCGTGCTGCTGGTCGAGCAGAACGTGCGCAGCGCCCTGGCCGTCGCCGACCAGGGCATCGTGATGTCGCTCGGCCGGGTCGTCCTGGCCGCCCCGGCCGAGCGGCTGCGCGACGACGCCGACCTGCGCCACGCCTACCTCGGATTCTGACCAACGCTAGGAGGACCGTGGACCGCTTCCTCTTCCTCACCCTCGACGGGCTGTCGAGGGGCGCGGTCTACGCCGCGTTCGCCCTCGCCCTGGTGCTCATCTGGCGGGCCGGTCGGATCGTCAACTTCGCCCAGGGCGCGATGGCGGTCGCCGCCGCGTACGTCGCCTACAGCGTCACCGCCGCGACCGGGTCGTACTGGCTCGGCTTCGCCGCGGCACTGCTCGCCGGACTGCTGCTCGGCGTGATCGTCGACATCGCGGTGATGCGACTGGTGGACCACCGCTCACCACTGAACCCGGTGATCGTCGCGCTCGGGCTGGTCCTGCTGATCCAGGCGATCCTCGGCATGGTGTACGGCAACGAGTACCTGCCCGCACAGGCCCCGTTGAGCCGTACCGCGCTGACGGTGGGCGACACCGCCGTGCTGTCGCCGTACGACCTGTTCGTCTTCGCCACCGTCGGCGTGGTCGGCGCGGCCCTGGTCTGGATCTTCACCCGGACCGCGATCGGGCTTCGGATGCGGGCGGCGGCCTTCGCACCCGAGGTGTCCCGACTGCTCGGCGTGAACGTCGGCGGCATGCTCACCCTCGGCTGGGCGCTCGCCTCGGGCGTCGGTGCGCTGGCCGCGATGCTTGTCATCCCCACCGAACTGGGCCTGCATCCGCACGCGATGGACCTGGTCTTCGTCTCCGCGTTCACCGCCGCGGTGCTCGGCGGGCTGGACAGCCCGCCCGGCGCGGTCGTCGGCGGCCTCGGCGTCGGCCTGCTGCTGTCCTACGTCAGCGGGTACGCCGGCGGCGACCTCATCCCGCTGGCGGTGCTCGCCCTGCTGCTGACGGTGCTGCTGCTGCGCCCCGGCGGACTGTTCGCCACGGTCACCGCGAGGCGGGTGTGAGCGCCACCCGGGCGCCCGCGCCGCCCCGCCGACTGCGCGCCGTCGATCTCGTCCGTCCCGGCCGGTCCGTGCCGACCCTGCTCCGCCACCTCGTCGTGGCCGCCGGCGCCGCACTGGTGGTGCTGCTGATCAGCTACCAGCTCGACTCGTACCGCAACTTCCAGCTCGCCACGGTGGCGGCCTACCTGTGCGCCACCGCCGGGCTGACCATCCTCACCGGGCTCTGCGGGCAACTCTCGCTGGGGCACGGGGCGTTGATGGCCACCGGCGCGTACACGGTCGCGCTGTGCCAGAACGCCTTCTTCGATCGGGGCGTCACCTCCGGCTCGGTGCTGCTGCTGTCGCTGCTCGCCGCCGTCGCGGTCACCGTGACGGTGGGTCTGGTCGTCGGCGTCGCCGCCGCCCGGCTGCGCGGCCCCTACCTGGCCGGGCTCACCCTGGCGGTGGCGGTGGTGGTGCCGGCGTTGACCGTCACCTTCGACGGCATCTTCAACGGCGAGCAGGGCCTGCCGGTGCCGGTGGCGCCCGCACCAGCGGGGCTGGGTCTCTACTTCCCGCACGAGCGGTGGCAGCTCTGGGTGGCCGCCGGGGCGACCCTGCTCTGCCTGGTGGTGCTGGCCAACCTGGTCCGCAGCCGCTACGGCCGGTTGTTCCGGGCGGTACGCGACGACGAGGTCGCCGCCCGGCTGGCCGGCATCCATGTCGCCCGTACCCAGGTCATCGCCTTCGTGGTCAGCGCGGCCGGCGCCGGTCTCGGCGGCGCCCTGCTGGCGGTGCTCGCGCAGAGCGTGTCACCCGGCGCGTTCGGTCTGAACCTGTCGTTGTTCCTGCTCATGGCCGTCGTCATCGGCGGTCTCGGTCGGCTCGCCGGCGCCGTGTGGGGTGCCTTCCTGCTGGTCGTCCTGCCCGACCTGACGCACTCCCTGACGAACCTGTTCACCCTCTCACCGGCGACGGCGCAGCGGCTGGAGGGCAACCTCCCGCTGGCGATCTTCGGGGCCACGTTGATCGTGGTCATGATCGCCGCCCCCGGCGGTGTGCAGGGTCAACTGTCCCGACTGACCCGGGCGCTGCGCGCCCGCCGGCCGGCCGGGCGCTCGTAACCGCCCCACCCCCACCACCCACCTCGCACAACCGGACCGATGAAAGGTCGGTGTCCCATGCGAACCACGGAACGGCGCGGTCTCGCGATCGCCACCACCCTCACCTTGCTGCTCACTCTCACCGCGTGTGGCTCCGACGACGGCCCCGGCGCCGGGGAACCGGTTCCCGGGGTCACCGACACGGAGATCGTCGTCGGCACCCACATGCCGCTGACCGGACCGGCCTCCGCCGGCTACTCGAAGATCGCCCCGGCCACCAAGGCCTACTTCGACTACGTCAACGCCAACGGCGGCGTCCACGGCCGCAAGATCACCTACAAGGTCATGGACGACGGCTACAACCCGGCCACCACCCAGCAGGTCGTACGGCAACTCGTCCTGCAGGACAAGGTCTTCGCCGTCCTCAACGGCCTCGGCACCCCCACCCACACCGGCGTGCTGGACTTCCTGCACACCAACCGGGTGCCCGACCTCTTCGTCGCCTCCGGCAGCCGCAACTGGGACCAGCCCGACCGCTACCCGAACACCTTCGGCTTCAACCCGGACTACACGGTCGAGGGCAAGATCCTGGCCAACCACGTGAAGACCACCCTGCCCGGCCGGAAGGTCTGCTTCCTCGGTCAGGACGACGATTTCGGGCAGGACGCCCTGGCCGGCGTGGAGAAGGTGCTCGGCGCCGACGGCGTGGTGGTCCGCGAGACGTACGTGACGAGCAACACCAACGTCGCCCCTCAGATCGGTGCGTTCAAGGCCGCCGGTTGTGAGGTCGTCATCCTCGCCACCGTGCCCGGCTTCACCGCTCTGTCCGTCGGCACCGCCGCCCGGCTGGGCTTCCGTCCCCAGTGGGTGGTGTCGAACGTGGGCGCCGACCACCCGACGCTGGCCCGGCAACTCGGCGACGCCGCCGGGCTGCTGGAGGGCATGGTCGGCCTGAACTACCTGCCGATGCAGGGCGACACCGACAACCCGTGGATCCAGCTGTTCACCAAGGTGAACGCCGAACACAACGGTGGCGCGGAGTTCGACGGCAACACCGTCTACGGGATGGCCGTGGGCTACCTGTTCGTGCAGGTGCTGCTGGCCGCCGGCAAGGACCTCACCCGCGAGTCGCTGGTCGAGGCTGTCCGCAAGGGCGGCTACCAGGGGCCCGGCGTCGCGCCGCTGCGCTTCTCCGCCGACGACCACTCCGGCTACGGCGGGGGTCGGCTGAGCCGGGTCAGCGGGGGAGAGCAGAGCTACTTCGGCCCGACGTACGAGACCGACGAGGCCGACGGACCGGTCAACGAGTACACCGCACCGCCGGTGTCGCCACCGGTCAACGGCGTACCGACCGCCTGAGTACCACGTCCGCGTGGTCCGCACCCCGGTACGGGTGCGGGCCACGCCCGACCGCAGACGGGAGTCCGATGTCGACAACCGACCCGGCCACCGACGGCGCGACCGCCGGCAAGCCGCAAGGAGCACGGTGGTTGTCGGGGGCGGCGGTCGTGGTGACCGGTGCCGGCTCCGGCATCGGTGCGGCCCTCGCCGAGCGGTTCGCCGCCGCCGGGGCCCGCGTGATCGTCAACGACCTCGACGCCGAGGCGGCACAGGCCGTGGCCGCTCGGATCGACGGGTACGCCTGCCCGGCCGACGCCGCCGACCCGGCCGGTGTCGCCGAGTTGGTGGACGTTGCCCGCCGACGGCTCGGCGGCGTCGACCTGTACTGCGCCAACGCCGGCGTGGCAACCGCCGGCGACGCCGACGACCAAGCGTGGGAGACGGCCTGGCGGGTCAACGTGATGTCGCACGTGCACGCCGCCCGCGAACTGCTGCCACACTGGCTCGCCGCCGGGCGAGGGCGGCTGCTGGTCACCTCGTCCGCCGCCGGCCTGCTGACCATGCTCGGCAACGCGCCGTACGCGGTGACCAAACACGCCGCGCTCAGCTTCGCCGAATGGCTGCGCGCCACGTACGCGCACCGGGGCATCGTCGTGCAGGCGCTCTGCCCGCAGGGTGTGCGTACCCCGATGCTGGCCGCCGGCGACGCGATGAGCAGTGCCCTGCTGGACGCCACCGCCGTCACCACCGACCAGGTGGCCGACTGCGTGCTGGCGGCGCTGGACGACGACCGGTTCCTGGTGCTGCCGCACCCGCAGGTTGCCGGCTGGTACGCCCACCGGGCCGCCGACCCGGACCGCTGGCTGCGCGGCATGAACCGCCTCCAGCAGCAGACGGAGCAGCGCGATGCCTGACCCGGCGGGCGACACCGCACCGCTGCCCGGACTCGACCTGGACCGGCTGGCCACCTACCTGCACCACCAGGTGCCCGGGCTGATCACCGGGCCGCTGCACGGTGCGCTGCTGACCGGCGGGCGTTCCAACCTCACCTACGCGGTGACCGACGGGCAGAGCCGCTGGGTGCTGCGCCGCCCGCCGCTGGGTCACGTCCTGGCCACCGCCCACGACATGGGCCGGGAGTACCGGGTGATGGACGCCCTCGCGCCGACCGCCGTCCCGGTGCCGCCGATGGTCCACCACTGCGCCGACCCGGCGGTGCTCGGAGTGCCGTTCTACCTGATGGGGCAGGTGCCCGGCCGGGTGCACCGAGAACCGGAGGAACTCGTCGGCTGGTCCCCGTCGCAGGTGCGCGACCTGGCGTTCAGGCTGATCGACCTGCTGGCCGTGCTGCACACGGTCGAGCCGGCCGAGGTCGGCCTGGCCGACTTCGGTCGCCCCGACGGGTTCAACGCCCGGCAGGTCCGCCGCTGGAAACGCCAACTCGACGCGTCCCGCAGCCGGGAGCTGCCCGGCATCGGCGAACTGCACGACCGGCTGGCCGCCGCCGTACCCGAGACCCGTGCGGCGGCCGTGCTGCACGGCGACTTCCGGCTGGACAACGTCCTGCTCGGCGACGACGGCACCGTACGCGCCGTACTGGACTGGGAGATGTCCACCCTCGGCGACCCGCTGGCCGACCTGGCCCTGTCGCTGGTCTACGCCCGCCGGGTGACCGCACCCGGACAACCGGGCACCGACGAGTTGGCCGCCCGCTACGCCCGACGCACCGGACGATCGGTCGACGCACTGCCCTGGTACCTCGCCTTCGCCGCCTTCAAGCTCGCGGTGATCCTCGAGGGCGTGCACTACCGCTACGTGCAGGGCCAGACCGTCGGCGACGGATTCGACCAGATCGGCCCGCGGGTGCCGCCGCTGATCGCCGAGGGCCTGAGCACGCTAGGGAGACGATGACGTGGACTTCCGCTACGACGACACCACCGAACGGCTGCGCGAGCGCCTGCACGAGTTCATGACCGAGTGCGTCCATCCGGCCGAGCCGATCTTCGAAGCCCAGTCCCGGACGCCCGCGCAACCGTGGACGGTGCCGCCGGTGGTGGGCGAACTCCAGGCGGAGGCGCGCCGCCGCGGCCTGTGGAACCTCTTCCTGCCCGGCGAGCACGGCGCCGGCCTGACCAACCTCCAGTACGCACCCCTGGCGGAGATCACCGGCCACTGCCCGTGGCTGGCCCCGGTCGCGCTCAACTGCGCCGCACCGGACACCGGCAACATGGAACTGCTCGCCCAGTTCGGCTCGGCGCAGCAACGCGAGCAGTGGCTCACCCCGCTGCTCGACGCCCGGATCCGGTCCGCCTTCGCGATGACCGAGCCGGCGGTCGCCTCCTCCGACGCCACGAACATCGCCACCCGCATCGAACGCGACGGCGACGAGTACGTCGTCAACGGCCGCAAATGGTTCGTCACCGGCGCGATGGACCCACAGTGCGCGATCTTCATCGTGATGGGCCGCACCGACCCCTCGGCCCCCCGACACCAACAGCACAGCCAGATCCTGGTCCCGCGCGCCACACCGGGCGTCACCGTCCGCCGAGGCATGACCGCCTTCGGGTACGACGACAGCGACCACGGCGGCCACGCCGAGATCGACTTCGTCGACGTACGGGTGCCGGCGGCGAACCTGATCGGCACCGAGGGATCGGGCTTCGCCATCTCGCAGGCCCGGCTCGGTCCGGGTCGGGTGCACCACTGCATGCGGCTGCTCGGCATGGCGGAACGGGCCGTCGAGCTGATGTGCCGGCGGGTCAGCCAGCGCCACGCCTTCGGTGCGCCGCTTGCCGATCAGGGCGTGGTGCGGGACTGGATCGCGCAGGCCCGGGTGCGCCTGGAGCAGGCCCGCCTGCTGGTGCTCAAGACCGCCTGGCTGATGGACACCGTCGGCAACCGGGCGGCGCACACCGAGATCCAGGCCATCAAGATCGCGGTGCCGGAGACGGTCGAATGGATCATCGACCGGGCGGTGCAGGCCCACGGCGCGGCCGGGGTCAGCCAGGACACCCCGCTGGCCCGGCTCTGGACCCGGGCCCGCGCGGTACGCATCGCCGACGGCCCCGACGAGGTGCACCGGCAGTCCCTGGCCCGCCGGGAGCTGCGTCGGTATCGGGACGCGGAAGCCGTACCAGCGCGCGTCTAGACTCGGCTGGCACGAGGGAGCAGCAAGGGTGAGGAGACGGGCGCGGATGGTCGGTGCCGAGACCGCCGGTCGGGTCGACGGGCGCACTGCGCGGGCGGAGCGCACCCGGGCGGCCATCGTCGAGGCGCATCTCGCGCTCATCTCCGAGGGCGACCTGCGTCCGACCGGTGAGCGCATCGCCGAGCGGGCCGGCATCTCCCTGCGTACGCTCTGGACCAACTTCAAGGACATGGAGACCCTGTTCGAGGCCAGCGGCGCGGAGCTGCTGCGCCAGCAGGACGCCGCCTGGCGGCCGATCTCGCCCACCCTGCCGCTCGCCAAGCGGGTCGACGCCTTCTGCCGGCAGCGGGCCAAGCTGCTGCAACTGATCGCACCGTCGGCGCGGGCCGCGCAGATGCGCGAGCCGTTCTCCGCACAGCTGCGCCGCAACCGGCTCAAGCACATCGCCCGGGTACGCGACGAGATCGAGCAGTTGTTCGCCGAGGAACTCGACCGCGCCGGGCCGGCACGCGACCAGGTGGTCAACGCGGTGGTGGCGGCCAGCACCTGGCCTGCCTGGTCCACCCTGCGCGACGGCCTCGGGCTGGGCGTGGACGCCGCCCGGGCGGTGATGGCCCGTACCGTCGGCGCGCTGCTGGCTCAGGTGGACGAGCGCTGACGGGTCGCGGCCGGTACCGCGAGGCGGGTGACCTGGGGCAGTTGCCGCAGAATTCCGCTTCTACCTCTTCTCAAGCGCTGTCCGATAGGTGAGACTCGATGCATGGTTAGTGCATCAGCAGTGCAAATAGAAGTGCTACGGGGCCGGCAGGGGGAGTGCCGGGAGATCCGCTCGCTGCTCGCCGCACCGGCCGGAGGAGCGCTCCTGCTGCACGGCGAGCCCGGCGCGGGGCGCACCGCCCTGCTGGCGTACGCCCACCGCCACCGTGCAGGTCGCCGCCTGCTGGCCGCCGCCGGCCTGGCCGACGAGGCGATGCTGCCCTACGCCGGACTGCAGCGGCTGCTCGACCCCGTGCTCGACCGCGCACACGCGCTACCCGAACGGCAGCGGCAGGTGCTGCGCGACGCCCTGACCGGCGAAGGCTGCCCCGACCGCGACCAGCTCATCCTCTCCCACGCCGTCCTCGGACTGCTCGCCGAAGCCGCCCACGACGGCCCACTGCTCTGCACCATGGACGACCTCGACGCAGGCGACACCCCGACGGTGCGGGTACTGACCTTCGTGGCCCGACGGCTGCCCCAACTGCCGGTCGTGCTCCTGCTCACCGCCGGCAACGACACCGCAGCGCAGGCGATACCCGGCCGCCGACTACTGCCCCTGGACCCCTCCGACAGCCTCGCCCTGCTGACCGCCCGACGCCCCGGCCCACCACCACCCGAGCCGGTGCTGGCCGCCCTGACCACCCTCGCCGCCGGAAACCCACAGGCACTCGTCGACCTCGCCGACACGCTGACCCCCGGCCAATGGTGCGGCACCGAACCCCTGCCGGCCGCACCGCCGACCGACGGCACCCTCGGCCGGACGTACCGCGCCCTGCTGGCCCGCCTGCCCCGCGACACCCAGGGCGCGCTGCTGCTGGCCGCGATCGCCGCAGCCGACCTCGCCACCCCGACCGGCCGGGCCGCCGCCGTGGACCCGGTCACCCTGGGACGCGCACTGCGCGCGACCGGCAGCGGCGTCGAGGCACTCGTGCCCGCCGAGGCCGCCGGCCTGATCCGGATCACCACACCCGGTGGCGCCGAGTTTCCCCGACCGCTGGCCCGCAGCATGATCGAGGCGACCGCCTCCGTCACCGCCCGCCGCGACGCCCACCTGCTGCTCGCCGCCGCCCTCGACGGCACCGGCTCGCGACTGCGTCGGGCCCTGCACCGGGCCGCGGCAACCGACGGAGATGATCCGGCGCTGGCCGCCGAGCTGGAGGACGCGGCGGCAGCGCACCAGGACCGGTCGGTGGCCGCGACCGCGCTGGCCCGGGCCGCCGAACTCAGCGACGACCCGGCGCTCGCCACCGCCCGGCAGGTCACCGCGGCCCGCTACGCCTGGCAGGCCGGACAACCCGAGCGGGCTCACGCGCTTCTGCACCACCTCGCCGACACGACCGGCCCACTGCCACACCAGGCCCCACCCACGCCGACCGGCCGCAGCGCCGCTAGCCTGCCGATGACCCCACCCGCGCCGACCGGGCGCAGCGCTCCTGGCCTGTCGATGACCCCACCCTCGCTGGCCGGGCGTAGCGCCGCTGGCCCGCAAGTTACCGCTGCCACGGCTGGCCTGGCCGAACTACTGCGCGGTGAGATGCACCTGCGCTGCGGTCGCGCCTCCACCGCACTGCCCACCCTGCTGGCCGCCGCCACCACACTGGCCGACGTCGACCGCGAGTCGGCACTGGTCGCCCTGGTCCGCGCCGGTGAGGCCGTCTGCTTCTCCGGGGACCACTACCGCTACGGCGAGGTGGCCCGCCGGGTGCAGGCACTCCGCCGCGACGGGGATCCGCCCTGGGCGGACCTGCTGACCACCCTGGTCGCCGGGGTCGCCGCCACCCTGCGGGGCGAGCACGCCCACGGCGGCCCGCTGCTGCGCCGGGCGGTGGCCCTCGGCGGCCGGCTGCGCGGTGCCGCAGTCACCCCGACCGCGTTGACCGGTGCGGCCGCCGCCGGCCTGCTGGTCGCGGTCGACGCTGCGGCGTACCGGCTCGCCGAGGACGCCGTCGACCTGGCCACCGACCGAGGCGAAGTGTCACTACTGCCCAGGGCGCTCGAACTGCGCGCGATGAGCGAATACTGGCTGGGCAGGCACGACGCCGCAGCGAAAAGCTGCCAGGAAGGACTGCGGGTGGCCCGGGCCGCCGGACAGCACGCCACTGCCGGCGTACACCTGGGTCTGCTCGCCGTGCTGTCGGCCGTGCGGGCCGACCACGACGCCTGCCTCGGCCACGTCGCCGAGCTGGGCGACACCGCCGCACCCGGCAGCCGCCCGTACGCCCTCGCCCAGTGGGCCCTCGGGGTGCTGGACCTGGTCGACGGCCGGTACGCCGACGCCGCGGACCGGCTGGCCACGCTGGCCCGCCCCGGCACCGGGCGCGGCCAGGTGCTCGTCCAGGTGATGGCCACACCCCACCTGGTGGAAGCCGCCGCCCACGACGGCAGACCCGCCCGGGCCCGAGCCGCGCTCGCCGTCTTCGACCGCTGGGCCGGCAGCACCGCCAGCCCGCTGCGCCGGGCGCTGTCGGCCCGCTGCCACGCGCTGCTGGCCCCGCGCGGCAGCGCCGAAGCCGAAGAACACTTCGACCGGGCGTTGTGCCTGCACCCGGCCGACGCCGCCACCTTCGAACGGGCCCGCACCGAACTGCTCTACGGCCGGGAACTACGCCGCAACCGGCGGCCCCGCGACGCCCGCGACCACCTGCACCGGGCCCGGCAGACCTTCGTCCTGCTCGGTGCCGACGTGTGGGCGCGGCAGACCACCGTGGAGCTACGCGCGGCGGGGGAGTCTGTTGGCACGCCGGACCGGCAGGCGGTACGGCTGCTGACCGGGCAGCAGTTGCGCATCGCCCAACTGGTCGCCGCCGGCGCCACCAACCGGGAGGTCGCCACGCAGATGTTCCTGTCCACCCGGACCATCGACCACCACCTGCGCAACATCTACCACCGGCTCGGCATCCGCTCCCGCACCGAACTGGCCCGCGCCTTGGGCTGAGGCCGCGACAGCATCTGGTCAAGCCGTACCCGTTCCGCAGGCTGTCGCGATGCTGCGATGATCGGTGCCACGATCAGGGGCGAGGGACCATTGCGCCTGGATCAACGAGCGGCACCCCGCCCAAACGAGCGCGGGCCGATCGGCCGGTTCTGGTGGCTGTGGTTGGCCTTGGCTATGTCAACCCCGTCGACAGATCGTCAAGATCACGCTGCTGTTTGGTCGCTCTCGGATACACCAGCTCACCGGTGCTGCTGGCCGGGTCGCTGGCGAGAGCCTTTCCTTGCAGGTGAAGGATTGATTGTCCTGCGAGCGCCGCGCGGTTACTTCGTCAGAAATCGGAAGCCGCTCATTTGTCGGCCGTAGACGGAGTCCGGCCACAGTCAAGACTCCGGAAATGGACTGGTTCATGTCGGATCATTCCGCCGAAGGGCGAGAGCCTCGCCAGACGATCGACGTTGCTATTGTAACCCCGCCGTCGGCCGTCATGCAGCGTCTGAGGCTTCAAGCGGGAGAGTTGGCATTAGTTCGCCGTCGAGTCCGTTACTTCGGGACGGTGAACCTTTCAACGCTAACAAATCAACGGCACTGACGTCTAATCCTCGCTTTCCTCGGCAACGCGATCGGCGACCGCGTTCATGCGTTGTACCCGGATGAGCGGTATCCCAAGTCTCGCCCCACTGCCTCTTAGGCTAGCATCTACTAGCGCCTCCACTACCTCCTGGTAATCAGCTATCTGCCTTGTCACCTCGGTCAGTTCATCCATCTTTTGTTGGGCGGCGGCGCTGAGGGCACGCAGCATGGTCGGATCGCTTGATTTCTCGTGCAGGGCCTCATAGTGGGCAATGGACGCGACCAGTTCACTGAGGTGATCTCAGCAGCGCAAAAGTGTTGATTAGTACGACACGGGCGAAGGTGTCGAGTCGGGCGGTGATGGAAACAGGCGTGGAGCCATCGATAGACACGTCCTTGCGACAGAAACACGTCTTCGAGAGGGCTCCACGTGATTGCCTATCGTGCCATGGTCGACGTCCCGAGGGAACTCGTGCAGCATCTCGGCCGGCTGCTTGCCGCCGAGCGTCGAGCCAAGGGGACCCGGCGCGGCACTCGCGCGTTGACCTGCTTCTACCAGGCGTTGTTGGTGCTGATCTGGTTCCGCAAGGGCGAGGACCTGGCCCTGCTCGGCGCGGGGTTCGGGATCTCCCGGGCGACCGCGTACCGCTACCGCGACGAGGGCATCGCGGTACTCGCCGCGCAAGCAAGCGACTTACACACCGCGCTGCGCCGTGCCGCCGACGACGGCTGGTCGCACGTGATCCTCGACGGCAAGCTGTTCGACTGCGACCGCCTCACCGAGACCACCCTGTCGGTCAAGGGCGAGACCATCGACGCCTGGTACTCCGGAAAGCACCGCGACTTCGGCGCGAACATCCAAGCGATCATGCGCCCAGACGGGCTGCCGATCTGGACCTCGCAGGCTATGCCCGCGCATCTGCACGACACCAGCTGCGCCCGCGAACTCGGTGTCACCGCCGCATTGAACTGGTCCGCCGCCGAACTCGACCTGCCCACCCTGGCCGACTCCGGCTACGAAAGCGCAGGCCACGGCATCAAGACACCGATCAAACAGCCCGCCGACGGCAGCCGACTCGCACCCGACAACCGCGCCTACAACCGGCTGCTACGCGGCCTGCGCTGGCAAGGCGAACGCGGCTTCGCCATCCTGACCGGACGCTGGAAAACGCTCCGCCACACCACCGCCAGCCCACGCCGGATCGGCGAGATCGTCGCCGCCGCGCTACACCTGACTCACTTCGAATACCGCTACCTACCCGAATCTTGCTGAGATCACCTCACTGCGTTTCTGATCCAGATGGTCAATTAGGTATCTACCTTTTTGGGCAAGCGACATTCCGGATAATGGTGTTAGTCGCTTTCCTTCCTCCTCGCTCGGCGACGGAAGGGAGTCGGCCTGTCTTATCGTCTCTTCGCTAACCGCAATGCTCAGGTGCTTGCTCGCGTGGAACAGGAAGGTCTGTGTGGACATGAGAGTGAGGGGGACTCCTGCTTCCTGCCGGCATTCATAGACAAGCTCTGGTCTGGCTCCGATGGTTCTTCCGGATTGTTTCCAGAACCAATCATCTTTGACGTCTCGCGTAACGATCAGTAGCGGGATCTTGCGTTTCTTCGCCTCGCCTAGCGCCTGAACCCAAAACAAATAATCGCCGTGTGGATCGTCTTTCTTTCGGTCGAGGTACCCAGGTGGCTTCTTGTTCGAGATCCGCTTAGCGGCTTCGTTCCGCGCCTCTTCCTCCTCTTTAGCTGTAAGTGGTTCTCCGACTTTTCTGGCCAGGAGCTGTTGGAGACTTAATAGAATTTCATCCCTGCGTAGGGAGTCTTGTGGAACGCCGTGCAGCTGGCGCATTTTCTGAAGCTCGCGGGCAGCTTCGTCCAAGCCGTATAGCACGAGGTTTTCAAGTCGACTACCCTGGTCTTCTGGTAGTGCCACTCGGCTGGCCAGTTCGGCGAGTTTTCCACCAAAGTCGGCGTGCAGCTTGCTGCGGAATTCGGTCAATAGTGCTATTGTGTCACGGTATGCGGCGTCGTGTTCGACGATGACCGGAACACGATTTCTGTGAAATTCAAGGGCTACTTGGTGTGGTATCCAAAGTCGCTCCCCCACTTTCCGCAACGAATCAAGCAACTCGCGCCTAGCCTGAGCGGCGAACCGGTACGCATCCAGCAGGACGTTCGTGTCGAGCACGATTAGGCCTTTAGTGATGGCGTGCAGAATGTCGGCCTCGGTTGGTGGAAGCCAATGGCGGAAGTGGTCGCTGAGACTAGCCACAATTCCTCCCGAACGCCGGTGTCACATGGGACAGCAGTGGCGAAAGCCTACAGCAAGTAAGGCCCTGGGCTGGACAGGCGCTGGATGGACAGGGCCTGTTGTTAGACCAGGGGCTTTGGCCGGCGCTCGTCTCAGTCGTCGTCTCGTTCATCATGGTTAACCAGGTACGGGATCGGCTTTGAGGGGCGCTATCCGCAGCGTGCGTGCCGTGAGTGAACCTAGCTGTACTGAACGTCCGTGAACTTACAAGCGAGGGATCAACTATGCGCGTCATTGGGGGTACCGTCGACGAGGTGGCGGCTGGGTGAGTTCACCTGGCATCTTGAGCTTGGAGCGGCGTTATGGCATCGTCCGTCGATCCGCGCTTCGGCGTAGCTCTGCGTGAGTTTCGGGAGCGGCGCGGTTTGTCGCTTCGATCCCTGGGGCAGCTCGCGCATCGAAGTAAGAGCCATCTGCACGAGTTGGAGGCAGGGCTCAAGGCTCCGACGGTCGACACGGCGCGCCACCTGGACCAGGTTCTCGACGCAGGGGGTTCGCTCGCGCGCTTGGTCGATGCGCCTGTCGACCATGCGGCCGAGGCCGGCGAGCTGCGGGCGAGAGTCGCCGCCAGCGATGTCAGCAGAGCCGTGCTCGAACGAATCGAGCAGGGCGTTGACGACCTCGCCAGTGCCTATCCGACGATGGCCCCGGCGGATCTGTTGCCGCTGGTACGGCAGCATCTCGCCTATGTCGGGCGGTTGCTGGATGGGCGGGTCACGCTTGCTCAACAACGGCGGTTGTTGGTTGCCGGTGGCTGGTTGGCGGTGCTGCGGGCGACGGTGCACATCGACCTGCGGCAGCGGACAGCTGCGGCTGCCCACTTGCGAGCTGCTCGTGATCTTGCCGAACATGCGGAGCATGACGAGATCCAGGCATGGTGTCTCGAAACCCGGGCCTGGGACGTGTTGACTCAAGGCGACTACCGGACGGCCCTCGATCTCTCCGAACAAGCTCAGCGGGTCGCCCCGAAGGGCAGCTCTGCCCGCATTCAGGCAACTGCTCAGGAGGCTCGTGCGTGGGCGCGGATCGGGGACGTCGGTGCGACGCGGCGAGCGTTGGACCGGGTCGAACGGATGACAGCGAATCTGCCCGTTCCTGAGCGAGCCGAGCACCATTATCGGTACGACCCGGCCAAGGCTGCCGCATATACGGCCACGACTTTGGCGTGGGCGGGTGACCCCGGTGCCGAGCAGGTGGCGCGGGCTGTGTTGGCCGATTTGGACCCGTACGGCGATGGGGGAGCGCGGCCCCGCCGGTCCGCGTCGGCCCGTCTCGACCTCGGTCTTGCCCTGGTCGCCGCCGGGCAGCCGGATGAGGCGGTCGCACTTGGGGCGCAGGCTGTGGAGTCCGGGCGGGTGGTGCCGTCGAACTGGTGGCGGGCTGCGGAATTGCTGGCGAAGGTGGAGCAGTCGGGGGCACCAGAGGCCGCGACATTGCGTGACCTGTGCATCGAGTACGCCCCTGGACATCGACCACCAGCGGACAGCACACCTGGTTAGCGGACAGTCACCTTCTGGATCGTTGACCCGCACGGCGTGACGCTGGAGCCCACTGCACCCAAGGGGCGCGGAACGAGACACATCAGCAGGTGTCCCCTCTGTGCCCTCAAGGCGGAGGGCTGGACACATGACAGTGGGCATTGGACTCCTGCGGCGAATCGTCAGTCGGTACTTCCCGTCGCCGGTTGTCTCCAGCGTTGGACAACGCATTCAGACGATGGAGCAGGAGGCCGCCCGGCGGCGGTTGTTGGACCAGGCGCGAGGCGCACAACAGCCCTCGGCGGTCAGGGATGGCTCGATGCCGCTGAAGCGGCGCGTCTCGTACGACGAGTACCTGTCGGCTACCGCGATGACCTTTGCCCGGCGGCATCGGCCGGCGTGGTGTTGGCGGCGGTGGCGGCGGGTCTGTCGGTGCGGAGCCGATCTGCCCTGCCGTGCTCGACATCGCATTCCGATCAATCGTGGTCACTGGCCTGGGGAGGGTGAGCAGTGACCGGCGGGCCGGAACAGACGATCCTCGCGGTACACGTTCGTGGGCTCGATGGGATGTGTGCGGGTTGCCGGGTGTGGTGGTCGCGGTTGGTGCCGTACCCGTGTTGGCAGGTGGAGTGGGCGACGAGCCGGCAGGCCCGCGCGAGCGTGGCCCGGTTCCTGGGCGGTGTGCGGTGAGCACGCACGGTCCGGTGATGCCGATCTGGAGTTGTGGTGGCTGCGACCTTCCCTGGCCGTGCCCGACGCGGCGGCAGGAGTTGCGCGCGGAGTACGCGGGCGCGCCGGTTTCGCTGGCTCTCTATCTCGGTGTCTGTCTCGTGCAGGCCGCCGAGGACATGCCGTGGGCACCGGCCGGGGCGCTGCACCGCCGGTTCATCGGCTGGGCCAGGCAGGTGCCGGAAGTGCAGGAGCGAAGAACAGCAGCCGGGCCGGGCGAACCAGGCCGGGACGGGCGTCACCGGGCCGGATGACCTCGCATCAAGCCCGGCCCGACCCGCTCGCCGTGAGTGCACAACGATCGGGTCGGGCGCGTCAGCCGAACAAAACCGCCCTCGCCGCGGGTCATCCGGGCGAGAGCCTCGGGTGCCTCGCCTTATCCCTGCTTGGCCCAGTAGCGAAAGATCTCCTGCACTGCCCTGTGCCAGGGGGTTCCACCGTCGTCGTAGCCCTTGCCGGGGGCCCCGGTCGTCGAGTTGACAACGAGGGCTGCGAGTGACGGTTCCCCGGCGTCGATACAGAGGTCGGAAAGCTTGTTCAGCACTGGGCCCATCTGGTTGCTGAGGGGCACTCCCGACATGCCGATCGCCAGGCCCAGTTCCTTGTATGTCACAAGCGAGCGACGGCGAGCTGCCAAAATCAGCGCCGCTCGCGCTTGAAGGGCCCGCTGTTCTGTCTTTGTCGATACCACATGGACATACTGCCGCCGTGACCTTCGCATCGGAAGAGTGGTCAGGGGAACCTCGCGTCGGCCATCGAGGTTTTACGGGCGCGCCCAGCTGGCGAGTTCTCTGGCCCCGGTTGCTGTGGTGGAGTCGGGGTGTTGGGCCAGGGCGTTGCAGAGGATGAGGAAGGCGTCCACGGTTCCGGTGACCTGGCCGAGCCAGTCTGGGAGGAGGTAGTTCACGACAGCGTCGTGGAGGTGGTCGAGATGGTCGAGGCCGATGGTCAGGAGATCGTGGGCTGTGGTGGTTGCTCGTGCGACGAGCCGGGTGCCGTGGATGTCGTTGCGGCGTAGCAGGGCCAGGCAGGTTGCTTCGACCACGGCGGTGTTGCCGCAGTCGAGGAGGAGCCGCTGGAGGATGTCGGCGATGTCGTCCTGGTCGGCCCAGGCGGCGAGTTGTTGTCCTGCAGCGGCCCGCGTTGACCAGTCCGGGCTGTTGGCGGCCGTGATTGCTTCCTGAGGTGGGGTAGGGGCCTGCATGGGCTCAGGCTTCCACAGGGGGTTGTGGGGTGGGGGTGGGTCGGGGTAGCAATTGGTCTTGACTCCATTAACGATTTCGCCGGTCCACAGCAGGCGCGCTGATGCGCGTACGTCAATAAGGAACCAGGATGAAGAAATGGCGCAACGTGGCGATAGCGATTGCTAGTGGCGTCGCAGGAGGACTCCTGTTCGTGTGGCTTGCCCCCGACCGAGGCCACCCAGTGGCAGAGTTCTTGGTCTGGTTGGTTGTCTGGACGCCCTTGTTTTACTGGTTCGCGCTCCGTCCGGCTATGGGTAACGAGTGGCGGCCTAAGGTCAATCGTCCCGCGCCTCCCAGCACAGAGGGGAGCGGTGACTCGCGAAGGCCGCAGTGAAGATGAAGCCGAGCGCCTGGGCGTAGGTCGGTCGCCCGCGCGCCCGCCACCGGTAGACCACACCTTCGACCGTGATGAGCCGTGAGCCCTTCCTGGTCAACATCACGTCGATCCCCTCGCCGCCGGATGCGCGTCAGTCGAACAGAACCACGGTGCGGGCGCCCTCGCCACGGGCCATCCGGGCGAGCGCCTCGGGTGCCTCGTCGAGACTGACCCGGTCGGTGACCAGGAAGTCGAGGTCGAAGCTGCCGTCGAGCACCGCGCGGGCCAGTTCCGGCAGGTCCCGGTCCGGGTCGGAGGAGCCGTACACCGAGGAACGCAGTGTCCGGGCCGAGTGGAAGATCTCCAGGGCGCTGAGACCGACCATGTCGTCCTTGCCGCCCATGCCGACCACGATGACCTGTCCGCCGCGGCGGGTGGCCCGCCAGGCGGTGCGGATGGTGGCGGCCCGGCCGACGCATTCGACCGCGTGGTCGACGCCGCGACCGTCGGTCAGGGCCCGTACCGCGCGGCTGAGTTTGTCGTCGGCGAGCAGGAAGTCGGTGGCGCCGGCCGCGTGGGCCAGGTCGGCCTTGGCGGGGGAGACGTCGACCGCGATGACGGTGGCGGCCCCGGCCGCGCGGGCGGCGGCGACCGCGGACAGGCCGACGCCGCCGAGGCCGATGACGGCGACGGAGTCGCCGGGGCGTACGGCGGCGGTGCGGCGGATCGCGCCGACGCCGGTGAGCACCGCGCAGCCGAGCAGCGCCGCGGTGGGGAAGGGCAGGTCCGACGGTACGACCACCATCGCCTGTTGCGGCACCACTACCTGCTCGGCCAGTGCGCCGAGGCCGAGGGTGACGTGCAGCGGCTCGCCGTCGATGGTGTGCCCGGCAGCGACGGCGGGGGTGCCGGTGCGCTCGCACAGCCAGGGTTCGCCGTGGGTGCAGGACCAGCAGGCGCGGCACGGTGGGGCCCAGTTGAGCACCACGTGGTCGCCGACCGTGATCCGGTCGACTCCGTCGCCGACCTCGGTCACCACGCCGGCGGCTTCGTGGCCGAGCAGCAGCGGGTACGGCGCGGCGATGGTGCCGTCCACCATGGACAGGTCGGAGTGGCAGACGCCGGCCGCCCGGATCGCCACCCGTACCTGCCCGGTGTCGATGTCGGGCAGGTCGACCTGCTCGACTCGCGGGGGCGTACCGGCCGCCCTGGCCACCAGACCTCTCACCGCTGGATCGCTTTCACTTCGCAGAACTCCGCCAATCCGTGGGTTCCCAGCTCGCGGCCGAGGCCGGACTGCTTGTAGCCGCCGAACGGCGCGAGGGGGTTGAAGGGTGCCCCGTTGATGTCGACGGCACCGGTGCGCAACCGGCGCGCCACCTGCACCGCGCGTTCCTCGTCCGTGGACCAGACCGCACCGGCCAGCCCGTAGCGGGAGTTGTTGGCGACCCGGACCGCGTGGTCGTCGTCATCGACCGGGATGACCGCCAGGACCGGCCCGAATACCTCTTCCTGGGCCAGGGCGCTGTCGGGGTCGACGTCGGCGATGATCGTCGGCGGGACGAACCAGCCGCGCTGCGGCACCGGGGCGTCCGGTCCGCCTGCGACGAGTCGGCCGCCGTCGGCCAGAGCCCGGGTGATGTGCTCGCGTACCCGGTCGCGTTGCGCAGCGGAGACCAGGGGGCCGAGTCGGGTGGCCGGGTCGAACGGGTCGCCGAGCCGATAGCCGTTGGCCGCCGCGGCGGCCAGGTCGAGGGCTTCGTCGTAGCGGTCGCGGTGCACGAGCATTCGGGTCCAGGCGGTGCAGGTCTGTCCGGAGTTGAGCATCGCGTTGCCGACGCCGACCTTGATCGCGGCGGTCAGGTCGGCGTCGTCGAGGATGACGTTCGCGGACTTGCCGCCGAGTTCCAGCGCGACCCGGGCGATGCGGTCGGCGGCCAGGTGGGCGATGCGTCGGCCGGTGGCGGTGGAGCCGGTGAAGGAGACCAGGTCCACGTCGGCGTGGCCGGCCAGGGCCTCGCCGACCACCGGCCCGGTGCCGGTGACCAGGTTGACCACGCCCGGTGGCAGGCCGGCGGCGTGGATGGCGTCGAAGAGCAGGTACGCGGTCAGCGGGGTCAGCTCGCTCGGCTTGAGCACCAGCGTGCACCCGGCCGCGAGCGCGGGAGCGAGTTTGGCGACGATCTGGTGCAGCGGGTAGTTCCACGGGGTGATCGCCCCAATGACTCCGACGGGTTCGTGGACCACCAGCGAGTTGCCCACGGTCTGCGGCGCCGCCGGCCGGGCGGCCAGGTCGACGTAGCTGCGCAGCACGGTCAACGGCAGTCCGACCTGGACGCGGGTGGCGACCTTGAGCGGGGTGCCGAGTTCACTGGCGACCGTGCGGGCGATCTCGTCGCCGCGGGCGGTCAGCTCGGCGTGCAGCCGGTCGAGGTGGGCGGCCCGGTCGACGGGGTCGGTCGCGGCCCAGCCCTCGAACGCGGCCCGGGCGGCGGCAACCGCCCGGTCGACGTCGTCGGCCGTGCCGGCCGGGACCGTGCCGATGACCTGCTCGGTGCTGGGGTTGTGCACCTCCAGCGACTGCCGACCCTCGGCGGGCGCCCAGTCTCCGGCGAGGTAGAAGTCGGTCCGTACGGATTCCATGCGCCTCCACCTCGACCTAAAACTAGCGGTGCAAGTTTGGACTCTAGTGCGTCCGGCCCTCCGGCGGGAGGGGTGGCAGCGGCCCGATGAGGCGCTCGTAGGTGTGCGACAGCCCGTCGATGAGTGCCTCCAGGCCGAGGGCGAACGCGCCCTCGTCGACGCGCTGCTGGTGCTCGGCCAGGCGGTGGGCCTGGCTCAGGTGCGGGTACTGCTCGGCGTAGAGCCCCGGATCCTCCACGAAGCCGCGGGCGAAGGAGCCGAGCGCCGAACCGGTCACGAAGTAGCGCATCAGTGCGCCGATGTGCGTCGCCCGGGCGGGCGGCCAGCCCGCCGCGACCAGTCCGCCGTAGACCGCGTCGGCCATGGCCAGTGCCGCCGGGCGTCGGCCGGGACCCTGGGCCAGGTGCGGCACGATGTTCGGGTGCGCCGCCAGGGCGGCCCGGAACTCGTACCCCCAGCGGCGCAGTGCCTCCCGCCAGTCGACCTCGCCGAAGAACGACACGTCCACCTGGCCGGTGATGCTGTCGGCGACCGCGTCGAGGATCTCGTCCTTGGTGGCGAAGTGGTTGTACAGCGAGGGTCCGCGTACGCCGAGCGCGGCGGCGAGCCGCCGGGTGGAGAACGCGTCGAGTCCGTCGGCGTCGATCAACGCGGCGGCGGTATCGACGATCCGCTCCCGGCTGAGCAGCGCCTGTCGAGGCCGGGGCATGGGCGTCCTCCTTCGCATCGGTGGCTCGCGGGGAACTGTCGCACACCGGGGTCTGGACAGCATAAAACTTGCAGCGCTAGTTTAATCGCATGGACCTTCACCTCTCCGCCGAGCAGGTCGCGGTCCGGGAACTCGCCGCCGACTTCGTCAATCGCGAGGTGGTGCCACACGCGGCGACCTGGGACCGGCGCGAGGCGGTCGACCCCGGCATCGTCGGCAAACTCGGCGACGTCGGCTTCCTCGGCCTCACCATCGACGAGGAGTACGGCGGATCCGGCGGCGACCATCTCGCGTACTGCCTCGTGCTGGAGGAACTCGGCCGAGGCGACTCCGCCGTACGCGGCATCGTGTCGGTCTCCCTCGGCCTGGTCGCCAAGTCGATCGCCACCCACGGCACCCCGGAGCAACGCGAGCGGTGGCTGCCCGCCCTCTGCTCGGGCACCGCGCTCGGCTGCTTCGCGCTCACCGAACCGGACAGCGGCTCCGACGCCGCGGCGCTGACCACCCGCGCGGTCCGCGACGGCGACGACTGGCTGCTCACCGGCCGCAAGACCTTCATCACCAACGGCACCACCGCCGACGTCGCGCTGCTCTTCGCCCGCACCGGCGGCCCCGGTCACCGGGGCATCACCGCGTTCCTGGTGCCCACCGACAGCCCGGGCCTGTCCCGATCCGAGATCAAGGGCAAGCTGGGCCTGCGCGGACAGGCCACCGCCGAACTCGTCCTCGACGACGTACGGGTGCCCGACACCGCCCGCCTCGGCGAGTGCGGTGCCGGCTTCCGGCTGGCGCTGGGCACCCTCGCCAAGGGACGCATGTCGGTCGCCGCCGGATGCGTCGGCATCGCCCAGGGCTGCCTGAACGCCGCCGTCGACTACGCCGGCACCCGCACCCAGTTCGGCAAACCCATCGCCGGGCACCAGCTCGTGCAGCAACTGCTGGCCCGCATCGCCGTCGACACCGCCGCGGCGCGGCTGCTGGTCTGGCAGGTCGCCGACCTGATCGACCGGGGCCAGCCGTACGCCACCGAGGCGTCGATGGCCAAGCTGTTCGCCAGCGAGGCCGCCGTCCGCGCCGCCAACGACGCCATCCAGGTCTTCGGCGGGTACGGCTACATCGACGAGTATCCGGTCGGCAAGTACCTGCGCGACGCTCGTGTCACCACCCTCTACGAGGGCACCAGCCAGATCCAGCAGCTACTCATCGGGCGGGCGCTCACCGGCGTCAACGCCTTCTGACCGAAAGGAACCGTGAGCACATGGACTTCGGGCTGTCCGACGAGGAACGGGCCATCCGCGACACCGCCCGCGACTTCATCACCCGCGAGGTCATGCCGCTGGAGCAGGAGTTGCTGCGCCGGGAACGGGCCCACCAGCCCGGCCTGGAACCCTCCGAGCTGCGCGAGTTGCAGCTCAAGGCCAAAAAGTTCGGCTTCTGGGGCCTGGCCACGCCGCAGGAGTACGGCGGCATGGACCTGCCCGCCGTCATGCAGTCGCTGATCTGGACCGAGATCGGCCGCACCTTCGTGCCGTTCCGCTTCGGTGGCGAGGCCGACAACATCCTCTTCTACGCCACCGAGGAGCAGCGGCAGGAGTTCCTGCTGCCGACCATCGCCGGTGACCGTAACTCCTGCTTCGCCATCACCGAGCCGGGCGCGGGCTCCGACGCCGCCAACATCCGCTTCCGTGCCCGCCGTGACGGCGACGACTGGATCCTCAACGGCGAGAAGACGTTCATCACCGGCGGCAACGAGGCCGACTTCGCCATCGTCATCGCGGTCACCGACCCCGAGCGGGGCGCCCGCAACGGCGGAGCGACCGCCTTCCTGGTGGACCGGTCGATGGGCTGGCGGTCGGAGTTCATCCCCACCATGGGCGAGGGCGGCCCGGCGTCACTGTTCTTCGACGACGTACGCGTACCGCACCGCAACATCCTCGGCGAGGTGGGCCAGGGGTTCACCCTCGCCATGCAGTGGATCGGCAAGGGGCGCTACACCATCCCCTCGCACGCCGTCGGCATCGCCGAACGCGCGCTGCGGATGGCCATCGACCACGCCAACACCCGGGAGACCTTCGGCACCAAGATCGGCACCAACCAGGCCATCCAGTGGATGATCGCCGACTCGGAGACCGAGCTGGAAGCCGCCCGCTGGCTCATCCTGCGGGCCGCCTGGACGGTCGACGCCGGACTGGACCCCAGGCACGCCTCCTCGATGGCGAAGCTCTACGGCGCCGGCATGGTCAACCGGGTGGTCGACCGGGTCATGCAGATCCACGGCGGCATGGGCTACACCCGCGAACTGCCGATCGAACGCTGGTACCGGCAGGTGCGGCTGTACCGGATCTTCGAGGGCACCGACGAGATGCAGCGACTGATCATCTCCCGCGACCTGCTGCGCGGCTACACGAAACTCGGAGGACACCTGGGATGAGGACCTTCGCCAGCATCGACGAGTTGACCGGCGCGCTCGGCGACACCCTCGGCCCCGGCCCGTGGTTCCCCGTCGACCAGCACCGGGTCGACCTGTTCGCCGACGCCACCGACGACCACCAGTGGATCCATCTCGACCAGGAACGGGCGGCAGCCGGACCGTACGGCGGCACCATCGCCCACGGCTACCTGACGCTGTCCCTGATACCGGCCCTGGTCGGCCAGCTCTACCGGGTCGGCGGGGTGCGGATGGGCATCAACTACGGCCTCAACCGGGTCCGCTTTCCCGCGCCGGTACGCGTCGGCAGCGCGGTACGGGTCGTCGCCACCATCGACCAGGTCACCCCGTTCGACGGCGGGGCGCAGCTGGTCGCCACGGTCACCGTGCAGAACGACGGCGGCGACAAGCCGGTCTGCGTGGCCGAGACGGTGAGCCGGCTGTACACCGACCCGCCCCGATGACCACGCTCTCCCCGGCGACCGTGCTAGCCGGGTCCGCCCGCCGGCACGCCGACACCGTCGCCGTCGTCGACGGACGGGTCCGCGTCACGTACGCCGAACTGTGGTGGGAGGCCCGGTGCTACGGCACCGGGCTGCGCGCCGCAGGGGTACGCGCCGGCGACACGGTGGCCCTGCTCGCACCGAACGTGGTCGACTTTCCCCGGGTCTACTACGCCGCCCTTGCCGCCGGTGCGCACCCCGTGCCGATCGGTGCGCCGACCAGCCCGCAGACGGTTCATTTGCTGCGCGGCGCGCGGCTGCTCGTCTGCCACACCTCACACCTGGCCGCCGGGCAGTGGGTCAGCGCGCGGGCCGGCGTACCGCTGGTCACCGTCGGACCGACCCGCGGCCCGTCCGGCGTACCCCGGTTGGAAGACCTCAGCGACCCCGCACCCGGCAGCGCCGCCGCGGACCCGGACACCGACGGCGACCCGGCCGGTCGGGCCGCGACCGACCCGGACGACGGCGACGTGGTGCTCAGCTGCCTGCCACTGGGTGGCCGCTTCGGCCAGGACGTCGCGCTGACCGGCACCTTCGCCGCCGGAGCGAGCCTGGTGCTGCTGAGCCGGTTCACCGGCCCGGCGGCACTGGAGCTCATGCTCCGCGAGGAGGTCACCGTCTTCCACGGCACCTCGGCGATGTACGCGGCCCTGCTCGACGCGGCCCGGGACCGACCCGCCCTGCCCCGGCTGCGGAGATGCGTCAGCAGAACACCCCTGCCGCCGTCGCTGGGCGAGCGCTTCACGACCCTCTTCGCCACCCAGGTCGAGGTGGCCGAGGAGAAGTCGCGAGGCGGCGGTGGGTGGCGACGACGCTGGTGGTGCCGACACCGCCGGTGACGGTCGCTGTCGGCACCACCCGCACCGCCACCGACGCCGATCGGTCGAGGATCAGCGGTGCCACATTCCCACCCTGACCGGCACCCCCGGTGATGCGTGCAGCACTGGTTGTCCGTCGGGCGCCGGCAGACCCGCCGCGGGCAGCAGAGTCTGGTCGAGGTGCAGCAACTCGGCGCGGTGCAGGGGCCATTCGACATGTTCGGCCTCGGCGGCGGCAAGCCGACCGAGGACGACCGTGAAGAGTCGGTAGCGGGCGGTGAGGAAGTGGGCCTGCTCGTCTAGCTCCCGCTCACCCAGCGGTGGACCGAAGCGTACGTCCACATCGCAGCGGGCCCCCCGGGGTGCGGGCCAGCGGCGGGAGCATCGATAGGAGATCAGATCCGCGCTACGGCGTACCGTCATGTCGGACCAGAAGTAGGGCAGTCCGTAGCTGGCCCGCGCTGTCACCACCGCGGGCAGCCGGGCCGCGTCCAGGGAAAAGAACCAGATGCCGCTGCGACCGCGCTGATCCCGGACGTAGGTCCGGACATTCGTCTCCGGGAATTCCGACAGCCAGGGCAGTCGTGGCACCCCCGTCGGCCTGACCCCCTGCATGAGGAACGGGATCAGGCTGATCCAGGCTGATCCGTCGAAGGTCTCCACTTTCAGCCCGGCCGGAAGCAGGGACTGAATGAGAGCGGGTGGGTAGCGCCAGTGGATGAAGGTGATCAGGTTCCACTGCTGGTACATCACCGGGCGCTGCACGGCGGGGGGAGGGGGAGCATGCATCTTCATATGCTGCGGCAGCGCCGGCTGATTCGCCTGATCGCGGCGTAGGTGACATCGCCTTCGACAAACTCGCCGAGCTGTGCCCCGACGTATCCGGTGGCGAGCGCGTCGGTGAACAGGACGGCGCGTCGTCCGTCCACTACGGAATGACGGTCGGCCCGCCGTCGGCGAAAGGCACGCGAACGTACTCGGCCTAGCCGCCGTCGTGGCCCCCGTCAGTCGGCGGGTGGAGGACCGGTCTCCAGCAGACGTCCCTCGGTGAGCCGCAGCCAGCGGCTGACCTTGATCTCCGCGAGGAACCGCTCGTCGTGGCTGACCACCACCAGCGCACCCTGGTAGGCGTTGAGCGCGCTCTCCAACTGACCGACGCTGACCAGGTCGAGGTTGTTGGTCGGCTCGTCGAGCAGCAGGAGCTGCGGTGCCGGCTCCGCGCCCAGAACACAGGCCAGAGTGGCCCGCAACCGCTCGCCACCGGAGAGCACCCCGACCGGCAGCTGCGCTCGGGCACCCCGAAACAGGAAACGGGCGAGCAGGTGCATCCGCCGCGCCTGCGGGGCCTGCGGCGCGAACACCGCCAGGTTCTCCGCCACCGTACGCTCCGGATCCAGCAGGTCCAGCCGCTGCGACAGGTACGCGATGCGGCCGTCGGCCCGCCTGACCCGGCCACCCCCGGGCTCCAGAGCGCCGGTGACCAGACGCAGCAACGTGGACTTGCCGGCACCGTTGGCACCGAGCAGCGCGATCCGCTCCGGACCCCGGATCGTCAGGTCGACGCCGTCGCCGGCGAAGACCGGCCGCCCACCGTAGCGGACCTGCATCCGTTCAGCGGCCAGCAGCGTACGACCGGCCGGCACCTGGGTGCCGGGCAGTTCCACGGAGAGCTTCTGCTCGTTGCGCAGCGCCTGCCCTGCCTCGTCGAGCCGGGCCTTCGCCTCGCTGACCCGCGCGGAATGCAGCTCGTCCGCCCTGCCCGCCGACTCCTGGGCGTTGCGTTTCAGTGTCCCGGCGAAGATCTTCGGCAGGCCCGCGTTCTTCAGGTTGCGCGAGGCGTTGCTGGCCCGCCGCGCCGCCCGTTCACGCGCCTCCTGCAACTCCCGCTTCTCCCGCTTGAGTTCCTGCTCGGCGTTGCGGACGTTCTTCTCCGCCACCTCCTGCGCGGCCCGCACCGCCGCCTCGTACGCGGTGAAGTTCCCGCCGTAGAACCGCAGATCGCCGCGGTCCAGTTCGGCGATCCGGTCCATCCGGTCCAGCAGCGCCCGGTCGTGACTGACCAGCAGCAGGCAACCGGTCCACTGCTCCAGCACGTCGGCGAGCTTGTGCCGGGCCTCGATGTCGAGATTGTTGGTCGGCTCGTCCAACAGCAGCACGTCGGGCCGCTTCAACAACTGCGCGGCCAGACCGAGTGAGATGACCTGCCCACCGCTGAGCGTGTCCAGACGCCGATCGAAGGCCAGCTCACCGAGGCCGAGCCGATCCAACTGCGCACGGGTCCGCTCCTCGATGTCCCAGTCGTTGCCGATCGTGGTGAAGTGCTCCTCGCTGGCGTCTCCGGACTCGATGGCATGCAGCGCACCGATCAGCGGAGCGATCTCCAGCACCTCGGCCACCGTGCGGTCACCGATCAGCGGCAGGGTCTGCGGGAGATAGCCCAGCACCCCCTGGACCGAGACGGATCCGGCGGTGGGCCGGTACTCGCCGGCGAGCAGCCGCAGCAGGGTGCTCTTGCCGGCACCGTTCGGCGCGACCAACCCGGTACGGCCGCCACCGATCGTGAAGGACAGGTCCTGGAAGACCGGGGTGTCATCCGGCCAGGAAAAGCTCAGGTTCGAGCAGACGACGAAAGTATCTGACATCGGGACAGAACCTCGGATGTGAGGGCAGGCGGACCTCAGCCGCCCGACAGGGGGACACGGTCTCGAAAAACGACAACCGACCACGGCACCGGCGCTCACGGGCGCGGGCCGACCAGCCGATCACATGTCCGGTCTCACCCGGAGATGTCGTCGTCTCCCTGCATGTCTCGTCTCCCTGACTCGCTGACCATCCAGGCTCAGATCTTGCGTGACCACGGTAGCACCGGCAGCACCCGGCCCGCCGGAACGAGCCGTTCCTAGGAGTACCAGGACCAGGCTGCGCACCGACGACGAACCTAGCGTGGTCGACATGGCGAATCCGAGACTAGGTGGACACCAGCACGGGCCGCGACAGGTTTTCCGCACCCCCGACCGACCACCACGGGTCGGGAGGTCGTACCTGGCCACCCTGGTCAGCGGAGCCTGCGCGGTCCTGGTACTCGCGGCATGCTCCGCCGGCCCGACCAGCGGCACCGCCGTAGACGACACGGCACGGCAGGACCGGCAGGAATCCGCACCGGCCACGACGCCGCCGCCCGGCGACACCTCGCCGCATCCGTACGTCGGGATGTGGGTGACCGCCGACGGCCACATCCGGCAGGAGTTGCTCGCCGACGGCCGCTACGACGAGGCCCGCGGCGAGCGGGAGAGCGCCTACACCGGCTCCTACCGGGTGATCGGAAACCGCATCGAGTACGCCGACGACACCGGTTTCAGCGCGCACGGCACCTTCGACGGGGACGTCCTGCACCACGCGGGATACGTCTTCTACCGCGAGGGCAGCGACGCACACCGCAACGCGAGCGAGAAATGACCATGATGGACGACGCGGCACCGCACTCGCCGACCGTGTCGACCTGATCTGAGCGGCCTCCGCAGGTCACCGCAGCCAACTGCTGGCGGCCAGGGTGCCCAGCAGCCGCAGCGCCTCGGCGCTGCGGCTGTCCGGCTGGGCGCGGTACACGATCAGCTGCTGTCCGGGCGCGTCCCGGACGTCGAACGCGTGGTACGACAACGTCAACTCGCCCACCGCGCCGTGCCGGAACGTCTTCGCCTCGTGCGTCTTGCCCTGCACGTCATGGCGCTCCCACAGGCGACGGAACTCCGCGCTCGCCGAGCCCACCTCCTCGACCAGGGCCTGTGCCTGCCGGTCGTGCGGGTCGTGACCGAGGGCCAGCCGCAGGTTCGCCACGCACGCCTCGGTGGCCCGTCGCCAGTCGGCGAAGAACGTCGGACCGGCCGGGTCCAGGAACGTCATCCGGACGAGGTTGTCCGCCTCGGCGAAGTCCGCGTAGAACGCGTCGGCCAGCGCGTTGCCGGCCAGCAGGTTGAGTCGTCGGTCGAGGACGAAGGCCGGGGTGTCCGGCCAGGCGTCGAGCAGGTCCCGCAGGCTCTGCTCGACGCGGGACCGAGCGGGGGTCGGCGCGTCACCGGGTGCGAGCCCGGCCAGCCGGAAGAGGTGGTCGTGGGCGTCGGGCCCCAGGTCGAGGGCGCGGGCCACGGCGGCCAGCACCGACGCCGACGGATGGCGTTCCCGGCCCTGCTCCAGCCGGGTGTAGTAGTCGACACTCACCCCGGCCAGCACCGCGACCTCCTCGCGCCGCAGCCCGGCGACCCGCCGGGCACCGGTGGACACGAGTCCGACGTCGCCCGGCGTCAACCGGGCGCGTCGGGCGGTGAGGAACGCCCCGAGCGCGGTTGTCGGCATGCCACAAACGGTAGCCGTGCGGGATCCGGCCAGGCAGGGTGCGCCGCACCCTGGTTGCGCCCGGCCTGGCTGCCGACTCCGACGCCCGCGACTGTGGAAACACCAACCCCAACCCGAGGAGTACGCCATGAGCAGCCCGATGTTCGACGAAACGGTGCTGGCCGAGATCACCGCGGCCGCCGGTGACCGGCACCGGCCACTGATGTTCGTCAACGCCACCATCCACACCCTCGACCCGGTGATCGGTGACTTCCCCGCCGCCGACCTGCTGATCGGCACGGGCGAGATCGTCGCCGTCGGTCCGGGCCTGCACACCGCGGCCGAGGACGACGGCGCGATCGTCGTCGACTGCACCGGCCTGGCCATCGTGCCCGCGGTCGTCGACGGTGTCGCCGTCGCCGGCCTGCGCCAACGTCGCG
Organism: Micromonospora fiedleri; assembly: GCF_016774385.1. NCBI lineage: Bacteria > Bacillati > Actinomycetota > Actinomycetes > Micromonosporales > Micromonosporaceae > Micromonospora > Micromonospora fiedleri. Next base: position 96,414 of record NZ_JAETXL010000009.1, read on the forward strand.
CCGACCGGGTCGGCACGCTCACCCCCGGAAACCCCGCCACCTTCGCGCTGGTCGCCGGCCCGACCGCCGGCGCCGCCCTGGAGATGATCGTCTGGCGGCCGGAACAGGCCGCCGCCGTCGTCGTCGACGGTGAGATCGTGCTCGCCAACGGCCGCCGTCTGGCGCCCACCCCGATCGAACCCGACCCGCGTACGCGCACGGTCCGCAGTGAACACCTGGGGATGTGGGTCGACGAGACCGGCTTCCTGCACCAGGAACTCACCGCCGACGGCAGGTACGACGAGACCCGGGGTGGTCGGCCGCACGCCTACCAGGGGGCGTTCTGGATCGACGGCGACCGGATCATCTACCGCGACGACCTGGGCTTCTGGGCGTACGGCCGGTTCATCGACGGGGTGCTGTACCACGCCGGATACGTCCTGCACCGCCGGTGACCGGCGCGGGGAGTCCGTCGGCAGGACACACGTCCCGCCGACGGACTCGGGCCGCCGAAGCCTATGGTTTGCGGGCGAGGAGCCCGACGAAGGTGTGATAGGTGTCGGTCTGCTGCGGAGTTGGCGTGCCTGGCTCCGGACGCCACTCGGCCAGCGGCACCAACCCCGGCTCCAGCACCGTCAGCCCGTCGGCGAAGGCGAGGATCTCCTCGTCGGTGCGCCAGCGGCCGGTGCCCAGCGACTCGTTGAAGACCCGTTCGACCTCGCGCGCCTTGCGGGAGCCCTCCGGATCACGCTCACCCGGGTCACGGAAGTGGGAAATCGCCACGTAGCTGCCGGACGGCAGCGCGTCGATCAACTCGGCCGCCAACGCTCGCGGCTGCTCGTCGTCACCGACGTGGTGCAGGATCGCGAAAAGCAACAACCCGATCGGCCGGTCGAAATCGAGGAACCGACGTACCTCCGGATTGTCGAGGATTTCCTGCGGTGCCCGGACATCCGCCTGGATCACCGTCGCCGTGCCCTCCTCGGCGAGCAGGGCCCGCCCGTGCGCCAGGACGATCGGATCATTGTCCACATACACCACCCGGGCCTTCGGGTTGTGCTCGGTGGCGACCTCGTGCACGTTGCCCTGGGTGGGCAGCCCCGATCCGATGTCGAGGAACTGGTCGATGCCGGCCTCGGTGACAAGGAAGCGAATCACCCGACGCAGAAAGGCCCGGTTCGCCTGGCCAGCTGCCGGCCCGTCCGGAGTGATCCGCAGGGCGTGCTCGGCGACCTTTCGGTCGACCTCGAAGTTGTCCTTGCCGCCGAGAAAGAAGTCGTAGACCCGGGCCACGCTGGGAATGCTGGTGTCGATGCCAGGGGGTGCCGCCTTGTCGCGGGTCACAGGCGTCTCCATTCCATTAGGGACAACGCCGGGTGAAGTCTGCGGGCGGTTCCGGCGCTGCGGTGAGTGTAGCCATCGACTGGGTGGAATTCTCACCCTGGCTGGTACCGCTCCCAGCAGACGTGCGCCTCAGTCGACCGGCAGCAGCGCGATCCCCTGCATCTCGATCAGCAGGTGCGGGTGCGGCAACTGGTGCACCGCCACGGTGGTACGCGTCGGCCCGGTCTCGTCGAAGAGTTCGGCGTACACCCGGTTGTAGCCGCCGAAGTCGTTCATGCTGACCAGGTACGTGGTCACCTGCACCAGGTCGGACAGGTCCGCGCCCACCTCGCGCAGGATGTCGCGCATGTTCTCGATCACCGCGCGGGTCTGCACCTCGATGTCCAACGAGGTGGTACCCAGCGCGTCCACCGTCGCACCGGCGATCGTGTTGTCGGGGCGGCGGCTGCTCGTACCGGAGACGAAGGCGAACCCGCCCGCGACCTTGACGTGCGGGAACCGGCCACGCGGCACGGCCTTGCCGGCGACGACCCGAGCCCCGCTCATGCCGACGCCCGCAGCGAGACGGTGCCGAGCTGCTCGACGGTGACCCGCACGTGCGCGCCCGGCGTCAGGGGCACCGCGGCGGTCGCCGCGCCGGCCAGCAGCACCCAACCGTCGCGCAGTTCCCCGGCGAGGCGGGCCGCCTCGGGCAGGGCGCGGCGCGGGTCGCCGAGGATCGCCGCGGTCGAGCCGACCTGCGCGACCCGACCGTCGACCTCCAGCAGCACACCGAGGTTGTCCACGTTGTCGGGCACCGGCTGCCACGGCCCGACGACGAAGCCGGACGCGGAGGTGTTGTCGGCGATCACCTCCGCCAAGGTGAACCGGAAGTCCCGGTACCGGGAGTCGATGAGCTCGACGGCGGGGGCGACGGCGGCGATCGCGCCACCCTCGACGAGGAACGCCACCTCCGGCTCGACCTTCGGATGGATGTGTCCGGACAGGTCGACGGTGCCGCCGTCGGAGATGTGCATCGCGTCGGTGAGCCGACCCCAGATCACCTCGTCGACGCCCATCTGGGTCATCTTCGCCCGGCTGGTCAGGCCCAGCTTCACCCCGACCACCGCCTCGCCACGGCCCACCCGGCGTGCCACCAGGGCGTCCTGCACCTGGTACGCGGTGGCCACGTCGAGACCGGCGTCGGCACCGAACTGGGCCAGCGTGGTCCGCGTCACGGCGGCCTCGTCCAGCCGGGCGGCGAGAGTGTCGATCACTGCGGGTCCTTCCCGGCGTCCCGGACCAGGTCCAGCGCCACGTCGACGATCATGTCCTCCTGGCCGCCGACCATCTTGCGGCGACCCAACTCCAGCAGGATGGTGCGCACGTCCACCCCGTACCGTCCGGCGGCGCTCTCCGCGTGCCGCAGGAACGACGAGTAGACGCCGGCGAAACCGAGCGACAACGTCTCCCGGTCCACCCGCACCGGCCGGTCCTGCAACGGACGCACCAGATCCTCGGCGGCGTCCATCAGCGCGAACACGTCACAACCGTGCTGCCAGCCGTTCAGCTCGGCCACCGCGACGAAGACCTCCAGCGGCGCGTTGCCCGCCCCGGCGCCCATCCCGGCCAGTGAGGCGTCCACCCGGCGCACCCCGTGCTCGACCGCGACGAGGCTGTTCGCCACGCCGAGCGACAGGTTGTGGTGCGCGTGGATGCCGATCTCCGTCGTCGGGTCGAGCACCTGCCGGTACGCGTCCGCCCGCTGCGCCACGTCCGCCATCGTCAGCCGGCCACCGGAGTCGGTGACGTAGACGCAGTGCGCGCCGTAGGACTCCATGAGCTTGGCCTGCGCGGCGAGCCCGGCCGGGTCGTTCATGTGCGACATCATCAGGAACCCGGCGACGTCCATGCCGTTCTCCCGCGCCCAGGAGATGTGCTGGGCGGAGATGTCCGCCTCGGTGCAGTGCGTGGCGATCCGCACACTTGTCACCCCGAGGGCCTTGGCCGCCCTCAGATCGGCGATCGTGCCGATGCCGGGCAGCAGCAGGGTGGTCAGCTTCGCGTTCGTCATCACCTCGGCCGCCGCCGCGATCCACTCGGCGTCACTCGCCGCACCGTGGCCATAGTTGACACTCGACCCGGCCAACCCGTCACCGTGCGCCACCTCGATCGCGGCCACCCCCGCGGCGTCCAACGCCGCCGCGATGCTCCGCACCTGGTCCACGGTGTACTGATGCCCGATGGCGTGCATGCCATCGCGCAGCGTCACGTCCTGGATGTAGAGATCGGTCACGACGAGACCATCCGTTCGGCCGTACGCAGCGCGGCGCTGGTCATGATGTCCAGGTTGCCCGCGTACGCGGGCAGGTAGTGGCCGGCACCGGAGACCTCCAGGAACACGGAGACCTGAATGCCGACGAAGTGCCCGCCGAGCGCCGGCACGTACGTGTCCACCTCGGTGAACTGCACCTGCTGCTTGAGCCGGTAGCCGGGCACGTACTGCTGCACCGCCGCCACCATCGCCTCCACCGACGCCGCGATCGCGGCCCGGTCGGCATCCGGATCGGGGCACAGGCAGTAGACCGTGTCGCGCATCAGCAGCGGCGGCTCCGCCGGATTCAGCACGATCACCGCCTTGCCGCGGCCCGCCCCGCCGACCACCTCGATGGCCCGCGCGGTGGTCTCGGTGAACTCGTCGATGTTGGCGCGGGTGCCCGGACCGGCCGAACGGGAGGAGATCGAGGCGACGATCTCGCCGTACGCCACCGGCGTGACCGCGGCGACGGCCGCGACGATCGGCACGGTCGCCTGACCGCCGCAGGTCACCATGTTGACGTTGCGCTCGCCCAGGTGGGCGTCGAGGTTCACCGGCGGCACCACGTACGGGCCGATGGCGGCCGGGGTCAGGTCCACGACCCGGCGGCCGTGGGCGCGCAGCACCGCGTCGTTGTGCCGGTGCGCGCCCGCGCTGGTGGCGTCGAAGACGATCCCGACGTCGGCGAACTCCGGCATCGCGACGAGCCCGTCGACACCTGCGGCGGTGGTGGCCACGCCGAGGCGGCGGGCCCGGGCCAGACCGTCGGAGTTCGGGTCGATGCCGACCATCGCCACCATCCGCAGCGACTCCGACAGCCGCAACACTTTGATCATCAGGTCGGTGCCGATGTTGCCTGACCCGATCACCGCCACGCCGGTGCTCATGACGAGCCACCTTTCGAGAAGCAGGCCCGGACGCTGCCCAGGCCGGAGATGCGGGCCTCGTACGCCGCGCCCGGGGTCACCGCCACCATCGGTCCGAGCGCGCCGGACAGCACGGTGTCCCCGGCCCGCAGCGGTCGACCGTTCGCGGCCAGGGTCCCCGCCAGCCAGGCGACGGCGTGCAGCGGATTGCCCAGGCACGCGGCCCCGGCCCCGACGGAGACGGGCTCGCCGCCCTGCTCCAGCACGGCACCGCAGAGCCGCAGGTCCACCTCGCCCAGCCGGCGCGGACTGGTGCCGAGCACGTATTTGCCGCTGGAGGCGTTGTCGGCCACCGTGTCCACGATGGAGATGTCCCAGTTCGCGATCCGCGAGTCGACGATCTCGATGGCGGGCAGCAGGTGATCGGTGGCCCGCACCACGTCGGCGACGGTGACCTGGTCGTAGGGCAGGTCCCGGCCGAGCACGAAGGCGACCTCCGCCTCGACGCGCGGCTGCAACAGGGTCCGCGGGTCGATCTCGGCGCCGTCGGGGACGGCCATGTCGGCGAAGAGGACACCGAAGTCGGGGTGGAAGACCCCGAACGCCTCCTGCACCGCCCGCGAGGTCAGGCCCACCTTCGCCCCGACCAGCCGACGACCCTCGGCCAGCCAGTCGCTGACCTGGGCCTGCTGCACGGCGTACGCGGCGGTCAGGTCGCCGGTCGGCACCAGGTCGTCGCGCAGCGGCTTGCAGGCCACCCCGCTGGCGTACGCCTGGCGCAGCGCCGCGGCCGCGCCCTTGATGTCGGTGCTCATCCGAGGTCCACGCAGACGTTCGTGAGTTCGGAGTAGAAGTGCAGCGAATGGGTGCCGCCCTCGCGTCCCACGCCGGAGGCCTTCACCCCGCCGAACGGGGTGCGCAGATCCCGCAGGAACCAGGTGTTCACCCAGACCAGGCCGGCCTCCAGCCGGGTCCCGGCCCGGTGCGCCCGACCCACGTCGCGGGTCCACACCGTGGCGGCCAGGCCGTACTCGCTGTCGTTGGCCAGCGCGAACGCCTCGTCCTCGTCGTCGAACGGCGCGATGTGGCAGACCGGCCCGAAGATCTCCTCCCGCATGGTGCGGGCGTGCCGCCCCAGTCCGGTCAGGACGGTGGGCTGCACGTACGAGCCGCCGTCGCGGTCGTCGCCGAACACCGGCACACCACCACCGGCCAGCACGGTGGCCCCCTCGGCGCGGGCCAGCTCGTAGTGACCGAGCACCTTCTCCCGGTGCTTGGCCGAGATCAGCGGCATCGTCATCGTCGCCGGCTCGGACGGCCAACCGAACGCCAGCTCCTCGGCCCGCTTCGCCAGCCGGGCCGCGAACTCCTCGTAGACCGGCCGCTGCACGTAGATCCGTTCGGTGCACAGGCAGACCTGACCACCGTTGGTGAAGCTGGACCGCACCGAGCCTTCGACGGCCGCGTCCAGGTCGGCGTCGGCGAAGACCAGCCCGGCGTTCTTGCCGCCCAACTCGAACGACACCGCCTTCACCCCGTCGGCCGCGGCGCGCATGATGGCCGAGCCGGTGGCGGACTCGCCGGTGAAGGTGATCGCGTCCACCCCGGGATGGCGGGTGAGCGCCTCACCGGCCGAGCCGGGGCCGAAGCCGTGCACCAGGTTGAACACCCCGTCGGGTACGCCGGCGGCGGCCATCACCTCGGCCAGCACGGTCGCCGACGACGGCGTCTCCTCGCTGGGCTTGACGACCACCGCGTTGCCGCACGCCAGGGCCGGTGCCACCTTCCAGGTCAGCAGCAGCAGCGGCAGGTTCCACGGCACGATGATCGCCACCACGCCGACCGGCTTGCGGACCGCGTAGTTCAGCGCCCGTCCACCGGTCGCGGTGACGGTGGTGAACGACTCCGTCGGGGTGGCGGTGATGATGTCGGCGAACGTCCGGAAGTTCGCCGCACCGCGCGGGATGTCCAGGGTGCGGGCCTGGGCCACCGACTTTCCGGTGTCGGCGACCTCGGCGGCGACGAGGTCGTCGAAACGGCGTTCCAACTCGTCGGCGACCCGGCGCAGCACCGCGGCCCGTTCGCCCTCGCCCATGGCACCCCACGGGCCGCGCAGCGCGGCCCGTGCGGCGGTCACCGCGGCGTCCACGGTGGCCGCATCGGCCTCGGCGACGTGCAGCAGCGTCTCGCCGGTTACCGGCGACACCTTCGCGAACGAGGTGCCGCCGGTGACGAACTCACCGCCGACGTAGTTCGGTAGCAGCAGGTCGCCGCTGCGGCGCCCGTCGATCAGGCCGCTCGGCCAACGGGTGGTACGCCCGGATGTCATGGGCCTGGTTCCCTATCGTTCGGTGGTGGAGTCAGCGACGAGCGCCACGACGGCCGCGTCGGCCGTCGGCTCGCCCGTGGCCGCGGCTGCCGCCTCGTCGGTGGCGATCAGCACGACGGTGCCGACGCCGACGTTGAGCGGGTCGATCGCGACCAGGTCGGGCCCCTCGCTGCGGGGCCGGACCAGCACCAGCCGGCGACCCTGCAACGTCGGCAGGATCTTGTCCGGCCAGACCTTGGCGACGACCTCACCGAGAATCATCAGCCGTCTCCCCGCAGGCTTGCCATGACCTCGCGGATGCGGGCGGCCTCCGGGTCCTCCAGCAGCGCCGCCGTGGTGGGGTGCGGCTTGGGGTACACCTGCGAGCTGCGCAGCTCGCCGTGCTGTCGGATGGCGGCCTCGCCGGAGGCGACGGCCTGCCGGACGGCGGCGAGGGTGCCCTGCACGGCGGCGGCGAGGTAGCCGCTGGTCACCCGCTCCACGGCGATGCAGCGTACGTCCGCGGTCTTGATCATGGCTTCGATCCCGGCGGACAGGGCCACCACGCCCCGGGTCTCGACGATGCCGATGGCGATGTCAGAAGGCATGTTTGTTCTCCTTACCGGGTCAGTTGCCGACGAGGCGGGGGTCGACGGCGAGCGCCGACACCGCGTCACAGGGGCTGGCGAAGACGATGGAACGCACCTTCCGGCTCTTGGCCTTGGCGGTCTCCTCGCCGATGTCGACGGCCTCCTCGACGGTGGCCAGGTCGCCGCGCAGGGCGACGGCGACGATGCCGCCGCCGAGGCGCACGACGCGGGTCACCTCGACCTCGGTGGCCTTCACCATCGCGTCGACCGCGTCGAAGATGGCGGTGTAGCCCTCGGCCTCGACGAAGCCGGCAGCCATGTTCCGCATGGGTTCTCCTTTTCCGATGTTCAGGGCAGGTTCCAGGACAGGACGGCGCCGCCGGTGCCCCAGAGCGGTCCGTATGCGTGCAGCTGCGCCGGACCGGCGGTCGCTCCGGCGCCGGCGGCGAACGCCAGCGCGCGGAACTGGCTGTCGGCCTGCGCCTGCCGGGCGAAGTCCTCGCGGATCTTCAACACCTCGTCGACCTTGCCGGCGGTCAGCAGGTCCAGCACCCGCCGGTTCCAGCGGTCGTGCCCGGGGTCGCTGACGTGATCGTCGTGCGGCTCGATCCACTGCTGGATCAGGCCGGACGACATGCCGGTGACCACGACGACGGCGGCACGTACGCCGGCCTCGCGGGCTGCGGCGGCACCGGCCGCACCGACGTCGGCGAGGGTCTGGGCGTCGGCGTACAGGTTGCAGGACACCTGCGCCCAGCGCAGCTCGCGGTCCGGGTCGAGCAGCGCCGAGGTGACGATGGTGCCGGTGTCGATCGGGAAGCCGTCGTAACGGGTACGCCGCGCCTGCATGCCGGCCTTGTTCACGTGATCGGTCCACCGCTCGGTGAACGGCACGTCGAAGCGAAGGTCGTAGCGGAGCTCGCCGTAGTCGTAGGCGTACCAGTTCTCGTCGACGTGCTCGCCGCGCGGGTTCGGGTCGCACTGGAACTGGTGGCCCAGCACGGTGAACCACTGGGTGGACAGCAGCAGCACCACGTCGGGCTGGAGGCGACGCAGCCGATCGCCCACCACACGGGCGGCGGCGGCCAGGTCGGCCCAGCACTGCGCGGGTTTTTCGGCCAGCAGGTGCGGCATGCCGGGCAGCAGCGCCCCGGCGACGATGCCGGTGTCAGCCACGGTGTCCTCCTTCGGGCGTCCACTCGACGACCGCGTTGCCGGTGCCGATGATCGTTCCGTAGCCCATGACGTCGCCCGGCACCTGCGGCCAGCCCATCGCGGCCAACATCCAGGTCAGGCTGCCGGCCTTGGTCTCCGACGCGGTCGCCTCGATGTGCTCGGTGATCAGCTCGCGCAGCGGCGCGGTCGGCCCCCGGCGGATCGCCTCCAGCAGCTTCATGTCCCAGCGGTACTGGTGGTTGTTGTACGGGTGCTCGCGTTCCATGTCCTCCGGCAGCTCCGGCTCCTCGTGCCAGTGCAGGTGGGACAGGGAGTTGGAGGCCAGCAGCACGGCCCGGCGGCCGGTCCGCTCGACGGCCCGGCGGGTCGCCTCGCCCAGCACCTCCATCTCCTCAAGCGACGCCTCGGAGTAGAAGTACGGGTTGTTGTTTGCCGACAACGACACCACCGGGATGTCCCAGGCCGGGTTGACCAGGTGCAACGCGCCGATGGTGGCGTAGTCCACCCGCACCCGGGGGTCGTGCAGCTTGCGGGTGACCAGGCCCAGGTCGGTGGCCTCGTCGGCGATGGCCTCGCCCAGCTCCACATCGGTACGAAAGTCGTAGGAGTACCGGAACAGGTGCGGGAAGATCGGCTCGACGGAGACACCGCGCGGGTTGGGCACGCAGTTGACGTGGTGACCGACCATCGTGATCCAGTGCGGGGCGTGCACGATCAGCACGTCGGGGCGGTGCACCTCGCGGATGCGCTTGCGCAGCCGCTCGTACGCCCAGCGCAGCACCTCCCAGCCGCCGGTGGACCGCGGCTCGTTCTGCGGCGGGTTCTCCGCGTAGATCAGGTGCGGCGGGTGCGGGCTCAGCACCCCGGCGACGATGCCGGCGCGGGCGGGCGTCGGCTCCGCCGAAGGTCGTTCGGTGGTGTCGTAGCGGCGGGCACCGCCCGAACGGGCGGGTGCCACGGGCACGCGGAAGACTCTGCTCATGCCGGTCCCTCCCCGGTCGTGCCCCGGTCGGCCAGCACCCGCACGAACGTGCGCTCGTCGGGTTCGGCGCCGAGGATCTGCAGCCCGTCGTCGTCGAGGGCCAGTTGGTCGTCGGTCAGGTCCGGGTCGTGCCGGACCCAGGCCCGCAGGGGCGCGGGGTGCGGGCCGTGGATCTCCACGAGGGCGCCGTCGGCCAGGCCGGTGCCCGGACCCACGTAGGCGAGCCGTCGCCGGCCACGCTCCCCGGTGTACGGCTGCCGGTCGGTGGTGCCGACCCGCAGCCAGGTGCGCCGGCGGCGCAGTTCCTGCCGGGCTGCTGCGGTCGCGGCGGCGTCGACCCGGCCGTCGGCGTCGAACCGCAGGCCGTAGCGGTGCTGCGCATCGTCGGCGTCCAGGTAGCCCTGCGTCACGTCGTCGGCGACGGCGGCGGGTTCACGCTCGAGCGGATCGCCCCAGCCGCCGCCACCTGCGGACTCCATGACGAGCACGTCGCCGCTGCGCATCGCGAAGCCGGCGACCTTGCCGGGGGTGTCGAAGTCGACCCGTTCGCCGTCGGCGCGGCGCACGAACGTCACGGTGGGGGCACCGGGGCCACCACGGTGCAGACCGTACGGCGGCACGGTGGTGCGGTCGGTCTGCACCGAGTACGCCCCGTTGCTGGCGAGCAGCCGGGTTTCGCGTCGGCTGCCCAGCCCGCCCCGGCGTGCCCCGTCGCCGCACGAGCCGAGTCGCAGCTCGGAGGCGTCGACGACGATCGGGATCTCCGTCTCCAGCCGTTCGACGGACTGGATGGTGGAGATGTCGCCGAGGTCGACGGGGTTCATCGCGCTCGGACCGTCGGATTCGAGGAAGCCGCCGTTGCCACCTGCGGGGTAGTCGTAGTACAGGTAGGACCGGCCGGTGCGTTGGTCCACGCCGCCGATGAGGTTCTGGAAGGTGGTTCCGAATTGGTCGGCGGCGATGAGGTCGGGCGCGACCTGACTCAGCGTGGCCATGACCGCGGAGATGACCCGCTTGCGTACCTCGCTGTGCGCGTTGGCGGGCGCGGGGTAGGCGACGTGCACGACGGTGCCCGGCTCGGTGTGCACCCGCAGCGGCCGGAAGGCGCCGTGGTTGACCAGGCCGCCGGGGTCGAGCGCGCTCTTGACGGCGATGAAGACGCCGGCGACGGTCATCGCCCGCGAGGAGTTGACGACGGCGGCGACCTGCGTGGACGAGCCCCGGAAGTCGGCGTCGATCTCGTCGCCGTCGATGGTGAGCACGCAGCGCACCAGCGCGGGGTCGTACCGCCCGTCGGTGTAGAGGTCGAGGTAGTCCTCGTAGCGGTAGACACCGTCGGGCAGTTGCCGGATGCGGTCGCGCAGCCGCTGCTCGGTGCGGTCCATGTTGGCGGCCACGCTGTCGAGCAGCAGTGGCGCGCCGTAGCGGCCGACGAGTTCGCGCAGTCGCCGCTCGGCGGTGAAGCAGGCGGCGAAGCAGCTCTCCAGGTCGCCGCGACGCTCGTCGGCCATCCGCACGTTGGCGAAGAGGATGGCGTACGCGGCGGCGTTGGGGCGACCCTGCTCGATCAGCTTGATCGGCGGGATGCGCAACCCCTCCTGAAGGATCTCGGTGGCCTGCCCGGAGACGCTGCCGGGAGTCATCCCGCCGATGTCGGCCCAGTGCATGCGCACGCAGGGGAAGAGGAACAACTCGCCGTCGACGAAGACCGGGGTGATCAGTGTGACGTCGTTGAGGTGACTGCCGCCCCGGTACGGATCGTTGACGATGTACAGGTCGCCGGGGCGCATCTCGTCGGCGAAGTCGGCGAAGATCTCGGCGACGGAAGCCGGCATGGCGATGACGTGCCCGGGCATGTCCCGGCCCTGGGCCACCATCTGACCCTTGGGGTCGAACAACGCACAGGAGAAGTCCTGCGCATCGGCGATGACAGGGGAGTGCGCGGTGCGGAAGATCGTCTGGCGCATCTCGCGCACGATCGAGATGAGACCTTCGGTCACGATCTCGAGGTCGATCGGGTTCAACGTCTTGGTCATGCGACGCCTCATGGGTTCCGACTCGTGATGACGAGTGGTTTGGCTTTGACCTCACACGGACCATGTGGTCCCGTGCATGGACCATAATGTGGTCCGTGGTTTATATTGTGAAACACTAGCAACCGAGAAGGTGGGAAGCAAGATGTCGCAGGTCGCAGGACCGTCCCCAGCTGCGGAGGGACCGGCCGCCCGGGAATCGGGCACCCAGGCGCTCGACCGCGCGCTCAGCGTGCTGCTGGCCTTCCGCAGTGGCGGCGTCGAACGCAAGGTCAGCGACGTCAGTCGCGAGCTGGGACTGCACAAGTCGACGGCCAGCCGGTTGTTCCGGGCGCTCGCCGACACCGGCTTCCTGCAACGCAACGAGGAGACCGGCGCGTACCGGCTCGGGGTCACCGTCTTCGAGTTGGGCGCCTGCTTCCTCGAAGGGCTCGACATGCACGCCCTGGCCCGGCCACTGCTGCACCAGCTCGCCCAGGACGAGGGCGAGTCGGTCAACCTGTCCATCCGCGACGAGCTGGATGCCCTGTCGATCTACATCGAGCGCGGCACCCGCAACGTGCAGCTCGTCTCCCGCCTCGGCCGGCGCATCCCGCTGTGGTGCAGCGCAGCCGGCAAGGCGCTGCTGCTCGACCTCGACGACGAGCAGATCCGCGCCATGTTCGCCGACACCCAGTTCACACCGCTGACCCCGAACACCATCACCGACCTGGACACCTTCGCCAAGCGGATGCACCAGGTCCGCGAGCAGGGATGGGCGCTCAACGACGAGGAGAGCGAAGAGGGCCTGCGGGTCGTCGCCGCGCCGGTACGCGACCGGCTCGGCCAGGTCACCGCCGCGATCAGCATCTCCGGGCCGATCTTCCGCCTCGACGAGACCCGCGTCGCCGAACTGGCCGCCGCCGCCGTACGCACGGCGAACGAGCTGTCGCGTCAGCTGGGTCATGGCGTGGGTGCGGTCTGGGGGGACTGACCGGCTCAGAAGTGTTCCTGCACGGCGTCCGGGTGCACCCGCACGTGCAGCAGGGCGGGGCCGGTGACCGGCAGCACCGCGTCGAACGCGGCGTCGGCACTGGCCTCGTCCGTCACCGTCCACGCCGGCACACCCAGCGCCCGAGCCACCGCAGCGAGGTCACGGTCGGGGAAGCGGGCCAGCGCCGGATCCACCCCACGCGGACGCAGCTTGCGCACCTCCGCCCCGTACGCCGAGTCGTCCAGGACGATCAACAGCACCGCCGCGCCCGTACGGGCCAACGTGTCCAGCTCACCGAGCCCGGTGAGCAGACTGCCGTCACCCTCGAACGCCACCACCGGCCGGTCCGGGCGGCCCACCGCGGCACCCACCGCGAACGGCAGCCCCACGCCGATGCTGCCGAACTCCCACGGCGCGATCAGCGCCCGGTCCGTCGCCGGTGAGTCCAGCAGCAGGTTCGGCCAGCCGCCGAAGTGCCCCACCCCCACCACCGTGGTGCGTTGTGGCGGCAGTCTGCGGGCGCACACCCGGATGAACGCCCTCGGGTCGATCCGGTCCGCCGCCTGCAACGGTTCCAGCCCGGCGAACGCGTCGGCCGCCGCCACCTCGCGGGCCAGCTCCGCCGACCGCCACTGCGGCCGCGAGATCACCGGTAGCGCCGCCGACACCGCCGAAGCGACCATCTCCGCGTCGCCCACCACCGGCACGTCCACCGGCCAGCGGTCGCCCAACGCCGCCGGGTCGATGTCGACGCACACCACAGTGGCCTGGCCGAACAGCCGGCCGTGGTCCGCGGTCCACCGGTTGAGCCCGGCACCGAACGCCAGCACCAGATCCGCCTCGCCCAACACCCGCCGGGTCAGCGGCCGGGCCAGCCCACCCGCCACCCCCAGGCAGTACGGATGGTCGGCGAAGAGACCCCCGGCCATCAGCGTGGTGGCCAGCACCGCCCCGCTGCGATCCGCCAACTCCCGTACCGCCGTCGCGGCCGCCTCCGCGCCCCGACCGGCGAGCACCACCGGCCGTTCGGCCTTCTGCAGCAGCGCGGCGAGCATCGCCACGTCGTCCGGGTGCGCCGCCGGCGGCCCCGGACGACGCGTCACCGCCACGGCGACCGGCGCCGGCACGTCGTCCGCGACGTCCTGGTCCTGAAGGTCGATCGGCACGTTCAACACCACCGGGCCACCGGCCGAGCGGGCCAGCCGGAACGCGGTGGCGACGTCGCGGGCCACGTTCGCCGCAGCCACCACCGGCACCATCTCACCCGCCGTGGCCAACGCGAACGGCTGCTGCGGGAAGCTCTGCACATGCCCCGGGTCGCCGGGCGGGGTGTCACCCGCCACCAGCACCAGCGGCGTACGCGCCTGGCGGGCGATGGTCAGCGCGGCACCGGCCACGGCCAGCCCCGGGCCCTGCGTCACCGTGGCCACCGGGCAGCGACCGGTCGCGCGGGCGTACCCGTCGGCCATCATCACGGCGGCGTTCTCGTTGCGGGCCGCCACGAACCGCACCCCGTGCCGGGCCACCAGATCGCTGACGAGGAACATGTTCGCATCGCCGAGCAGCCCGAACACCGTGTCGACGCCCTGGGCGACAAGCGCGTCCGCCAGCAACTGGTACACCTTCATGATTTCCCGCCCTTCGGGTACGCGCCCGCCGGCCGCAACGCGACGCTCAGCGCACCCAGGTAGGAGTCGTTGGCGGCGGCCTCGAACCTCGGCCCGGCCAGCCGGGCGGCACGCTTCGTCATCGACCGGCCCACCGGCGAGACAGCCAGCAGCCGATCGAGCACCGCGTCACAGGCCGCGCCCAGCTCGTCCGCCGGCACCGCCGCCGTGACCAGGTCGTGCCGCAGCATCTCGGCCGGCCCGATCCGATCGCCCAGCAGCAGCCAGCGCTTCGCCCGGTCCGCGCCGACCAGATCGGCCAGGATCGCCATGCCGCTCCAGGTCAGCGGGATACCGAAGGTGACCTCGGGGAAGGTGAAGAAGCAGCTGTCGACGGCCACCCGCAGGTCGGCGGCGAGACCGAGCACCGCCCCGGAGCCGATCGCCGGGCCGTTGAACACGGCCACCGTGGTCTGCTCCATCCGGTACCAGCGCTCCACCACCTCGGCCGTACGGCGCTGCACGTGCATGGTGGTGGCCGCGTCCAGGGTGGCCAGCTCGTCGAGATCGGTGCCGGCGCAGAACGCCGACCCGGCGCCGGTGAGCACCAGCACCTCCACCTCGGCGTCGCGGCCCACCTCGTGCAGCACGTCCTCGAACCGGGCCAGCATCGCCAGGTCGAAGCTGTTGCGCCGGTGCGGGCGGTTCAGGGTGATCCGGGCCAGCCGACCGGCCCGCTCCAGCAACACGGACGGTTCGTTCATCAGGGCGACTCCGAGGTGAGCAGGGCGCGGTCCACCAGGGCGGCCGCGTGACCGACGTACGACAGCGGATCGAGCAGTTCGGCGATGTCCCCGCCGGGCAGGGCGGCGGCGACCTGCGGGTCGCCGCGCAGCACCTCGGCGAACGGGCGACCCTGTTCCAGGCTGTCGCGCACCACCCGCATCACCAGGTGGTGCGCCTGCTCGCGGCCCAACGGGCCGGCCAGCCGCAACATCACCGCCTCCGACAGCACCAGCCCACCGGTGATGTCGAGGTTGGCGCGCATCCGGTCCGGATTCACGCCCAGGTCACCGAAGACCTCCACCAGGCGTTCCAGGACACCGCCGATGAGGATGAAACACTCCGGCAGCAGCTTCCACAGCGTCATGCCGACGCCCATGTCCCGGTCGTCCTGCGCGACCATCGTCTGCAATGCCAACGGCACCTGCGCCCGCAGCGTGCTGGCCGCCGCGATCACCGCCTCGCAGCGGATCGGGTTGCGTTTGTGCGGCATGGTGCTGCTGCCCACCTGAGTCGCGCGCTGCGGCTCGTACGCCTCGCCGACCTCGGTACGACCCAGGAAGTAGACCTCCCGAGCCAGCTTCTCGCCGCTGGACGCCACCAGACCCAGCACCATCAGACACTCGGCGAACCGGTCGGAGGTGGCATGCCAGGGGGTGTCCGCCACCCCCAGACCCAACTCCTCGGCGACGGCCCGCTCCAGCGCGAACGCCTGCGGCCCGTACCCGGCCATGGTGCCCGCCGCCCCGCCCATGCTCGTCACCAGCAGCCGGGCGCGCATCTCCCGCAGCCGGGCGCGGTGGCGCTGCAACTCGCTCTGCCACACCGCCAGCCGCAGCCCGAACGTCGTCGGCAACGCCTGCTGGCCGTGCGTACGCGCCGGCATCGGGGTGCTGCGGTGCCGCAACGCCAACCGCCGCAACAGCCGCACCAACTCGTCGAGCTGACGGCCGACGATGTCCAGGCCGGCCCGGGCCCGCAGCACGAAGCCGGTGTCCATCACGTCCTGAGTGGTGGCACCCAGGTGCACGTAACGCCCCGCGTCACCCGGACAGGCCGCGGTCAGGGCACGCACCAGCGGCACCAGCGGGTGCACGGTGTCCTCGGCATCGGAGGCCAGGGCCGCCGCGTCCAACTTCTCCAGCCGGGCCGTCGCCGAGATGGCATCCGCGGCGGCCTGCGGGATGATTCCCAGCGACGCCTGCCCACGGGCCAGCGCGGCCTCCACGTCCAGCCAGGACTGCATGAGCTGCCGGTCGTTGAACACCCCGCGCATCTCGGCGTTGCCGAAGAAGCTGGTGACGGTCAACGAATCGAGAAAGCACGACCCCAGCTGCATCAGTTCTCCCCCTCGAACAGTGTCAGCGCGGCGCGTCGGTCGACCTTGCCGGACGGCAGCAGCGGCAACTCGGCGACCACGCGTACCCGGGTGGGCTGCTTGTGCCGGGCCAGTCGCCCGGCCACGGCGGCGAGCACGACGTCGATGTCGAGCCGTGCGCCGGGCGCGGCGATCAGCAGCGCACCGACCTCCTCACCCCAGCGCGCCGACGGCACACCGAGCACGCAGGCCTGACCGACGGTGTCGTGTTCGCAGAGCACGGCCTCCACCTCGGCCGGGCTGACGTTCTCGCCGCCGCGGATGATGAGTTCCTTGACCCGGCCGGTGAGCGTGAACACCCGCTCGGCGCTGAGCGCGCCGAGGTCGCCGGTGCGCAGCCAACCGTCGGCGGTCAGGGCAGCGGAGGTGGCGGCGGGATCGTCCAGGTAGCCGGAGGTGACCGACTCGCCGCGGACCAGCAGCTCCCCGGCCTCACCCGACGGCACGGGGTGCCGGGTGCCGGGTTGCACCACGACCGCGTCGAGGTCGGGCATGATCCGCCCGACGGTCAGACCGACCGGGGCACAGCTGCCGTCGCCCGGGTCGACGCTGATCGTGGGACCTGCCTCGGTCTGGCCGTAGATGACGGCCGCCCGGTCCAGGCCCAGCACGCGTACGGTCCGCTCCCGCAGTGCGGGCGGGCACGGGGCACCGCCGAGGAAGCCGACCCGCAGCGAGGAGATGTCCCACCGCTGCGGCTCGGCCTGCACCCGATCGGCGATCATCGTGGCCATCGTCGGGACGGCCTGCAGCACCGTGCATCGGTGTCGCTCGATCAGGTCCAGCACCGTCTCGGAACGGAACCGGCGGGTCGACACCCACAGCGCCCCGGTGACAAGTGCGAGCACCGCGCCGCTGCTCAGCCCGGCGGCGTGCGCCAACGGCAGCGGCGAGGCGAGGACGTCGCCGGCGTGCAGCCCGGCCGCCTGGGCCGTCCACTGCGCGTTGCGCACCAGATTGCGGCCGCTCAACGTCACCATCTTCGCCGGGCCGGTGGAGCCCGAGGTGAACTGGATGTTCAGCACCGCGTCGGCGTCACCGACCGGTTCCGGCGTCGGGTCGGCCCAGCCGGGCAGGCCCGCCAACGCCTGGCGGCCGCCGTCGTCACCGAGCGGGTGGATGCCGTCCGGCGCGTACGGCGCTCCGGCCAGCGCGGCGAACCCCTCGGCGACCGCGTCCCGGTCACGGATCCGGCCGGCCACGAACAGTCGGCGCGGACGGGCGCGGGCCACCGCCTCGGCCAGTTCCGCCCCGGTCAGACCGGGGTGCAGGGTGACAAGTGCCGCGCCGCGCCAGGCCGCCGCGGCGAGCAGCGTCAGCCAGGCGAGGCTGTTCTCCGACCACACCGCGATCCGGTCACCGCGGCCGATGCCGTGGGCGGCCAGCACGGCGGCACCCCGGCCCGCCAGCGCGGCGAACTCGGCGTACGTGACCGGGTGGTCCAGCTCCGCGAAGGCGTACAGCGGCCGGTCCGGGTGCCGCGCCGCCGCGTCGAGCAGCACGGCGTCGAGGGCGAGTGGCGCCATGGTCAGTCCCGGGTGAGCAGCAGGTTGCCGTGCTCGTCGGCCGCGCCGCTCCAGCCGGCCCCGACGACTGTGGTGCTGCCGTTCTCCCGCACCACGGCCGGGCCGGTCACCCGGATGCCCGGCCCCAGCTCGCTGCGCCGCCACACGGCGGCGTCCACCCAGCCGTCCGGCCCGTACAGCCGGGTCCGCTCCGGCTGGGCCTCGCCGCCGGAGGGGGCGGCGAAACGCACCACGGGGCTGGGCCCGAAGGCGGTCAGCCGGCAGTTCACGATCTCGGCCGGGTGGTCGGTGCGCACGTAGGCGTACCGCTCGGCGTACGCGGCGTGGAAGGCCGCGACCAGGTCCTCGGCGGTGGCGGGCAGGCCGTCGACCGCGACGGCCAGGTGGTGGCTCTGGCCGCGGAAGCGCATCCCCACCGTCAGCGCGAATGACACCTGGTCGGCCTCGACCCCGTCCTCCGCCTTGAGCTGCGCCCGGGCGGCGTCCTCCAACTCGGCGACGACGGCCCGCGCCGAGGCCAGGCCGGACTCGTCGGCGGCGGCCAGGACGGTACGCACGTAGTCGTGCCGGGCGCGGGCGGTGACGAACCCGAGCGCGGAGAAGTTGCCCGGCACCGGCGGCACCAGCACCCGGCTGATGCCCAGTTCGTCGGCGAGCGCCGTGGCGTGCATCGGACCGGCGCCACCGAAGGGCATCAGCACGAAGTCGCGGGGGTCGTGGCCGCGGGCCACCGAGATTTCCTTGATCGCGCTTGTCATCTTGATGGTGGCCAGCCGCAGGATGCCGTGCGCCAGCTCCATCGCGTCCAGCCCGAGCTGCTCGGCGAGCACCTCGGTGGCCGCCTGCGCGGGTGCCGGGTCCAGCTGCACCTCGCCGCCCAGGCTCTCCTGCGGGTCGAGGTGCCCGACCAGCAGGTGGGCGTCGGTGGTGGTCGGTTCGGTGCCGCCGCGGCCGTAGCAGGCCGGGCCGGGTGTGGAGCCGGCGCTGCGGGGGCCGATCCGCAGCTCGCCGCCGAGGTCACGCCAGGCGATGGAACCACCGCCGGCCCCGATCGTGTTGATCTCCACCTGGAACGTGCGGTTCGGGTAGCCGGCGATCGTCCCGTCGCTTGTCATCAGCGGCGCG
This sequence comes from Micromonospora fiedleri, assembly GCF_016774385.1. Lineage (NCBI taxonomy): Bacteria > Bacillati > Actinomycetota > Actinomycetes > Micromonosporales > Micromonosporaceae > Micromonospora > Micromonospora fiedleri. The sequence continues at coordinate 115,380 of NZ_JAETXL010000009.1, forward strand.
CCGTCCTTGATCAGGCAGACGTCGGTGCTGGTGCCACCGATGTCACAGGTGATCACGTTCGAGTGGCCGGCCAGACCGGCGACGTAGACGGCAGCGGCGACACCGCCGGCCGGGCCGGACAGCGCCAGGTTGATGGGCAGCCGGCTGGCCTCGTCGGTGGAGACGACGCCGCCGCTGCTGGTCATGATCGACAGTGGATGCAGGTAGCCGGCACCGGCCAGGGCGGTGCCGAGCCCGCGCAGGTAGTCGGCGACGGTGCCCCGGACACTGGCGTTGAGCACCGTGGTGGCGAACCGCTCGTACTCGCCCTGCTCCGGCACCACGTCCGAGGAGACCGTGCAGACCAGGTTCGGGTAGCGCTCGGCGAGCCGTCGCGCCGCGGCCCGCTCGTGAGCCGGGTTGCGGTACGAGTGCAGCAGGCAGACCGCGACGGTGCCCGGACCGGCGGCGGCGACCCGGTCCAGGACCTCGTCCAGGTGGCTGGTGTCGAGCGCTTCGATGACCGAGCCGTCGGCGGCGACCCGCTCCCGCAGCGTGTGCCGCAGGGAGCGGGGCACCAACGACGGGCGGGCCGCCTCCTTGACGCTGTAGAGCTGCGGCCGGTGCCCGAGGCCCATCTCCAGCACGTCGCGGAAGCCGTCGGTGGTGACCACGCTGACCGGGTCGCCGGAGCCCTCCAGCAGGGCGTTGGTCACCCGGGTGGTGCCGTGCACGAAGCGGTCCACCGCGTCCAGGGAGACGCCGAGCTTGGCCAGCCCTTCGAAGATCGCCGCCGCGGGATCGTGCGGCGTCGACAGCGTCTTCGCCTCGGCGAGCCGTGCGGTGGCCGGCTCGTAGACGATCACGTCGGTGAACGTGCCGCCGATGTCGACGCCGATGCAGAGCATGCGGAAGTGCCTTTCGTGGAGAGGGGAGACCGACCGTCAGGCGGTGTGCGGCGGCGGCGTCAGAAGGTGACGCCGTAGCGGCGCAGGGTGGTCCGCGTGACGGTGCGCAAGATCCAGTCGAAGAGGTAGCCGAGCAGTCCGAGGGCGAGGATGCCGACGAAGACCCACTCGGTCTTGGCGTAGTTGCGGGCGGTCCAGATCAGCGAGCCCAGCCCGCTCTGCGCCGCGACGATCTCGGCGGAGACGATCGTCAGGAACGAGTTGCCCATGGCGAGCCGGGCACCGGTGACGACGTGCGGCACCGTGGACGGCAGCACGACCGACACGAGGGTGCGCAGCGGCGAGGCGCCCAGCGCACGGGCGGCCCGCAGCCGCAGATCGTCGACGGCCAGCACACCGGCGAGGGTGTTGAGCGCGACGATGAAGACGGTGGTGTAGAAGATCAGCGCGACCTTGGACGCCTCGCCCGGGCCGAGCCAGATGATCGCCAGGGTGACGAAGGCGATCGGCGGCACGAACCGGAAGAACTGGATGTACGGGTCGAGCATCAGCCGCAGCCAGGGGATGCATCCCATGAGCAGCCCCACCGGCACACCGATCACCACACCGAGCGCCCAACCGGTCAGGATGCGGGTCGACGAGGCGGTGACCGAGTCCCACAGGGTGCCGTCCCGGACCAGGTCGACGGCGCCCTGCCAGGTCAGCATCGGCGACGGCAGGAAGAACGCGGTGTAGTTGCGGCTGACCAGGTCCCAGACGAGGATGCCGAGGGCCACGGAGAGCACCGACAGCCCGATCCGGGTCAACCGGGGCTTGGCGCTACGGCGCCGTGCCGGGCGGCGCGGCGCGACCGAGGCCGGCGCCGGGTCGGTGCGTACGTCGACGGTCATCGTCCCGCCCCTTTCTGATCGCCGGTCGACCGGCCGTCGTGCCCGTCGTCGAGCCCCTGGGCCCGCAGGGTCCGGGCCACCTCCTCGCCGATGTCCTCGCGCAGCTGTCGGAACAGGGCGGCGCTGGCCGGGTCGGTGAGGTCACGCGGTCGGGGCAGGTCGCACGGGTAGACGTTCTTGATGGCGGCGGCCGGGCCGGCCGTCATGGTGACGATGCGGTCGCTGAGCAGGATCGCCTCGCCGATGTCGTGGGTGACGAACAGGATGGTGGCGCCGGTGTCGCGCCAGATCCGGTCCAGCTCGACCTGCATGACCAGCCGGGTCTGCGCGTCCAGGGCCCCGAACGGCTCGTCCATCAGGACGACGGAGGGCTCGTTGGCCAGCACCCGGGCCAGCTGCGCCCGCTGCCGCATGCCGCCGGAGAGCTGGCTGGGGAACTTGTCCGCGCTGTGGCTGAGCCCGACCATCGCCAGGTAGCGGTCCTCCACGGCGGCGCGTTGCGCCTTCGGCATGCGCCGCATCCGGGGACCGAAGCTGACGTTCTGCCGCACGGTCAACCAGGGGAACAGTGCCTCCGCGCTCTGGAAGACCACACCGCGCGACACGTCCGGCCCGGTGACCGGGGCGTTGCCGCAGGTGACCTCGCCGCCGGCCGGAGTGACGAACCCGGCGACCGCGTTGAGCAGGGTCGACTTGCCGCAACCGCTGGGCCCGAGCAGGCAGACGAACTCGCCTGCCGCGATGTCGAGCGTCGCCCCGCGTACCGCGTCGAAGTCGCCGAAGCGGATGTCGACGTCGCGCAGGGAGACGGGGGCCCCGCCCCGGCCGGTCGACGATGACCGGCCGGTCGGGGCTGTCGTACGGGTGCTGTGGGGCGTCACACCAGACCCCTGATCATCACCGACGCAGGGTCGGCCGCCTTCTCCACGATCTTGCTGTCCTGCTGGAACTGGGCGATCTCGGCGTAGCGCTTCAGGTCCTCGTCGGTGAAGTCGCGGACCTTGCACTCCACGCCCTTGAGCAGGTTCTCCGCCTCGGCGGCCGGAACCTTGATCGCCTTCTCGGTGACCGAACCGGCCTTCGCGGGGTCAGCGGTGAGCTGCTCGCACGCCTTGCCGATGGTCTCGACGACCTTCTTGGCGGCGTCCTTGTTCGCCTCGTACCAGGCGCCGTCCACGCCGATCACGAGGTTGTAGACGTAGCCGATGTCACCGCTGGTGAGCAGGATCTTGCCGCCGTTCGCGACGCCGCGCGACGGCCACGGCTCCCACATGATGTAGCCGTCGACGTCGCCGCGCTGCAGCAGCGCCGGCATCTCGGCGGGGGAGGCGTTGACGAACTCGACGGAGTCACGGCTGATGTTCTTGGCCGCGAGCACCTTGTTGGTGGCGTACTCGTTGACCGTGCCGGGCACGACGCCGTACTTCTTGATGCCGTTCACGTCGGAGATTCCGTCGCGGGCGACGAGCTTGATGAAGCTGGGCGACTGGGAGAAGACGGCCAGGCCCTTGATGTCACCGCGAGTAGCCCGGTTGAGTAGGCTGGACTCGGTGCTGGCGGTGAACTGACCCTGCTTGGCCAGGATCGCGTCGAGGCCGCCGGTGCCCTCCTGGAACTGGGTCACCGTCACGTTGACCCCCGACGCGGTGAACAGCTTGTCCTGGTCGGCCAGGTAGATCGGCGAGTAGGCCGGGTCCACCCCCACACCGAACGTGACGTTGGCGGACGGTTCGGCGGCGGAGCCACCGGAGCCGTCTGCCGTCTGGTTCTCCGCGCATGCGGCCCCGGCGACCGTAATCAACAGGGCCGCGGCCGCTACCCGCAACGTGCGCATCTTCATGGCTACCTCAGTCCTTCGACTGGCTCATATGGTGGTCCGTGTTGCTTAATGTGGGACGGTACTGTGCTGCCAACCACAGCGTCAAGAGATTCCCAAGGCGCTGACCAGCACTTTGTTGGCACCGGCCCAGAAACGAGGTCCCATGGCCCTGACTGCCGACCCCGGAGCGCTCCACGACCGCCCGCACCCCGCGTCGCTGCTGCGCTGGCGGTGCACCGCCGAACGGCACTGGGACGGCACCGACTCGCTGCTGTACGCCCTCGGCGTCGGTGCCGGCCAACCCGACCCCACCGCCGAGCTGCGCTTCGCCACCGAGAACTCCGCCGGCCACCCGCAGGCCGCGCTGCCGACCTTCGCCGCGCTGCTCGCCGCCGACCCGCCGCCCCTGGGCGACCCGGCGAACGTCCGCCACGCCGAACAGTCCCTGCTGCTGCACCGCGCCCTACCCGTCGCAGGCGTCGCCCGCGTCACCGCCGCCGTCACCGCCGTCCACGACCAGGGCAGCGGCGCTCTGGTCCGGGTGCTCTCCCGGGTCAGCGACGGGCACGGTCGCCCACTGGCCACCGCCCGGGCGGGCTTCTTCGTCGTCGGCGCGGGCGGCTTCGGTGGCGACCGGGCACCCGCCCCGGCCTGGCCGACTCCCACCGCGGCGCCCGACCACGAGATCCACTACCCGGTGCCCCGCGACCAGGCGCTGCTCTACCGGCTCAGCGGCGACCGCAACCCGCTGCACAGCGACCCGACGGTCGCCGTACGCGCCGGTCTGCCGCAGCCGTTGCTGCACGGACTCTGCACCTACGGCTACACGGGACGCGCCCTGCTGCACACGGTCGCCGGATCGGATCCGGCCCGGCTGCGCGGCATCGACGCCCGCTTCACCGCACCCGTGTATCCGGGCACCACCCTGACGATCCGGATCTGGCGGCGTCGCCTCGGCGTCGTCTTCCAGGTCGTCGACGCCACCGGCCGGGTCGTGCTCGACCGGGGTACCGCCGGGGTGCGGTAGCCGGCCGGACCTGCCGCACCGTGAGGGCGGTGCACCGAAGCGGTGACGGGCCACCAAGGCATCGAATATCTGCTATATATGGGAACGCTTCCACGGGCGGCCTGTCCCCGGCACGCTGGGAACCAACTCACGGAGGAACCATGCGTAACCTTCTTGCCGCGTTGACCGCCCTGATGCTCGGCGTCACGGCCGGCAGCGTGCCCACCGACGCCGCGAACGCCACACACCGCAACTCCTGCCCTCGGCACCTGCTCTTCTGCGAGGACTTCGAGGGCTTACGGCCCGGCGGCGCCAGCACCCTGGACTGGGGCATCGACACGCGCAACGGCACCCTCACCGTGGAACGCGCCCGCCGCGGCAATCAGGTGCTGCACATCCACACCGTCGACAACGGGCGCGCCTTCCTGCGCGTCGACGACTTCGCGGCACCGGGCAACGGCTTCTACGGCCGGATGCGGCTGCGCGTCGACGCCTTCCCCATCGCCCCCGACTGGGCGCACTTCACGCTTGTGGAGGCGACCGGCACCGGCAGCTCGGAGATCGTCCGGCCGATCGGCGGCCAGTACGCACCCACGGTCCCCGGCATCTTCTGGGGCGTGGGCGCCGACGGCGGCCCGACCGGCGACTGGACCAACTGGCGGGAGTCGGCGCCCGTGGTCGAAGACACCTGGCAGTGCTTCGAGTGGCAACTCGACCCGAAGGACAACCGCGTCGTCGTGTGGATCGACGGGGTGGCGAACCCGGAGCTGACCGCCTCCACCACCCGGCACGGCGGCAACGACGTGCCGTTCATCCTGCCGACGGTGAACACCGTGAAGATCGGCTGGCAGCTCTACCAGGGCGGCACCACCCCGGGCGAGTTCGACCTCTGGATCGACGACATCGCGCTGTCCACCAAGCGCATCGGCTGCTGACCCGGCAGCGCGGTCCGCAGGCATGACAGGTGGCCGACCCGCGCCCGCCCGAGGTGCGGGTCGGCCACCTGACTAGCTCAGCCCGAGCGCCAGCGCGGCGAACAGCGCGGCGAGCCAACCCCACCCCGGGATGATCACAGCGCGCTGGACGAGGCCGATGCGCGGTGACACATGCTCCCAGGCTCTGCCGAACTGACCGAGCCCGAGGAACAGGGCCACCGCGACGCAACCCGAGGCGACTCGCCAGGACGTCGCCGACAGGGTGAACGCGCTGATGGCCGCGGCGAGGGGCAGGGACAGGAAGACGACGGCACCGGCGATGTCGTGGACCCGGTGCGCGGTGCTGTGCTGCTCGGGTATGCCGGCCGGGGCACCCGGCGGGTAGCCGAGCATCGGGTCCATCCGGAACACCCCGGAGGCGACAAGCCCGAGCCCGAAGATGCTCAGCACCACACCGAGCAGGACGCTCGGGCCCTCGACGATCACTGCGACGGCCCCCGCCGTGATGGCGGAACCGCAGACCACGAAGTTGGCCGTCTGGATCCAGCCTCGGCTGCCGAGCGCCAGCGCGCTGACCGGGTGGCGTGCTGACGCGTAGTGCGGACGGCTCCCGCCGTCGACGAGGAACACCAGCACGAACAACACCGCTCCGACGGCACCCGCCCACAAGATCACGTGTGTCCTCTTCCCGCTGCGTGCCGGAATCTCCGGCGGTTCCAGTACATCGAGCGAGCTGCCGCCGGGCACAGTGCCGATGGTCACGGCAACCACGGCCGGACGCGGGGGCCGCTCGATGACCACAATCACCGATAGGATCGCCGTGGTGGCAAAGCGTACGGGGAGCGCCTGTGTCGATCCGGTATTACCTCTACGTCAGTGACAGCAAGGTCGACATGCTGCTCGCGCAGGTGGACCCGGCGTTCACCCGTAAACGCACCACCGAGCTGAGTCTGAACCTGACCGTCCTGGCCGGCAAGCGGGCCTCGGAGACACCCGAGGGCGGCGAGCGTACGGCGCGCCTGCAACGGGTGGTACGCCACCTGGAGGATCACGGTGACCTCGGCACGGTCGACGAGCCCGGTCAGTTCTTCTGGGGGTTGCTGCCGCTGCGCTGGGGACCGTTTCCCACCGAGCCGACCCTGGTCTACTTCGGCGGTGCCACCGAGCGCACCGTGCTCGGGCTCGGCGGCTCGGGTCACCACGTGCTGGGCGCGCCCGCCGCGACGGCGTCCGGGATGCCCCGGTCGTTGACCCCGTCCCTGCTGGCCGGGCTGCGTACCGATCCGCAGATCAGCGCGCTGACCGAGGCGATCACCCAGGAGGACGAGGCGCAGGAACGCGACGCCCTGACCGCCGTGCATCGGGCCAACGAGCTGATGCCGGGGCCCCACCAGCACCTGGAGTTCGTCGCCAAACGCCTGCTGCACGGGCCCAGCCCCACGGCCGACGGCCTCGACGTGCTGCTCGGCACCCCGCTGTACGTGGCACTGGTCGACTAGATGTGGTCCCCGGGGGACGTGCTGCTCGGGGCGTACGAGGTCCGCGAGGTCATCGACACCGGCGGCATGGGCCTGGTCTACCGGGTGTGGCACCGCCAGTGGGGGATGGAGCTGGCGGTCAAGACACCACGCCAGGAACTGGTCACCTCCCCGGACGACATGCGGCGGTTCGAGGCCGAGGCCCAGGCCTGGGTCGGTCTGGGCGGGCACCCGCAGGTGGTCAGCTGCGCCTACGTACGCCGCATCGAGGGCATCCCCCGGGTCTTTGCCGAATGGGTCGACGGCGGCAGCGTGGCCCAGGCCGTCGGTGACCGCTCGCTCTACCGCGGCGGCCACCCACGCGCGGTCCGCCGCATCCTCGACGTGGCCATCCAGTGTGCCTGGGGCCTGGGGTACGCGCACCGCAGAGGCCTGGTGCACCAGGACGTCAAACCCGCGAACGTCATGCTCGACCGGAACGGCACCGCGAAGATCACCGACTTCGGGCTCGCCACGGTCCGGCCACCCCGCCCCGGGCAGGAGAGGCTGACCACGGTCAACGGCATGACCCTGGAGTACTGCTCACCGGAGCAGGCACGGGGTGAGCGCCTCGGTCCCGCGACCGACGTGTGGTCGTGGGCGGTGAGTGTGTTCGAGATGTTCGCCGGCCGGCCGCCGACCCTGTTCGGGTATGCGGCAGCCGGTGCGCTCGCGCGCTTTCTCGACACGGGCGCGGCGGACCCGACAATTCCCGCGTTACCGCCGGGCGTCGCCGACCTGCTGCGACGCTGCTTCGCCGAGGACACCGCAGACCGCCCGGCGGGCTTCGACGTCATCGCCGACGAACTGGCGGCGATCTACCTCGACACGGTGTTCACACCGTACCCACGGCAGCCTCCCGACGAGGCGCCGTTGCTGGCCGACGCCCTGTCCAACCGCGCCCTGTCCCTGTTGGACCTCGGGCACGCCGACGAGGTCGACCACCTGTGGGAGGAGGCGCTGCGGATCGACCCGCACCATCCGCACGCCACCTACAACCGCGGCCTGCGCATCTGGCGGTCGGGGCAGCAGACCGACCGCGAGCTGATCATGCAACTGGACGCGGCACGCCTGAGCCAGAAGGACGACCGGATCGTCGACCATCTGCTGGCGCTCGTGCACATCGAACGCGCAGACAAGGAAGCCGCTCTGCGCCTGCTGCGCGATCTGCCGGACGGGCCGGACGTCGCCGCTGCGCGGGCGGCAGCCGACGCCGTACCGCACCGCCCGGTCCCGGCCGGACCGAGCCCGGTGTACCTCGACCAGCAGCACCCGTTCGCCCTCAGCGCCGACGGCCGGCTGGCTGCGGTGACCTTCCGGAACCGGGAACTGCGGGTGTGGTCGCTTCAGACCGGACGGATACGGCACGAACTGACCGGCCACACCGGCGCCGTCACGTCGGTGTCGCTCAGCGCCGACGGCCGGGTTCTGGTGTCCGCGGACGACACCGGACAGGTACGGGTGTGGGACACCACCAGCGGCGGGTGCACCCGCCGTGTCGACGTACCGCCGGCCGTGGCCGGGTCGGTCGCGGTGAGCCCCGACGGGACGGTGGTCGTCGCCGTAGGGCAGGACAGGGTCGTACGCCTGCTGGGCGACCCGATCCACGTCGTCGGTCGGGCCACCGTCGCGCCGGCCGACTCGTCCATGTTCAGCCACGGCACGACGGTGGCGGTGACCGCCGACAACCAGCGGGTGGTCGTCTTCGACGAGTGGTCGTGGCACCTTCAGGTCCTGGACGTCGGCACCGGTGAGCTGCTGTGGTCGGTCGGTGGCCTGCGGTGGCACGGCACCGTCAGTGCCGGCGCGCGGTTCGCCCTGTCCGCCACGGACGACGGCCGGATGTGGCTGCTGGACCTGACCGCCTTCCAGGTCACCGACCTCGGCAGCGCCGCACTGTGGAACAACGGCTTCAGCTGGCTCGCGGTCAGCGACGACGGCCGAACCGCCGTCAACGCGTTCGAGCGCGTCGTCCAGGTGTGGCGCCTCGACCAGGTGCGGTGCGCGTTCACCACACCGATCGGGTCCCGCGACCCGATGCACGTCGCCCTCGATGCGTACGGCCGGGTGGCGCTCGTCGAGCTCGGCCGGGGCGCTGCGAAGCGCACCACCAGCGTCGTGCACGTCCCTGAGCCCGGGCCCGCCGCGCCCTGGAGCTACGCCCGTCCGCAACCCGCCGATCGTCTCGTCGGTGACGCGCTGGTGGCCGAGGAGAACCTCGACCTGGCCGACGACCTGCTCGACACCGGCCGGCTGATCGAAGCCCGGCGCCACCTCGACATCGTGCGCCGGATGCCCGCCTACCGTCGGCATCCGCGCCTGCGGGCGCTCTGGCGGCGCGTCGGCGCGTTCAGCGAGCGGACGGCGTTCACAGGCGTGTGGCCCACGCGCCGTTTCGAGCAGGAGTCGCGGGGCAACTGGGCGGTCACCCGGAACCTGCGCCACGCCTTCCTCGAGTCGTTCCATCACGGAGTGCGGGTGCTCGACCTGCGAACCGGTGCGGTGTCGGACAGCCGGGACGGCCGGGAGACGTCGGTGGAAAAGGTGACCGCCTGCGCCGACGACCGGCATGTGCTGGTGACGAGGGACGATCAGGCGGAGACACTGTGGGACCTCAGGACGGCCCGACGGGTCGGCGTCGTGGTGCGCGACGACGGCGGTGACCCGGCACTGGAGGTGCCCAACCCCACCTTCGAGTTCGTCCGCCGGGACGGCATCAGTGTCCTGGCCAACCGGGTCACCGGCCAGCGGGTGTGCGGCTGGTCGGCGTACCCGGACGAGCGGGTGGTGCTCTGCGGTGACGTCGTGCTCCGGGTCGCCGACGACGGACGTACCCGGGTCCTCGACGCCGACCTGAACACCGTGCGTCGGACGCTGCTTCCCGCCGGAGGGCTGGTGCAGGTGCGGCGCGTGCACCCCGACGATGCGGTCGAGGTGACCGCCGAAGGGCCCCTGGTGGCCAGCGCCGACGGCCGGGTGATCGCCGCGACCCGGCACGAGTTCGCAAACGGTGGCGAGGTCGCGTTGTGCGTGGCGGGACGCCCCGACACCGTGCTCCAGGCGGCCGACGGAGCAGTGGTGTCGATGGCGCTGACCGCCGACGGTGATCTCCTGCTGGTCGCATCCCGCCGACAGATCCGCCTGTGGCACCTGCCGACCGGCACGCTCGTCACCGAGGTCGAATGCAGCCGGGACGTCCTGGCGGTGGAGATGGCCTCCGACGGTAGCGGCTTCCTGGCTGTCCTGGGCCACTTCCACATCCAGCTCTGGGAACTGGACTGGGATCACCGGATGCGAACGGGCATCACCGGCCCCGGACACGACGCCCCGGGCCGGTGATGCCGCGCGGATCAACCGGCGCTGACCGGCTCCACCGGACGGTCCGCCACGTCCGTCTCACCCTTGTCGACCGGCGCACCGGAGGGTGCGCGTCGCCGGTCCAGGTTCGGCAGCAGCCGGTCCAACCATCCCGGTAGCCACCAGTTGGCCCGACCGAAGAGCATCATGGTCGCCGGCACCAGCACGAGCCGGACGATCGTGGCGTCGAGAGCGACCGCGGTGGCCAGCCCGACGCCGATCATCTTCGTGACGATGTCGGCGTTCGTCATGAAGCCCGCGAACACCACCACCATGATCAGTGCCGCCGCGGTGATGGTCCGGGCGGTGGCGGCCAGACCACGCATGGCGGCCGTCGGGTGACCCGTCGACTGAGGCCGAGCGGGGGATGTGCGGCTGAGGCCCGCGGTCGTGCGAGGTCGACCGTCGATGGAGCGGCTGCCGCGGAGGCGGAAGGTCATCGACGTTCGTTCGTGGGTGCGCGTCTTGGATCTTGGTGCGGAGCGGCGAGCGCGCCAGCAGCGCTCAGATCGTCCTGCGGTATATTGCACTTGACATTTCAGTAGTTGTCAACGCGGCCAAGGGTGACAAGTCGGCAATCCGTCATGGACGAGCGCCAGTGAACTTCGGCCGAGAGCACGCGTCCTCACAGGAGACGAGACCTACTACCGTTGGGGGCTGCTGGTCGTGGCGGAGACGCGTGTTCTGGTGCAGGCGACCGACCCGCTGTCGACCGTCGGACTGTCCAGCTACCTGGCCGGGGCTCCCGACATCACCGTCGTGTCGGCGGACGATCCGGACTCGTTCGACGTCGCCGTCGTGGCGGCCGAGCGATTCACCGCCGCGGCGGTCAGGGTGCTGCGCCTGACGGCCGCGACCGCCGCGCGGCCCGTGGTGCTGGTCATCTCCGACATCGACGAGCTACAGCTGATCACGGCCGTGGAGTGCGGGGTGGTTGCCATCCTTCCCCGCGCCTCGGTCAACCAGGAACGCCTCGTCCAGAGTGTCCAGGCCGCCGAGGCGGGCGCGGGGATCATGCCGCCGCACCTGATCGGCAGCCTGCTCGAACACTTCCGGCGGCTCCAGCGGGAGGTGCTGCTGCCCAACGGGCTGACCCTCACCGGGTTGACCTCCCGCGAGATCGAGGTGCTGCGGTTGATGGCCGACGGACTGGACACCACCGAGATCGCCGAGGAGATCCGGTACTCCGTACGGACGGTGAAGACGATCATCTACGGGGTGATGGACCGGTACCAGCTCCGTAGCCGGCCACATGTGGTCGCGTACGCGGTGCGCGCGGGTCTGATCTGAGGACCCGCGGGCACTGAGGCGTATCGGATGAATACCGGAGGGGACGTAGCCGTCACCGACGGTACGCTTTTCCGGGCTGATTGTCGGTGGGGCCGGTTCGTGCTTAAACGGACAACGGTGGTTTCTGGTTCACGGCCCGGCCGGTGTGACTTCTCACCGCTCTCAGCATTCGCGAAATATGGCTGTCGGTGGCGATCGCCACTACGCTTCCTGGAGCAAGTTCACCGCCGTTGCTCCGGTGAACAACGCCTTTGTCAGGGGGGTTTCGTGAGCATTTCCAATTTCGGGATTGACGTCAGTACCGGTAGCGCCGACAGCCTGCACGTGCCGAATGGTGAAGGGATGACCAAGCGGTTCGCCGGCGACGTCTCCACTGTGCATCTCCAGGCGGGCCGGACCGCGGACGCCAGCGTGTCATCGGGTGGGGGCCCGGTTCCGCACACGCACGCCGATCAGGACGAGTAGGGCCGCGACGCTGTCGCTCACCGCGGTGACCGCGATCAGGGTCAGGCCGATGCCCCAGCCGGCCTCAACACCTCATCCAGGGGCGGAAGGTCGACGACGGACGGCTCACGGAGAAACGTACGCCAGACGCCGGCAGCATCGTCGACGAGCTTGCGTTCCGTGAGGTTCATCAGGCCGGTCAGGCTGGTCACCGTGGCAGCCAGGGCGCCGTCGGAGCGTCGGACGATCGATTGGACGACCCGGATGGTCTTCGGTGACGGGAACTCGAACCGCGATTCGACGTCGATTTCGTCGCCGAGCATGAGTTCGTGCAGGTACTTGATGGAGACATCCAGTTCGACCGGGCTGAAACCCGCGCCGGCAAGCTTCCTGATCGAGAGCCCTGCCTGCGCGACGGCGATCCAACGGGCGTGTTGGGCGTAGTTGAGGTATCGGGCGCTCTGCACGTGACCGTTCACATCGATGTCGTCGCTACGAATGACGATGTGTGTTGAGTGCGGCATGGTGTCTCCGTCGTCAGGGGGGCATCGAATGGTCCTCTGACCTGTACCAACGTGTGGGAAGCGCCCGGGTTCAGCGGCGGCCCGGTCCGGCGCCGTGGCGTCGACGCACGGCTGCGACCAGGGCCTCGACTGATGCGGACATCGGGACATACCACGCAGGAGGCCACGACCTTCGTGGACCGGGCACGAAGCCCTCTTCACCCGTGACTCGGCGACACCGGTCCAGGGCCGGTGTCGAAGTCCCTGTCCCGGCCTGCGGCGTGCGACGACCATCACAGCCGGAGTCGGTGGGTCAGGGTTGCCTCGACCAGCGCGTTGCCGACATCGACAAGCACAGCAACCACTTCTGCTTGGAGCGTCAGGTGCACCGATGAGACGTACGCGCACCGCTCAGGACCGATGAAATGGACCGGCCCCCGAACGGGAACGAAGACGATGCCGGGGCAGGTCACAGCCGATCAGACGACCCTGCCATACGTGCAGGATCCACGGCAGAAAGGTTTATCCGTGATTAACGACGCTGACAGGTCCCCACCCCTGCTGTTCGAGGTTCTCGGCCCCGTCCGGGTACGGCGCAACGGCCAGGAGCTTGACCTGGGCCCCCGTCAGCAGCGGTTGATCCTGGCTCTGCTGCTCGCTCGTGGGGGTGAGCCCGTCGGCACCGCGGAGGTGGTCTCGATGTTGTGGGGCAGCCAGCCGCCGGCGAGTGCTGTCAACATCGTCCACCGCTACGTGGGCAATCTGCGCCGCCTCTTCGAGCCGGAGATCGGGCCTCGGGTGCGGGGACGGTGGCTCTGTTCCGACGCATCCGGATACCGCATCCAGGTGGACGAGAAGAACCTCGATCTGCTCTCCTTCCGCAGGCTGGGACTGGAGGCACGCGCGGCGATCGGCGCCGGACGACCGGACTCGGCGTTGGCCGCGTACTCCCAGGCCCTGGAGATGTGGCGGGGCCCGTGCGCAGGAGCCCCCGATCTGTTGGCGGAGCAGTTCGACGCCTTCAGCGCCGTCGACCAGGAGTGCGTCGGGCATGCCATCGACGCGGGGGACCTGTCGCTGCGCCTGGGGTCCGGTCACGCCATGCTCTTTCCGTTGCGGCGGATGGCGACGCATCACCTCTATGACGAGCGGCTCCAAGCCAGGCTCATGATGGTGCTGTCCGCCGTCGGTCAGCAGGCGGAGGCGATCGCCCGCTTTCACATGCTCCGTCGAAAGCTCCGGGAAGAACTCGGTGTCGACCCTGGCCCCGAACTGCAGATGGCGTATCGCCAGCTTCTCCAGCACTCCAGCGCACCGCAGGAGACCGGGCAGCGCCAACAGATATCCGGCACGGCGCAGCAGAGACCGGACACCTGCCACTCCACGTCTCGACCGAGCGAATCGCCCGACCGGAAACTGCAATCACATTATGACGGCGTCACTCATACCGCGTCGATCGCCGTTGGTGCCGACGACATCGGCACCAACGGAAATGTGCGCAGCTCGAAATACCTCGATTATTCGATCCAGGCCCGGTGGGCGGCGCTCGCCGATGCCGGACTGTCCATCAAGGAACTCGCGGCGGCCGGCCTCGGGCCCGTGGAACTGGACGTGTCGATCAAATACCTGCGCGAGCTGGTTCTCGGCGACCAGGTGGATGTGGTGACTCGGTTCGAGTACCCGTCTCCGAAGATCGTCCGGCTCGTCCAGTCGATGTTCCGACGGTCCGACGGAGCGTTGGCTGCCGTGGTGACAAGCGTGACGGGACTGATGGACATCGCGCAGCGGCGACTGGTCGACGACGCGGCCGCCGCCTGGGCGGTTTTCCTGCGGGATCTCGCGGTTGTCGACCTCGCCGAAAGCTCCGACAGCGACCAACCGCAGCGTGGTGATCAGAGGTAGGGCGGGGGACACCTTTGCCGGCTGCCGTCCGACGGATCAGACGGCGGTGGCAGCCCGCAGGATGATGTCGGCGACCGCCTGCGGCTGTGCCGCCGGGAGAGCGTGCGAGGCGCCCGGGAGTTCCACGGACTCCTGGGCCCCGGCCCGGTCGGCCATGAAACGGGACACCTCGACCGGAATGACGGGGTCGCGCTGGCTGTAGATGAACCAGGACGGGATGAGCCGCCAGGCCGGCACGCTCTCGCCCTTGTCCGGCGCGATCGCCGCGACATAGACGAGCGCCTTGACGTTGTCGTGCTCGGTTGCGGCGTCGGTGGCCACCACACCGCCGCACGAGTGCCCGGCGAGCACGATCGGTCCGTCGATGCTCGCCAGCACCGACGACAGATGAGCGGCGTACCCGGAGAGGTCGCCCAGCGGGTTGGCGACCCCGATCGCCCGATGGCCCGATCGGCGCAGCCGGCTGATCACCCGGTGCCAACACGTGGCATCGGTGTACGCGCCGTGCACCAGGACGACAGTCGGGTTCATCTGTCGATCACCGGCGGAATGCCTCGGTGCCGTCGAGCGCCTCTCGAAGGAACTTCATGGCGTAGTGCGCGCGTGATTTGACGGTACCGACGGGAACGCCGAGCCGTGCCGCGGCCTGCTCAAGGCTGTTCCCCTTCACGTGCAACTCGACGAGAACGGACCGGTGCGCGGGACTCAGTCCGGCGATGGCCTGCTGCAACGTCAGCTTGGCGATCACGGTCTCCGCAGCTTCGCTCCCGACACCGACGGGTTCGGTGTCGACCAGGCTGATCTCCGCCGGTCGCGACTGTCGTTTGCGGTACGCGTCGATGGCCAACCGTCGGGCCACAGTGAACAGCCAGCGGCGCTGAGACTCGGGCTCGATCGGCACCGCGTCGAGGCTGCGCCAGGCACGCAGCATGGTCTCCTGCACCAGATCCTCGGCGGTGTGGGCGGAATCCGACGACACCAGGCTCCGCAGGAAACGCAGCAGGGCGCGGCCATTGTTGCGGTGGATTTCCTGAATGCAGATCTCAGCGCTTGGTGCCGGCGACTCGGTGCTGGTCGGGCTGCGCTCGGATGCGGGTACTTCTGCGCTCCTGGGCGCAGTGGCGACGGTCACGGCTCATCCCCTCAGCAATTTCAGCAGATCGGGTGGCAAGCCTATGAGGGGTGAGTGGAAGACGACTTTATTGCTTGTTACTTCGTTGTGAGTGATGGGAATCACGGAGCGTCTGTCGCTTATCCAACACTCGGTGAATAACCAATATCCGAACGGAGTCGAAGGTTTTCGGACGCCGTGCCCAAAGCGCATCACGTTCTGTTCGACGATGGCTCGCCGGGAACGTTCATCCGCCCGGCGAGCGACGGCGGCGACGTCCGCTTCGGCTGCGGTGGGCTGACGGCTGAACCCACCGCGGCTCACTACGTCGGCATCGGTATGGAGCCTCAGACCCCGCAAGCACCGATGCAGGAGGAGCCCTTCCTGGGCTTCTTCGGCGGTGACGTGCACCGCGAACTGGCCAACCACCGGGAGCAACGGCCGGTGACGCCGCTGCGTCTGCCCGACGGGCGGACCGGCTGGCTCCTGACCCGTCACGACGACGTGCGCAAGGCGTTGGCCGATCCTCGGCTCGTCAAGGACGGTCAGCTCTCCCCGCTCGGACTACGGCCGCAGTTGCCGCCCGACATCTACGCCGCCACCGCGCAGAACATGCTCACCGTCGACCCCCCGGACCACACGCGCCTGCGTCGGCTGATCCAGGGCTCCTTCACCGCGCGGCGGATCGGACGTCTCGTGCCCGCCATCACCGCCACCGCCGATCAGCTGATCGACGAGCTGAGCACACCGGGCTCGCATGACCTCATGTCGAAGTTCGCGTTCCCGATCCCGATCACGATCATCTGCGAGCTGCTCGGTGTCCCGGCCGACGACCGTGGCAGCTTCATCGAGGCGGCGAGCATCATCGTCTCGGGCCCGAACCGGATCCGCGAGTTGCCCGGCGCCATGATCGGAATGATCGGTTACATCCGTGACCTGGTCGGCAACAAACGCCGGCATCCCGGTGACGATCTGATCTCCGCCATGATCGCCATGCGCGACAACGGTGATCAGCTCAGCGAGGACGAACTCGTCTCGACGGTGTACCTGCTGCTGCTGGCCGGCTACGACACGACGGCGAACCTCATCGGCAACGGCGCCTGGATGCTGCTGGACGACCCCACGCGGTGGAGCCGGATCCGCGCCGACCCGGACCAGTTGCCCCAGGTCATCGAAGAGGTGCTGCGTTACGAGAGCCCGGTACAACTGGGAACCCACCGGATGGCCACCGAGGACGTCACGTACGGCGATCAGGTCATCCCGGCCGGATCGACGGTGTTGCTCTCCATCCTGGCCGCGCACCGCGATGCCGGTCGGTACACCGATCCTGATGCCTTCGACATGGGCCGCGAGTGGAGCCCGCACCTCGCCTTCGGCCACGGCATCCACCACTGCCTCGGCGCCCCGCTGGCCCGTCTGGAGGCACGAATCGCCTTCACCAGGCTGGCGGCGCGGCTACCCGGGCTGCGACTGGCCGAGGGATTCGCCCCCCGCTGGCGGGCCAGCGCGCTGATGCACGGACTCGACGAACTCCTCGTGACAACGACCTGAGGATCCGTACCGGGCACAGGAGGGACGAGATCGGGCCGCCGTGATCGAGCACGGCGACCCTTTTCGTGTCGACACCGCGGCCCGCAGCCCCCGTTCGTTGCCTCACAGCTGCGAACGGGCGTCCGGACGACACGTCGATCACGGTATGCGCACCCTCGTCGTCATCGCTGTCGCCTGGATTCTGCGCGGCGTCGGCCTCCTCTACTGGCACGTCGTCGTCAAGCACCGCCGTCGACGGGTGTCCGGCGAGGAATCGGTGGCGTCACCGACCGGCCAGGGCGTCCGCCGGTGACGCGCCGGATCGCCGGCCGTCCCGGCAGCGGCCGGGCGCGCAGACACCGACCCGCGACGTGGCGATCGACGGTGCTTTCGGCGTCCTCGACCAGCGGTCGCCGGCGGGAGTCGGAATGCGGAAGATCCGGATACATTCCCTGAAGTGCCCGCAGGGCGTAGTACGCCCGCGTCTTGACGGTCTCCGTCGAGAGACCGAGGGCGTCGGCCGCATCCGCCAGCGAATAGCCGCGCAGGTAGATCAGTTCGATCACGACGCGATGTTTGGGTATCAGCCGGCGCACGCCCTCGGCCACCAGCATGGCGTCGACCACCTGCTCGGCGTGGTCGTTCAAGGCCGTGACGTCTGTCGGCTCCGGGTCGGCTCGGCGGGTGCCGGCCGGCCGGGCACGCAGGTGGGCAGCGACGATGTCCTGCACCACGGTGAGCAGCCAGGTTCGGGTGGAATCCTGCCGCGCGGACAGGTGGTGCGCTTGACGCCAGGCGTGGATCAGCGTCTCCTGCACGACGTCTTCGGCGTCCGCGCGGTTCCCGGTCACCTGCACGGCGTACGCCAGCATCGCCCGGCTGTGTTCCTGCCAGATCTGCCTGACCAGCGCCTCGTGCGGCGCCGCCCGGTGGTCATCCGACCGCCTCATCGATGCCCTCTCTCTGCTGCCGCACGCGGTGATGGCCGCCGACCAGGGCCGCATGCCGGACCTGCCCGAGCGGCCGCACCCTCGACGGCACCACCCCGTACCGGGCCTGCAGTCACACCCTTACCGACGTGCCGGAACGCGGAAGTTCAGGCAGAACGGGTCAACGGCGCGGGCGGAGATCGTCAATCACCGGCGGTCGGGGTGAGCAATGGGTGCACGGCCTGGACGGGCTGCGTGTCGCCGACGCCTCGGTCATGCCCCGGATCGTCAGCGTAGGCCCGAATCCGGCGACGATGATGATCGGGGAGAAGGCCGCCGACCTGATCCGCACCAGGTACTTCTAGGGATTTCCGAGCCGGGTCCGTCGGCAGTGAACCGGCGGCCTGGCGATGCGTCGTCGACAGTGTCGTGGTCCCGCCGCACGCATCTGTCTATAAAGGATGAATGCCGCTAAGGTGTCACCGGCCCTGATTCGGGGCTCAGCGGACAGGAGATTCGACATCATGCCGACCTGGTACGAACTGTGCGAGCATGCACGAACCAAGTACAAGTTGGACGATCTGGAGGACGACTGGTTCTCGCTGGTCTGGACGTACGAATCGGGCCGGACCCAGAGGATCACCGTGAGCCGTTACGAGGCGTACGAGCGGGAGTGGATCGAGTTCCGCAGCTATGTCTGCGAGGGCAAGGACATGAAGCCGCGAGTCGCGCTGCGCAAGAACGACGACTTCGATCTCGGTGCGCTCGCGCTCGACGACGAGGGGGACTACGCCCTCATCTACAACGCGCTGCTCGCCACGCTCGACCCGGACGAGTTCGCCATCCCGCTGGAGGCGATCGCTGCCACGGCCGACGAACTGGAGCACCAGCTCACCGCCGGGGACGAGTTCTGATGTCCGAGCGTGCCGACGAGGTGTTCCTGCCGCCCGGCTGGGAGAACGTCCGCAACGGCCCGAAGCGCTGGACCGACGACGGCCGCACCGACGACCCGGCGGCCCGCGTGCTGCATCCCCCGACGGGCAGCGGTCCGGGCGACGGGAAGTCCTTCCTGTTCCTGTTCGGGTTCAAGACCGGCAGCGGGCAGGACCGGGCGATGCTGGCCGAGGAACTCGCCCAGATCGACGACGACATCGAAACCCTGCGCGCCGCCGGATACACAGTGGTCGTCGACACCCAGGCCACCGGGGACGACCTGCGGGAGGCGGTCGCGGGCACGGGCGCCGGCGTCGAGGAACTCGTCCCGGCCGGCATCTACTGGAGTTCCCACGGCGGTGCCGACGGCAGCCTGGAGTGCTGCGACGGGGCGATGATCTCGCCCGACGGCATCGACCCGAGCACCGTCTCGGCCGGGCTGCGACTGGTGGTCCTCGGTGCCTGCTACGTCGGCGCCTACGCGCCGGCCTGGCGTACCGCGCTGGGTGGCCACCCGTTGATCGCCGGCTGGGGTCGTCCGGTGACGATCGAACGCGCGGTGCAGTTCCTGGACGCGGAGCGGAAGAACGACATCGGCCTGGACGACCTGATCGAGCGCTGGCTGCTAACCGACGACCCGATCCCGGCGCCGGTGGTGACGACCGGGCTGTCGCCGGCCGCCGTGACCGGCGGGCGCAGCGGCCCGCTGAAACGACGGATCCCCACGATCGCCGCGCAGTTGGGCGCGGAGTGGGAGGAGTACGACACCCACTACGAGCTGACCGTTCCGCTGCCGGAGGACCGCAGCCACCTGGTGCGGATCTTCGCCGTCGAGGGCGCCGAGCCGTTCATCGAGGGTGTGCAGCTCTGCGGGATGGAGGCCGAAGTCGGGCCGCTGTCGATGCTGATCACCCCGGAGCAGTTGCTCGCCGGGGCGGCCCGGCCCGGCTACGGCCGTATCGCGCTGGTCAGCGCAGACACGGGAGTCCCGCAGGTCGTCGCGCAGTCGTTCACCCCGTTGGCCGGGGCGTCGAGCCAGCAACTGGCGGCGCACTGCTACCACCTCGCGGTGAGCGCGGACACCCTGGAACACCGCATCTTCGGCGGCGACGACGGCTGAGGTGCACCGGTCGGGGCGTGACCGACGGCAGGTCGGGTCACCCGGTCAGGGCAGCGGGACGACGTAGGAGTCGACGCGGGCGATGAGCCCGTCGCGGAACGTGAACAGGTCGTTGAAGGCGAACCGGAACGGCCCGTGGTCGACGCTGGTCCCGCGGCCCTCACCGGTGGTGATGACGACCGGGCCGTCCTCGTGGATGCGTAAGACGTCGAGATCGGGACTGCCGGTGAAGGCCGGATTCTCGATCTCGGCGTCGAACTCCGCCTTGCCGTGAGTGCTCCGGTGGCCGTGGATGACCCACTGGACGTCGTCGGTGAGGGTCGCGAGGATGCGCTGATGATCGCTCGTCCGGAAGCCTTCGAAGTATTCCGCGACGAGGTGGCGTTGGGTCTGCTGAGTCATCGTCTTCTCTCTGATGGTGCGGCGTCGCTGCGCGTCAGGTGTGTGGCGAGGGCGTCGAGGATCGCGGCGAGCCCGTCGGCCGCCTGGGCGGTCTGCAGCTCGGGTGGCAGTCGACGTTGGTGGACGGTGAGATCCGTGCCGCCGTCGACAGGCCGCAGGCCGATGCTGGTGCGCAGACCGGTGACGGGCTCGTCGAAGACGAGTTCGTGTGGTGCGGCGACGCTCACGTAGACGAACCGGAGCCGGCGGGTCGTGCCGTCCGGAGCGCGGGTGTCGAGTGCGAACTCCCCGCCGGGGCGCAGGTCGAGGGTCACCGAATCGGGCGGCACGGTGGCATGCGAGCCACCCCAGAAGGCCGCCACGCTTGCCGGTGAGGTGAGGGCGGCCCAGACCCGCTCCGGCTCGGCGGAGAGACGACGTCTCGCGATGAGTTCGTCGCCACGACGTTCGGCGCTGGCGGTCAACGGGTCGCTCCGTCCTGGTTGAGGTGCTGTTCAAGGGCGTCGAGGCGGTCGTCCCAGGCGCGGCGCTGCTCGTCGATCCAGGTGCCGAGCCGTGTCAGCTGGTCGACCCTGAGCCGGCAGGGGCGTCGGGTGCCCTCGCGCCGCTGCTCGACCAGGCCACAGCGGCGCAGGACGCCAACGTGGTGCGAGATCGCCTGTGGAGTCAGGTCGAAGGGCTCGGCGAGTTCGCCCACGGTGGCGTCGCCACGCGCGAGCCGAGTCACCAGGGCGCGGCGGACGGGGTCACCGAGGGCGGCGAAGGCCGAGTCGAGCTCCGGCCCGGATGCGACGAGCGGGGGTGCCATGAACCCACCCTAACGCAAACCTCTGTTTGCGCAAACGATGGTTTGCTTAACCCAGCGTTGGTGATCTTCGGATTGCTGACCACCCCCTCGTCGCCAGAGGTCTTGCTACGCAAGGTATCTTGTAACCATGGACAACACGCGCGAGCGGATCACCACGAACATCCGCAAGGGCGTCCTTGAGTACTGCGTGCTCGCGTTGCTCTCGCAGCGCGACATGTACGGCCTGGAGTTGGCGGACTGGCTCGCCGCCCGCGGTCTGATCGCCAGCGAGGGCAGCCTGTACCCGCTGCTGGCCCGGATGCGACAGGCGGGCAGCGTCGAGACCCACTGGCTGACCCCCGAACAGGGGCACGCCCGGCGGTACTACGCGATCACCACTCAGGGTCGGGCGCAGTTGCGGGTGTTCGCGGCGGTGTGGCGTGACATCCAGCCGCACGTGGACGAACTGATAGCGGAGGAAACATGAGCAACGGCGCCCTGCCCGACGCGGCGGAGAGCTACCTGCGGGCGCTCGGCACGGAACTGGCCGACGCGCCACCCGACACGGTGCAGGAGATCATCGAGGATGTTCGCGCGCACCTTGTCGACGCCCTGGACAGCGGACGGAGCATCGACCAGGCCCTGGCCGGGCTCGGCAGCCCGCAGGACGTGGCGGGGCAGGCGCGCGACGAACTCGCCCTCGCCGACGGCACCGCGGACCGCGCCGGCCGGGCCGGGCGGACCCTGCGGTCGATCGCGGTGGCGCTCGGCGTACTGACCGCCGTCTGCGTGAGCTTCCTGCTGCCGTCGGCCGCGCTGCCGTCGGACCTGACCCAGGCCGGTCCCGACGGGCAGAGCATCATGCAGCGCTTCGGCCCCGGATTCGCCCTGCTCACCCTGCTGCCCGCACTGATCGCGGCTGCGCCCCTGGTGCTGCCCGCCCGGCTGCGCGGCGGGGCAGGGCTCGCCGGTGCCGGAGTGCTCACGGCGCTCGCGTGCGCCGGCGGCGAGATCGGCCTCTACTACGTACCCCTCGTGCTCATGCTCTGGGCGGCGACGGTCGTGCCGTGGGTGATGCGGCGAAACCCCGGCCGGGTCGCCGTACGGTCCTGGCGCCTGGCCGCCACGGCGGTGGTGATGCTGCCCGCGCTGCTGCTCGCGTTCTCGGCCGCCACCGGCTCGGTGGGTGTCGAATGGGTGGGTGTGCTGCTGTGGATCGTCGGGCCGCTCGTCGTCGGCGCGCTGTGTGCGTACGGCCTCCGGGCCGGGTACGCGCTGACCGCGCTGGCCGGCGCGCTGGTCATGGTCTTCGCGATGGTCGACCGGGGCCTGCTGTTCGCGGCCTTCTGGCTGTTCGGCGGGCTGTACCTGATGATCGGGGCCAGCGGTTTCGTCACCGCCCGGGCCCGGCGGCGCCACCGCGAGCCGCGACCTCCGGCGGGTCGAGGCCGACTCACCTCGACCTCGCCCGGCTGAACGATCACCCGATCGGCTGGGGCGGTGGGGGAACCGGCCGGTCCCGGTTGACAGTGCCGAGGCAGGCCGAAGATCCTGGCAGGATCCGCGCGGTACGGTAGGTTCCTGCTTCCGGGAAGGCGCTCGAAACGAGACCATGCGCAACGCCACCGTGATGCCCTACCGCGTCGTCGACGATCTTCCCCTGGTCCGGGCCTTCGTACGGGAGCAGGCACACCGTCTCGGCTTGACGGCCGACTCGACCGACGCGCTGGCGCTCGCGGTCAACGAACTGGTCACCAACACCCTTCAGCACACCAGCGGCGGCGGGCAGGTCCGAATCTGGTACGACGACGCGTCGGTCTACTGCGAGGTCGTCGACAGTGGCCCGATGCGTACGGTGCGCCGCGCCATGCCGACGCCGGATGCGGAGCGGGGACGAGGACTTGCCATCGTGGCCCGCATCTGCGACGAGGTGACCGCCTACGCCGAGTCCGGCGGCACCATCGTCCGCCTGCGTTTCGCGGTGCGGCGGGCCGACCTGCCAGCCGGGAAACCGGCAGCGCACGACGACGGGCAGAGGTAGCCGAACCCGGGCGCGACGGCCCCGGGCGCTGTGCCACGCCGAGCCTGCGCACAGGCTCCTGACGGGCATCGACGGCCTCCCGGCGGCTAGGCTCTCCGCGTGGCCGATGACGAGTTGATGACAAACGAGGAGCGGTTGCGCCGATTCGAGGCGATCACCGACCGGGCTCTCTCGGGTCTGAACATCGTCGATCTCTTCGACGAACTGCTCGAGCGGGTCCGAGACCTGCTCAAGGTCGATACCGCCACCATCCTGCTGCTGGACGGGCACTCCGGCGAACTCGTCGCGACCGCGGCCAAAGGCCTGGAAGAAGAGGTACGTCGCGGATTCCGGATCCGGGTCGGCGAGGGTTTCGCCGGCCGCGTCGCGTCCACCACCGCCCCCGTGATGATCTACGACGTCACCCCGAACGACGTGGTCAACCCCATCCTGCTCGACGCAGGCGTACGCGCACTGCTGGGCGTGCCCATGCTCGCCAACGGCAACCTCGTCGGTGTGCTGCACGTCGGTTCCCTGACCCTGCGGCGCTTCGGCCCCGACGACGTGCAGCTGCTGCAACTCGTCGCCGACCGGGCCAGCTCCGCCGGGCAGGTCCGGGCGCAGATCCTCGACCGGCAGGCGGCGCTGGCCCTGCAACGCAGCCTGCTGCCCAGCCGGCTGCCCGACATCTCCGGCCTCGACCTGGCCGCCCGGTACGTGCCCGGCCACGACCTCGGCATCGGCGGCGACTGGTACGACGTGTTCAGCCTGCCGTCGGGCTGGCTCGGCGCGGTCATCGGCGACGTCTCCGGTCACGGACTGCCCTCCGCCGTCGTCATGGGACGCATCCGCAGTGCGCTACGCGCCTACGCCCTCGACCGCGACAACCCTGCCGAGGTGCTGACCGCCCTCGACCGCAAGATCCACCATTTCGAGGCGGGCACCCTCACCACCGCCCTCTACGCCCTCATCGCACCCGACCGCGCCACGGTGCACCTCTCCTGCGCAGGTCACCTCCGGCCGCTGCTGGCCGTGCCCGGCGAACCCACCCGCCTGGTGGACGTCGTCGTGGACCGACCGTTCGGTGTCGGCACGCCCCCGGCCAGCCGCCACACCACAGTGGTCGAGCTGCCGCCCGGCGCGACGCTCGTCTTCTACACCGACGGACTTGTGGAACGCCGCGGCGAACTGATCGACACCGGCATCGCGCGGCTCGCCGACGCCATCGAGTCGGGGCCCGCCGAGGCGCTGTGCGACCACATCATGGCCGCAGCGGTCGACGAGCCCCCGACCGACGACGTCGCCCTGCTGACCATCCGCCGCCCCCACTGAGCGGGCGGACCCGTCGGGTCTGCCCGAATCACCCCGTCCGCTGTCGGGGCGACGGATCACGACAGTCGCAACACCGTCGCGATCGCCTCGGCGGATCCCGGATGGGCCTGCACGAGGACGCCCGTACCCGTCCCGCCGTCGTCGGGGCTTCGCCAACCACCCTCGACACCGAGCAGCGCGGCGACCGCGTCCACCGGCTCCCGGTGCTCGGCCAGCAGGCCGTGCACCTGCCCCACGGGCCGCTGCGGGACGACCGGCGCGGCCGCGGGAGCGGTGCCCGACCAGGGCGGCACCCAGGAATCCAGCGCGGACAGCGTGCCCGGGAAGGTCCGCCCGGCCTCCCGGACCAGCAACGGCACCAACTCCGGCCCGTGCTCACGCAGCGCGGTGATCAGGTTGGGCAGCCAGGGCAGCAGCACCGGGTCGGGTAGCCGGGCGAACGCGGTCGACATGGTCTCCACCACGAACGGCGCGAGCCCGGGCACCGGCTCCAGCGCGTGCACGAAACCGGACAGGTACTGCGGGAAGGCGGGCACCACCAGCGGGTTGGACAGCAGTTCCCGGCACCGCTGCCGCAACTGCGGCAACGGCAGCAGGCCGAGCTGGTGGTGGGCCGCCCAGAGCAGGGCGACCTTGGGCGGCGCCTGGGGGTGGGACTGACCCAACGCGAGTTCGAGCTGGGACCGGTCGCAGCCCAGGGACAGCGCCAGGCTCTCCAGGCTGAACAGGAAGCCGAGCATCGCCCCGACCTGCCGTACGCCGGTCTCGCCGTCGACGAACGCGGTCGGCAGCAACGTGCAGTAGTGGGCGTACCCGGTGGTCACGAACGCCTCGCACCAGGCCGGCAGCCCCGCCGCAGTGGCCTGGTGGTGGGCGAGCAGGCGGCGGATGCGGCGCAGCACCTCCGGGGCGTCGTCGACGGTACGCTCGCCGGCGAGCAACCCGACCGCCCGGCTGCCCAACTCCTCGACCAGCCGAGGGCTGTTCAACAGCGTGATGGCGTCCTCGACCGCCGTGAGAGCGCTGACGGCCGTCGCCTCCGGGCCGTGCGCCGCCCGACGCAGGCGCTGCTCCAGCACCTGCTCGACGGTCACCCCCTCGTAGCCGAGTTCGATGAGCGCCCGTTGGTGGCGACCCAGCGCCAGATCCCAGCTCTCCTGGATCGACCGGTGGCCCAGCCGACGCTCACCCATGATCGGGCGGACCGCGCCCGGCGGCAGCAGGTGCCGCAGCATCCAGAGCAGATCCGAGCAGCCGGCCAGTTCCGGGCTGCCCTGCAGGTCGAGCAACGCCCGCTGCACGGTGCGTTTCTCCAGGTCCAGCCCGAGCGGCGCAAGGCGGTGCAGTACGTCCCGGGCCAACGGCGGCAGGGCGTCGTAGCCGACCTGACCGATCCGGTCCCCGCCCAGCAGGATCTCGCAGAGCCGCCGCACGTCCCGCCGACCCGGTACGACGTCCTTCTCGATGCAGGTCACCGCCGCGTCGGCGAAGTCGTACGGGGTGGGTCGGGCCCGGTTGCGCAGCCCGGCCAGCAGGATCGAGGTCTCGAACACCGCTATCGCGTCGGCGGTGCTGGCCAGGTACCCGTTGCGGCGGGCCAACCGGACGATGTCCACGCACCACCTGCGCAGCTCCGCCTCGTCCAGCCCGTCCGGGGTCGGCGGCGCGGCGAGGAAACCGGAGAGCCGGTCGGTGACCGGCCCGACCGGCACGGCCTCCGGCGTGCCACGTCGCTTACGGCTCGTCGCGCCCCGCTGACCCCCCAACCGGTACGGCGTCACACCCGAGGCGCTCACCGCCTTGCTCCAGGTGGCGGCGGCGATCGACACCGACCCGGGGGCGAGACCGAACTGCGCCTCGATCGCCGAGTGGCTGGACGGGATCAGCCCGTACTGCCACCTGGTCGCGGTGCGGTCGGTGATGTCGAAGTCGGGGGCGGGGGAGTCGAGGCCGAACTGTTCGACCCGGCTGGCGGCGTGGAACGCCCCGCAGACGTACAGACAGTCGGCCGGGTCCGCCCCGGTGGCCGCGAGGTGCTGCCGGATCCTGGTCCACATGTAGCGCTCGCGGTCCTCGTCGCGGTCGGTACGCTGCGACGACGACGGACGCAGCCGCCGGAACAGGCTGCCGATCAGCACCATCACCTGGCGGTAGGTGTCGTGGTCGGCGGCGGCCAGCGGCCGCTCGACGTAGCTGTCCCACCATTCCGACCAGTGCCGCACCTTGCCGTGGTGCAGCAGGTACGCCTCCAACTCGGCGAAGCCGGGCCGCAGGTCGCCGATCTCCACGCCGACCGCGTCGCCGTGCAGCGCGGCCTGGTCGTCGGCCCCGTCGGCAGTGGACTCCTCCGACGCCGGGGACTCGTCACGCGGCGACCACTGGAAGACGTGGTCGGTGGAGCGGTCCACCAGCACCAGTTCCACGCCCGGCGTCTCCAGCGCGTACGCGATGGCCTGGTATTCCGCCGACGCCTCGGTGACCGGCGCGATCACGCTCAGCGGCGCCCACGCGGCCGGAAAGCCGTCGAGTTCCGAGGCGAACGCCTGCACCGCCACCGGCAGCCGGCAGTTGCGCAGTTCCGTCAGCACCGGCTGGAGATCCTCGCAGAGCTCCAGGTAGATCACCCGGGGCTGCTTCTGCCGCAGCCGGCGCACCATCGCCAGCGCGGAGGCCGGCGAGTGATGGCACACCGGGAAGATCTCCAGCCGTTCGCCCAGGGCCCGGTCGACGTCGTCGACGATCCCGGTGAGGATGTCGGCGAGGGCGTCCGGGCCACCGGCGAACGCGGCGGCGGCGTCGGTGAGCTGCTCCCGCAACGCAGCGAACGCGCCCACGGAGGCGTCAGCGGAGGCCGGTGCCGCAGTGGCGGCGGAGGCGGTGGTGGGGGCGGTCACGACAGGGCGGCGATCGTCTGGCGGCCACCGTCGAGGAAATCGTTCCACTCGCCGCCGTCCTGCTTGGCCCGCGGCTCCACCACCGCGTGCAGGTACTTGTTGAGGATCGCCAGGTCCTCCGGGCTGCGCCGGGCCAGCGACCCTACGAGCGACCCGGCCAGCGTTGCGGCCCGCAGGGTGCGGTCACCGAAGAACTGGCTGTGCAGGATGGCGTCCTCCAGCACACCGATCTGCTCGGCGGTGGACAGCGCCGACTCCAGCTTCTCGTCGTCGCTGGTGGCGGAGGTGGCGGCGGCCCGCAGGTCGGCGAAGCTCTGCAACAGGATGTCCAGCAGGGTCGGCGGTACGTCCAGCTCGACGTGGTGGCGGCGCAGCAATTCCTCCGTACGGAATCGGACGATCTCCGCCTCGCTGCGCTTGTTGGTGACCACCGGAATGCGGACGAAGTTGAACCGCCGCTTCAACGCCGAGGACAGGTCGTTGACGCCCCGGTCCCGGCTGTTCGCGGTGGCGATGATGGAGAAACCGGGCTTGGCGAAGACGATGTTGTCGTCGTTGAGCTCGGGGATGGAGACGTACTTCTCCGACAGGATCGAGATCAGGGCGTCCTGCACGTCGCTCGTGGAGCGGGTCAGCTCCTCGAACCGGCCGATCACCCCCTGCTCCATCGCCGTCATGATCGGCGACGGGATCATCGACTCACGGGACTGCCCCTTGGCGATGACCATCGAGACGTTCCACGAGTACTTGATGTGGTCCTCGGTGGTGCCGGCGGTGCCCTGCACCACCAGGGTCGAGTTACGGCAGATCGCCGCGGCCAGCAGCTCGGCCAGCCAGCTCTTGCCGGTGCCCGGGTCACCGATGAGCAGCAGACCCCGATCCGAGGCCAGCGTGACGATGCTGCGCTCGACGAAGCTGCGGTCACCGAACCACTTCTGCGGGATGTCCCGGTCCAGGCCGTCGGCGCGCTCCGAACCCAGCACGAACAACCGGACCATGCGCGGGCTCAACCGCCACGAGTACGGCTTGGGGCCGGTGTCCACCGACTCCAGGTAGGCGAGTTCGTCGGCGTACTTGACCTCGGCGGGGGCACGCAACATCTCGGACATGAGGGGTGTCTCTCCTAGGTGAGGAAGCTCTTGAGCTCGAAGACGAGTTTGCGGATGTGGCCGGAGATGACCGGGGTGCCCAGGTCCTTGAGGCGTTGCCGGAACCACGGGTTGACGCTCTGCTGACCGGAGCTGCTGACCGAGCCGACCGGGATGAACCTGACCCCCGACCGGTGCACCGCCTCGATGCCGTCGAACAGCGGCTGGGAGCGGTCGAACTCGTAGAAGTCCGAGATCCACACCATCACGGTGTTCCTCGGCTCGACGATCTTCGGGCGGGCCATCGCCATCGCCACCGGCCCGTCGTTGCCACCACCCAGGTTGGTGCGCAGCAGCACCTCGAACGGGTCGTGCACCCACGGGGTCAGATCCAGCGCCCGAGTGTCGTACGCGATCAGGTGCACGTCGACCTTGGGCAGGCCGGCGAAGATCGACGCCAGGATGGTGCAGTTGACCATCGAGTCGACCATCGACCCGGACTGGTCCACCACCACGATCAGCCGCGACGGCGTGGTCTTGCGGGCCGTCTGCCGGTAGTAGAGCCGGTCGACGTAGAGCCGTTCGTCCTCCGGACTCCAGTTCGGCAGGTTCTTCCAGATGGTGCGGTCCAGGTCCAGGTTGCGGAACACCCGCTTCGGCGGCACGGACCTGTCGATCGCCCCGACCGTGGTCTGCTCCACCTGAGTACGCAGCACCTGCGCGACCTCGTCGACGAAGCGCCGGATCAGCGACTTGGCGTTGGCCAGCGCCACCCCGGACAGGTTGGCCTTGTCCCGCAGCAGCTGCTCGATCAGCGACATGCTCGGGGTGAGCTGCCGGGCCAACGCCGGATCCGCCAGCACCTCCCGCAGATGCATCCGGTTCACCAGGTCACCCTCGATCCCGGCGAGGGTGGAGCCCAGCCCGGTGCCCTGCCGACGCAACTCGCCGGGTTCGCCACCGAGGGCCTGCTCGAACCAGCCCGCGTCGGACTGCCACCGGGCCAACTGCCCGGCGCTGACCGGCCCCGCACCGGTGGCGAAGACGTTGAGCAGCAGCTTCGACACCAGCGCAGCCCGGCGTACCTCGGCCTCGCCCGGCCGGTGCGGCCCGGCGGCCTCGTCGGCGGGGTCGGCTTCGGTGTCCGCGAGCAGGCCGCGTAGTTCGTCGGCGAGCTGCGGGAACCGCTGGACCACGTTGTCCACCGAGACCGTCGGGTCCAGCAGCATGGCGGGCAGACCCAGGTCCTCGACCACGGCCATGCTCGCCGATTCCAGGGCGGGCTGCTCGTCCGGGTCGAAGATACGGCCCAGCAGCCGCCAGTAGAGCACCTGGCGGCGGTTGGCGGCGGCCAGGTCGCCGGGGCTGATGTCGTCGGGGGAGAGGTCGGAGTCGGTCATCGGCGCAGCAACCGTCCCGCCCGCTCGCGCAGCACCGCCACCGCGTCGCCCGCCTTGGCCTCGACCTTCGCCACCTTCGGGTCGGTGATCCCTTCGGACCAGTCACCGTTGTGCGCCTCGACGGGCTTGCGTTTGACGGTGGCCTGCACCGCCAACGGCTGCACCAGCCAGCGACCCCCGTCGAAGCGCAGCAACCCGAGGCAGCACGAGGAGGCGGCCACCAGCGCGGGCGTGAGCGGACCGGCCGCCGGCAGCCGGTCGACGGCGACCGGAAGTTGCTGGCCGTCCCACTCGACGGTGAGCCCGTCGTCGTCCTGCCGCACCGTGTAGCCCTCCAACAGCACCGGTTCGGCGATCGCCGTCGGGTGCCGGTCCAACGGCGCGGTGGCCGCCGCGACCGCCGGAGCGAGCAGCAACCGGGCGGTGGCGAACGGGTCGGCTGGCTCACCGACGCGGGCCTGAGCGTCGATCCACCGCAGGTCACCGCCGTGCATCGGCAGGTCGGTCACGGTCACCGCGCGGCGTTGCGCCAACGCGGCCAGCAGGACCGGATGTGCCTGCAACAGCCGCCACACCGCCGGCCCGGTGATTGTCTCGACCTTCGCCGCCACCACCGTCGTACGCACCAGCCGGGCCGCTCCGCCCTCGGCCGGTTCGAGAACACCGTGCACCTGCACCCCGATGGCCGTGCCGTGCTCGCGGATGTCCACGCCGAGCGGCAACAGACGACCGGTGATCGTCTCGACGTCGCCGTCCGGCACCGACCAGTCCTGGGCCAGCAGCACGGCCCGGGACCACAGATCCGCCCAGCGCCGCGCCGGCACCTGCGCCATCATCGCCACCGGAAGGCTGGCCCGCAGTTCGGCGGCGAGACCGTCGAGCAGCACCGCCAACCGGCGCAGCCCCGGCTCGGCCAGGGCCGCCTCGACCGGCGTCCCGACCGCCGACAGCAGGTCGTGGTCGACCCCCCGCCACCCCGCCACGGCCGCCTCGTGCAACCAGGCCCGCGCCGCGCCACGAGGCGCAGACACCTCCGCCGGTACGCCCACCGACGCCGACCACGGCGTCCGCTCGCGCCCGACGGCGGCGTCGAACTGGCCCAGCAGCGCGTCGTGGGCCGCACCCAGCAGGGCCGACCGGGCACCAGCCAGGGCGGCCAGATCCTCCTGGCTGAACGACCCGGCGGTCACCTTGGCCACCGCCTCGGCCACCCGGTCGTGCAGCGGGGTGCCGGCGACCGCTCCGGCCAGGGCCGCCAGCGCGGCAGCAGCCTCGTCACCGACCCGCGCGAACCCACCGACCAGGGCGTCGTCGAACCCGGCGACCACCGCATCGGCGTCGGCCAGCCCCACCGGCACGTTCTCCTGCAACTGCGCCAGCTGTGTGCTCAGCATCAGCGCACCGCCCCGGTGGCCGGGAACCAGTGCAACTCGGGCAGCACGGTGGTGCTGTCCGGCAGTTCGAGGTACGCCAGGTGACGCAGGAACCGGCTGAACACCACCGCGGCCGGGGTCGGCTCGTGCCGGGTGTCCATCCGGGCCAGCAGGTCGGCTCCGCCGCGTACCCCCTCACCGGCGTCGACCCGCAGATAGCGGGCGACCCGGTCCACGCCGTACTGAAGGACGGCCTCCTCGGCGAGGGCTTCGAGATGCTTGCAGGGCGCGCCGCGCAGCCCACCGCAGGGCCGGTTGTTGTTGGTGCTGCAGTGGTAGGCGTGGCTGCCGGCGGCCACGGACGAGACATAGACCCGTTCGATGTCCGAACCGCTGGAGACCACACCCTGTAGCCGCCCGTCGGCCAACTCGACGAAGGGCACCTTCGCCAACTTGCGCGGCCGGGCGGGCGGCACCACCGCCAGCACGCTACTGCGCCGCCAGGCCGTCCCGTCAGCGTCCGTCACCTGTGTCCTCCCCGCCCCCGTCGCGGACACCGTCCGCGCGTGGTGAAGCCGCACCGACCGATGTCGGCACCGCCATGACGGGAGGATCATGACGGATGGCTACGACACTTCAGCGCCGCCGTCCGAGTCGCGGGACGTTTACCGGGGCGACCAGGGTTGCGGCCCGGCGGCGACGCCCCGGACGAACACTCAGGCCTTCTCCAGCACGATCAGGCGATACTCCAGCCACCGCCGCGACAATCCGGTCTGCAACGCCGATCCGCCGATCATGTTGGCCCAGAACGGCATCTCCACAAGACGGTCGCGAAGCCGAGGGACTACCGCGGTGGCGCCCACCGCCACCTTGATGAGGCGGTCGCGTGGCCGACCGAGATGCAGATATGCGGTCAGGTCCAGATCCTCGACCAGGCGCAAGCCGGCGCGCTCAGACATGGCGACCAACTCGCCGACAGTGTGCAGACTTCCGACCCGCCACCCGGCGCGGAACTGGTCCAGACAACGCTCACGAGCGGCCAGCCCGCGATCCTTGTCGGTCATCCAGTCGTCGCACAGAATGAGGCGACCGCCAGGACGCAGACGATCCACCAGCGACGGAAGCAGCTTCTCCAACGACGGCGAATGAACGACCGCCTCGACAGCGACCATGGCGTCGTAATGCGGCTCCGCAGGAAGCTCGGCGAAATCGGCGCAGATCACCTGGCAGCGGTCGGTCAATCCTTCGCGGGCGAACCGTTTCGCGGCGATCTCGGCCTGCACACGGCTGATGGTCACCCCGGAAATGAACCCGTCCACCTCCTGGGCCAGGCGCACCATCGTCCCGCCGACGCCACAGCCAAGGTCAAGCACCTGTGCGGTGCCCGACGGAATGTGCCCGCGCAAACGCTCGATCATCAGGCGATTGACCGTGTCCATTGCCTGCGCCGCGTTCACGACATCCGGCGTCCACACACCCCGGTGGATAGCGTCACCGCCAGGGCTCTCGGCAACCAGAAGAAACCGACGCGTGTTGTCGTCATAGTAGTCAGCGACGCGATCAACGTGGCCGGAGACAAAGACGCGTTCAGGTGACGAACTCATCGACGCAAGCTAGCACGGCAGATGAGCACCAGTTACGCGGAGAGTAATGGTTCCGTCGCGCATTTCGATCCAAGCGGATAGCTGACATTCAATGGGTGAGGCCGACGACCGTGGCCAGTCGCGCGACGTCGGCCGCCGCCGGTCCGCCCCGGATGATCTCGGCGAGCAGCGTACGGGCGGCCGGACGGTTGCGGACCTCGGCGGGCGCGATGCAGTCAGCCGCCAGTAGCGCCTGCCCGGCTCGGCTGTGGCGGCTGGCGTCGAGGTAGGCACGGCCGGCATCGATGAGGTGGGCGGCGCGATGCTCGGGCGGCAGGCGCGACCAGGCGTCGCTGCGGATGACACGTTCGTGGCGCAGGATCGCCTCGGCGGTGTCGCCGAGACGGTGCGCGGCCAGGGACCGAGCCGTCTGGACGGCAGCCGATCCGAAGCCGGTGTGGTGCGGGTCGGTGTCGCTGCCCCGTCGGTCGGCGAGAGCGGCAGCATGATCGAGCAGGTCGTGAGCGTTGCGGCGGTCCCCGTAGCCGGCGGCGGCGAGCCCGGCCTGGACGTACAGGCTGCCGCGTACGACGTCGTCGTCTGCGGGGTCCGCCGCCGCCAGGGCAGCGGTGAGGGCGATCCGGTGGTGGCCCAGGGCGCGCAGGGCCTGGGCGACAGCGATGGTCGCGCTGGCGGTGCGGGTGGGGTCACCGGCGGAGGCGGCGACGGCCCGGTCGGCGGCGAGCCAGGCAAGGTCGGCGTGGTCGAGCTTGACCAACACGCTGGCGGTCAGCCGGTACGCGGAAACCAGCAGGCTCCGGGTGCCGTGGGTCGCGTCGAGCAGGTCGGGCAGCACGCCGAGCAGTTGCGGGTAGCGGGCGTGCTGGTAGGCCATCCAGGCGTACGCGACCTGGCCGCCGGCCTGCTGCCCGGTAACCGTGCGCTGGGGTCGGTGGTGATTGCAGGCCAGGGCGGCCCGGACCGCGTCGATCCCGTTCTCGGCGGGCGCGGGGGCCGGTGGTCGGCGGGGGCCGAGCAGCATCTGCGGGTCGAGACGCAGCACCTCGGCGATGTCTCGGATCACGGAGTACCGGTCGAGTCGACGTACGCCGCGTTCGACCTTGTCGACCCAGCTCTTCGACTTGCCGAGCCGATCGGCGAAGGCCTGCTGGCTCATGCCCCGGTGAGCCCGCAACTCGGCCACCCGCCGCCCGAGCGGTACAGAGCTGTGGTCCCGCCGGTGGGTCATCGACTGCCCCCGGCGGGCGGCATCGTGTGAGTGGACTCCCCACACCGCGGACACCACCGCGACTTCACCTTGAACGCGAGCAGCCCAAGCAGGAAACCCGGTAACAGCCCGCCGAGTACAACCGACACGACCATGTGAAGCACGATCTCTCTCATCTCGTAATGGGGGTCGAGGGACCGGACTTGCTGCATCGATGCCCGCTCGTGGCAGCTCGCGACATATGCAAAAGGTTGCCGGTGCGTCACGGACGGTTGCACCGCTGGCGTGTGACCATTAAGGGACGTCTACGAAAGGTCCCCCTGCCATGGCACGCAACGATGGCCTCAGGCAAGCGATGGCGACAGCCGGACTCACCGCTGCTGAACTGGCCGAACGCTGCGAAGTGGACGCAAAGACCGTGGAAAGGTGGGTCAGTCGAGGGCGCGTGCCGCACCCCCGCTCAAGGGTGCGTGCGGCCGCGGTGCTGGGCAAAGATGTAGGTGTGCTGTGGCCTGAGATCATCCGACGCGCTGCGAAGGTAGGGACCGACCGGGAACTGGTCGGCATGTACCCGCGCCGCGCAGACCTGCCCCGAGCGGTTTTCCGCGAGGCGATCGAGCGCGCCAACTCACGAATGTGGTTTGGCGGATACACCAGCTACTTCCTGTGGCTGGAAATACCCGACGCGGCCACTACTCTCGCCGCCAAGGCCAACGCCGGGGCCGACCTGCGCTTCCTGCTCGGCGACCCGGACAGTCCCGTCACCGCCGAGCGCGACCGGCTGGAAGCGACTCCGCTCACGCTGGCGACGCGCATCGCGATGACGCGCGCGGAGATCAGCAAGGTCGATGCGACGGTTCCGGTCCGGCTGTCAGATCGCCATATCGCCATGTCCGTGTGGGTCTTCGACGACGAGGCCATCGTTGCCACGCATATCGGTTCTGGGCTCGGCCAGGACTCGGTGACGCTGCACCTGCGGCGTGCGCAGGACGGCGGAGTGTTCGACCGGTACGTGGAGCACTTCGAGTCGCTCTGGGCCGACAGCAGACCCGCCGATCCACAAAATTGAGGGACGGCCCACAACCGCTTGCCTTGTCCTCAAAGGCGACGACCAGTGCGTCGAGGTCCGTGAATGAGGCACCGAGAAGAGGGCTGGCGGGGCTGCTTTGCGCCTGTGCCGTTTGCGTGGCAGCGCTCCTGTCCTACACGCCGGGCCGGAGCCAGCTGCGCTGCCACAATCGGCCAATGGCGATGAGTCCCCACAGCCTTCGCTGCTGAGTCCTCGGGTGCATGGTCGACTTGACGTGGACACCTGCACCGATCCGGAAGGGCTGTTCATGACCAACAAGGAACCGCCGAACTATCAGCGCGTCGTGGACGACCTGCGCTCGCGGTTCCTCTCTGGTGAACTGGCCCCGGGCGACAAGCTCCCCACCGAGAAGGAGCTACAGCAGTGGTGGGGTTATTCCACGACGATCGTCAAGCACGCCCTCACTCTGCTGCGCAGCGAAGGACTCATCGAGGGGCGACGCGGTTCCGGCAACTACGTGCGCGACCGTACCCAGCTTGTGCGCCGCGCCCACTCCCGAGACATGCGCAGACGCCTCGGCAGCACCTCTCCATTCGCCCGCGACAGCGAAGCGGCCGGAAGACGACCGACCTGGGAGTCGGAGAGCGTGAGGATCCAGCACCCCCGCACATCGCTGAACGACTCGGCATCCTGCCTGGCGACACCGTGATGCACACCAGCTGCCGGTACCTCGCGGACGACAACCCGATCCAGCTCGCGGACTCGTACGAGCCGATCGCCGTCACCGGTGGCACGCAGGTCGAATATCCCGAGCGCGGGCCGGTTGTCGGCGTGGTCGCCCGGATGGACTTCATCGGCGTGGCCATCGACCGATTCGTCGAAGAGGTCACCACCCGACCGGCAATGCCCGAAGAGATCACCGCACTCGACCTCGACCCGCGTGACGGCAGGTGGGTGATCGCGATCGAGCGCACCTACTACGCCGGGCCGGCCGCAGTCGAGACCGCCGACATCGTCTTCCCCGGCGACCGATACCGCCTCGTCTACGAAATGCCCATCGAGCCCTGGTCCCCATCCGGCGAGAGCAACCTCAGAGACGGTGATCGACGCTGAGCTGTAGTCGCGGTTTCGGACAGCTCCGAGTCAGCTACCAGGGGTGAAATGGCTACTCCCTATCTCGCTCTTGACGTAGTTGCTCGAGCATGGCCGTGTCGGATGCGAGGTCCGGGTGGCCTACTTGGCGGTCGAGGTCGACAACGATCTCAAGCTCGCCGATCGCCTCGTCGAGATCCCCCTCATCCCGATAAATCATCGCAATGTTGTACCGGGTGACTGCTTCGCCGGCGCGGTCGCCGACTTGCTGGCGGATGGGGAGGGCTTGGCGGTAGTGGGAGATGGCCTGTTGTGGGTCGCCGAGCAGGCGGTACACGCCGCCGATGTTGTTGAGGGCTGCGGCTTCGCAGGTGCGGTCGCCGATGTCGCGGGTGATGGGGAGGGCTTGGTGGTAGTGGGTGAGGGCTTGTTGCAGGTCGCCGAGCTCGTGGTACACGCCGCCGATGTTGGTGAGAGCGGCGGCTTCGCCGGTGCGGTTGCCGATCTCTCGTTGGATGGGGAGGGCTTGGTGGTAGTGGGCGAGGGCCTGTTGTGGGTCGCCGAGCCCGTGGTACGCGCTGCCGATGTTATTGAGAGTGGTGGCTTCACCGGCGCGGTCGCCGAGGTCTCGTTGGATGGGGAGGGCTTGGTGGTAGCGGTTGAGGGCTTGTTGTTGGTAACCGAGCCCGTTGTACACGCGACCGATGCTGCTGAGGGTGGTGGCTTCGTTGGCGCGGTCGCCGAGGTCTCGTTGGATGGGGAGGGCTTGGTGGTAGTGGGCGAGGGCCTGTTGTGGGTCGCCGAGCCGGCTGTACACGTGGCCGATGCTGGCGAGGGTGGCGGCTTCGCCAGCGCGGTTGCCGGCCTCGCGGTACAGGCGTAGGGCCTTGTCGTAGTTCTCCAGGGGATGGTGGGGTTGACCGGTAAATGACTGGGCCCCGGCCAGGTTGTAGAAGGCGCTGGCGTCCGGGCCGAGGGAAAGGGTGGCGGTCGCGAGGGCCTCGACATCCGCGAATCGGGACGTAGACAGCCACACCCTCGCCACCCGATTACCGACGTCCCGGGCGATCTCCGGCTCCCGGCCCGCCACCGCCAGCCGGTGCACCTCTACCCCTTGAGCGAGGGTGGTCATGACACGGACCCGGCCGTGTCAGGATCGGTGATCCAGAGTTTGTAGAGGGATCGGGCGGCGGCGGCGCAGGCTTGGGTGTATTCGTCGTCGTTGAGCAGGGGGCGGATGAGGGGACGCAGGACGTTGGAGACGTAGTAGCGGGGCTGGTTGGTCTCCGGGTCGGTGCCTTCTTCCATCAGGCCGAGTTGGACGGCGCGTTTGATGTGGGCGGTGGCATCGGGGTGGTCGTGGAGGGCGTGGACGGTGTCGGCGGGGATGGGGAGTTCCACGACGTTGACCTTGGCGAGCATCTTCTGTAGCTCAGGAGCCTGGGAGTCGAGGAGGTTCTTGGCGAGGATGGTCTCCCGGCGGAACCGGTCGGCTTCCGCTTCGATGGCGGTGATGAGGGCGTCGATGTCGAGATCGGGAGCGGCGACGATCAGGTCGAGCCAGTCGAGCAGGCGGGGGTTGCCGGCGGCGGCCTCGATGGCGCGTTCCCGGATGTCGGGGTCGACGGGGGAGCCGGGGCGCAGGTTCGGCAGGTTGGTGAGCTTCTTGGCCTGTTCGATGTCGGTGAGGGTTTCCAGTGACTCGAAGCGAACGCTGGTCCCGGTGGGTGTGGGGAAGCGGTAGCGGCTGGTGATGATGACCCGGCTGGGGCTGTCGGTGTCACGGATCGCTTTGAGTAGGGCCGGGAGAATGTCGGCCATCTCCGGGGCGAGCACATGGCCGCCGTCGCGTTCGTCGAGGTTGCCGTCCTCGAAGTCGTCGAACACGAACAGGCAGGGCGTCTGCCCGAGCGGCCCGTCGACATGCAGCAGACGGCGCAGCCGGACGGCCAGGGAGAGCCGATGGTCCTCCAGCAACTCATTCGCTTCGACCTGCTGATCCCTGGTGGGGAAATCGACCTTTTCGGTGAGTTCCCGGAACTTGGTCAGGTCGACGCGGCCGTACCAGACGGCACGCTGGTGGGTGGGCATCCGCTCCAGCAGCCGGGAGGCGAGGCTGCTCTTGCCGAGACCACCCATGCCCTGCAAAACCAGGGCATCGGCCGCACCGTCGTCACCGTGCGGTTGTTTGAGAGTACGCAGGCACCGCTGGATGGCCCGCCGCCGTCCGACGAAGGTGGCGCGGGAGGCGACTCGGGACGTTTGAGTCTCCGGATCCAGGAACTCCTGGTCGGCGGCCCGGATCTGGATGCGGGCACGCTCCTTCGTGCGCAGGGGCGTAACCATGGGGGCGAGTGGAGATTTGTCGGCATACACGCGCAGCAGGTGCCAGTTGGCGCGCTGGTTCGCGTACAGGTGCTGACGGGCCTCGACGATGGCCCGGTCGAGGGCCTGCCCGTCGGCCAGTGATTGGTAGAGCTTGGCGGCGAACTCGGTCGCGGACACGTCACCGACCGGCAGCGCCCACCCCAGCACCGCAGGTGCCCCGGCGCGGACCAGGCTCTCACTCATCGAGGGGAACGCCCCGGCGCCGGGGGAGTTACCGGTGAGGCAGCCGGAGACGAAGACCAGGCGAGGCCAGCGCCCGGACAAGGCCTGGGCGATCTGGTCGGCGGTGGCGTAGGCGAGCCCACCGAACTCGTTCTCCACCAGGAAGACGGGTTGACCGTCTGCGCTGATGTTGGCGTGGCCGCTGAGATGCAGGATGTCGAAGTATCCCGCGCCGTAGTCGAGGTTGAGGAAGCGAAGCCCGTCCAGGGTTCCGCTTTCCTCCACGGCCAGTTCGGTGCCGGTGCGGCGGGTGGCGTCCAGGATGGCCGCTTCCTCTGCCTCGAAGCTGAGCACCGGCTCGACGCCCTCGGGAGAGGTCGCCATGAACAGCACCCGCAACGGCCGGTTCGAGGGCTCGACCGAGGCAGAGAGGGCCGTATGGGTGCCGATGGCCCGTACCGGAAGCAGCGGCGCGTGACCGGACACGGCCAGATACCCATCGTCTGCGGCGAGCAACTCCCACGGCAGGTGCCGGAAATCCTCGGTCGCGGTGATACGCAGCGTGGTGCCGGGCGGACGACCCAGGACCGCTGTCAGCCACCGCTCATCCCCGTCGAGGAATTCAGCCAGCTTCGTGCCGAGATCACGCAGCTGCGGCGCACCGAACACCCGCTGCACGACCGCATGTTGGCTGTAGTCACGCTCCACCAACCCGATCAGCCGACCGATGGCGGCCCGGTCCACCCCACGGGTCTTCGGCGCGCCCACACCTGTCGACAGGCGCAGCTCGGAGTAGTCGGAGGTCTGGTCGAAAATCTCCAGCTCGTACGTGCGCATCTCAGTCACGCTGTTCTCCGCTCTCAGCGTTCCCGCGACTCGGCCTGCTGGAAGGCGATCTCCAACTGCCCCTCGTTGAGATTCGACACCTCGACCCGGGTACCGTCGCCGAGCAGCACCGTGACGGTGACCCCCTGTGTACGGCGGGAGCGCCACCAGTCCCAGATCGTCTTCGCGGTGCCGACCCCGGCGAACACCAGCCCGATGACCGCGATCGCCATCTCGGCGGATCGCTGCACCTCGACCGGGCCGACCTCATCGCCAGGCCCCGCGTTCGCGGCGAGAGCGGCGCGCAGCTCCATAGCCCACCGCGCGGCGTTCGGCCCCGAGACTTCAAGTACGGCAGTTCCCAACGGTTATCCCTTCTTCGTTTGCTCAAGCTGAACGAGGAATGCTTGCATCTGATTCAGCCCTGGATGGCTGGTCTGCTCGGCCAGACCCACCGCCCGACGCTGGAATTCAACGGCCTCATCCAGGCGCTTCATCCGGGAGAGCAGAGCGGCCATATTGAACGTCGCCGATGCCTCCGACGCGTGATCGCCGATGACGCGGAAGACCTCAAGAGCTTCACCAAGCGCATGCTTCGCCTCAGTGAAATCACCATCTTGAAACTGCACTGCGGAGATGTTGTTGAGGGTGGTGGCTTCTCCGGTGCGGTTGCCGGTTTCGCGGTGGATGGGGAGGGCTTGGTGGTAGTGGGTGAGGGCTTGTTGTGGGTCTCCGAGCCGGTGGTACACGCCGCCGATGTTGTTGAGGGTGGTGGCTTCGCCGGCGCGGTCGCCGACTTCCCGGCGAATCGGGAGGGCTTGGTGGTAGTGGGTGAGGGCTTGTTGTCGGTCGCCGAGCTCGTGGTACACACTGCCGATGTTGTTGAGGGTGGTGGCTTCTCCGGTGCGGTCGCCGATGTCGCGGGCGATGGTGAGTGCCTGGTGGTAGTGGGTAAGGGCTTGTTGTGTGTCGCGGAGGCTGTGGCACGCGTGGCCGAGGTTGTTGAGGGTGGCGGCTTCGTTGGCGCGGTTGCCAGCCTCGCGATACAGGCGTAGAGCCTCGTCGAAGTTCCGCCGCGCTTGTTGGGGTTGACCGGTGGAGGATTGGGCCCAGCCCAGGTCGTAGTAAGCGCCGGCGTCCGGGCCGAGAGACAGGGTGGCGGTCGCGAGGGCTGCGACATCCGCGAACATGGACCTGCGCAGCCATGCCTTCGCTAACCGTGCAGCGACGTCCCGGGCGATCTCCGGCTCTCGGCCAGCCACCGCCAACCGGTGTACCTCTGTCCACTGCTTGACCCTGGCAGCCGACGGAACATGAATCAAAGGACCCTCCACATCGGCCAGCACGATACTGCCGACATCGTTCGGACAGGCGGCAACGACCAAGATCCGACACCAGGGACGGCGTGCACCGGATCGTTCTCCTGGACGCCCTGATCACGAAAGTTGGCAGTTGGGCACCCCGGCCACCCGGAGGTCCACGGACGACGGCAGAGTATTGCCCTTGTCCATCACGTCTCTGCGCCTGCGACCGGGGCCGGGCGAGGGCGCCCGGTCAGCGGTGCGGGCGGTGGGTGGCGAGCCAGTCCACGGCGAAGTCGACAAGTTCGCGTTGGCGCATCAGGCGGGACTCGGCCGCGCCCACCTGCCCGATGCGCGCCCGGCCGGTCGCCTCGAAGGCGGCACCCAACTGGTCGAAGTCGCCCTCGTCGGTGGCGACGTCCTCCCAGTGTGCCCACCTCTGGCCGGTGTCGGTGCGTACGGCTGAGCTTTCCTGCCGGCGCGGCGGGTCCGGCACCCGGTATTCGGCCAGGTGCAGTGAGGTGTTGTTGCGGTGTCCCACGCCGAGCAGCAGGACGTCACCGTCGAGCCGGTACACCGCACCCAGGGGAGAGCGCTCGCCCAGCATGTCGTCGAGTTGGTGCCCGGTCACCACGGCTTCGGCGGCCGGGCCGAGGGCTGCGAAGGACACCTGCGGATGGTCGCTGCGCCGCGCCCCCGGCCAGGTGCGAACGGTCTCCGCGATCACGCCCATCCACTGGCTGGGGGTCACCGCCGGATCGAACGCCGGCATGTGTTCCCGGATCACCGGCCACCAGGACTCCGGCACGGGCGGGTTCTGCCAACCGCCGGGGTCGGTGTTGCACGGGGTGTGGGTTGGTACCACGAGCGTGCCGTCGGGGCCTACCGCGTCGAGCAGCGCCTGGACCACCGCGACCGGGCCACCGCAGACCCAGCCGAGCGCCTTCAGCGACGAGTGGACGAGCAGCACCGAACCGCGCCGTACCCCGAGCGACGCCAGGTTGTCGGCGAGTGCGGCGCGGGTGGCGGGCAGGTCGGTGTTGATCATCGACAGAACCTACACCCGTCAGGACTGGTACAGCACGCTCCGATAGCCGACCAACGCCGCAATGATCAGCACCGTGGTTCCGGCGACGAACGGCCACCGGCTGCCGCGCGGGCGGGCGAAGGCCAGGACGACGGTCGCCGACCAGAGGACCGCGACGATCACCGTCCAGAGCGTTGCTGTGGGCACCCGGTCGGCGATCCGGCAACCGGCCGACGCGGGTAGGACTGCCGCGCAGATGTCGTGGCGTGGCACCGCCAGCCACCAGTAGCCTGCCCACGCCGCCACCGCGGTGCCGGTGACCGTCGC
Organism: Micromonospora fiedleri; assembly: GCF_016774385.1. Lineage (NCBI taxonomy): Bacteria > Bacillati > Actinomycetota > Actinomycetes > Micromonosporales > Micromonosporaceae > Micromonospora > Micromonospora fiedleri. The sequence continues at coordinate 157,812 of NZ_JAETXL010000009.1, forward strand.
CGCCGCGAGCCATGATCGGGCGCGTGAGGGCACTCCAACCTGGACTTCACTCACCTCGGCAAGGGTATCGTTCGCCGCTCTCAGGACTCGGCTGAGGTCCGGACTCCCGCTGGCGCAGGCGTTCGGTGTACTCGGCGAGGGTGTCCAGTCCGACGCTGTGGCGGCGCTCGTCCACCTGCTCCGGGTCCTCGATCGGCTGGGGTTGCAGCGGACCGGCGTTGTCGGGGCCGTACCAGAACTGGGTGCCGAACCGCTGGGGTCTGCCCTCGGCGCGCAGCACCCGGTCGGTGAGGTAGGCCAGGTGGCGGGGTCTGGCCTCGCCGTCGCGGACCGCCTCATCGAGCAGGGCCAGGCAGCGGCGTTGGAAGTCCGGGTCGTGGTCGGCGTGCTGGGCGAGCAGCCAGGCGGCGGTGGCCGCCTCCGGCCCGACGTCGCTCCGCCGGGGCCAGCCGTACCGGTCGATGACCTGTTTGAGCCACGCCGTGTTGTCGGCGTCGACCTGGCACGCCCAGGCCCAGAAGGCGTCGTCGAGGGCCCGGCCCGGCACCCCGGAGCGTGCCTCCTGGTCCCGGTCCATCCGCTCGACCAGTTCGGCGGCGACATCGGCCGGCAGGCTGCGGTCAGAGCAGGGAGGCATCGTACTGCGAGAAGCGGGACAATTTTTCCGCAATGTCGACAGCCTCGTGCGTCACATCCACCATCCTGACATGGCCAGCTCGTTTCGCGGTGTTGGCGCCACCGACGGGGCGGAGGCATGGTGGGCAGGTCGGGGCACGACCCGGGAGAGGACGCGGGGTCGCCGACCTTCAGCCCGTCCGCCGAGCTGCCGCCGCTGTCCCCGGCCGACCTCGGCGTGTTGCGGCAGGTCGGCGCGCGATGGCAGATCCCTGACACGGTACGGGCGTTGCCGGTGGATCCGCAGGCGGGGGAGATCCGCTCGTCGGCGGTCGGCGGAGCGCACCGCGCCGCCATGCTCTTCCTGCCGGACGCCCCGGGTCAGCTCACCGCCACCCCGGTCGTGGAACGGCCCGACACCGCCCAGGGGCGGGTCGCCGGTGGTCTGCGCCGGCTGCTGCTCGGTCGGCCGCTGACCAGCGCGTCGATCCTGCGCGAGCGGATGTCGAAGATCGTCGCGTTGCCGGTGCTCGCCTCCGACCTGCTCTCCTCGGTCGCGTACGGGCCGGAGGCGATGCTGGCCGTGCTGGTGCTGGCCGGCAGCGGCGCCCTCGGGCTGTCGTTGCCGATCGCGGCGGCCCTGGTGGTGCTGATGGTCGCCGTCGGCACCTCGTACCGGCAGACCGTCCGGGCCTATCCGCACGGCGCCGGGTCGTACCTGGTGGCCAGCGACAGCCTGGGGCCGCGCGCCGGCCTGGCTGCCGCGGCCGGGCTGGTCCTCGACTACGTGCTCACCGTGTCGGTCTCGGTGTCGGCCGGCGTCGCCGCGATCACCTCGGCGCTGCCTTCCCTCGCCGCGTACCGGGTGCCGTTCGCGCTGGCGGTCATCGGTGTGCTGCTGATCGGCAACCTGCGCGGCATCCGGGTCGCCGGCAACGCCTTCGCCGTGCCCACGTACGTCTTCCTCGTCGCCGTGCTCGGGTTGATCGCCGTCGGGTTCGTCCGGGCCGCGACCGGCGGATTCACCGTCGTGGCCCCGCCGCCGACGCCCGCGGTGGAAGGGCTCGGTCTGCTGGTCGTGCTGCGCGCCTTCGCCTCCGGCGCGACCTCGATGACCGGCGTCGAGGCGGTCTCCAACGCGGTGCCGGTGTTCCGCCCCACCGCGTGGCGCAACGCCCGTACGGTGCTGACCTGGATGATCAGCATCCTGATTCTGCTGTTCGTCGGGCTGACCCTGTTGTTCCACCTCAACGGTCTGGTGCCGCGCGCCGACCAGACCCTGCTGTCGCAGTTGGCCCGGCTGACCTTCCCCACCGGCCCCTGGTACGCGATCATCCAGGCCGCGACGGCGTTGGTCCTGCTGCTGGCGGCGAACACCGCCTTCAATGACCTGCCCCGTCTGCTGTACTTCATGGCCCGCGACGGGTACGTGCCCCGCCGCTTCCTGCACCTGGGCGACCGGCTGGCCCTGAGCAACGGGCTGATCGCGCTCGCGGTCGCCGCCGCAGCGATCCTGGTGGCCTTCGGTGGCGACACGCACTCCCTGATCCCGCTCTACGCGGTAGGTGTCTTCCTCGCTTTCACCCTGTCCCAGACCGGGATGGTCAACCACTGGCGGCACCACCGCGACCCCGGCTGGCGGCGACGCGCCAGCATCAACGGCGTCGGTGCGGTGCTGTCGGCCGTCGTGCTGGTGACCGCCGCGGTCACGAAGTTCGTCGAGGGTGCCTGGGCGGTGGTGCTCGCCGTACCGTTGCTGATCTACCTGTTCCGCCGGGTACGCCGCCACTACGACCACGTCCAGCAGGCCCTCGGTCTGCACCCCGACCATCCGGCTGGCGTGGAACCGGCCGAGGACGCGCCACCCGCCGTCGTCCCGCAGCAGGTACGACACCTCTTCCTCGTCCCGGTGGCCCGCCTCAACCAGGCGGCGCTGCGCACCCTCGCCTACGTCGGCTCGCTCGGCCAACCGGCGCTGGCGCTGCACGTCAGCCCCGAACGGACGGAAGCCGACCACTTCCGCGAACAGTGGAACACCTGGGGCGACCACATCCCGCTGGAGACCATCCTGTCGCCGCACCGCGTGATCATCCAGCCGCTCGCCGGGTACGCCAGCGCACTCGGCCTGACCCACCCCGACCTGACCATCACCGTCGTCGTACCGGACGTGGTGGTCGACCATCCCTGGCAGCGGATGCTGCACTACCGCACCGAACAGCGCCTGCGGCGGGCCCTGCGCCGACACCCCGGCATTGTCGTGACCAGCCTGCCCACCCACCTGACCCGCTGAGCGCCACGAAGGCAGTGGGCATGGTCACCCGGCCGCCGCTGCGGCGCACGACGTCAACACCTCTGCCACGGCCACCGACACGCGGTGACCGTAGGTGTCGGAGAGGTTCGCGACGAGCCGGTCGGGCACGACGCGGTACTCCTGCGTACCTGGTGCGCCTATCGCGTACGCCCCCATCTGGCAGCCGAGTGCCGCCGCCACGTCGAGCAGCAGCCCGTGGGTCACCCCGTACAGGAATCCGGCGCGGAAGGCGTCACCACCTCCGGTCGGGTCGACGACGCTGGCTCCGGTGACCGCCGGGATCCGGGTGATGCCGCCGCCGGCCCGGATTCGGACCCCGTCCTCGGCCAGCGTGGTCACCACGACGTCGACCGCGTCGAGCACCGTGGCGCCGGCTCCGCCGAGCTTGCCGCGCAGCAGGTCGTACTCGTACTCGTTGGTCAGCAGGTACCGCGCGCCGGTGACGAAGTCGGCGATGTCCGGCCCGGACATGCGGGCCAGCTGCTGGGACGGATCGGCGGCGAAGGGCACGCCGAGACGACGGCAGGCGGCGGCATGCCGCCGCATCGCCACCGGGTCATCGGGTCCGATGACGGCCAGGTCGACCGGCTCGGAGCCGATCACGGCGGCCAGGTCGATGTCGGCTGCCTCCGCCATCGCGCCCGGATAGAAGGAGGCGATCTGGCACGAGTCCTGGTCGGTGGTGCAGACGAACCGGGCGGTGTACGACGACCGACTCATCAGGACCGACTCGCAGTCCACCCCGTGCCGTTCCAGCCGGGACCGGTAGTCGGCGAAGTCGGGACCCACCGCGCCCACGAGGGTCGGCGGCATCCCGAGCTGTGCCATCCCGTACGCGATGTTGGCCGCCACGCCACCGTCGCGGACGACGAGCCCGTCGACGAGGAACGACAGCGACACGGTGTGCAACCGGTCGGCGATGAGCTGCTCAGCGAACCGGCCGGGAAATGTCATCAAGTGGTCGGTGGCGATGGAACCGGACACGAGGATGCGGGTCACGGGGTGCCCTTCGAAGCTCAGTAGCGGTAGTGCTCGGGCTTGTACGGACCCTCGACCGGAACGCCGAGGTAGGCCGCCTGGTCCTCGGTCAGGGCGGTGAGGCCGGCGCCGAGAGCGTCGAGGTGGAGCCGGGCGATGCGCTCGTCGAGATGCTTGGGCAGTGTGTGGACACCGACCGGGTACTGGTCTGTCTTGGTGAACAGCTCGATCTGCGCAAGCGTCTGATTGGCGAAGCTGGTGGACATGACGAACGACGGATGGCCGGTCGCGTTGCCCAGGTTCAGCAGCCGCCCCTCGGACAACACGATGATCGAGTGGCCCTCGGCGAAGCGCCACTCGTCGACCTGCGGCTTGATGCCGATCCGGGTAACCCCGTCCTGCTTGGCCAGACCGGCCATGTCGATCTCGTTGTCGAAGTGCCCGATGTTGCCCACCACCGCCTGGTGCTTCATCCGGGACATGTGCTCGGCGGTGACGACGTCGCGGCAGCCGGTGGCGGTGATGACGAAGTCGGCCTGCTCGACCACGTCGTCCAGGACGGCGACCTGGTAGCCGTCCATCGCGGCCTGAAGCGCGCAGATCGGGTCGATCTCGGTGACGATCACCCGTGCGCCCTGACCGCGCAGCGACTCCGCGCAGCCCTTGCCCACGTCACCGTAGCCGCACACCACCGCCACCTTCCCACCGATCAGCACGTCGGTGGCCCGGTTCAGGCCGTCGATCAGCGAGTGCCGACAGCCGTACCTGTTGTCGAACTTGCTCTTGGTCACGCTGTCGTTGACGTTGATCGCGGGGAACAACAACTTCCCGGCCCGCTGCATCTGGTCGAGCCGATGCACACCGGTGGTGGTCTCCTCGGTGACACCCCTGATCCCGGCGGCGATGCGGGTCCACCGGCTGTCGTCCTCGGTCCGGGAGGTGTGCAGCATCTCCAGCACGACCGCGTACTCCTCGCTGTCGGCCGACGCTGTCGGCGGCACCGCACCGGCGCGCTCGAACTCGGCGCCCCTGTGCACCAGGAGGGTGGCGTCTCCACCGTCGTCGAGGAGCATGTCCGGCCCGGCGCCGTCGGGCCAGCGCAGTACCTGCTCCGTGCACCACCAGTACTCGCGTAGGCTCTCGCCCTTCCAGGCGTACACCGGCACGCCGGCGGGCTGTCCGACGGTGCCCTGGCCCACTACCACCGCCGCGGCCGCATGGTCCTGGGTGGAGTAGATGTTGCAGGAGGCCCAGCGGACCTCGGCACCGAGTGCTACCAGGGTCTCGATCAGGACGGCGGTCTGGATCGTCATGTGCAGCGAACCGGTGATCCGGGCTCCGCGGAGTGGTTTCGCCGCGGTCAGTTCCCGCCGGATCGCCATCAGGCCGGGCATCTCGTGCTCGGCGAGTCGGATCTCCTGACGGCCGAGCACCGCCAGTGACAGATCGGCCACCCGGTAGTCGCCCTCCCTGACGTTGGTTGGGCGATTGGAGGTACGGGGCGACGGCATGGGGCCTCCCGGGGCGGTCATGCGGCGGCTGACTTGAGGTCGGCGGCGCGGTCGGTGATCTCCCACGTGAGCTCCGGCAGCTCCCGACCGAAGTGGCCGTACGCCGCGGTCTGCCGGTATATCGGTCGCAACAGGTCGAGGTCCCGGACGATCGCCGCCGGCCGCAGGTCGAATACCTCCCGGATCGCCTTGTCGATCCGCTCGACCGGCACGGTCTCGGTACCGAACGTCTCCACGAGGAGGCTGACCGGCTGCGCCTTGCCGATCGCGTACGCCACCTGCGTCTCGCACCGCTCGGCGAGCCCGGCGGCCACCACGTTCTTGGCGACCCATCGCATCGCGTACGAGGCCGATCGGTCCACCTTGGATGGATCCTTGCCGGAGAAGGCCCCGCCACCGTGGCGGGCATAGCCGCCGTAGGTGTCGATGACGATCTTGCGGCCGGTCAGGCCGGCGTCGCCCATCGGTCCGCCGATCTCGAAGCGACCGGTCGGGTTGACCAGCAGCCGGTAGCCCTCCGTATCCAGACCCAGGCCCTCCAGCTCCGGGGTGACGACCTGTTCGCGCACGTCCGGAGTCAGCAACGTCTCCAGCGAGATGCCCGAGGCGTGTTGCGACGAGATCACCACCGTGTCGAGCCGCACCGGCCGCAGCCCGTCGTATTCGACCGTCACCTGCGTCTTGCCGTCCGGCCGCAGGTACGGGATCGTGCCGTCCTTGCGGGCGGCCGCGAGCCGGCGAGCCAGCCGGTGCGCGAGAGCGATCGGCAGCGGCATCAGCTCAGGCGTCTCGAAGCAGGCGAAGCCGAACATCATGCCCTGATCACCGGCACCCTGCCGGTCCAGGACGTTGGTCGACCCGTCGGTATGCAGCTCCAGCGCGGCGTCGACACCCCGGGCGATGTCCGGCGACTGCGACCCGATCGACACGTTGACGCCGCACGACGCACCGTCGAATCCCTTTGCCGACGAGTCGTAACCGATGCTGAGGATCGTCTCGCGCACGATCGTCGGGATGTCCGCGTACGCCGTGGTGGTCACTTCGCCGGCCACGTGCACCTGGCCGGTCGTGATGAGGGTCTCCACGGCGACCCGGCTGCCCGGGTCCTGCCCGAGCAGGGCATCGAGGATCGCGTCGCTGATCTGGTCCGCGATCTTGTCCGGATGGCCCTCGGTGACGGACTCGGACGTGAACAGACGGCGTGGCATGCCAGGACTCCCATCAGTTGATTCGCGCGCCGACAGTAGAAGGGGCAGTTGGAGCGTGGCTCTCGTTCGTCTCGCGACGGCGTCCACCTCCGGGCCCGCCCGCGTCCGGTCAGGGGGCCGCCGGCGTGGCGGTGGTGGTGCATGGCCTAGCTGGGCGGGGCGATCCGGTTTTCGAGCTGCGTCCAGGCCATCTGCTCCTGCGCGGTGAGCGGCCGGTCGGGCGGTGACGCGGTGGGGAGCCGCCCGGTCGTCTGCGTCCAAGGCCCTGGCCACTGCCCGGTCTCGTCCAGCGGCACCCCGGTCATCGATGAGCCGTAGAGGACCAGGCCGCGCCAAGTGGTGCCGGCCACGGCGACGATGAGCCGGCGGAGCCGCCCGCTCATCGTGGGGAAGCCTCGGCCGGTGACGCGATCAGAACCCGCAGCGGCAGGTGTGCCACGCTGTGTAGCTCCGGCTCGACGAAGCCGCTCTCGGTCAGCATCCGGTCGTACGCCGCCCGGGAGTGCACCTCGCCCTCCGAGGTCCAGACCAGCATCAGGATGGAGAAGAGGTACGGGGCAGGGTCCGCGGCCGGGGTGCCGTCGCCGGTGGTGAAGCCGACCAGCGCGAGGCGGCCGTCCGGCTTGAGCGCCTCCCGCGCGCGGCGCAGCAGGTCGGTGCCGCGCTCCTCGGAGAAGTGGTGCAGCACATTCGTCAGCATGACCACGTCGTAGGGCCCGCCGAGCGGAGCGGTGAACATGTCACCGGTGCGGTACTCGACCCGGTCCGCCACGCCGAGCCGTTCTGCGTGGCGGGCGGCGACCGGTACGACGTTCTCCCAGTCGAGGCTCGTCACGGTGGCCTGCGTGTGGCGCTGCGCGAAGGTGTAGCCGTAGATGCCGTGCCCGCAGGCCAGGTCGAGCACCCGCAACGACGGGCGGGCCGCCGCGAACTCCTGCAGGGCGTTGGTCATCACCCGTGCCGTGGGCGTGGCGATCGCCGAGGCGAACGACGCGAAGTCCACCCAGTACTCGTACTCGGCCGTCTCGGCGTGCTCGTCCATGACCGTACCGCCGTGCCGGACCGCGTCGGCGAGCCGCTTCAACGCGTCCCACTCCCAGTCGCTGGAGATCACCTTGGCCATGTCGCCGAGGTAGTACGGGCTCTTGCTGACCAGAAACTGGTCGGCGCCGGGCGGCAGACGGTAGGTGGCGTCCTCGACGCCGGCCAGCGAGATCGCGACCATCGCGTCGAGCAGGATCCGCATGCCTCGCGGATGCGCGCCGAGCCGCGTGGCCAGCGCGTCGGCCGTCGCCGGCCCATCGGCAAGCGCATCGAAGACGCCCAGCTCGACGGCCGTACGAAGCAGGCTGGTGGACTTGTAGGCCTGCATCAGGCCGTTCAGACGTTCACGGGTGACGGGCGGGGTGGTGGTCGCCGGCATCAGGCGCTCCTATCGGCTGGTAGGCGGTGGACCAGGCGCATGGTCGTCATGCGTACGGCGCAACGGAACGGATCGAGCCGCGCCCGGTGCCCCCGGTGGGACTCGCTGGTCTCGAATCGGCGGAACGACTCCTCGTCGGTCCAGTCCGTGACAACGTGGTATACCGACCCGGGCTCGCGGTACAGCTCCTGCGCGAGGTTCGCGGACTCCTGCCCGATCGATCGGGCCACCTCGCCCCAGACCTGTTCGAACTCCGTACTGCGGTCGGGGTCGACCTGCATGGTCAGCAGGACGCGGAACACGCCGATCACCGGGCCCAGGTGTAGAACGGCTCCGCCATCGCGTCCCGGGGCTCCTTCCAGCCCGGGTCGTACGGCGAGATGTGAGCGCTGAGCTTGGTGTTGACATCGTCGAACAGGCGGTGCCGGCGCGCGTCGTACAGCCGTTCGGTCAGGCCGTCCTGGGCCTCAATGAGGTGCAGGTAGAGGCCGCGGTAGAAGAACAGGGTGCGCCGAGAGGCGCCGAGCAGGACCGGCAGGTCGGTGGCGTCGGACTCGGCGAAGATGTCGGCGACCGCCTGCTTGTCGGCCTCATCCATCCGCGCGATGATCAGGGTGCGTTGTGCCATCTTGGTTCCTCCGAAGATCGAGGCTTCAGGCCCTGCCGAAGCAGAGGATGAATGCGTCGCCGCTGTCCGACGGGGTGTATTCGGTGCCGACGTACGCCCGGTACGAGTGACGCACCATCTCCACCCGGTCGAAGTAGCGCAGGTAGCGGTCGAGCATCGCGGCCGGGGTGGTGGTGCAGGTGGCGGCGTCCGGCACCGCGCCGTCGAGCGCGAACATCGGCACGAACCGGCCTCCCGGCCGCAGCGCATTGATCAGCCGGGGCATGAACTCGTCCAGCAGGGCGCGGTCCTCGAAGAGGTCACGTGGCAGCTCCGGGTCGAAGAAGATGCCGTCGTAAGCCGCCTGCGGCAGGCGCTCCAGGTGGTCGAAGAAGTCCGCGTGGACGATTTCCAGGTTGCCTGGCACCGCCGGGTGCCCGGTCCGGAACAGATCGATGACGTCAGCATGCTTCTCGATCACGGTGTGCCGACGGGTCCCGGGGTGGCCGGCGATGCGGAGCGCGGAGTAGCCCAGGCCGAGCCCGACTTCGAGGAAGTCCCCGCCGTCGGCGCACAGCAGGTCCGCCGAGCGCCACATCAGCTCCGCCTCCCAGCCCTGCATCGCCTGAACGCCGTCGATGAGCAGGGTCACCCCGCCGTTCGCGTCGTGGACCAGCGAGATGTCGGGTGTCGAGGTCATGTGGTGCTCCCGGTGAGTTGGGGCTGCCGCTCGGCGACGACCCGGTCGACCAGAGATGTGGTGTGCACGCCCTTGCGAAATAGCGGGTGGGCGATCAGCTCGCGGAGAAAGTCGGTGGTGGTGCGGACGCCGGGACCGGCGACGCGCAGCTCGGCGAGCGCCCGGTCCATGCGGTTCAGGGCGACCTCCCGGTCTGGCCCCCAGCAGATGACCTTGGCGATCAGCGGATCGTAGTGTGGTGTGATCGTCAACCCCGGGTACGCGTGGGTGTCCACCCGCACGAACGGGCCGCCGGGCGGGACGAACTCGGCGAGCGGTCCGGGTGAGGGCGTGAAGTTCCGGTCCGGGTCCTCGGCGTTGATCCGGCACTCGACCGCGACACCCTGCGGGCGCACTTCTTCCTGGCGTATCGAGAGCGGATGACCGGCCGCGATGAGCAGCTGCTCGCGGACCAGGTCCACGCCGGTCACCATCTCGGTCACCGGATGTTCGACCTGAATACGGCAGTTGGCCTCGATGAAGTAGAAGTCGCGGCGGTCGGCGTCGAGTAGGAACTCGAAGGTCCCGGCGCCCCGGTAACCGACCGCTCGGGCACCGCGTAGTGCTGCGGCGGCGATCCGCTCGGCCAGCTCCGCACTGACCACCGGCGACGGGCTCTCCTCGACGAGCTTCTGCCGCCGCCGCTGTACGGAGCAGTCCCGCAGCCCCAGGTGCACGGCGTTGCCGTGGTCGTCGCAGAGGATCTGCACCTCGACGTGGTGCGCGGCGACCAGGAACCGTTCGACACAGACCCGGTCGTCGCCGAAGAGCAGGCGGGCGCTGTCCCGGGTTCGCCGGTACGCCGCGACGAACGCCTCCGGCGCAGTGACAATCTCCATGCCACGTCCGCCGCCGCCGGCTACCGCCTTGATGATCACCGGGTAGCCGAGGCCGTCCGCAGTGGCACGCGCCTCGGCCTCCTCGACGGCCGCGCCGGTTCCGGGTAGGACCGGCAGCCCGGCGTCGGCCATCGCGGTACGTGCCGCTGCCTTGTCGCCGAACTGGCCGATCACGTCCGGGGGAGGTCCCACGAATGTCAGTCCGTTCGCTGCGCAGACAGCGGCGAAGTCCGGGTCCTCCGAGAGGAAGCCGTACCCCGGATGGACGGCCTCCGCTCCGCGTTGCAGGGCCGCCTCGATGATCGCGGCGGCGTTCAGATAGCTGCGCCGGGCCGGTGCCGGTCCGATGTGGACCTGCTCGTCACCCAGCCGGTCACGGACCGCGTCTCGGTCGGCGCTGGAGTAGACGGCGACGGTCCGGATGCCGAGCTCCCGACACGCTCGCACGATGCGTACCGCGATCTCGCCACGATTGGCGACCAGGACGGATCGGAACCTCATGACGAATCCTTCCCGCCGAAACTCTGTGCGCAGCCGTCGACGGCGCGATCGGTGGTGACCGTGAGCAGCACCTGGTCGTACTCGACCGGGGCGCCGTCCGCGACCAGTACCTCCAGCACCTCGCCAGCCACGTCCGACTCCACCGGATTCATCAGCTTCATCGACTCGACGATGCCGATCTGCTGGCCGACCTCCACCCGGTCGCCCAGTGCCACGAACGGCGGCGCCTCTGGGGCGGACGCCCGGTAGAACGTTCCCAGCAGGGGTGCCCGCACGGCCGCCACCGCGTCGCGGACGGCGGAGAGCGCAGCCACCGCGGCGGGCGCGACGCCGTTCGTCGCAATAGCGGGTGTGCCGGCCGGACCCGCCGGCTGTGCCCAGTCGACCTCGACGCTGAGGTCCCCGGTCCGCAGGCGCAGCCCGGATGGTGGGTGCGGAGAGAGTTCGAGCAGGGCCGCGGCGGTGCGGCGCAACTGGTCGAGCGAGGCTTCCTGGTCGTTCACGGCACTCCCTTCGCAGGCGGCGGATCAGGTCTCGGAGACGACGCTGAACGTCTCCCAGGGCCGGGCGCGGCCGGTGTCCAGGTATGGACGCAGTGGCGTGGTGTGCCGGTGGGTGTCGGAGTGCACCCAGCGCTGCAGGTCCTCCGCGGTGCGCCAGCGGCTGGTCACCATCAGCACCCCGGGCTCGTCGCGCGAGACGAGCAGTTCGCTGCTGACCATGCCGGGGGTGCCGGCAAGGTGTTCACCGATCTGGCGGTACGTCTCGGCCAGGCCCGCCACGTCGCGCTCCGGGGTCCGGTACCAGAGGATCACCCGGATAGCGGTGGTCGTGTCGATCGTCATCTTCTTCCTCGTCTCTCGTCCGCTCAGGCGGGCAACAGCAGGCCGACGGCGACGGTGTTCGCGGCGAACGCGCCGACCGCCAGCACGGTGCGGATCAGGTTCCAACGCTGCCAGGCGGCGCGCGGGTCGCGGGCGGCAAAGTCGTCCGGTAGCCGGTCCGGATCGAGCGCGGTCACCCGCCGCTTGAGTGGCGCCGCCCGGGCCGCCGAGACGATGATCACGCCGGTCAGCGCGGCGACGGCGACGGTCAGCGCGGGGCGGGCCTCCCGGGCCGTCCCGGCGGTGAGCAGGGCGAGATCGGCTGCGGCGGTGACCACGACGGCGATCGGTCCGAGCGGATCGAAGCGCGGCGACCAGAAGCGGTGCAGCCGCACGTACTCGGCCCCGCTCAGTCGCCGCATCCACGGCACACCGCCGATCGCCGACCAGAGCAGCATCCCGGCGACCAGACCCCCGGTGAACAGGGCGATCGGCAGCAGCAGCGCCACGTCAGGCCGCCCGTGCGGCGGACTCGACCAGCGTACGGATGCGCTCCATCTGCACGACCGTGTTCCGGTTCAGCCGATTGGTCATCTGCGCGTCGTCGGCCGGCGCGTCCGGACGCATCTCGAAGTCCTGCACCCAGCGCATCTCGACGCCGCCGGCCACCTCGCGGTACTCCCAGAACAGGCTCATGTACTTGAACCAGCCCGGCTCCACCCGCTGGGCGCGGACCGTGCGCCGTCCGGCGTCCGGCGTCCGCTCGCTGACCCAGCACCACTCGTTACCCTGCTCGTCCGGGTGCATGGTGAGCCGGAACCGGACCGTGTCGCCGTCCCGGCGGAGGATCTCGGCCTTGGCGTACTCGCTGAACAGTTCCGGCCAGGTCGCCACGTCGTTGGTCATGCGCCAGACCAGATCCATCGGCGCGTCGATGATGATGCTGTTGTCGGTGTGTCCGGCCATCGCAGCCCCCTCCGTTGTCGGTGATGCTGTCAATCCGAAGTGGTCGTCGCGTCGAGTCGTGCTGAAGCCGCCCGGGCAGCGGCGAGCCGGTGCCCGGCCGCGGACAGGACCGGCGGCGGTTGGAAGCTGAACGCCACCCGTACAGCGCCCGCGCCCGCAGCCCCGAAGCGCCGTCCGTCGGCCACGGACACCTGCGCCGCCGCCGCCCGCTCCCGCAGGGCTTGGCCGTCGCCAGTGGGCGCGGGCAACCAGACGAAGAACCCGCCGTAGGGGGGTACGACGCCGAGAGCGTCGACGAGCGCGTCCCGCCGGGCGCGCAGTTCCTCGCGCAACCACGCGACGTGGCGGTCGTAGTCCCCACCGGACAGCAGCCCGGCCACCGCCAGCGCGGCCAGGTGGTTGAAACCGCCCCCGCTGTCCGCCCAACCGGTGGCGGCGCACCGGTCGACCAGCCGCGGATCGGCCTCCAACCAGCCCAGACGCAGGCCGGGCGCGAGCGTCTTGGCGAACGTGCCGAGCCGTACGACGCCCCGCCTGCCGGCGAGAGCGTGCAGCGACGGCGGTTCGGGCGGGCCGTCGTAGCGCAGGCCGGCGTACGCGTCGTCCTCGACGATCGGCACCCCGACGTCCGCCGCCTCCGTCACCAGCGCGCGACGGCGCTCGTCCGGAACGGTCACGCCGGTCGGGTTCCGGTGCGTCGGGATCAGGTAGGCGAAACCCACTCGCCGCCCGGTCCTGCGGACGCGGCGGACGGCGGCCGTCAGCGCCCCGGGCACCGGGCCGTCCATGTCGGATTCGATCACCTCGATCCGCAGCCTGCGGTCCGTGAGAATGCGGAGGCCGTAGTCGTAGCTGAGCGGTTCGGCCAGCACCACGTCATCCGGGCGGCCGAGCAGCCCGGCCACCAGGTGCAGTCCCTGTGAGGTTCCGGCGGTGACCAGCACGTGCTCCGGCCCGGTTCCGGCCCGGGCGGCGATCGCCTCGCGCAGAGGTGCGGGACCGCGGTTCTCGCCGTACGTCAGGGCCGCCGGACCGAACTCGTCCAGCGCCTGCGCGTACGCCTGCGCCAACAGCCGCACCGGCAGCAGTGCCGGATCCAGGTAGCCCGGCCCGAGATCGGTCGTGCCGGTCGGCGGGACGGACTGTACGACGCCCGCCCGCCAGTACCTCCCGCCGGTCACGGGCTGAGCAGCACGGCCCGCAGCGCGCGGACGGCGGCCTCCAGGGCTCCGGGCACCCGGGCGAGCGCGATCCGCAGCGAGTGGTCGCCACGTGCCGGGTCGGCCCAGTGGAACTGGCTGCACGGCAGAACGTAGATGCCGCTCTGCCGGAGCCTGGTCCAGACGTCCAGGCAGCGGCGCTCGCCGAGGTCGACCCGCTCGACGCTGACCCGGGCGTCGCCGTCAGGGAACGCCAGGTCCGGCACGTCGGCCAGCGTCGCGCGGACCAGTGCCCGGTTGTCCGCGATGAAGCGGTGCAGGTCGGCCAGGCCACCCGCGGCGGCGTCCTCGGCGAACCGGGTGACCAGCACCAGGACGAAGGGTGACACGCCGAGCAGGATGTCAGAGTGAATCTTGGCGAGTGGCAGCCCGACGTGGTCGCTGGAGGCCAGCAGCCCGACCTTGAGGTCCAGGGTGGCCCAGAGCTTGCCGGTGTCCTCGATGACCACCCAGCGACAGCCACTGTCCCGCAGGACGGTGTAGTGGTCGTAGTGGCTCCGGGTGTCGAAGCCACGAAACGACGTGTCCAATGCGAGCACCACGTCCCGGGCGGCGCACTCGGCGGCGATCGCCGCCAGCCGCTGCTCGGCCAGTACCCGGCCCGTCGGGTTGTTCGGGGTGGTGATGAAGAGACAACGGACCCCCTCGGGTACCGCCGCACTCACCGATCCCTCGTGCAGCACGTCCTCCTCGACCGGCAGCAGCCGGAGGCCATTGCCGCGCAGCAGGTCGGGGATATTGTCGAAGGTCGGGTGCACCAGCGCGACGGGGCCGCCGCCGGCCGGCACCAGCGACCGGGCCAGGATCTCCATGGCGACCGACGACGAGTAGCAGGTCAGCACCCCACCCGGTCGGGTGGGGTAGCTGTGCTGGTGCAACAGGTGCAGGTACGCGCGGTGCGCCTCGCGTTCGAGGTCGTCAACCGGCTGTGCGGCGGCCTTGGCGAACAGGTCGGGAAGCTCGTCAACGATGCTGCGCTGCGACTTGGTGAGTTCCTGTCGTGCGTGACCGTCGGCCATGTTGAGTTGGCTGCTGAGCGCGAGTGACTCGATCTCCGTCAGGTTGACCCCACGCAGCAGGGGCGTGCTGGGACTCATGTGGGCACTCCAGGTGTCGGTGGTGGCTTGGGGTTCAGAGCGACAGCCGCGCGGCCGTGCTCGTCAGCCACTGGTTGAGTTGCAGGACCAGCTCCAGATCGGTCAGATCCCGCCACGCGCGAGCAGGTTCGAACGGTGCGCGCAGCGCCCGTTGGACAGCCGGCAGGTCCACGAGCCGGCGCACCGGCGCGTGCGGATCGGACAGCACGTCGGCGGCCTCGCGGCGCAGTGCCTGGACGTAGGCTGGACTCCGTCCGGTCGGGAACTGGCTGGGGGCGCGATTCAGCACGGACGCTGGCAGCAAATCAGCCGCCGCGGCGCGCAACAGCCCCTTGGGGCCGCCCGAGGTCTTCATCGACCAGGGGACGTTGTACAGGTACTGCACGAGCCGGTGGTCGCAGTACGGCCACCGCAGCTCGACGCCCTCGGCCGCGCTCACGCCGTCGTCCAACGCGCAGCCGAACTCCTGCCACCCCTGCAGGTGCAGGAAGTAGATCTCCCGCATCCGTGCCTCGGTGGGGTCCTCGCCGTCGAGGCGTGGCACCCGGGCAAGGTCGGTGTGGTACGCGTCGGCGAGGTAGCCGGGCACGTCGAGCTTGGCCAGCAGGTCCGGGGCGAACAGCCCGGTGCCGAGACCCGCCGGGGGCAGCCGGTCGCGGGTGGCGGCGATCCACGGATAGGTGTTTGCGCCTATCACCGCCGGGTCGTCCATGCCCATGAACGAGGCGAACACGGTGTCCGCCTGCTCGCCGGCGAGGACCACGTTGCTGTGCGCACCGATGTGACGGCACAGCAGCCGCAGTGAGGCCGGGAACTGCGGCGCCGCCACCGGCATGTCCTGCTGCGCTGCCACCGCCGAGCCGCGGGCCACGGGGTCGAGCAGCTCGGCCGGATCCAGCTCGAGATAGGTGTGCTCAGCACCGATGTGCGCGGCCACTGCGGCCGCGAAGGGCGCGTCCTCGGCGCTGCGCATCGGCCCGGGAGTGCTCGGTGCCGCACCGCCCGGGTAGCCGATGGTGTAGGTGCGTAGCGGTCCCGCACCGCGCCGGGCCAGCTCCCGGGCGGCGAGTGCCGCGACCGTCGACGAGTCGACGCCGCCGGAGAGCAGAACGCCTGGCGGCGTGTCCGCGCCGAGCTGCCGGGCGACCGACGCGTCGAGCAGCTCCCGTACCCGGGCGATGGTCGTTTCCCGGTCGTCGGGGTGCGGCGCGGCGGTCAGCTCCCAGTAGCGGTGCTCCGTGACGCCGTCACGGGTCACCTCCACGGCGCCGCCCGGCAGCACCCGCCGCATGTGGCGGAAGACCGCGCGGCCGGGTGTGCTGGTGAAGGCGAGCAGCTCGCGTAGGCCCTCGGCATCCACCTCGCGGGTGGCCAGCGGATGGGCGAGCAACGCCTTCGGCTCGGAGCCGAACGTCAGGCCGCCGCCCACCCGCTGGTAGAACAGCGGCTTCACGCCCAGCCGGTCGCGTACCAGCAGCAGACGCTCCCGGTCGGCATCCCAGACGACGATCGCGAACATGCCGTCCAGCCGCTCGGCGAAGGCCGAGCCCCAGCGCAGGTACGCGTGCGCGGCCGTTTCCGCGTCGCCGCCGGTGAACTCGTGGCCGGCCGCAGCCAGCTCCGCGCGCAGGTCGCGCCAGTTGTAGACCTGGCCGTCGAGCAGCAGGGTCACCTGCTCGCCGCCGGGCCCCCGCGCGGTCACCGGCTGCTTCGCCCGGCCGCGCTCGACGACCGCCCGGGCCCGATGGCCGGCGACGAGGTGTGGTGCGACGAAGACGCCTTCGTCGTCCGGCCCTCGCGGGGCCAGCGTGCCCAGCTGGGCGAGCACCACCCCTCGGTACGTGCTCAGGTCACGCTCGAAATCGAGCCAGCCCGCGATACCGCCCATCAGCCGTCCTCCTCGCGACGATCGCCGTTCTCGCGAAGAGTCACAGGAGCGCATCGCCCACCGGTCGAGGACGATTCGAGCCCTACTCCCGGTGCACCGCGAGCAGCACCGGGACCCGCGCCGCCCGGCGACCGGGCAGCACCGAAGCCAGGAGGGTCACGGCGACGGCGCCGAGGACGATCACCGGCAGCGCGTAGCCGGGCAACCGGGCCGCGATCAGATCGCTGTCGGTGACGGCCTGCGCCAGGCGCACCACGCCCAGCGCGGTCGTCACGCCGAGGCCCGTGCCCAGCACGACGACCGTCGCCGCCTCCCACCGGACCAGTGCCTGGATCTGCCGCTCCGCGGCGCCGACCGCGCCGAGGACGCCGAACTCGCGGGTGCGCTCGGCGACCGACAGTGACAGCGTCGTCGCGACACCGAACAGCGCCGTCACGATGGCGACGCCCAGGAAGACGTAGAGCAGCATGGGATCGAAGACCAGCCCGCCGCCCGGCCCGGTCAGGTAGGCGCGGGGCGGGTCGATCCGCGCGGTGGGGACGTCGGCCACCGCTTCCCGAAGCCCGTCGGCGACCGGGCTGGGCCCGGCGATCAGAACCGCGGAGACGAACGCCACCGGATCGATCGCCCGGATCGTGGCCGGGCTGACGAGCGCGTCCCCGAGCATCACCTGCGCTTCGGGTGAGTACGTCGCGACAACCTCCAGGCTCTGTACGCCCGCCGCGTCCCGCACGGTCAACCGGGTACCCACCGGCCAGTCGTACGCCTCGGCGAGTTCCGCGGCGACGGCGATCTGCCCGTCGGTGAGTCGGGACACCGGCGGGCCCGCGGCCCCGAGGTCGACGAGCGTGGCCACCGCAGCCACCCGCGCGCCGGTGACGGCGAGCGGCGGCACGACGGTCGGCCGGCCACGGACCCGCGGCGGCGGGATCGGATCGGTGACCGTGGTACGTGCCCGCACCAGGTCGGCGGACTCCCGCACTCCGGCCACCGCGGCAACGTCGGCCGCGACCGAGGCGGGCAGCCCACTCCCTCCGTCGGTGCTCACCACCAGGTCGGCCCGGACGGCGACCGTTCCCCGGTCCGCCCGGCCTTCGGTGATCGAGGTGACCAACGACCAGGTCACCGTCGCCAGGGCCACGGTCAGCATCAACAGGGATGCGGCTGCGGCCACCCGGCGCGGGCTGCGCACGATGAAGGCACGCGCCATCCGGCCGACGTCCGGGCGCAGCGTGACGGCGAGTGCGCCGACCAGCCGGCCGAGCGGCGGCACCACGTACGGCCCGAGCACGGCCAGCGCGGAGAGCAGCAGCAGGCCTGCCAGGATGGCGGCCGCGCCGGCTGACGTCACGCCCTCGGGCGTCGGATCCTCCCGCCGAGCGAGGAAGCTGAGGGCCACGAACATGCCGGCCAGGGCGAGCACCGGCAGGGCAGCGACCAGGCGCCGCCGGGACCGGCCCGACGGATCGGCCGACGACGCGGCGAGCGACTCGACCGGCGGCGCCAGCGACGCCCGCCATGCCGGCCGGGCGGACGCCGACCAGGCAATCAGCAGACCTGCGGCAAGCGGCGGCAGCAGATAGGCGAGGCCGAGCTGTGGACCGACGCCACCGGTGTCCAGGCCGGTGCCGGCCAGCGACGCGGCCAGCAGGCGCGCGACGCCGAGACCGAGGAGGAGGCCGAGCAGACCCGCGGCGAGGCCGACGACGACCGCCTCGGCGCGCAGCAGCAGCCGCACCTGGCGCGGCGTCATGCCGACGGTCAGCAGCAACGCCAGCTCCCGCGAGCGCTGGCGGGCGAGCGTGCCGAACGTGCCCGCCAGCACGAACACCCCGACGAACGCACCGACCAGGGCCAGCATGCCGAGGTTGGTCGTGATCTGGGTGGCCAGCTCAGCGAGCGTACGCCGTTGGGACGCCTGTACCTCCGCGCCGGTACCCACCCACACCTGCGCATCGGGGTTGGTGCCGGCGACCACGTCCCGGACGCGTGTCGCCAGCGCCGCCCGGTCGATCCCGGGTGCGGCGGCAACCCAGAGCGCCTGCCAGTCGTCGCCGAGCCCGGCGGTCCGCCGTACCCGGGCGGGCTCGGTGAGCACGGTGAGGCCGCTCACCGACCCGTCACCGTCGCCGACCGTCACCACGCCGACGACCGTCACCCGGATCGCCTCGTCCGGCAGGAGCAGGACGGTGACATCACCCGGCCGAAGGTCGCCGCCGCGCGCGGTCTGCCGGTCGATGACGACCTCGTCGGCCGCCTCCGGCGCCCGGCCCGCCACGAGCGCGTACGGCGACAGCTGCGGGGCGGCGATCCACGGCCGCAGGTGGCTGCCGCCGCCGATCGGTGGGGCGACGACCCGCCCTTCGGCACCGACGATGTCGGCCGGCACCGCGGCGTCACCGGCCGCCGCGACGACGCCCGGCAACGCGGCGACCTGTTCGACCGTCGCCGCGGACACCCGAGCCCCGGAACCGCTCTCCGGACCCCGCACGGGCGCGTCACCGGGCCGCGCGACCAGCGAGACGGTGGCGTACTCGCTGCCGCCGACGTCGTCCGTCGCGGCTGCGAACTGGAGGATGAACTGCAACGACCCCGCGAGCAGACCGGTGGCGAGCGCACCTGCCGCGATGGTGCCGACGAGCCGGGGCCACCGCTCGGCCACCGTGCGGCGGGTGATCAGCCAGAGGATCCGCACGCCGGCCATCAGCTCGGCTCCGAGATCCGGCGCAGCCGCGCCAGAACCTCGTCGACGGTCGGCTCGGCGAGTGTGTCGACGATCCGGCCGTCGGCGAGGAACAGCACCTCGTCGGCGTAGGCCGCGGCGGTCGGATCATGTGTGACCATCACGATGCTCGCGTTCTCCGTCTCGACCGCCTCGCGCAGGAACCGCAGCACCTCCGTGCCGGAACGGGAGTCGAGGTTGCCGGTCGGCTCGTCGGCGAAGACCACGTCCGGCCGGGTGAGCAACGCTCGGGCGATCGCCACCCGCTGCTGCTGACCGCCGGAGAGTTGGGCCGGCCGATGGTCCAGCCGGTCGGCGAGGCCGAGCCGGGCCACCAACTGGGCCATCCAGGCGCGGTCGACCCGGCGGCGGGCGAGATGAGCGATCATGGTGATGTTCTCCTCCGCCGTGAGCACCGGCAGCAGGTTGAACGCCTGGAACACGAAGCCCATCCGCTCCCGGCGGAGCTTGGCCAGCGCGGTCCGGTTCAACCGGGCGAGCTGCTGACCGGCGACCACCACCGCACCGGACGTCGGCTGGTCGAGGCCGGCCAGGCAGTGCAGGAACGTCGACTTGCCCGAGCCGGACGGGCCCATCACCGCCGTGAAACGGCCCCGGGCGAAGGACGCCGACACACCGTCCAACGCGCGGACCGCCCCGGCGCCGCTGCCGTACACCCGCGTCAGGTCCTGTGTAGTGACGGCCGCACTGCTCGCCGTTGTCTCGTCCGCCCGCATTCCGTCGCGCTCCTCCTCGGTCGACGCCCTGCCTGGATGCTCCAGCCGTGCACGAAAACGACCGGATCATCCGTTCCTACGCTGTACGGCATGGATGATCCCGTCACCCGTACGGAACCGTACGGATACTCACTGCCGTTGTCGCCTACCGGCGCGGCGGCCATGGTCACTCCGCCGCCCTGGCACTTCTCCGGTGAGGTGGTGATGGTGGAGTACCGGGCCGACCCGGACGCAGTCGCCCGTCACCTGCCACCGGGGCTTGAACCCGGTCCCGACGCCGGGGCAGCCGCCGCCGTGTGGGCGCAGTGGCAGTGGTGCTCCGACTCGGGCGACGAGTTGGAAGCACCGGAACGGTGCCAGTTCGCCGAGTTCCTCATCCTGCTGGCCTGCCAGCACCGGGGCGTGCCGGTGGTGCGCTGTCCCTATGCATGGGTGGACAGCGCCGTGTCCCTGGTGCGGGGTTGGATCCAGGGCATGCCGAAGCAGTTCGGCGAGATCAACCAGACACGGGCGGTGCCGGCGGGCCGGGCCGGGCCGCCGATGAGCGGCGCCGGCACGTTCAACGGGGTGGCGTCGGTGTTCGGTCAGCGGATCGCGCGCGGCGCAGTGCACACCCGGACGGAGCACGGTGACCCTCCGCCGCTCTTCGCGCTGCCGCTGGTGCACAGCCGCCTCTTCCCGGGCTGGGTGCCGGGCGAAGAGCCGGTCACCGGCTTGGTCGCCTCTCAGGTGACCGACGTGACGTTCACCGGGCTGCGCTCCGGCCCAGCCGACCTGTGGCTGACCGATGACCCGGCGTTCGCCGACCTCGGGTCCTTGGCGCCGCGTGAGGTGGGCACCGGCACCGTCTTCAGCTACGGGGAGACCCTCGTCGGCGGCCGCTGCCTGGCCTGACCACGCCCGGTCGGCCGGGGCCGCCCTGGTTGCCGAGGGCCGCCCCGGCACCGGGGGTCGCGGCGCGGGCACGACCGGGCGCCGCATCAGAAGAACACCACCGAACGGTCGTCGACCCGGTGTCGGAACACCCACCACAGGTACACCTGCCCGATCATGACAACCGGCAGCACGACGGCCGTGATACCGCCGAGTGCGGAGAGCGACGCCATGTCGGCCGCTGCCGTCCGGACGCTGTCCGCCCCGGTAGTCGTCACCACCAGCAACGGGCCCACGACAGCACCGGCGGTCATGGCCAACGCCGGGCCGGATCGTCCCTTGTCCAGCAGCGCCCGTGCGGCCAGCGGTGCGGCGGACGCGACGAGCCCGGCCAGTGCCGCCGGCACCAGCGCACCCGTCCGCTGCGGCAGCACACCGGCGACCACCGTGACCACGGTCGCGACCGTGAGCAGGCCCGCACCGGCCGGCAGCACCCGCCGCGCGGTGAGCGCCACCGCGGCGGCCAGCACCTGAGGCAGCCGGGTGGTCAGGAACACGGCGCCGTGTCCCGCGAAGACAGCCACCATGGTCACGGCCCAGAGCAGCGAGAACCAGCCGTACACCGGGAAGTCGGCACCGCCTCCGCCGAACCGGACCAGTAGGTTGGCGATCAGCATCCCCCAGCCGGCCGCGAAGACCGTGCTGGACACGGCGAGAACCACGTCCCACCAGCGGCGCCAGCGAACGCCCGGTAACCTGCTGCGCGACCACACGGCCACGTCGCGAACCATCCAGACGACCAGCAGCGGCCAGACCAGAGCCCTCAGTTCACCGAGCATCTCCTTCTCGAGCAGGGGAAAGGCGCCGAACAACACCCCGCCGGTGGCGACAAGCCAGACCTCGTTCGCGAGGAGGAACGGTCCGAAGGCGGTGATCATCGCCCGGCGTTCCCACTCGGTGCGGCCGAGCGGGCGCACCAGCATGCCGCTGCCGATGTCGAAGCCGTCGAGCACCAGGTAGCCGCCGAACAGCAGGCCCAGCACCAGGGCGAAGAACAGATCCACGGCCCTCACCTGCCCACGAGTAGGGAGTCGTCGTCAGAGGTCGACGGGCCGAGCGCCGCGCCCAGCGGCATGCCCAGGGCATCGTCCTCGATGCCACGGCGGGCGAACCGCCAGAGCAATGTGACGTTGAGCAGCACCAGCCCGCCCAGCAGCACGGAGAAGCCCGCGAACGACGCCGCGGCGGCGCCGGTGGAGAGCGGGCTGGCGGCGTCCGTTGTCGACAGCAGGCCGTAGACCGCCCACGGTTGGCGCCCGACCTCGCGCACCAGCCATCCGCAGACCACCAGCACGAACGGCACCGGGATGAGCCCGACCAGCAAGTACAGCGGCACACGCAACCGCACCAGCCAGTCGCGGGTCAGCAGCACCAGCAGCGTGATCGACACCAGGGCCAGGCCGAACGTCGTCTGCATCATGATCTGGTAGGGCACCGACACCCAGTCGGGTGGTATCCAGTCGCCTGGGCCGAACTGCGCCGCGAGCTCCCGCTGCACCCGCAGGCTGCGCTCCGGGTCGGCGTATATCGCCGCGAGCTTGGCGGGCTGGCTCTGCTCGATGACGACCTCCTGCAGGAACCCGAAGTGAATGGCCGGGTAGACACCGAGCGGCAGGGCGACGACGGCGAACCGCAGGGACCGGCGGAACTCGGCGACATCGGGCGTGCGGCGCAGGAACTGCCATGCGCTTACGCCGGCCACGAACAGCGCGCCGGTGACCACCGCCGCGGATACGACGTGCAACAGCGCGTCGACCAGGTTGGGATTGCGCAGCAGCGCACTGAAGTCGGTCAGGAAGGCCACCCCGTCGCGCATCTCGTACCCGACCGGGTGTTGCAGGAACGCATTGGCCGCGAGGATCCAGTAGGCCGAGACGTACGCCGTGGCGGCCACCACCCAGATCAGCCCTAGGTGCAGCACGCGGGGGATCCGACCCCAGCCGAAGATCCACATGCCGAGGAACGTCGCCTCGATGAAGAAGGCCACCAGCGTCTCGATCGCGATCAGTCCGCCGAAGACGTTGCCGGTGGCGTGCGCGAGGCCGGACCAGTTGAGCCCGAACTGAAACTCCATCACCAGGCCACCGATGATGCCGGCACCGTAGTTGATGACGTAGAGCCGGCCCCAGAACTTGGTCATCCGCTCGTAGGCCGGATTCTTCCGGATGGTCCACAGCGTCTGGAACGCCACGACGAAGAGCACCAGCCCCAGCGAGAGTGTCACGAAGAGGTAGTGGACCGAGCCCGTGACGGCGAACTGCAGCCTGCTGATCTCGACGGCGTCCATGGCGACGAGTCTGCCGAAGCATGCTCGAAGGGGCGTCGGGCGACGGACGACGCTTCGGCTACATCGTGGGGCCAGGTTCGCGGGCAATGGCTGGCCTCAGGATGTACACACGAGTCCGCTGCCGGTCGGGCGACGGGCCGCGACCGGGCGACTAATCTGGGTGGGTGTTCGCTGACCGGTTGCCGCCCCACCGGGATTCCCCCGGCCCAGGCGTGACGGGCTCACCGGGTCCGGTGGCCCGCTGGAGCCGGACGGCGCGCCACGGCCTTGCCGGGGAGATCGGGCCGGCGCTCGTCGTGCTTGCGGTGAGCCTGTCGGCCACGGCCATCATCGGCTGGCAGGACGGCTCGCCGCACCCCCCGCTGCCGTTCGGCTATCTGCTGTTGACCATCGATGCCGCCCTGATCGCGCTGCACCGCCGCTGGCCGTTGGTGATGCTCGCCGGCACGCTCGCGCTGTCCCTCACGTACCACGGCCTGAACTTTCCCGGCGGTGCGTTCACCATCCCGCCCGCCGTGGCGATCTACTTCGCCGTCGTGTCGCGGCACCGGCTTGCGGCCGGGCTGACCGCCCTCGCCTTCCTGGCCGGGGTGTTCCTGCTCGGACCGCTGCACGACCGTGAGCCCAACACGCAGGGTGCGGTCTGGCTGGTCGCCTGGCTCTCGCTGATCATGGCGGTGGGGGAGGCGGCCCGCAGCCACCAGGAACGGCTGCGCCAGGTGCAGGAGCGGGCAGCCCTGGCCGAGGCCACCCGCGAGGAAGAAGCCCGGCGCCGCGCGGTGGAGGAACGGATGCGGATCGCCCGCGAGTTGCACGACGTGCTGGCCCACCGCATCTCGACCGTGACGATCCAGGCTGGGGTCGCGGCCCATCTGATCGACCGCGACGTCGACCAGGCGCGTGAGGCGCTGCTGGCCATCCGGGAGACCAGCCGCGGTGTGCTCGTCGAGATGCGGTCGACGCTCGGCATGCTGCGCCGGGTCGACGAGGACGAGCTGCCCACCGACCCGGTGCCCGGCATGGCCGACCTCGACAGTCTCGTCCGGGACGCGGAGGCCAACGGGGTCGACGTCGCGCTCGACGTGGTCGACGTGCCGGCCGTCCTGCCGGCCAGCCTCGACCTCGCGCTCTACCGCATCGTGCAGGAGTCGCTGACCAACGTGATCCGGCACTCCGGTGCCGTCCGTGCCCGGGTCCGGATCGTCCACGAGCGCGGCGAGGTGGAGGTCGAGGTCCGCGACGACGGTCGGGGTGCGCCGCCCGAGCCGTTCTCGCAGGGTAACGGCCTGCTCGGCATGCGGGAGCGGGTGGCCGCGGTGAACGGGACGTTCGAGGCGCGCGGTGCCGACGACGGCGGTTTCGTGGTCAGCGCCCGGATGCCGCTGCGCAGCGACGCCCGATGATCCGGGTGATGCTGGCCGACGACCAGACCCTGGTACGGGCTGGTCTGCGTGCGCTGCTGCAGTCTGAGCCGGACATCGAGTTCGTCGGTGAGGCCGCCGACGGCGAGCAGACCCTACGGGTCGCGGCGCAGGTGCGACCGGACGTGCTGCTGATGGACATCCGCATGCCCCGGATGGACGGCATCGAGGCGACCCGCCGGATCGCCGCTCGGCCCGAGCTGTCCGACATCCGCATCGTCATTCTCACCACATTCGAGCACGACCAGTACATCTTCCGCAGCCTGCGCGCCGGGGCGAGCGGCTTCCTCGTGAAGGACATCGAGCCGGCCGCGCTGCTGCAGGCGGTGCGCGTGGTCGCCGCCGGTGAGGCACTACTCGCGCCGTCGGTGACGCGCCGGCTCATCGCGGAGTACGCGGCGCGCAGCCACGAGCCGCCGGCCTCGCCCGGCCTCGACCAGCTCACCGCGCGGGAACGTGAGGTGCTGATGCTGATCGCCCGTGGCCTGACGAACCAGGAACTCGCCGAGCGGATGAGCTGCAGTGTCGCGACCGCAAAGACACACGTGAGCCGCGTGATGATGAAGCTGGGCGCCCGGGACCGTGTGCAGGTCGTGGTGCTGGCCTATGAATGGGGCCTGGTGCAGCCCGGCTGGCGGGATGCGGGTCCTGTCACCAGGTGATCGGCAGCTCCGGCAGGCCGCGCACCAGGTGCCCGGGGTACACGGCCAGCGCCGTCACGTCGCTCGCCAGGCGCAGCGTCGGCGGCAGCCGGCGCAGCACGCCGGCCAGCGCCTCCTCCAGTTCGATCCGGGCCAGCTTGGCGCCAAGGCAGTAGTGCACGCCGAGACCGAAGGTGATGTGCGGGTTGTCCGGCCGCCGGAAGTCGAGCACGTCCGGCTCCGTGTAGACGCGTGGGTCGCGGTTCGCCGCGCTGATCGCCGGTAGCACGGCCTCACCGGCGCGGATTCTCACCCCGCCCAGCACGACGTCCTCAGTGGCCACGCGGAGCAGGCCGCCGCCGGTGGTGAGCACGTTGTAGCGCAGCAACTCCTCGACGGCCCTCGGTAGGGTCTCCGGCTCGCGACGAAGGGCGGCCAGCTGCTCCGGATGGCGCAGCAGCGTGACGATCGACAGCGCGATCTCCCCGGCGGTGGTCAGGAAACCGCCGGTGAGGATGGTCGCGGCGAGCATCACGACCTCCTCGTCGTCGGTGCCACCGATTTCGTCGTATGCCTCGATCACTTGACTGAGCAGGCCGTTGCCAGGCCGGTCCCGGGCCGACACGACTAGGCCCGCCAGGTACGCCTTCATCTCGCGCCGGGCGGCGGCGATCCGCTGTGGCGGATGCGTGGTGAGGCTCAGCAGCAGGTCGACCCATTCCGTGATCCGCCGGCGGTCGGAACCGGGCACGCCGAGCAACTCGCAGATCACGGCGACCGGCAGCCGGCGGGCGAAGCCGGTGACGAGGTCGGCCGGTGGCCCGGCCGCCAGCAAGTCGTCGAGCAGCGCGTCCACGTCGCGACGCAGCGCCGGCCGGAGGTCCTCGATGCGGCGTGGAGTGAACGCCGGCGCGACCAGGCGGCGTAGTCGGGTGTGCTCAGGGGGGTCCATGTTGAGCATCGATCCCGGGTCCGGCGGGATCGGTTGCAGCCGGGGAGCACCGGGTGCAGCAGCGGCGGCTCGGCTGAACCGGGCGTCGGTCAGCACGATCCGGTTCTCAGCGTGGCCGGTGACCAACCATGCCTCGTCCCCGGTGGGCAACCTGACCCGGGCGACCGGCTTCTCCTCGCGTAGCTGGGCAAACGCGATCGGCGGCTCGCCGGGGAACGGCGACGGCATCGGGAAGGCCGGCAGGTCGGTGGTGTCGGTGGTGTCGGTGGAGCGCATCCGCTCGTCCCCTCCGTCGGTGGCCGCTTGGAGCCTGCCGGACCTCGCTCGGGCGGCGATCGAGGCCCGGTCGAAGGGGAGGGCTGGACCGCCGGACGACCCGCACTCCAGGCCGGCCGCGCAGCCTGCTTGCAGCAACTCATCGAGCGGAGGTCCCGACGTGCCCGAATCCCTCGACACGCAGCCGGTCAGCGCCGAGCCCCTGTGGCGGCTCGGCACGGCGTACTTCAGCCGTAAGGTGACGTTGACCGCCGCCGAGCTCGGTGTCTTCACCGTCCTCGCCGATGGTCCACTGACCGCCGAGCAGCTACGCATACGACTGGAGCTGCACCCGCGTGGCGTGCCCGACTTCCTGGACGCGCTTGTCGCTCTGGGCATGTTGGAGCGCGACGGCGACCGGTACCGCAACACGCCGCTGTCCGACCACTTTCTGAACGAGAAGCGGCCCTCGTACGTCGGCGCGTTCCTTTCCGCCGCCGACGCGCGGTGGGACCGGCTGGCCGACGCGCTGCGTACCGGCGAGCCGCAGAACCGTTGGGGTGCCGGCCCGCAGATGTTCACGGAGCAGTACCGGACGACCGCCGCCTGGCGGAACTTCACCGCCGGCATGGACTACCTCAACGGCATGATCGGACCGCCGGTGGCGGAGGCGTTCGACTGGACGTCGGTGGATAGCGTCGTGGACGTCGGCGGGGCCCGCGGCAATCTGGTGGCCGCGCTGCTGCGCCGCCACCCGCACCTCAAGGCGGGCGTCTTCGACCTGCCCGGTGTGGAGCCGGTCTTCACCGAGCACATGACGCAGCTCGGCATCGCCGACCGGGTGACCTTCCACGCGGGCGACTTCTTCACCGTGCCGATGCCCGCCGCGGACGTGCTGATTCTGAGCCACGTGCTGCACGACTGGGCCCTTCAGGAGCGACAGGCCCTGGTGTCCCGCGCGTTCGACGCGTTGGCACCGGGGGGTCGGCTCATGGTGATCGACCCGATGATCGACGACGACCGCCGGGGTACGGCGGGAGCACTACTGACCAGCCTCAACATGCTGATGGTGACTCCGCACGGTGCGGAGTACACCGCTGCGGAGGCGCGCGACTGGCTCACCGAGGCGGGCTTCACCGGCATCACGGCGGTGCCGATCGGCGTGCACAACACCCTGCTCTCCGGCGTCCGGCCGGCTTGAGCACGCCAGAGGGGAGTGACCGTGCAGCACGTGCATACATCCGTACTCGTGGCCGGCGGCGGGGTGACCGGGCTGACCACGGCTGCGTACCTCGCCAGCCGGGGCGTGCCCACCGTCCTGGTCGAGCGACGTCCGGCACCCTCGCCGCACCCGCGGGCGCGCGGGTTCAATCCCCGCGCCGTCGAGGTGCTCCGGGCGGTGGGCCTGGAGGCCGCGGTGGCCGAGGCCAGCCGGGGCTTCGACGGACATACGCTGCGCGCCAGGGTACGGAGCCTGACCGGCGAGGAACTGCTCCGGCACGACCTGCCGGGCGGGGCCGACCTGGGTGGCCTCACCCCGTGCCGGTGGGCGTTGCTCAGCCAGGACCGGCTGGAGCCGCTGATTCGGGCGCGGGCCGAGGAGCTCGGCGCGGATGTCCGGTTCGGCACCGAGCTGACCACATTCGAGCAGGAGGACGACGGCGTGCGGGCGCAGGTCGTGCACCGGGTGACCGGCCGGGTCGCCGAGGTGCGGGCCCACTACCTCGTCGCGGCGGACGGGCCGCGCAGCAGGGTGCGGGAGCGGCTCAGCATCCCGGTGCACGGCCGCTGGGGCTTGCACCATCAGCTCAGCATCGTCTTCGACGCGGACCTGGCGGCACCGCTGCGTGGGCGCCGGTTCGCGATCTGCCAAGTGCAGAACGACGTCGTCGATGGCCTGCTGGTGCACGACGACACGCTGCGGCAGGGCACGCTCTACGTCCGCTTCGACCCGTCCGCGGAGGGCGGGATGGATGCCTTCACCCGGCAGCGCTGCGCCGAGCTGGTGCGGGCGGCGATCGGCGACCCCGACCTGCCGCTGTCGATCCGCGACACGCAGCCCTGGGAGCTGTCGGCGGTGACGGCGGCCCGCTTCCGGGACGGCCGGGTCTTCCTGGCCGGCGACGCCGCGCACGTGATGCCACCCGTCAGCGGCTTCGGTGCCAGCACCGGTATCCAGGACGCCCAGAATTTGGCGTGGAAGCTGGCCGCGGTGGTGTCCGGCGAGGCTGGTGCTCGACTGCTCGACAGCTACGAGCAGGAGCGGCTCGCGGTGGCGGCCCTCACCGTCGATCAGTGCCGCCGGCGGGTGACCAACGGCACCGGGTTCGCGGCGCCGCAGCGCGGCGAGGGCATGTTGGATGACCTCACGCTGACCTTCGGATTGCGATATCGCTCCGGGGCCGTCCTGGACGAGGGCGTCGACCCAGACGTGTCTGTGTACGGACCGGCAGACCTGACCGGCCGGCCAGGTACCCGGCTGCCGCACGTGTGGCTGCGCCACCTCGGGCGTCGGATCTCCACCCTGGATCTGCCGGCGGCCGGTCCGGTGCTGCTCGCGGGACCGGACGGCGACGGCTGGCGCACCGCTGCGGCACGGAACGAGCTGCCGCTGGTCGCATTCGACGGGGACACCGACCCGGACGGTGGCTGGGAACGGCGTTTCCGGGCGGCACCGGGTGAGGCGATCCTGCTACGCCCCGACGGCTACGTCGCCTGGCGGGCGCCGGCACCGGACGACGCGGCGCTCGCCACCGCGGCGGGCGCGGTTCGCGGCCGCGCCGACGCCGTGCCCACCTCCGTGGGGCAGCGGCGGTGAGCGAGCTGTGGCGGCGACTCGGCCGCCCGGTCGCGCGGGTGCTGGCGGCGTACGGCTGGTACAGCGCCCTCACCCATCCGATGGGCCCGCCGATGCCGCGCTCGCCGTGCCGCCCGCTGCCGCCGGCCGCAGGCCGTCCGGACCCCGTCGACGAGCGTGGCGGGCTCGGCCATGGCTGACCGGCGGATCATGGTGCCCCTGTCCGGGGTGGTGCTGGCTCAGCTGCTCGCGATGGTCGATCTCAACCTGACGGCGGCCGCGCTTCCGGTGATCGCTGCGGACCTGGGCGGCACCGACCGGTTCGCCTGGGTGGTCACCGCCGCCGTGCTCGCGTCGACGGTGACCACTCCGCTGTACGGCAAGCTCAGCGACGTGTACGGCCGGCGGGCGTTGCTGGTTGCCGCGCTGGCTGTACTCACTCTCGGCTCGCTGCTGTGTGGCTTGGCGCAGTCGATGAACCAGCTGATCGCGGCCCGTGCGGTGCAGGGTGCCGGGGCCGGTGGCCTGATGATCTCCGCGTACGCGGTCTACGCCGAGCTGCTGGACCCACGCCGGCTGGTGCGCTATCAGATCGTCACCGCGACGCTGGTCAACATCGGTACCGCGTTCGGTCCGTTGGCCGGCGGCGTCCTGACCGACAGCTTCGGCTGGCGCTGGGTGTTCCTGGCCACCGTGCCCCCGTCGGTGCTGGCCCTGCTTCTCGTCGCCACGCTGCGGTTGCCACCCGTCGCTGCCGGCGGGCGAGTCGACTACGCCGGGATGCTGTGGTTGGGTGCCGCGCTCACGACGCTGGTGCTGCTGGCCGGCGCGGCCGGCACCCAGTGGGCCTTTGCGTCACCTGGGGTGATCGCGCTGGTGGTGGCCGCCGCCGTCCTGCTGGCCCTGTGGTGGCGGTCCGCCCACCGGGCGGCTGATCCCGTCCTGCCACCGGCGCTGCTGCGCAACCGGGTGGTGCGATCGGTGGCGGTCCAGGGCTGGAACACCGGTGCGGGCATGCTCGTCGTGGTCACGTTCCTGCCCATCGTGTTCGTCTCGCTCGGCGCCTCGGCCGCCGACGCCGGAATGTACCTCTTGACACTGACCTTCGGCACGCTGGTGGTGTCGCTGGCGGGGACTCCCCTGCTGGCCCGCGCCGCCCGTACGCAGTGGTTCGGCGTGACCGGCACGGTGCTGTTGGCGGCCGGCACGGCATGGCTGGCGTTCACACACCCGGACCTCGGACCGGGCGGCTGGGCCGGCTGGGCGTTGGCGACGATGGCGATCGGTGTTGGCATCGGTCTGGGGTTCCAGGTCTACACGCTGACCTTGCTCCGACAGGCCCCACGAGTACACCTGGGTGCCGCGCTCGCCATGCAGTCGCTGAGCCGTCAGGTCGGCGGCTCTCTGGTGCTGGCCGTGCTGTCGGCGGTCTTCCACAGCCGGTTGGCAGCCGGCGGGAGCACGTCGACGTTGGACGCGGCGCAGACGGTGTTCGGGCTGACGGCCCTGCTGCTGGTGGTCGGCGTCGTGGCGGCGGTGCGGTTGCCGGTCCCGTCGCTGACGGTCTCCGAGCGGTCCCCGGTCACCACCGTCGAGACCGGCTGATCCCCCGTGCGAGGGGTGCCCGGCGCGCGTCACGCGCCGGGCACCCCTCGCCCGGGGCAGCGTGTTGTTCAGGAGGCCAGTGAGGGTGCCGACGCGGTGTCGAGCGGCAGCCCGGCGAGCACCAGCCGCTGCATCCGCCGCAGCTCGGCGGAGGGGTCGAGCCCCAGTTGCTCCTGCAGCACATTGCGGGCCCGTTGGTAGGCGCTCAGGGCCTCGCCGCGGCGGCCCAAACCGTGGAGCGCGGCCATCAGCCTGCAGTGCAACCACTCGTCCAGCGGACGCTCGGCCGCCAGCCGGCGCAGTTCGACGACCAGGTCGGCGTAACGACCCAGCGTCAGGTCCACCTGGATCCGCTCGTGCAGGACCCGGATTCGCCGTTCCTCGAGCGCCGCGAGGTGAGCCCGGAGCAGCGGGCCCCGCATGACGTCCGGCATCGCCACCGGGCCACGCCAGAGTGCGAGGGCTTGGCGCAGTCGTTCCGCAGCCCGCTCCAACTCGTTCGCGGCGAACAACGCCCGGCCCTGCGCGGCGAACCGATCGAACGCGTCCAGGTCGGTCTGCGCGTTCTGCATCCGGAGCAGGTAGCCGGGCGCGCGGGTGAGCAGCACGGGCTCGCGACGGACGCCGTGCAGGATCTTGCGGAGTTGGTACATGTACGTCTGGGTCGTCGTCACCGCGCTCGCCGGCGGTCCGGCGTCCCAGACCTCTTCGATGAACGACTCGATCGAGACGACTCGGTCCGGACTCAGCAGCAGCAGTGCGAGAACCTGCCGGACCTTCGGCGCTGTCGGCGTGCGATTGGTGCCGTCGACGTCGACCTCGAGCGGACCGAGAAGGCGGTAGTGGAGCACTTGTCACCCCCGATTTGTGAACATTGTGAATTGCGACATCAGCGGTGCGCCGGATAGTGTGTGCCGCACGTTGAGGATATTAAGCGACGACTATGTCGTCGATTGCGGGAAACAATTTTGGCCGGAAGGGGTGGACACCATACCCCCTTCGGAGTAACCCGATCTGCCGCCGGAATGCCCGAACTGACCGGATCTCAGCCTCGATCCACTGCCGGCGCCGGTGATCGCCGCCACGAGGCTGCCGGTCGGGTAACGCCGGCTCGGTCCGGGTGGGGCCAGCATGATCAGCGAGGTGCCCGATCGTGCGGCGTGACGGGCGAGATCGTGGTGCGAGCGGACTCGGCGGAGCAGGCCGGTCACGCGATCGGCGAGTGCCGCCCGCCCGCCAAATCACCGACACCAAAGATGATCATTTGACGACGGGCGTCAACGGCGTCGGTGGATCGAGGCCGCGGGCCGACTAAATGGATCATATAAGTCTAAGCTGGACATCGGGTGCGTTTTCGGGTTTTCCGGAATCGTTTTTTCGGCGCCACCGTCTGGACGGCGGCTCGACGATACGGCGGTATTCTCGTGGTGGCTGAAAAGCGGCACGGGGGAGTCATGTTGAGAGGTTTTTCACCGCCACGAGGAACCACCGCTTCGCCTCACCAGGTGCATATTTCCGCAGCCCAGGCGGACGAGCCGCTGCGAGTGTTGACACTGGGGGGCCCGACGTTGTTCTGGGACGGGGTCCGCTGCATCATCGACGTCGAGTCCGACCTGTCGGTGATTCACGACGCGCCCGATCCACGCACGCCCGACGCGGTCGTGCTGACCTCTCTTCACCGTCCACACGTCGTGCTCGTCGACTGGGAGCTGGCCGGACCCACCACCCTGGACATGGTCGCTGCATTGCGCACGCACGCGCCGGAGAGCAGGATCGTCGTGTTGAGCGGGCGGGACGACCCGCGGATCGTGCCGGAGCTGCTGGCACTGGGCGTCCGGGCGTACCTGTCCAAGAGCGTCACCAGCGACGAACTGCTCGCCACCATCCGCAGCGTGAGCCGCGAAGAAGGTCGGGTGCACCTGATCCTGTCGGCCGGGCGCCGCCCGGTGGTGCCCGGTGGCGGCGAGTTCCCGCGGGAGCGCGGCGGTTCCCGTGCGGCACCGCACTCGGTGCGGCTCTCAGAGCGGGAGCACGACGTGCTGTCACTGGCGGCGGAGGCGCTGAGCAACTCGCAGATCGCCCGGCGCCTCTACATCAGTGAAGGCACCGTCAAGCGGCATATGCGGCACGTGTTCAAAAAGCTCAACGCGGTGTCGCGCATCGACGCGGTCAACAAGGCGATCAGCGCCGCGTTGATCCCGGCGCCAGAGGTCAAGGGCGACCTGCCGCTGCCGCCCGACGATCTGGCGCATCTGCGCCAGTGAGCCGGCGGACACCGGCGGTCAGAACCGGCGGAATCGCGCCCGGCGGTTTGCGACGAGTTCCCTGCGATCAGTGTGGTCAAGCGCTGCGAGGGTAACCGCGACAGCATCGCCCACGGCCGCCATGGCTGCCGCCGGATCGGACGGCTCCGGCACGACCCCGTCGACGACCGAGGAGGCCAGCAGATGCCGGGCACCGAGCCGCAACGCGCGAGCGGCCTGCGGGGCGGCTGCGGCGTCCTTCCACAGGATCGCCGAGCAACCCTCGGGGCTGATCACCGAGTAGAAGCCGCTCTCCCGGCAGAGCACCCGGTCGGCCACCGCGAGCGCGAGCGCTCCACCGCTGCCGCCCTCGCCGGTCACCACCGAGACGACGGGTACGGGCAGTGAGCACAGCTGCTTGATGATCTCGGCGATGGCGAGCGCCTGACCGCGTTGCTCAGCCGCGATGCCCGGGTAGGCGCCCGGCGTGTCAACCAGCGTCACGACCGGTAGCTCGAGCTTGGCGGCCAGCCGCAGAAGCCGCGACGACTTGCGGTACCCCTCCGGGGAGGCCATGCCGAACCGGCGCCTGACCAGTTCGCGAGTGTCGTGTCCCTTCTGGTGACCGAGCAGAAGTACCGGCCGTCCACGCAGGACACCCACTCCGCCGACGATCGCCGGGCAGTCACCCGCGAGCCGGTCGCCGTGCAGCTCGACGAAGCCGTCGAGCAAAGCGGTGGCGTAGTCCAGCGTGGTCGGTCTGGCCGGGTCGCGGGCTGCCCGTACGACGTCCCACGCGTCCACCTCCGGCAGCGTGGCAGGGTCGCGGATCACCATGTCAGCAACCTCGGCGAACATCGCCGGCCGGGTCACCGCGAGCAGACGGCACAGCACGGGGCGCAGTTCCCCCCGGGGCACCACCATGTCGATCATGCCGTGCTCGAGCAGGAAGCCGGCAGTCTGGAAACCCTCCGGTAGGCGTTCCCGGACCGTCTGCTCGATCACCCGTGGACCGGCGAAACCCATCCGGGCACCGGGCTCGGCGATCAGCACGTCAGTGCAGGTCGCGAACGACGCCGCGACCCCACCGAAGGTGGGCTCGGTGATGATCGAGACGGTGAGCAGGCCGGCGTCGTCCAAGGCCGCGACGGCATGGCTGACCTTCGCCATCTGCATCAACGAGAACACCCCCTCCTGCATGCGCGCACCGCCGGACGCGGTGACGATGATCAGTGGCGTCCGTTCCGCGAGGGCGGCCTCGGCCGCGCGGGTGATCCGGTCACCAACCACTGTGCCGAGGCTGCCGCCCAGGAAGCCGAAGTCCATCACCGCCACCGTCACGGGCTGGCCGCTGATCGT
The DNA here is from genome assembly GCF_016774385.1 of Micromonospora fiedleri. NCBI lineage: Bacteria > Bacillati > Actinomycetota > Actinomycetes > Micromonosporales > Micromonosporaceae > Micromonospora > Micromonospora fiedleri. Next base: position 192,491 of record NZ_JAETXL010000009.1, read on the forward strand.
GCCGCGCGCGCACACCACGGCCTCGGTCAGCCCGGTGGCGCGGCGGGCGAGCGCGAGCCGGTCCGGGTACGCTCGGGAGTCCGTGAACGCCAGCGGGTCGCGCACGGGATCGTCCGCGGGAAGCACGGTCGCGCTGCCCTCGTCCAGTAACTGCGCGAGCCGCTCCGGCGCGGACAGCCGACCGTGCGCCCCGCACTCCGGGCACACCCGGCCCGTCCGAACCAGCCGGCGGGTGTACGTGATCAGACCACACGCCGGACAGCGCGCGAATCCCCTCGCGGTTTCGGCGGTCACTCCGGCCGATGTCATGCGGTTGCCTCCCTCCCGTCGTGGCCGGCCGGGTACTCCCCGGCCGGCTGGGCGATCAGGCCGTCGCGCGCAGCCGGGAATTGATGGTGTCCAGTGCGATGCGGGGTGTGGGCATCTCCGGTACCAGATCGTCCGGCAGGGAGAGGTCGAACTCACGTTCGATCCGGCTCACCGTCTCCAACATTGCCAGCGAGTCGTAGCCAAGGTCGGTGAAGGGCACGTCGAGGATGTCACCCTGGAGCGTCTCGGGATCGTCCTCACCGCCGGCCGCACGCAGGATTCGCGTCAGATCCGCCAAGGTCAGTTCGGGCATGCTCACTCCTCGTTCGTCGGAACTCATCGGGACAGGACCACCGCGGCGTTGAATCCACCGATTCCGCGGCCGAGCATCAGCACGTGCTCCAGATCGGCCTGCCGCGGCCGGTCGCACACCAGGTCGAGCCGCAGCTCGTCGAGCGGGTGCCGGACGCCGGTCGTCGGCGGGATCACGCCGTCGCGCAGCGCCAACAACGCGGTCACCAGGTCGAGTGCCGCACCGCCGGCGTAGAGCCGGCCGGTCATCGTCTTCGGTGCGGTGACCGGCACCCCGTACGGGCCGAAGACCCCGGCGATCGCGGCCGCCTCCTGCCGGTCCAACTCGGGGACCGCGGCGGCGTCGGCGAATACCGCCCCGATTCGCCCCGGCCGTAACCCGGCGTCGACCAGCGCGGCGGTGATCGCCCGCCCGAGCGCCGACGGCCGGGCCGAACCGGGCGGCGGGTCGAACGTGGCGGCGTAACCCGCGACGACGCCGTACCGGCGCGCGCCGCGCTCGGCCGCCGCACCGGCCTCCTCGACGATCAGCATGCCACCGCCCTCGCCAGGCACATGTCCCGCGGCGTCCGCGTCGAACGGCACGTACGCCCGGGCCGGGTCGGTGCCGGGGCTTAGCCGGCGGGAGCTGAGCTGGGCCACCAGCCCGTACGGGCAGAGCGACGCATCCGTGCCGCCGGTTACCACCGTGCGCAGACCGCCGCGGACCAGCCGGCGGGCCTGGCCGATCGCGTCCAGCCCGCCGGCCTGTTCGGTGACCAGCACGCCGCAGGGACCGCGCATCCCGTGCCGGATGGAGATCTGCCCGGTCGTCGCCGCGTAGAACCAGGCGATTGACTGGTACGCCCCGACGTGCCCCGGACCGTCCCGCCACAGCGCCTCGATTTCCCGCTGGCCGAACTCCGTGCCGCCGGAGGAGCTGGCGGTGACGACACCCATCTCGTACTCCGGCAGGGCAGCCGGGTCGAGCGCGGCGTCGTCGAGCGCCTGCGCCGCCGCAGCCAGCCCGAAGTGGGTCCACCGGTCGGTCTGCGGCACGAGCCGGCCAGGCACGTGCTCGTGCGCCGCGAACCCGGCCACGGTGCCAGCAACTCGTGTCGGGTAGGCGGACGCGTCGAAGTGGGTGATTCCGGCCAGTGCCGAACGTCCGGCCAGCACCGACGACCAGTGGGCGGCCACCGTGCGGCCGGTCGGCGCTAGAACACCCAGCCCTGTGATCACGGCGGTACTCATGACCGCTCCGCGGTCAGCACCATCGCGGTCTGGAAGCCGCCGAAACCACTGCCCACGCTGAGTACAGTCCGTAGCCGCGCCTCGCGGGCCACCAGCGGGGTGTAGTCCAGGTCGCACTCGGGATCGGCGTGGTGGAGGTTGGCCGTCGGGGGCACGACCTGGTGGCGCAGCGCGAGCGCACACGCCGCGATCTCGATCGAGCCGATAGCGCCCAGTGAATGCCCGACCATCGACTTGATGGAACTGACCGGCACCTCGTACGCCCGACCGCCCAGGCTGCGCTTGAACGCGGCTGTCTCGTGCCGGTCGTTCTGCTTGGTCCCGGAGCCGTGTGCGTTGATGTGGTCCACATCGCCGGGCACCCGGCCGGCCTGCCGCAGTGCCGCGTCGATGGCCTCGGCCATCTCTCGGCCGTCGGGCCGCAGCCCGGTCATGTGGAAGGCATTGCTCCGGCTGGCGAACCCGGCCACCTCGGCATAGGGCTCCGCACCCCGGCGGCGGGCGTGTTCGTACTCCTCCAGCACGAACATCGCCGCGCCCTCGCCGAGCACGAAGCCGTCCCGGTAGCGGTCGAACGGGCGGGACGCGCTATCCGGCTCGTCGTTCCTCGCCGACGTCGCCTTGATGGCGTCGAAGCAGGCGACAGTAATCGGTGAGATCGGTGCGTCGGTCGCACCGGCCAGGGCGACGTCCGCCGTCCCCTCCCTGATCACCTCCACCGCGTGGCCGACCGCGTCCAGACCGGAGGTGCAGCCGGTGGAGATCAGCGCGACCGGCCCCTCCGCACCCACAGTCCAGGCCACCTCGCTGACGATGGTGCTCGGGACCATGTAGCCGTAGAGGTGCGGCACGCCGTACGTGTGGTCGACGAGCCACTGACGACCGCCGTCGCTGAGCACGACGTACTCCTCTTCCAGGCCGGTCGTGCAGCCGACGGCGCTGCCTACGCTCACCGTGGTGCGGTCCGGCGGCAGCGCCTCGAACGTGAGCCCGCTGTCGGTCACCGCCTCGCGCGCGCCGACGACTGCCATCTGCGCGGCACGGTCCATCCGGCGGACCTCCTGCGGACTGAGCCCCTCGAGCAGCGGATCGAAGTCGCACTCGGCGGCGATCCGGGATCGGAAGCCGGTCGCGTCGAACAGGGAGATCTGCCGGGTGGCCGTACGCCCGGCAGAGATCAGGTCCCAGAATGCCTTGCGTCCGATCCCGCCCGGCGCGACCACGCCGATGCCGGTGATCACGATACGGCGGCGGCTCACGCCTGATCACCCACCACGATCTGGCTTTCCGCCCGGTGTGGCGGTTCCTCGGTGTCGACGTGCCCCAGGTCCGGTCGGGGCGCCAGCGGGCCGAGGTGATAGACGGCCCGTACGAGCGCCCCGCCCCGGTTCTCCGCCCGGTGCCGGGCACCGATCGGCACCAGCACGGCGTGATCCGGCCCGACTTCGACGGTGTGCCCGTCGATCGTCATCGTCAGGACGCCGGCGACGACGTAGAGGTACTCCTCCGAGTACGGGTGGTAGTGCTCGCTGATGTACTCGCCCGGCGCCAAGGTCAGACTGCCCATGAACCCCGCCGTCGCCCCCACCGTTCGTGGGCTCAGCAGGACCCGGATGTCGCCGCCCCGGCGGCGGTTGGCCGGCACCGCGGCACGGGCGACTGTCGACGGATGCTTCTCGGCCACCGCGCGCTCCTCAGTTCGAAGACGGCCGCCGATCCGGCGCACCCGGGCCGGCGGAACTGTCACGGGAAGGCTGCCAGCGGGCGGCAGAGGCGGCGTCGAGGAGTGCTGGTGGAGCTGTGCCGGGCACTGACACAGCGGCGATACCTCACAACGTCCTACCTTCTGCCCACGGCCGGGATCGCTCGCCTGGCGAGCGGTGGCAGTTGGGCTGTCCGATGTGCTGCACACGGGACAGCTGAACTGCCACCGCTCCCGACTGCCGGGGTAACCGGTGGAGGGTGGTCGCTCAGTGGGTGAGGACGACGGTGGAGATGCTGCGGGCGCCGACGTTGACGCTCACCTGGCCGCCGTTCACGCCGACCGACTGACTGGCCGCGTTGGCGTTCTGCGAGGTCAGGTAGTGCTCGGCCCGGGTGACGCTCTGCGGCACCTGGATGATCGCGTTGTTGACCGCGCTGGTCGAGCGGTTCAGGATCACCAGCGTGGTCTTGCCGCCGCCGGTGTAGGCGGTCACCTCCAGCGGATTGGCCTTGGTGCTCTTGGTCAGGGCGACCCGCTGGTAGCCGGGGCGGACGTACTTGGAGTACTGCGAGAAGGCGTACCCGCGCTTGAGGGGTGCTCCCGCCGTGGTGCCGAAGGCGGCCTCGCCGTCACCGATGAACGAGTAGTACCGCTTGCCGTACCACCAGATGTAGGCGGTCCAGTTCGACTCCATCGAGCGGTGCACCGTACGCATGATGTCGTCCAGGGTCTCGTTCCAGACGGCCAGGTTGGCGGGGTTGCCCCAGATGTTGGAGCCGTTGCCGTCGGCCGCGTGCAGGTTCCACTCGGTCATCCACACCGGCTTGTTGTGCTGGTCGGCCAGGGGGTACGAGCGCAGCCGGCCGGAGGCCTCGGTGCCATACAGGTGGCCGCCGATGTAGCCGATGTTGTTGCGGGCGGTGGCGTCGTTGAGGGTCGGGTCGGTGTACGTGTAGTTCAGGTTCACCGCCTCGGCCACCATCAGCCTGGTGTTCTGCACCCGGGTGCCGTGGTCGCGGACGAAGTTGCGCAGCTCGGTGCCGCTCCAGTCCATCGAGTCGTAGTCGGGGTGCCAGTCCGGCTCGTTCTGCACCGAGGTGACGTCGATGGTCACCCCCTGGTTGCGCATGTACTGGACGTAGCTGTTGAGGTGGTTGGCGTAGTCGGCGTAGCGGTCGGTGCGCAGCTTGCCGCCGTTGATCCGGCTGTTGTTCGTCTTCCACTCCGCCGGTGCGGTCCACGGCGAGGCGAGGATCTTCACGTTCGATCCGGCGGACTTCGCCGTACGCAGGGCGTTGACCTGGCTCGACCATTCGCTGGAGACCGGCGAGATGCCGGTACGCACGATCGACAGGCCGAGCTGGTTGGCGCCCAGGCCGACCAGGGTCTGGGTGTCGGAGGTCGACCAGGTGCCGCCCCAGATCGGGGTGGCCGCACCGAATCCGTCCACCGTCTGGTAGCGGGTGTTGCTGTTGACCGTGATGTCCGCCGGCCCGGTCGGCGGCGGTGGGGTGGTGGGCGGGGGCGGGCTGGTGGGTGGCGGTGTGGTGGGAGTCGTGCTGCCGGTGCAGGTCACGCCGTTGAGCGTGAAGCTGGTCGGGTCGGGATTGCTGCCCGACCAGGACCCGTTGAAGCCGAACGACGTCGACCCGTTGGTCGGGATGGTGCCGTTGTAGCTGACGTTGCGAGCGGTGACGGCCGCGCCGCTCTGACTCACCGTGGTGTTCCAGGCCTCCGCGACACGCTGGCCGGCGCTGTAGTTCCAGTTGAGCGTCCAACTGGTGACCGGGTCACCGAGGTTGGTGATCGTCACGTTGGCGCCGAAGCCACCCTGCCACTGTGACGACACCGCGTAGGTGACCGAGCAGCCGGCCGCGGCCGCGCCGGCCGGCAACGCCACGGCGACGGCGGCCGATGCCAGGAGCACGGCACCGGTCGTCACCCGAGCGGCGTTGACCCTGAATCTGTCCTTGACGTGTCTCATCGCTGCCGTGCCCTTCGTGAGTGAACGTTCACCTGTCGGCCCGACCGATGCCACGCTGCGTCGGTCCGGCCTGCGCCCCGCGCTCGACCCCGGGCCCCGTTTCGATCGTGGGTCAGGGAGGTGATCGACATCGACCATGGTTGATGGGATGGGAGCGCTCCCGTAATGTACCGGACGCAGCTGTTAACGTTAACCTGCATCGACCTTCGACAATGCGATGCGGTCATGTCAGCCGGGAGGTTGCGCCATGCACAGATCCAGACGAACCAATATGTACCTGGCATCGGTCGGGGTCGCGCTGCTGGCGTCCTCGGCGGCCATCGTGGCCCTGCCGGCCAGTGCGGCGGCTGCCGGCTGCGCGGTGAAGTACGAGGTGCCGTCGCAGTGGCAGGACGGCTTCGGCGCCAACGTCACGATCACCAACCTCGGCGACCCGGTGACCAGCTGGACGTTGACGTGGTCGTTCGGTGCCGGGCAGGCCGTCACGCAGTTCTGGAACACCACGCTGACCCAGAGCGGGTCGGCGGTCACCGCCCGCAACGTCAGCTACAACGGCACCATCCCGACCAACGGGTCGACCTCGTTCGGCTTCAACGGGTCCTGGTCGGGCAGCAACCCGGTGCCGACCAGCTTCGCCCTCAACGGCGTGACCTGCACCGGCGGCACCACCCCCACCACCCCGCCACCCGGCACCACTCCGCCGCCGCCGACTCCGCCGCCGACCGCCCCGCCCCCGACGACTCCGCCGCCGACGGGCACCTGCAACTTGCCGTCGTCGTACCGGTGGTCGTCGACCGGCGCGCTCGCGCAGCCCCGGGCCGGTTGGGTGTCGCTGAAGGACTTCACGCACGCCCCGTACAACGGTCAGCACCTGGTCTACGCCACCACCCACGACACGGGCACGACGTGGGGTTCGATGAACTTCGGTCTGTTCTCGAACTGGAACCAGATGGGTTCGGCGAGTCAGAACCAGATGCCGTTCGCGGCTGTGGCGCCGTCGTTGTTCTACTTCGCGCCGCGCAACATCTGGGTCCTCGCCTACCAGTGGGGTGGGCCGGCGTTCTCGTACCGGACGTCGACGAACCCGGCGAATGTGAACAGCTGGTCGGCGCATCAGACCCTGTTCACCGGCAGCATCTCGAACTCGGGGACCGGGCCGATCGATCAGGCGTTGATCGGTGATGACCAGAACATGTACCTGTTCTTCGCCGGTGACAACGGTCGGATCTACCGGGCGAGCATGCCGATCGGGAACTTCCCGGGCAGCTTCGGGTCGAACTACACGACGATCATGACGGACACCACGAACAACCTGTTCGAGGGTGTGCAGGTGTACAAGCTTCAGGGTCAGAACCGGTACCTGATGCTGGTGGAGGCGATCGGGTCGCAGGGCCGCTACTTCCGGTCGTTCACCGCGACGAGTCTGGGTGGGACGTGGACGCCGCAGGCCGCGTCGGAGAGCAACCCGTTCGCGGGTAAGGCCAACAGCAACGCGACCTGGACCAACGACATCAGCCACGGCGAGTTGATCCGCTCCAACGCCGACCAGACGATGACCGTTGACCCCTGCAACCTGCAACTGCTCTACCAGGGCCGTGCCCCGAACTCCGGCGGCGACTACGGCCTGCTGCCCTACCGTCCGGGCGTACTCACCCTGCAACGCTGACCAGGTGACACCGTCCCGCCGATGACGTGAAAGGCGGGCGGGCTCGGCAATCAGCCGAGCCCGCCCGACACGTCATGCGGCGATCAGCCTGCGCAGCAGCGCGAGTAGGTCGGGCCCCGAGTCCACCTCGTGGTCGGCGTTGCCGGTCAGCCCCTCGGCGTACTTGCCGGTGCGCACCTGCACGGTCGGATGACCGGCGGCCCGACCACCCTGTACCGGGTGCCTTCCAGGTCGAGCAGGACCGTCCGGATCGCCGCCATCAGCGCGCCGCCCGGACGCCGTCGAGGGCGCGCCGTAGGTTCGCGCCGAAGATGTCAGCGCGCTCCGTGCGGGAGAGCTGCTCCAGGCCGACCGGTTCCATGGTCTGGCTGAACGAGACGTGGTCCAGGCTGGGCGGGAAGTCCGAGCCCCAGTAGAGCCGCCGGCTACCGAAGCGCTCCAGCAACAGGTCGATGAAGGGCCGGGCGGCGGAGTGCGGCCAGGCGTGCGTGGGCTCGCTGACCGCGTAGAGGCCGGACACCTTCACCCCGACCTGCGGCAGCAGGGCCAGGTCGAGCAGCGGTGCCAACGCCTCGGCCGCCTGCTGCGCGGTCGGGGGAGTGGGACGGCTGCCGGGCAGTCCGAGGTGGCTGAACAGCACCGGGCAGGCGTCCAGCCCGGCCAGGGCGGTGCCGAGCCGGGCGGTGGCGGCCGGGGTGGCGTTGAGGCTGAGCAGCGTCCGGGCGGCAGTGAGCTGCGGGGCCGCCGTGGTCAGCCAGGCCGCGAAGCGGTCGGCCTGCTCGGTGTCGGCGAGGTAGGCGGAGACGCCCACGAATCCGGCCGCCCACCAGCGGGCCAGTTGGCCCTCTGCCGGCCCATCTGGTGAGACGTAGGCGACCGGGGCGATCCAGGGATGGCTGCCGACGAGCGAGGCCAGGTAGTCGTTGTTGCCGGCGAAGTGTTCCTCGCCCTCGTAGCCCACCACCAGCGCCCGATCGATGCCGTGCACGCGGCGGATGTCCTGATATGCGGCCAGCTCCTCGGTGCCGGCGGGGGAGCGTCCGTAGCGGCCCGGGTAGCCGTTGGCGAACAGGTGCAGGTGGGCGTCAGCGAGGTCCATGGTCACGGACGATAACCCAAATCTGGCCTGGTTATTGACGTGGCCGCCCCCCGGCTTTAGGTTCTTGTCTCAATTAGGTCCGGATTGCAGGCCGCGAGCGAGGAGTGGGCTGGGTGGAGCTGGGACACGACGGGGTCGAGGAGCTGGTACGGCTGCGGCGTCAGCTTCATCGTCACCCGGAGCTGCGGTTTACCGAGCATCAGACAGCCGTGACGCTGGCCGAGAAGCTCCAGCCGTTCGGTCGGGTGCACACCGGGATCGCCGGCACCGGACTGCTCCTGGAGCTCGAAGGCGCGCTTCCGGGACCGACGGTCCTTCTTCGGGCCGATATGGATGCCTATCCGGTCCAGGACGCCAAGACCGAGCCGTACGCGTCGACAAACCCCGGGGTCTGCCACGCCTGCGGACACGACGTGCACATGACCGTCGCCTACGGAGTGGCCGCCCGGCTCGCCGCCGCGCCACCGGCCCGGGGCTCGGTCGCCGTGCTGTTCCAGCCGGCCGAGGAGATCCCCTTCGGAGAGGCCTCCGGTGCCGCCGCCGCGCTCCTGCACGAGACCCTGCGCGGTCGCCGCTTCGACGCCGTACTCGGCCTGCACTGCTGGCCGGACCTGCAGGTCGGCACGCTGGGCGTGGACCGGCACACGGCGATGGCGGCCAAGGACGCCTTCCGCATCGAGGTGCTCGGCCGGGCCGCGCACGCCGCCACCCCCGCGCTGGGCCGCGACGCCATCCTCGGCCTCAGCGGCATCGTGAACCTGCTGCACGCCGCGGTCGCCCGGTCCCGCAACGCCGACGAACTGGTGGCCTTCAACATCGGCACCATCTCCGGCGGCGCCAGCCAGAGCCAGGTCGCCGCGTACGCCGAAGCGACCGGCACCCTGCGGACCCTCGACGAGGGCACCCGCGAGCGGCTCAAGGTGGTCATCGAGCGGGTCGCCCGCCAGCAGGCCGCCGCGCTCGACCTCGGCGTCCGCTTCACCTGGGCCAACGAGATGCCCCCGGTACGCAACGCGGCCGAACTCGTCGCGCTGGCCCACACCGAACTGCCCGACCTGGTGGAGGTGGTCGACCTCGCGGTGCCGCCGCTGACCACCGACGACTTCGCGCTGCTCGGCGCGCTCGGCCCCAGCCTGTACGTCAAGCTCGGCGTCACCGGCGAGCGGGGCGGCGCGCCCCTGCACTCCGGTTCCTTCGACGTCGACGAGCGCTGCCTCGAATACGGCGTCAACGCGCTGGAGCGGCTCACCCGGGCCGTCCTGGACGGCCGACTCACCGCCCCGACCATCGCCTCCGTGCCGACCCCGGCCGCCGCCGGGGACGACACCGACACCGCGGCGGTGGCGGCATGAGCGAGCGGGCGGAGGTCGCCGTGATCGGCGCGGGAGCCTTCGGGCTGCGGCACGTCGCCGCGTACCGGTCCCTGGGGGTGCCGGTGACCGCGCTTGTCGACCCGAACCCGGGCGTACGCCGGCACGTCGCCGCCGAGCACGACGTGACCCGCACCTACGGCACGGTCGAGGAGCTGCTCGCCGCCGGGACGCCGCAGGCGGCGTCGGTCTGCGTGCCCGGTCCCGCGCACCGCGACGTCGCGGTCGCGCTGCTCGCCGCCGGCGTGCCGGTCCTGGTGGAGAAGCCCCTCGCGGCGACGGTCGCCGACGCCGAGGCCATCGTCGCCGCGGCCCGCACCCACGGGGTGCTCTGCCAGCCGGGACACATCCTGCGGCACAGCGCACCCCACCGGGCGCTGTACGACGCGGTCCGCGCCGGCCGACTCGGTCAGGTGCTGGCCATCTCCTCGCGCCGGGACCGGCCGCGCACCCTCAGCCGGCTCTTCCCCGACGAGCACCCCGCCCTACTCACCGCCGTGCACGACATCGACCTGGCCATCTGGTACGCCCAGTCGCCGGTGGTCGAGGTCCGCGCGGCGGCCCGGACCCGACCCGGATCGGCGACGCCGGTCCTGGTGTGGGCGGAGCTTCGGCACGCCAACGACGTCGTGTCGTCGATCCGCAACAGCTACCTCCTGCCTGAACACACTCCCAACCACACCTCGGACCTGGTCGAGGTGTACGGCACCGACGGGGTCGCACACGTCGACCTCGGCCACCCCACGCTGCTCGTCCAGGGCGAGCAGACCGAGGCGCCGGACTGGCTGCTGTCGCCGGTCGACGGCGGCGGTGCACTCGCCGCCGAACTGCGCCACTTCGTCGGTCAGGTGACCGGCGTCGAGTCGGCGGCGGTCGTCCCGCTCGCCGACGGATTGCACGTGGTGCAGGTCGCCACGGCCATGGCCGACAGTGCCGCCGCCGGTGGCGCGCCTCGTCGGATCTCCCCCGAACCCCTTTCCTGACAGGAGTTTGCGCCGATGTTTCGACGTAGATTGACCGGCGTCCTCGCCGCCGGTGTGGCCACCGCCGCGTTGCTCGCCGCCTGCGGTGGTGGCGGCGACGACGCCGCCGACGGGCCGGTGACCCTCAAGGTGCTCACCTGGGAGCCGGGTGGCACCGAGTACTGGCAGCAGGTGAAGAGCACCTTCGAGGCCAGCCACCAGGACATCAAGCTGGAGCTGCAGTCGGTCCCGTTCGACAAGTACCCCGAGGTGCAGGGGCCGTACATCACCTCGCAGTCCGGTCCGGACGTGATGGCCAACAACGCCGGCCTGGAGCTGTTCGACCGGCGGGGGGCGTACACGCCGCTGGGCGACAAGGCAGCCGAGATCAACAAGGATCTGGTCACCTACAGCGGCGCCTGCGAGGAGTTCGACACCAGCAAGCCCTGCTACGGCGTGCCCTTCTCCTACCAGGGCAACGTCCTCTACTACAACAAGGACGTGCTGACCGCCGCCGGGCTGGACGCGGAGAACCCGCCGGCCACCTGGGACGAGTTCGGGGCGGCCTGCGAGGCGATCAAGAAGGCCGGCAAGACCTGCCTGGCCCTGGGCCTGTCCGGCACCTTCCCGGCGTACTGGGACTTCCCGGAGATCGCCCGCAACTTCCTGACCGAGGACGACATCCGCGGCATTCTCAACGGCACCCTGTCCTGGAAGGACCCGAAGCTGGTCCAGGTCCTGGAGAAGCTGGCCGAGATCACCACCAAGGGCTGGGCGAACAAGAACGCCCCGTCGATCACCATGCTGCCCGACGGCGCCGACATCTTCCAGCGCGGTGACGCCGCCTTCGCCGGCACCATCATCTCCGACGCGGTGAACTGGGAGGCGTTCGGCAAGGCCCTCGGCGACGACAAGCTCGGCGTCACCCGCTGGCCGGCGATCAACCCGTCCGCGCCGCTGGCCGGCAAGTTCTCCGGCATCGAGGGCGCCGTCTACGGCGTGACCAAGTGGAGCGAGAAGAAGGACGCCGGCCTGAAGTTCATCACCTGGCTGGCCGGCAAGGAGAACGGCGAGCTCTGGGTGAAGTACGCCAAGGGCCAGCCGCTGAACAAGAACGTGGACCCGGCGCTGCTGCCGGAGTCGCCGGCCTTCAAGAAGATCCAGGAGCTGATCGCCGAGCCGACCCTGCACGCAGGTGTGATGCTCTCCGGCCCGGAGGCCGACGCGCTGGCCCGCGGCTGGCAGCAGGTCACCCTCGGCCAGCTCACCGTCGACAAGTGGGCCGACCAGATGCAGCAGGCGCTGGAGCGCAGCCCGACGAAGAAGCAGGGCAACTAGTCGCATCGGGTGGGGTGGCCCAGCGCCACCCCACCCGCCAGCTTCCCGGGGGAGGACAACCCGATGAGCATCTCCACCGCGCCGGCCGCCGAGCCGGCCGCCGCGACGACGCCACCTGCGCCGGTACGCCGTACCCGGCGTTTCCGGCACGCCCGGGAGTGGTGGCTCGGCGCCCTGCTGGTCCTGCCGGCGTTGGCCCTGGCGTTCACCTTCAAGCTGGTGCCGCTGGTGCGGGGCGTCACCACCAGCTTCGAATCCTCCAGCGGGTTCGGTGACAGTTCCTTCGCCGGATTCGACAACTACACCCGCATGTTCGACGACCCGATGGTGCTGGCCAGCTTCCGCAACGCGTTGCTGGTGGTGGCCACCCTGCCGGTCTGGATCGTGGTGCCGCTGGTGCTGGCGGTGCTGATCCACCAGCGGGCACCGGGCTGGAAGTTCTTCCGGGCCGTCTACTTCATCCCGTACACCATCGCGCCGATCGTGGTCGGCATCATGTTCCGGCAGATCCTCGCGCCGGACGGACCGATCAACGCCCTGCTGCGAACGGTCGGGTTGGAACCGCTCGCCCTCGAGTGGCTCAACGGTCGCAACAGCGCCCTGTTCTCACTCGTCGCGGTGGCGCTGTGGAGCTTCTTCGGCCTGGGTGTGATGACCTACCTGGCCGGGCTGGCCACCATTCCCGACGAGGTGCTGGAGGCCGCGTACCTCGACGGCGCCGGCTTCTGGCGGCGGCTGTTCTCCGTGGTCGTGCCGATGCTGCGTCCGACCGTGGCGTACTGGAGCGTGCTCTGCGCCTCCGGCGTGCTGATCTGGCTCTTCCCGCTGATCTACGCGCTGACCCAGGGCGGCCCCGGTGACGCCACCATGCTCCCCGAGTACCTGGTCTTCCTCACCACCTTCCAGTTCCTCGACCGCGGGTACGGCTCGGCCATCGGCATCGCCCTGTTCGTCTTCGTCGCCCTGATCTCCGTCTTCAGCGTGCGGCACATGTTCAAAGAGGGGACCCGGAAGCCGCGATGAACCGGCGATACTCCGCCCAGATCGGGCGCTACCTGTTGGTCTTCGCGTTGGTGGTGGTCGCGGTGGCGGCGCTCTACCCGCTGCTGTTCACCGTGGTCAGCTCGCTCAAGACGCAGACCGGGTTCGCCCGCGATCCGCTCGGACTGCCGTCCGGGATCACCTTCGACAACTACGTCGAGGCGTTCAAGCGGATGAACATGCCCCGGCTGCTGCTCAACTCGATCGTCACCACGGTCGGTGGGCTGGTGCTGTCGGTGCTGGCCGCGATGCTCGTCGCGTACACCGTGACCAAGCTGCGCTTCCGCGGCGGCAAGCTGGTCTTCCTGTTCATCATCGTCACCCTGACCATCCCCAGCCAGGCGATCATCTACCCGCTCTACCAGACGGTGCTGGACCTGGGCATGTCCGGGGAGTACCAGGGCCTGATCCTGGCGTACGCGGCCTTCGGCCTGCCGTTGGGCACCTACCAGCTCGCCGGCTACTTCCAGCAGGTGCCCGACGAGCTGATCGAGGCGGCCCGGGTCGACGGCGCCGGACACTTCACCATCCTGTTCCGGTTGCTCGCCCCGATCGCCACCCCGGCGCTGGCCGCACTGGCCATCTTCAACTTCGTCTGGATGTGGAACGACCTGCTGCTGCCACTGGTCATCATGGGCGGCTCGGACTCCAAGACCCTGATGGTCGGCGTCTCCCTGCTCAGCGGCCAGTACGACGTGTCGGTGCCGCTGGTCAGCGCCGGTCTGATCGTGGCCCTGCTGCCGGTGCTGATCATCTACCTGGTGTTCCAGCGGCAACTCATCTCCGGCGCGCTCGCCGGCTCCGGCAAGTGAGCGACCCGGTGCATCGCCCCGACCCGGACTATCCGCGCAGTCCGGGTGCCGGTGGCCCCGGTCCCGTCCCCGATTCCGGCACCACATCGGGGACGGGACCGGCCCGCGGGCCAGGCACGCAGGTGTGTTACCTGTACCGCCTGCGGCCCGGGGCGGAGGCCGAGTACGAGCGCCGGCACGCCGAGCTGTGGCCGGAGATGGCGGCCCTGCTCGACGAGGCGGGGATGTACGACTACCACATCTACCGGCACGGCCTGCTGCTGATCTGTGTGCTGCGTACCCGGTGGGGCTTCGACCACGCCCGCCGGGTCACCGGTGCCTCGCCGGTGCAGGCGCGCTGGTCGGCATCGCTGGCCCACCTGTTCGCCGAGATCGCCGACGCCGACGGTGAGCCACTGTGGGCGTACCCGGTGTTCCACCACCCCGGCTGCCCGCCTGGCTAGGTGTTAAGAAGGGCCCCCTCCTATGCCGCAGGCGTTAGGAGGGGGCCCTTCCTTGCACCGCGTCCTTACACGGCGTACGCGACGGAGCCGTCGGCGCGGTAGGGGATGCGGGTCAGGGGACGTCCGGTGAGGTCCAGCGGGGTCTCGTCGGAGAGGTCCAGGGTGACGCCCAGACCGGGTGCCTCGGGCACCGGCAGGAAACCGCCCTGGCGGCGCACGCAGGCGCGGGCCGGGCCGTCGGCGAGGGTGTCGTCGAGGGGGGAGTACTCCTGGGTCACGAAGTTGGGGATCGCGGTGTCCAGCTGCACCGAGGCCATGGTGAGCAGCGGCCCGAGGCAGTTGTGGCTGACCACGGCCGCGTGGTACGACTCGGCCAGCGCGGCGATCTTGCGGGCGTGGCTGATTCCGCCGGCCAGACCGAGGTCGGGGCGCACGTACTGGGCGCCGCCCTGGGCCAGCAGTTCCTTGAACTCCCAGATGGTGTGCAGCCGTTCCCCGTTGGCCATCGGCACCCCGAGCGCCCGGCGGGTCACCTCGGCCTGGCTGCTCACGCTGTCGATCTGGATCGGGTCCTCGACCAGCAGCGGATGCAACCGGCCGACCGCCGGCACCACGGCCTCGGCCTGCAACGGGGTGAGCTTGCGGTGCAGTTCGATGAGCAGGTCGACGTCGGGGCCGACGGTGTCCCGGACGGCGGCGGTGGTCGCCTCCGTCTCGGCGACCAGCCGGGCCAGCGACAGGTCACCGTAGTTGGCCGGCAGTGGATCGAACTTCACCGCGGTGAACCCGTCGGCGACCGCCGCGGCAGCCTGCTCGGCGAGGGCCTGCGCGCCGGTGCCGGGCAGCAGCAGGTGCAGCCGGATCCGGTCGCGTACCCGGCCGCCGAGCAGCTGCCAGACCGGCACCTCCAGGCGCTTGCCGAGCAGGTCCCACAGCGCCAGGTCGATCGCGGAGACCGCGGCGGTGAGCACCGATCCCCGGAACGGACCCATCCGGTAGAGGTGGTGCCAGTGGTGCTCGATCCGGTTCGGGTCGGCGCCGAGCAGGTACGGGCGGAACGTCTCCACGACCGCGTGCACGGCACCCGGATAGCCCCAGCAGGCGGACTGTCCGACGCCGACCAGCCCGGACGACGTGTGTACCGCGACAAAGTGCGCGTCGCCCCGCACCACCGACTCGACGGCGGTGATCTCCATGCTGCCCCCAAATTAGAGACCTATAACGGCCACAAACTTGCTCCTGCACTCTTCCATAGCATGATGCCCCTGGTCTAGGCTCCAATCCGAACGAGCCGGAATAGGGCTCTAAATCTTCAGGGGGTGTGATGGGTCTGCCGGACGACTACCGGGCGATGGCCCGGATCCGCCGGTTCGAGGAGCGGCTGACCGCCCTCAAGGACGCCGGTGAGATTCCGGGTTCGATCCACCTGTGCAACGGGCAGGAAGCCATCCCGGTCGGTGCCGCGCGCACACTGCGCGACGGTGACTACGTGACGGCGACCTACCGGGGGCACGGCTGGGCGTTGGCCCGCGGTGTGGACATGGCCGGGCTGTTCGCCGAGATGATGGGCCGCGACTCGGCCGTCAACGGCGGTCGGGCCGCGTCGCCGTACCTGTCCGACCCGGGCCGCTGGTTCGTGGGGGAGAACTCGATCGTCGGCGCCGGAGTGCCGATCGCCACCGGCGCCGCGCTCACCGCGCAGCGCACCGGCAGCGGCGCGGTCTCGCTGGTCAGCATCGGCGACGGCGCGATGAACCAGGGCAACGTGCACGAGGCGCTCAACATGGCCGCCGTGCTGGACCTGCCGCTGGTCCTGGTGGTGGAGAACAACGTCTACTCGGAGATGTCCCGCATCGAGGACATGGTCCGCGTCCGTCAACTCGCCGAGCGGGCCGCCGGGTACGGGATCCCCGGCCGGGTCGTCGACGGCAACGACACCGACGCGGTCGCCGAGGCCGTCGGCGAGGCGGTCACCCGCGCCCGGGAGGGCTCCGGCCCGTCCATCGTGGAGGCGATGACCGAACGTCTCGTCGGCCACTACAGCGGCGACGTGCAGCACTACCGGCCGGCCGGCGAGGTCGCCGCCGCCCGGGAACGCGAGCCGCTGGCCCGCATCCGTGCCGCCGCCGACGCCGACCTGGCCGCCCGTCTCGACGTCATCGACGCCGAGGTGGCCGCCGAGGTCGACGCCGCCATCGCCGCCGCCCGCGCCGTGCCGTACCCGGACCCGGCGACCGTCAAGGAGTACGTCTATGTCTGAGTCGTTGCGGTACATCCAGGCCGTCAACGCCGCGCTCACCTGGGCGTTGGACAGCCGGTCCGACACCGTCTACTTCGGTGAGGACGTCGCCCTGCCCGGTGGACCGTTCGGCGCCACCAAGGGGCTGCACAAGCGGTTCGGCTCCGAGCGGATCTTCGACACCCCGATCTCGGAGACCGGCTTCCTCGGCATGGCGCTCGGCGCGGCCATGACCGGCCTGCGGCCGATCGCCGAGATCATGTACGCCGACTTCACCTTCGTGGCGATGGACCAGATCGTCAACCAGATCGCCAACATCCGCTACTCCAGCGCCGGCCGGTGGAAGGCGCCGTTGGTGATCCGGATGCAGCAGGGGTACTCGCCGGGGGCGTGCGCCCAGCACTCTCAGTCGATCGAGGCGTACCTCGCGCACACCCCGGGTCTGCGGGTGGCGCTGCCGTCCACCCCGGACGACGCGTACCAGATGTTGCGGACCGCCGTGGTCAGCGACGACCCGGTGGTGGTCGCGGAGGCCCGGATGCTCTACCCGACCCGCGGTCCGGTCCGCACCGACGCGCCGGTCGAGCCGATCGGCGGGGCCCGGGTGGTCCGCGACGGCCGGGACGCCACCGTGGTGGCCTGGTCCCGGATGGTCCCGGCGGCACTGGCCGCCGCCGACGAACTCGCCGCCGAGGGCATCGAGACCGAGGTGATCGACCTGCGCTGGCTCAACCCGCTGGACTTCGAGACCGTCGGTGCCTCGATCTCCCGTACCGGCCGGCTGGTCGTCGCCCACGAGGCGAATCTGACCGGCGGGTTCGGCGCGGAGATCGCCGCACGGGCCGCGTCGGAGTGCTTCACCGACCTGCGCGCCCCGGTCGCCCGGGTGGCCGCGCCGGACGTGCCGATGCCGGCCGCACCGGCGTTGCAGAAGGCCGTCGTGCCCGAGGCGGCGCACGTGGTCGAGGCGGTCCGGCGGACGGTCCGCCGGTGACCGGCGTCGCCCCGGCGGCCGGCCTGCTCACCGGCCGTCGGGTGGTCGTCGTCGGCGGTGCCTCCGGCATCGGGCTGGCCACCGTGCGGGCCGCTGCCGCGGCCGGCGCGGCCGTCGCCGTGCTCGACGCCGACGCCGCCGGCGCGGCCCACGCCGCCGAGCAGGCCCGGGCCGCCGGGGCGACCGCCTGCGCCCATCCGGTCGACGTGACCGCCGAGGCGCAGGTGTCCGCGGCACTCGACGCGGTCGCCGCCGAGCTGGGCGGAATCGACGCGGTGCTGCACGTCGCGGGCGTCATGCGAGGTCAGGGCACGGAGCTGGCCGACCTGCCACTGGACCTGTGGCAGCAGGTCATCGCGGTCAACCTCACCGGGCCGTTCCTCGTCGCCAAGCACGCCGTGCGGCACCTCGCCGGCGGTGACGGGGTGCTCGTGCTGGTCGGCTCCAAGGCCGGCGTGCTCAACGGATCCGGGTCGGTACCCTACGGCGCGAGTAAGGGAGGACTGCACGGCCTGGCCCTGACGCTGGCCCGCCACCTCGGTCCACAGGGGATCCGGGTGCACACCCTCTGCCCCGGCGACATCGACACCCCGCTGATGCGGCGGTCGCTGGACGAGGCGCGGGCCAACGGCGTCAACGGTGCCCAGGTGGCCCGGATCGAGGCGGCCCTGGGCCGCCCCGAGGACGTGGCGTCGGTGCTGGTGCTGTTGGCCTCGACGGCCAGCGCCGGCGTCGCCGGCACCGTCTACACCGGCTGAGCAGCCCGACCGGCAGACAGGGCGACGACGTGGAGGCGGCAGCGTGATCGGGATCATCGGCCCGGAGGACTCGATCCGGCTCGTGCAGGAGGTGGCAGCCGGGGACGGCCGCGCGGAGGAGGTGAGCGTCCGCACGTACACCGACCCGGAGCAGGCTCCCGAGCTGGCTCGCGAGCTGGACGACCTGTGTCAGGTGCTGCTGTTCACCGGGCGTATTCCGTACTCCTTCGCCGCCGCGGCCGGTGGGCTGCGCGCCGAGATCGACTACATCCGGCACGCCGGGATCGACCTGTACCGCACCCTGTCCCGGATGCTGCTGGCCGGTGCCGGTCAGCTGCCCCGGGTCAGTGTGGACACCATCGAGGCGGACACCGTCCGGGAGACGTACCACGACATCGACCTGGCCCCGCCCACCGACATCCTGCCCATCGCCGACTCGTCGGGTCTGCTGCTGTCCTCCCTGGCCGAGGTCACCGCCTACCACCGCGAGCGGTACGAATCCGGGGCGGTCGAGGCGTGCCTGACCTGCCTCGGCGCGGTGCACCGGGAGCTGCGCGAACGCGGGGTGCCGGTGTGGCGTGTCGAGCACACCCGCGCGTCGGTGCGCGACGCGCTGCGCCGGGCCTGGCTGGCCGCCGAGGTACGCCAGTCCCGGGCCACCCAGATCGCGGTGATGATGATCGAGGTGTCCGAGTCGGCCACCCGGCCGCAGGACCCGTACCAGGCGGAACGGCAGCGGCTGCGGCTGCGCGAGGCGCTGCTGGAGCACGCCGAGCGGATGCGCGGGCGGCTCAACACCATCGACGACCGCACCCTGGTCATCACCACCACCCGGGGCACCGTGGAGAGCGCCATCGCCCGCCACCGGGCCGGTCACGCCTCCCTGCTCACCCTGCGCGGAGTGGACGGGGAACACACCGTCGGCTTCGGCGCCGGCACCACCATCGCCGCCGCCGAGGCCAACGCCCGCCAGGCGCTCGCCCTCGGCCGGGGCAGCGGCGACACGCACGTGGTCTTCCCGGACGGCGAGATCTACTCCACCCGGGGCAGCGCGGTCAAGCAACGACTGCGCGAGACCGCCCCTGGCGTGCTGCGCGTCTCCGAGCAGCTGCGCCTCGGCCCGCTGTCCACCCGGCGGCTGCTGGAGGCGCTGCACCAGATGGACCCGAACCAGGTCACCGCCCGAGGACTGGCCGACGCGTACGGGGTGGAGGCCCGATCGGCGCGCCGGCTGCTCAAGGCGCTGCGCGCCGCCGGGTTCGCCGAGGAGGTCGGGGTGCACGTCAGCACCGGCGCGGGCCGGCCGCAGACCGTCTACCGGGTGGCCCTGCAACGCCTGGTCGGGGCGATCGGGGCGGACGCGTGAAATTCGAACAGACCTGGCTGGTCACCGCCACCTTCACCGCCGACGCCGCCGTGCGCCGCGAGCCGCACCGGGCGGCCCACCTGGCGTACGTGCGGCACCTGCTGGCCGACGGCACCGCCCTGATCGCCGGAGCCCACGCCGACCTGCGCGCCTCCGTGCTCGTGCTGCGGGCGGCCGACGCGGCGGCGGCCCGCGCCCTCGTCGAACACGATCCCTACTGGCGCAACGGGGTGTGGACGGCCATTGACGTCGTCGACTACCTCGCCGCCACCCCTTGAGTCCCTCGGGAGGTCATGATGTCGTACCGTCCGTTCTCCGGCGTCCAGGTGCTCGGCGCCGAACACGCGCCGTTCGCGGCCACGCTGCTGGTCGAGGCGCTGGGGCAGGGCACCCAGCCGGTACGGCTCACGCCCGACCCGGCGTTGCCGGAGGGCGGCTTCCGGGTCGAGGTGCCGGCCAGCGGGGAGGTCCGGATCGTCGGTGACCCGTTCGCCGGCCTGATCTACGGCGTGCGGGACCTGCTGGCCCGGGCCACCCCGGCCGGGCTGCCCGTCGGGACCTACGACAGCGCCCCCGGGCTGCCGCTGCGTACCTTGTGGACCTGGGACCACTCCACCAACTGGGACCTGCGTCAACTGGGCCTGCAGGAGATCGGCGCGCTGAACCCGTACGCCAAGGGCGCCGACGCCTTCGGGGCCGACTACCGGCGGCTGGTGGACTTCTGCAGCGCCGAACGCATCGGCGGGATCGTGGTGTACGGGCTGCTGCGCGACGCCCACGGCGGCGTCGAGGCGGCCCGCGAACTGTGCGAGTACGCCAACGCCCGGGGCGTACGGATCATCGCCGGGGTGGGCATCAACGCCTACGGCGGCGTCTACTTCGACGGCCGGCACCGGTACAACCTCGCCACCTGGCTGCGTCAGCGCCCCGACCTGGCGGCCGAGCTGCCGAAGAAGGTCGGCTTCGACATCGACGAGTTCGGCGACCTGCACTTCCCGGCCAGCGAGTACATGATGGCCGCCTGCCCGTCGCAGCCGGAGAACCTGGCCTGGAACCGTGACGCCATCGACTGGCTGCTGGACACCCTGCCGGTCGGTGGGATCAACTTCGAGACCGGTGACTACGGCAGTTGCGCCTGCGCGCGGTGCACCGCGCACACCGGTGGCGAGCGCACCTCCTGGTCGTACGAGGCGATGCGGTCGGTGTACCCGACCCTGCTGGACACGGCCCGGCGTACCGGCCCGGCCGGGGTGCCGCTGCGGCACCTGGTCGAGGTGTACTGGGACAACATCTTCGACCTGGAGGCGCAGCGCCCCCTGGCCGACCTGCCCGACGACGTGGCCTACCAGTACTGCGTCAACCGGGGCTTCTGGTACGACAACCGGGACCGGCTGACCGCCGAGCACGTGGCGGCGCTGCCGCACACCACGAACGTGCTTCGCACCCACGCCGGGTCGCAGTGGAACCGGCAGCGTCACTCCTGGGTGCCGGAGATGTACACCGACATGGCGACCCGGACCGCCGCCGCCGGCATGCGCGGGCTGACCATCTTCGCCGAGGCGTCCGCGTACCACCCGACCAACGAGGTCAGCTACCTGGCGTACGCCCGGTTCTCCTGGAACCCGGAGCTGGCCTGGGCCGATTTCTGGCGCGACGAGGTGGCCCCCCGGTTCGGCGGTTCGGCCGAGGCGGAGGCGTTCCGCGACGGCGCGGCCCTGCTGGACGCCCCGACGGCCGACGCCGACGCGCTGGGCAAGGTGCGTGGCGACGCCCTGGCGATGGTCGCCGCCACCAGCGGCGAGGTGCAGCGACGCTGGCTGTGGCTGGCCGAGCGGGCGGCCCGGCACGCCCACTCCGCCGGACAGACCTCTGTCGTTTGACGTATGACGTTTTCATAGTTAGCTTTCGATGGCTGGGTTGCCTGGCCGGCGCCACCACCATGCCGGCCCGGCCGGGCACGCTCGGGCGCACGCCCCGGGTGAGACCCCGATCGAAGGAGTCGGCCATGAACGTCATCGGTGAGGCCCGTCCCGCCTCTCCACCACGCCGCAGATGGCGGTCGGGACTGGCGGCGGTCGCTGCCGCCGTCCTGACCGCCGGCGCCCTCGTCGCGGTGCACGCCGCCCCGGCCGCCGCAGCCACGCCTGACACCAACGCCTGGTACGTCCTGGTGAACCGCAACAGCGGCAAGGCGCTGGACCTGTACGCCTCGTCGACCGCCGACGGCGCGCGGATCAGCCAGTGGACCCGCAACAACGGCGCCAACCAGCAGTGGCAGTTCGTGGACTCCGGAGGCGGCTTCTACCGACTCAAGTCCCGGCATTCCGGCAAGGTCCTCGACGTCTACAACTTCTCGACCGCCGACGGCGCGGCGATCGTGCAGTGGACCGATCACAACGGGACCAACCAGCAGTTCCGGTTGGCCGACTCCGACGGCGGTCACGTCCGGCTGATCAGCCGGCACAGCAACAAGGTCGTGGAGGTGCAGGGCGCGTCCACCGCCGACGGCGGCAACATCGTGCAGTACGCCGACTGGAACGGCGCCAACCAGCAGTGGCAGCTCGTCCGCGTCGACGGCGGGGGCACCACCCCGCCACCGCCCACGGGTGGCACGGGCTGCGGAAAGGCGCCCGCCCTGAACAGCGGCACGCACACGATCTCCAGCGGCGGCAAGAGCCGGTCGTTCATCCTGCGGGTGCCCGCCAACTACAACCAGAACAACCCCTACCGGTTGATCTTCGGCTTCCACTGGCGGGGCGGCACCATGCAGGACGTCTCCTCGGGCGGGACCAGCGGCGCCGCCTGGTCCTACTACGGTCAGCAGGAACAGTCGAACAACTCGGCCATCCTGGTCGCCCCGCAGGGGCTCGGCAACGGCTGGGGCAACGCCGGCGGTGAGGACGTCGTCTTCGTCGACGACATGATCAGGCACATCGAGAGCGCCCTCTGCGTCAACCCGCGGCAGCGCTTCGCGCTCGGCTTCAGCTGGGGTGGCGGCATGAGCTACGCCCTCGCCTGTGCCCGGGCCGACGTGTTCCGGGCCGTCGCGGTGATCGCCGGTGCGCAGATCAGCGGCTGTTCCGGTGGTTCGCAGCCGATCGCGTACTTCGGGTTGCACGGCATCTCGGACAACGTGCTGAGCATCGGCCAGGGGCGGTCGCTGCGCGACACGTTCGTCCGCAACAACGGATGCACCGCGCAGAACCCGCCGGAGCCGGGGGCGGGCAGCCGTACCCACATCACCACCGCGTACTCCGGTTGCCGGGCCGGCTACCCGGTGCAGTGGGCCGCCTTCGACAACGGGCACATGCCCGGGCCGGTGGACGGCACGTACGCCGAGAGCGGCGTCACCACCTGGACCAAGGGTGAGATCTGGCGGTTCTTCGCCCAGTTCTCCTGACCTGCGCCGGTCGGCCGCCGTCACCCGTTCGACGACGGGTGGCGGCGGCCCGGCGGTTGATCACCGTT
This sequence comes from Micromonospora fiedleri, assembly GCF_016774385.1. NCBI lineage: Bacteria > Bacillati > Actinomycetota > Actinomycetes > Micromonosporales > Micromonosporaceae > Micromonospora > Micromonospora fiedleri. Next base: position 215,590 of record NZ_JAETXL010000009.1, read on the forward strand.
GCAGCCGGGGCACCTTGCCGGAGCCCTTGCGGCGGACCAGCCACGCCTCGGTGATGTGGGTGAACATCGCCTCGGCGGCACCCTCCGGATCCCGGGCGGCGATCCGTTCGTAGATGCGGCGATGCCCGCGGTTGGACGCCACGCACAGCGAACGCTGGGTCCGGCCCATGTAGCGCGCGGTGTTGACGACCTGGCTCTCCAGCGACCGTACGACGCCACGGGCGATGCGGTTGCCGGACGCCTGCATCACCACATCGTGGAAGGCCCGGTCGTGGTCGTGGTAGGCGACCTGGTCGTCGACGAGCTCGTCCATCCGGTCCACCAGGGCGCGGAGCCGGTCGAGGGTCTCCTGGTCGGCCAGCCGGGCGGCGACGTGGGCCATGTCCGATTCCAGCAGCCGCCGGGTGACCACGAGGTCGTCGAGGATGGCGAGGCTGTCGTCCTCGGCGATGGTGGCCGCGAGGACCAGTTCGTCGAGCATGTCCCACATCGACTGCGGGGTGACCATCGTGCCGGCGCCCTGGCGGACCTGCACCAGGCCCTTCTCCTGGAGCACCTTGACCGCTTCCCGTACCACGGTGCGGCTCACCGAGAAGGTCTCGCAGAGGACCGGTTCCGGTGGCAGGGCCGTGCCGGAGGGGTGCACCCCACGGACGATTCGCTGCACCAGTTCGGCGGTGACCGCTCTGGCGAGGTTTGTGGGTCGCCGGACCCAGGCCGGGGTCACGAGGCCTTCGAGGGTCGTCTCCGGTGGCGTCATGTCCCCTCCGATTTGCTTGCCGTGGCACGACGTCCAAGAGATCAGTGTACGTCCCGCCTGTTGACCATCAGACGTCATACGAGTTACGTTCCATCGATCGATTGTCGGCGTGGCGGCCGGGCCGTCAGCCAACCCCGTTCAGAGGTGAACAACGATGAAACAGCGCGCGTTATGGTCAGCCGCCCTTGTTGTCGGACTGGTGACGATGGCGGGCTGCGGAAGTGCCACCGGATCGGGCAACTCCTCCGGCGGCTCCGCAGACAAGCTGGTGGTGTGGGACTGGAAGTCGGGCGAGGCTTCCGCCGCACAGTACCTCGACAAGGCGAAGGCCGACTTCGCCAAGAAGCACCCCGACGTGACGGTCGAGTTCGTCGCGCAGCCGTTCGACCAGTACTACACCCTGCTCGGCGCCGCGATCCAGGCCGGCAAGGGCCCGGACGTCATGCTCTTCAACGGCGGCGGCCAGATCCGCGACCGGGTGGACGCCCTGGTGCCGCTGGACGAGTACGTCGGCGAGGACAAGCAGCGACTCGCCGGCTGGGACGCCTTCACCTCCGATGGCAAGACCTATGCCGGCCCGGTGACGTTGCAGGGCCACCCCATCTACTACAACAAGGCGCTCTACGCCAAGGCCGGGCTCGACCCGGCGACGCCCGCCACCACCTGGAGCAAGTTCCTCGCCGACTGCACCGCCATCACCCGGGCCGGCGCCAAGTGCTTCGCCCTGGGCAACAAGGAAGGCGTGGGCATCCAGTTCTGGCTCTCCGCCCTGGGCTCGGGCATCCTCACCGCCGGGGAGTACGACGACTGGATCGCCGGCAAGCGTGACTGGAACTCGCCGAACGTCAAGCGGGTCTTCGCGCTCTGGAAGGAGGCCGGCGAGGCGGGCCTCAACAACGACGGGGCCAACTCGACCGCCATGTTCAACGACTCCTTCGCCATCTTTCAGTCCGGCAAGGCGGCCCACATCATCGGTCTGATGTCCGACGTGGGGCACTGGAAGGACTTCAACGAGTTCCTCACCCCCGAGAACCTCGGTGTGATGAGCGCGCCGGTGGTCACCGAAGGCACCACGCCCAGCCTGGCCTACGACGGCGGCATCGGGTACGCGGTCGCCAAGTGGACGAAGGACCCCAAGGTCGCCGCCGACCTGGTGCGCTCCCTGACCTCGACGGACGCGCTGAAGGCGTTCTACGCCGACGCCGGCGCGGTCGCCGCCGACACCACCATCGATGTCTCCCAGGGCGGTGCGGCCGTCGCCGGCATCGTCTCCGAGCTCAAGGGCGGCAAGCCGGCCCTGCACGTGGCGCTCTCCTCCAAGACGATCGACCTGATGGGGCGGCTCTCCCAGCAGCTGCTCAGCGGCTCGATCACCGTCGACGAGGTGGTGAAGCAGTTGGCCGCTTCCGACCAGGCGGGCTGAGCGCGTGCCGATCGGAAACACGCAGCCGTCGGTCCGTCCGGCTCTGTCCGGTCGGACCGACGGTCCCGCGGGTGACACCTCCGCCCGCCGCCGCCCTGCACGCCGCGCCGGCAGCGGCGGCGGCCTGCGGGCCGAGCGCCTCGCCCCCTACATCCTGGTCGCACCGGCAGTACTGATCATCGTGCTGCTGCGGCTCTATCCGTTGCTGCTCGGAGTCAACTTCTCCTTCACCGGCGACGGCGCACGCAACGGGACGGCGGTGGGCATCGACAACTACCGCGAGCTGCTGACGGACCCGCTGTTCCGTACCGCGCTGGGCAACGTCGGGTGGCTGGTGCTGCTGCTGCCGGTGGCGGTGGCGATCCCCGGGCTGCTGGCCACCTTCATCTACCTCCGGGTGCCCGGCCACCGCGTCTACCGCAGCGTCTACTTCTTCCCCGCGGTGCTCTCCCCGGTCATCGTGGGTGCGATCTTCAACCTGCTGCTTGCCTTCGACGGCCCGTTCAACGCCGTCCTGGGCGCGGTCGGCGTTCCACCGATCGACTGGCTCGGCAATCCGGACATCGCCATGTTCGTGGTGGTCGGGGTGCACGTCTGGGCCACGTTCGGCATGTCCCTGGTGGTCTTCCTGGCCGGCTTCGCGACGCTGGACAGCGCCCTGCTGGACGCGGCCCGGGTGGACGGGGCGTCGCTGCCACAGGTGATCCGGCACGTGATCATTCCCGGGCTGTCCCGAACCATCCAGTTCGTCTTCGTGACCACGATGATCGGGATGCTGACCTCGATGTTCGGCCTGCTCTACGTGATGACCAGCGGTGGCCCCGAGGGCTCGACCTACCTGCCGGAGTACTACATCTGGATCCAGCAGGGCCAGATGAACCGCCCCGCCCTCGCCTCGGCAGCCTCGACCGTGCTCTTCGTGATCATGCTCGTCGTCGGGCTGTTGCAGATCCAGCTGCTCAGGCGGGCGGGGAAGGAGAGTTGATGTCCCACCTGCGACGCGGGCGATGGCTGATCGCCCTTCCGATGTCGTTGCTCGCCCTGGCGACGATCTACCCCCTGCTGTTCACCGCCAACGTGGCGATGAAGACCCGACGCGACTACATCCTCGACCGGTTCGCCCTCACCGACGCCCTGCGCTGGGACAACATCATTACCGCGTGGACCAGCGTCGGGATGGGCCGCTACTTCGTCAACTCGCTGGTCGTGGTGACCTCGTCGGTGATCCTGCTGCTGCTGCTCGGCTCGATGGCCGGCTTCGCCCTGAGCCAACTGCGCTTCCGCGGCTCGTCGGCGCTGTTCCTGGGCTGCCTCGCGGGCCTGTTCGTGCCGTTCCAGGTGATCATGGTGCCGCTGGCCCGGATCATGGCCGACACCGCCCTCATCGACACGTACCCGGGGCTGGTTCTCGTCTACGTGGCGCAGTTCCTGCCCTTCACAGTCTTTCTGATGACGAGCTACTACCGGGGCGTGCCACCGGAGATCATCGACGCGGCCCGGATCGACGGCAACAGCATCTACGGCGTGTACCGCCGGATCATGCTGCCCCTGGGCACACCGGCGCTGCTGTCCGTCGGCATCCTCAACGCGCTGTTCTGCTGGAACGACGTACTCATGTCGCTGGTGATGATGCCGTCGGCCGAACACCGCACGCTCATGGTGGGGGTGACCTCGCTGCGGGGGCAGTACTCCGACGACATCCCCACCTTCGCGTCCGGTGTGCTGATCGCCGCCATCCCCGTCCTGGTGGTCTACCTCTTCCTCCAGCGCCAGATCGCCGACGGCGTCGCCGCCGGCTCCACGAAGGGTTGACATGCGGATCACCGGATATCGGACGCTCACCACCGTGCAGGAATGGGGGCGCCCCGTCGGCGACGCCAACGGCGTTTTCGCCGACGGGGTCGTCCCGGTGCCGATCGTCGTCGTCGACACCGACGAGGGCATCCGCGGAGTGGGCATCGGCCCGTCCGTGGAGATCGAACGGATCTTCGCGGCGATCGACGGCGAGGATCCCCGCGCCGTCACCACGCTCTACGACCGGATGCTGCGGCACACCTTCAAGGCCGGGCACGCGGGCCCGGTCTTCGGCACCATCGGCGCGCTCGACACCGCCCTGTGGGACATCAAGGCGCAGGCCGCCGGTGAGCCGCTGTGGCGGCTGCTCGGCGGCCGTGACCGCCGGGTCCCGGCCTACGCCTCCGGTCTGGACATCGGCCTCACCGACGACGAACTGGTCGTGACATACCAGGAGTACGCCCAGTACGGCCTACGGGCCGCCAAACTCAAGGGCGGCTTGGACATCGAGCGTGACCGGCGCCGGCTGTGCCTGATCAGGGACGTGCTGACCGAGGCCGGTCGGGGCGGCAGGCCGGGTCTCATGCTCGACGTCAACGAGGCGTGGACCCGCAAACAGGCGGTCCGACACGTCAGCGAGATCGAACGCGTGCTGGACCTGATCTGGATCGAGGAACCCGTCCGACGCTGGGACGCCGAAGGTCTCGCCACGGTCGGCCGGGGCATCCGCGCCTCGGTCGCCACCGGCGAGAACCTCACCGGGCTCGAACAGTACCGCCCGTTGATCGCCGCCGGCGCGGTCGACATCGTCCAGACGGCCGCCGTCTGGGGTGTCACGCACTTCCTGCGGGCCTCGGCCCTGGCCCACGCGCACGACCTGCCGATCAGCCCGATCGGCAACAGCCCGGTCGGGCTGCTGCACGCGGCGACCTCGGTGCCGAACCACCTGACCAGCGAGCTGCAGGATCTGCGTCCACCGGTCGGCCTCACCGTCGACCTGCACGTCGAGGACGGCGCCTTCGTCCTCGGCGACTCGCCGGGGCTCGGCATCCACGTCGACGAGCGGGTGATCGCCGCCGCCGGCCGACGTCCGCAGGCCCACCCGGGTGACAGCCCGAACGTACGGCCGGAGCAGGCCGGACGCCGTCTGCTGGCGGAGGCCGACGGGGTACCTCCCCACCGGCGGTGGCCCGTCGCGGCACCCACCCCAGCGTCCCGTGACAACCACGAGCCCGACGGACAGATCCACCGGACGGTGGCGTCATGAGGGTCCTTGCCGCTGCGGCCGACGGTGCATCTCACCGAGTTGGCCTCGGCGGCATCGGTGCCGGCATGGGCGAGCACCTGGTGCTTCGCCACGCCGGAGGACCGGCAATGGTGGGGCGGGATGTGGGCCGAGCGGATCCTGAATTCGGACCTGGCCCGACAGGTGCTGGCCGCAGGCGTCGCCACGGCGCAGGACCTACGCAACATCTCGGACGGCTGGCGGGAGTGGGCCGAAGCAGCGGATGCCTGGTTCGCCGTCCTGCACGGCGAGATCGTCTGCCGGGCCTGACGGAGACGCTCGCTCGGCCAGGACATGCGTCGTCGACCCCAGCCGCTGGCTGTGACGCCGCCACCGACTGAAGGGTCACGCCGACGCCCGGTCGTGCCGAGGTGCGGTCCACCCTCATCCCGGGACAGGGGTGCAGACGATCAGTTGACCACGGAGCGGACGATCTCGGCGATTCGCCTCTCAGTGACGGCATCCACCGTCTCGAAGTACCACGCGGCCGGCATCAGCCCACCTTCCGCGCCGCCTGCCGCGCGGAAGGTGGCCTTCTCGGTGATCGCGAGGTTCAATCGTTCGTCCATGCGCAGCGTGACGAGCGCGGGTGTGCTCGCCGACTTCGCGTAGGCGGGCATGCCGTACCAGATGCGCGGTTTCAGGGTTGGGGCCGCGGCCATGATGATGTCGTGCACCCGCTGCATCGTCGAACGGGTCGGCTCGTCCATCTTCGAGATCCTGTTGATAACCTGCGTCAGGTTCTTTTCGTCCTTCGACGACATGTCATGTCCTTTCGTCTGCCGATGTCGGGCACCGGCGGTATGAAGTCGGCGCAACAGTGCGCCGCACCCCACCCGGACATGTCCTGAGCTGCTCAGGTCTCTCCGCGATGATTCACGTGGTCTGTCACGTGGAAGCGCAGTCGGTGGCGGACCACCGCAGTCAGGCTAACGGATCCGCCGCGGCGTGGTCGTCCGGATCTGCCGGGAGTCGCGCGCTACCCGACGGGTCACGGCTTGTTTGGAGGCCGACAAAGGTGGCTCGCCTTCACCGTCCTGCAAACGAACCTGCGGCTGCGGCTAGACGCTGGTAGCGGCCACAGCTACTGGACGCGGCCGTTACCAGGAGGTCCGAAGTCAGCCGCTTCGACGGTTGCCGTACTGGCGAGGACTCTGCACCGTGCCGGAGCGGCCGTGGACGCGGCTCGGGGTACCCCCGGTGTGGTTGGTGGTGGCCTTGCCCTTGGACCGGCGTGCCGCCCGGTTCTCGAAGGGCTGTGGCTGCTCCTCGGTTTCCGTTTCGGCGTCAGCGGTGGGATCGGCGTCGCTGGTGGCGTCGGTCATCGGTGTCTCCTCGTGCTGTTCAGGACTGGGCTGTTCGCGGCGGGTCTGGAAGCGTGGCCGCCGCGATACGCAGACGGTAGCGGGCAGGCTGACCCGAGTCGGGACCGACTGCCCGAGTAAACCATCCAGGCCGGTCGGGAGCCGTCACGTCGCGCCGCCGGTCTGTCAGGCCGGCTGCCGCTGGCGTCCGCAAGCGAGTTGAAGAAATATGACGCAAGGTGTCAGGTTTTGGGTGGAGCATGGGTTCATCGGTCGGCGCCGGTGAGAGGCGCGGACCACGGCGCAGACAGATACGGAGAGACAAGGCCTCCATGCGCGAAACCCCACAAGATCTCGAAGAGCTCCAAGCCCTGCTTGACGCCTCCCTCGCCCGCTCCACGTCTCACCTTCGCTCGATCATCAACACCGCGCGCACACTGAACGCGGAGCAGCTCACCCAGGTCCTCACCGGCATGTGCACCCTCGCTCTGTCCACCGTGACGGCGAAGGGTGAGCCGCGGATCAGCGGTGTCGACGGGCACTTCCTGCGAGGCAAGTGGTACTTCGGCACGGCGCCCGACGCCGCCAAGGCGCGCCACCTCGCGGCGCGGCCCGCCGTCAGCGCCGCACATATGCGCGGTGAGGACCTCGGCGTCTTCACGCACGGCAAGGTGGAGATCCTCAACCCCCGCAACGGCGAACAGGCCAGGGACTGGCCGGACGTGCTCGCGTACTTGAAGGACTTCTACGGCGACGACCCCTTCGACTGGGACAACGACGTGGTCTACTACCGGCTGCATCCGCACTGGATGACCGTCTATGCCCCAGACATCGCAAAGCTCACCGTGCCGTCCCAGCCCTGAACCACAGCACGGGCCAACCGACACACACAGGCCGATTGCATCCGCGACGTCCTGGACGAGCTTCGGCTCGTCGGGAACATCCGCCGGTCACGGCCCGGCGAACCGGCCAAGATCCCCGGGCGGAGGTGACCAGCAGCGGGGTCCGCCTTTCGTAGGGGCGCGCCCTCCGCGCCGGCGCGGCTACAATGCGCTAAACATTCTAGAGCGTCAATATATATGTGGGACTGTCGATGACCGCTACCCGAGCGGAGGATGCGTCCGCCGCAATGCCCGACCCGGGTCGGGCCCGCACGCTGGATGAGCTGGTCGCAGGGCTGCGGTCGTTGAAGGTCTGGGCGGGAAACCCGTCCTATGAATGGATCACCGGCCAGGTCAACAACGCGTGGCGGGCCGCCGGTCGCCCGACCGGCGAGTTGACCAAGCGACCCACGGTCGTGGACTGCTTCAAACCCGGTCGACGACGGCTGAACACCGACCTCGTGACCGCAGTCGTGCAGGCACTGCACCCGGACGAGGGGTACGTGCACCAGTGGCGCCAGGCGCTGCGGGTGGTCGGCGGGGAGGCCCTGGCCGCCGTGGTGGTGCAGGTCCAGGACAGGCTTCCACCCGACCTGGCCGGGTTCACCGGTCGTACCGCCGAACTCGATCAGCTCCGCCGCGCTCTCGGCCGCAACGGCGCGGTGGCGATCTCGGCGATAGAGGGGATGGCCGGCGTCGGCAAGACCCAGCTCGCCATTCACGCCGGGCATATTCTCATCCGGGAACGTCAATTTGACCGGGCGCTTTTCGTCAACCTGCGCGGATTTCACCCCGACCCCGCTCGACCTCCAGCGGACCCGGCCGCCGTCCTGGACGGCTTCCTGCGGCTGCTCGGTGTACCGCCGCAGCGCATCCCCCACGCTCTCGAGGCCCGCACCGCGGCCTACCGTGACCGGCTCGCCGGTACCCGCACCCTGATCGTGCTGGACAACGCCGCCGACCTCGACCAACTCCGCCCGCTGCTCGCCGAGGTGCCCGGCTGTCTCACCGTGATCACCAGCCGGCGAAGCCTGTCCGACCTGACCTCGGCCACGCAGTTGGTGATCGACGTGTTCGCAGCGGACGAGGCCGTTCGATACCTGGCCCACGCCGCTGGCCAGGTCCCGGTGGGCGACGATCGCACCGCTGCCGCCCGTATCGCACGGCGCTGCGGCTACCTGCCGCTGGCGCTGGACCTGACAGCCGGACACATGCGGGCCACACCCGACTGGACCCTCACCGATCACGCCGACCGGCTCGACGAACGCCACGACCAGCGACGCCTCGAAACCGGTGTCGAGCTCGCCCTCGACCTGTCCTACCACCGCCTGCCCGCCGACCAGCGCCAGCTGCTCCGGTTGCTGGCGCTGCACCCCGGGCAGGACAGCGACGCCTACGCCGCGGCTGCCCTGACCGGCGCCGACATCGAGGTCACCCGTGCCCATCTGGACCGCCTGTGCCGCGACCACCTGCTGCACCAGTCCAACGCGGGCCGGTACACCTTCCACGACCTCGTCCGCACGTACGCCACCACCCGAGCCCACGACGAGGTCCGCCCACGCGACCGTCGCGCCGCCCTGACCCGCCTGTTCGACTACTATCTCGCCACGGCCGCCTCCGCGATGGACGCTCTGCACCCCGCCCAGGCGCATCTTCGACCCCACGTCGCCCCGTCCGGTACCTGCGTCCCCGAGCTGACCGACCCGGACACCGCCCGCATCTGGCTCGACACCGAACGGCCAGCCCTGGTCACCGTCGTGGCCCACGCCGCCACCCACGGCTGGCCCGCCCACGCCATCCGGCTCTCCCGCGTCCTGGTCCAGTACTTCGCCGGTGGCCACAACAGCGACGCCATCACCGTCCACAGTCATGCCCGCCGTGCCGCCAGCCGCATCGGCGACGTCACCGAACAGGCCCACGCCCTCGCCGACCTTGGCGTCGCCCACCTCTGGGGCGGCCAGCATCAGGCCGCAGCCGAACACTTCACCGAGGCTCTGCGCCTGTTTGAACAGACCGGCGACGCTCCCGGGCAGGCCCGGACCCGGACCAACCTCGGCATCGCCGAACAGCGGCTCGGCCGCTACCGCGAGGCCGCCGCCCACTTCGCGCAGGGCGAGATCCTGCACCGGCGAGCCGGCAACAAGGTCGGTCAGGCCCGCACGCTGACAAACCTCGGCGACATCGAACAGAAGGCGGGTCAGTACGGCGAGGCCGCCACGCACCTGCGGCAGGCGCTCGCCCTGTTCCGAGAGACCGGAGACCGGGCCGGCGAGGCGGTGTCGTTGGTCAACCTCGCGGAGGTCGACACGCGGTTGGGCCGGCATGAGGCGGCGGCCGAGAGCCTGGCCCAGGCGCTTGTCCTGTTTCGTCATGCCGGCCATCGCAACGGCGAAGCCTGGACGCTGGACGGGCTGGGCACCCTCCACGCTGCTCGTGGCGAGCCCGCCAAGGCCGCCGAGTACCACCAACAGGCCCTGACGATCCTGCGGGCGACCGGCGACCGGCACGGCGAGGCATACGCGCTCAACGGCATCGGCGAGGCCGCGCTCGCCGCAGGCCACCCCGCCGACGCTCATCGCCATCACACCGCCGCGCAGCGGATCGCCGCCGAGATCGGTGCCCGCGACCAGCAAGCCCGCGCCCACACTGGGCTGGCCAATGCCCACCGCGCCCTCGGCCATCCCGACGAGGTCCGTGCTCACTACCACCACGCCCTCGCCATCTTCACGGACCTCGGTACGCCCGAGGTCGACCAGATCCGCGCCTGCCTCACCGCCCTCGACAACGCCGGCATCCACACCTGAGCGAGATCCCCGGAAAGCCCGCCCGGTGGCTCCCAACCCGGGGATCTCGCGTTACGGGAGTGGTCGAGAATGACCGACCCCCGTGGGTCAGGTGGTGCAGGGGGAGCCGTTCAGCGTCCACCCCACCGGTGGCGGGTTGGAGATGCCGCTGTTGCCCAGGAAGCCGAACGACGTGGAGGCGCCGGGTGCGAGCGTGCCGTTGTGGCTGAGGTTCCGTGCCGTCACCAACGCGTTGGACTGCGTCACGCTGGCGTTCCAACTGCTGGTGATCCGCTGCCCGTTCGTGAACGAGAAAGTCAGCGTCCACCCGTACACGGGCGTGTTGCCGGTGTTCGTGATGGTCACGTTGCCGGTGAAGCCAGCGGACGCCGCGTTGGAGTTGGCTGTGTAGGCGATCCGGCAGGCACTGTTGCCTCCGGTAGGCGAGGGGGACGGGGATGGTGGCGTGGGGTTGCCGTCCACCGCGGCCTTGGGAAGTCCGACGAAGACATCAGCAGCCTGCCGGCCAAGTACGGCGACATCCAACTCGCATGAGACATTCCACATCGGCTCGAGACGTAGCGTGGCGCAGTACTCCTTCGCCGGCTGAAGAACATTCGCGGGGAGGTTGTGGGAGTAGAACGGCTCTGCCGGGTTGCCCACGTCGACGGCGTCGCAGAAGCGCAACAGTGATGTGGTGTGGCTGACCCGCCAGCTGTTGCCGAAGACCCCGTACAGGTCGGCGAAGGAGAGCGGCACGCGCAGGGGGTCGCCGTTGCTGGCTTCGAGGAAGTGGGGGTCACCGTTGTGGTTGCCCAGCAGGCCGCGCACCGCCGGGGTCTCGGAGTCCAGGCTGATGCCCAGGTTCACGTACGGGACGGTGCCGGCGATGGCGGTGCTGCGGACGAGGTTGCCGGACGGGTCCCTGAACGTGTAGACGTCGCCCACCCGGTCGATCGCCACTCCGGTGGAAAGCAGCAGTGATTCGCCGGAGGGCAGGTTGGTGTCGACTCCGTTCACGACCAGACGGGTCCCGGCGCACACCGCCAGCCTGGTGTTGCCCATCCGCACGCCGACTGACTGGTTCACCGATGCGTTGGGCCGGGTCGGGGCGCCAGACTTCTTGCGTGTCTGCACCTCGAACGTGGTACCGGCCCGTGCCTCGACGAAGTCACCCGTAGCCTGAAAGTCGTAGTACGTACCGTCGAAGGTGTACTGGTGAGTGTCGCCGACGGCGACGGCGGCCCTGCAGCCCGCCAGCTCTCGGTTCTTGGCTGCCTGGTTGATGATGAGGGCTGGCGCCGGCGATGTGGGGGTCGCACTCGGTTTGGCGAAGTTGAGGTTGTTCCTCTCCTTGCTGAAGCCGACTTGTTTGCATACGGGTGCCTTCGGACTGCCGTCGACTATCGTCGTGCGAAGGTTGAAGTCGGCCTCCTTGTTGAAGACGGCTGTGGATCCGTTTCCGAAGCCGAACACGTTGAACTCGACCTGCGTCCATCCCGGTCCCGCCTGGTTCGGCGGAGATTCTCCTGGCAGGACGTGAAGAACGTCCGAACTGGACGTCGAGGCGGCGTTCTGGTTCCCATCGTTGAACGTGACCACGTCGACGACGGTGTCCGCGCCGATTGTCTGCGTCTGCGCTTCCAGCTTGAAGCCCGGAAGTGCGATGTTCCTGATCGGTACGTAAGGAAGCGGGCCCGCTGCCCTCTCGCGCCTCAGCCAGCAGTGGACCTCGCCGTCGTCCGGGACCTCAGTCCAGTCCATCGGGCAGGGCTTGCCCTGGCTCGCATCCGGGTTGTAAGCCAGCAACCAGTAGTCGATGTAGAGACGGCTGGGTGGCTCATTCGGAACGGTTTGCGGGGTGTTGGCGAAGATGAACTGCTTCCAGCCCTCACACAACGCGGGAGTCGGTGAACTGGCGCACTCCCTGACCTTGAGGCGGTTGGTGTTGAGCTGGAGCGTGTAGCTGTTCGCCATCACCGGCCCGCTGGTCGGGGAGGAGTTCACCGTCAGCAGGTCTTTGTCCTTGACATCCTCGAACGTGCCGGTCGCCCTGGTGATGTCACCGGCATCCGCGGGTCGCTCCGTCACGACGCCCATCCCGGTGCCACCACCGATGTCCCGCCGCGCAGCCGGTACACGGTTCGGGGACATCGGGATCGCCGGCTGGTCCACGCACGCGGTCTCCCGCCATACCACCTTGGGATAGGTCGCGTCGAAGCACCCGTCCAGCGATGGCCGCGGGGCCTCGACGATCTGCGCATGCCAAGCCAGGAGATTCTCCTGCGTGGCGGGTTGCTCCGCTTTACCGCCGGTGTGGACGACTCCCATCGTCAGTAGGACAGCCGCGATCGTGGCACCGATCAGCCCGAGTCGTGTTCGGCGTTTTCGCGGTAGCAATCTCAGCATCGTTTCCTCCCCAACGCTTGTGAAACCGCCTAGCGCCCGTCTGCGGGCGGGTCTTGCTGACGAGAGTCGCGCGGTGGGGGACAGGGTGGGGACATCCCATACAAACCCATAAATGCCTTCGTGATGCTGGCGCTCCCCGCCGTGTGACGCACGGGGAGGCGGGTGCGGCGGGCTGGAATGATGGGCCGATGATCCATTCGTTTCATCTCGCACTGCTTGCGCCGGCCTTGACCTTGCGCACCCTGGGTCGTGGGCCTCGGGCGGCTGGGCTGCGGCATGCCGAATGTTCCCGCTCATGCGGCTCGGTTCCCCGGTGCTGTCGGTGGAACGGATGCAGCTGCGACGCCTGGCGATGTTCGCCGAGTGGGCCGATGAATCGGCGTTGGAACGGTTCCTCGCAGACGACGCGCTGGGGCGGCGACTCGCTGACGGATGGCATGTGCGATTGCAGTACCTGCGGCGTTACGGCGAGGTGGCTGCGCTCGCCGGCCTGCCGGTGCAGGCGGGCCGGTGGGATCCGGAGGAGCCGATGGTGGCCGTCACCCTCGCCCGGCTCAAGCTTCTCGAACTGCCCCGGTTCCTGAAGTGGGGGCGACCGGTCGAACGCCTGGTCGCCAGCCACCCTGGCGCCACCTTCGCCACCGCAGCGATGCGCCCGCCCCACACCTTCTCCACCTTCACGATCTGGCGCAGCGTCCGCGAGATGACCGACATGGTCCACGGCCGTAGCGCCGTCCCACAGGCTGACACGCACGCCGTCGCCATGGTCGAACAGAATCGCCGGGACTTCCACCACGAGTCCGCGTTCATGCGATTCCGCCCGTTGTCCGAACACGGAACCTGGGAGGGGCGCCGGCTACTTCCCTGAGCGACTCGGGAGCCAGCGGTGTCGGGACCGGCGCCGTGGTGCGACGCCGGTCCCGATCGGAGGTGTCACTGGTCAGCTGTGGCCGGTCAGGCCGCGCTGAGCCGCCACTGCTGGTTGGTGCCACCGTGGCAGGTCCACTGCAACAGTCGGGCCCCGTCCGTGGTGGCGGCGGAGTTGACGTCCAGGCAGAGCCCGCTCGGCACACTCTTCACCGTGTAGACCCCGGAGGTGCCGGTCGGGGTGGCGGTGAACTTCTGTTGGTTGCTGTTGTTGCAGGTGGCCTGCTGGAGGAAGGCCCCCGCTGTGGTGGAGCCGCCGATCACCTCGGCGCACTTGCCGCTGTGCACCGCCTTCAGGTAGACCGCGCCATTACCGGCGTCGACGGCCTGCCACTTCTGGTTGTTGCCGCCGGTGGACGCCCACTGATGGATCTGTGCGCCGTCGGCGGTGGAGACCCCGCTGACGTCCATCAGCTTGCCGCTGTGCTGCGCGGTCAACGTCCAGGTCCGGCCCGCCACCCCGTCACCCGGGGGAGGGCCGCCGGTGCCGACGCCGGGGCCACCGAAGATGTGCGAGTCGAGGTCGAACCAGTTGTTGCCGCTGCCCTTGAACACGAGATACAGGGTGTGGGTCCCGGCCAGGGCGGTGACGTTCACCGGTGCGGTGGACTGGTAGTTGTCCCAGCCGCCGGTGGCGGGCACCGGCGTGGTGGCCAGCAGCGTGCCGGTGGGTGAGCCGGCCCGCAGTTCGATCGTGCCGCCGCCCGACGGCGACGACAGCCGGTAGCTGACCGTGTTGATCCCCGACAGGCTCATCGGGGTGAACGCCACCCAGTCGTTGTTGGAGATGTCCCCGATGCGCTTGCCGCTCTGCGCGCCGGCCTGCTCGACGACCCGGGTGCCGGACTGGCTGCTGTAGTACTCGGCCTGCTTGTGCTTGGGTTGCAGGATCACCTGTGCGTGACCGGTGAGCGGTGCCGCGCCACCCGCCCCGCCGTTGTCGGTGTAGCGGGCGTTGAGCACGTAGAACAGGTTGGCGCCGTCGGGGTGCCCGCCGAGCAGGTCGGTCGGGATCGTGCCCGAACAGCCGGGATAGTCGGTGGTCTCGTGGGCGTGGTCGTCGTGCCCGAGCGCCGGGTTGAGGAACACCTTGGAGCAGTCGATCGCCGCGCCACCCGGGTCGGAGACGGTGATCTGGTACGAGACCCGGTCACCGAAGGTCAGCATGCCCCCGTTGGCCGGGGTGGTGATGGTGACCACCGGAGCGGTGTTGCCGACGGTGATCTGGACGTTGGCGAAGCCGCTCTTGCCCGAACTGTCGGTCACCTTCAACTGGGCCGTGTAGTTGCCGTTGCTGGTGTAGACCTTGGACGGGTTGGCCGCCGTCGAGGTGGTGCCGTCACCGAAGGTCCACTGGTAGCTGAGCGTGTCGCCCGGGTCCGGGTCCATCGACCCGGCGCTGGAGAACTGCACGGTCAGTGGGGCGTTGCCGCTGGTCGGCGTCCCGGTCGCCTTCGCGATCGGGGTGCGTCCGCCCTGGATGTAGTCGATCCGGTAGAGACCGGAGTCGCTGTTGCCGCCGCCGAAGTTGGTGCCCCACTCCAGCAGGTACAGCGAACCGTCCGGGCCGAACTCCATGTCCATCGGCTTGTTGAACCGGGTGGTCGGCAGGAACGGGTTGGTGCGGGTGACCGCCGTGGCGGAGTCGAAGTGCACCTCCTTGATGTAGTTGCGGGACCACTCGTAGAAGAAGTGGACGCCGTCGTAGTAGGGCGGGAACTTGGTCGCCGACGGGTTCGCCGCGTTGTACCGGTAGACCGGTCCACCCATCGGGGCGGAGCCGCCGGAGCCCAGCTCGGGGAAGGCCTGCGAGGTGCCGTAGCCGTACCAGATGTTGGGCGCGACCACCGGCCGCAGGCTGGTCAGGCCGGTGTTGTTCGGCGAGTTGTTCACCGGCGCCGCGCAGTTGAACTTGGCACCCACCACACCGGTGTCCGGGTTGTACGGCGCGTACGGCTGGTTGTCGCCGTGGCAGAACGGCCAGCCGTAGTTGCCCGGCGCCTTGATCACGTTGAGTTCGACGAGACCTTCGGGGCCGCGGTTGGTGGTCGGGGGATTGCGGTCGGGCCCGTAGTCGGCCAGGTAGACCCAGCCGTTGGCCGGATCGATGGAGAAGCGGAAGGGGTTGCGGAAGCCCATCGCGTAGATCTCCGCACGGGTCTGCGCGGTGCCCTGCGGGTAGAGGTTGCCCGACGGGATGGTGTAGCCGCCGCCGGCCGAGGGCCGGATCCGCAGCAGCTTGCCGCGCAGGTCGTTGGTGTTGCCGGCGGTACGGGCGGCGTCGAGCATGTGCTTGCCCGACCGCCAGTCCAGCGGGGCGTAGCCCTGCCAGTTGGGGTCGAGGTTCGGTGCCACGTCGTCGCCGGTGCCGATGTAGAGGTTGCCGTCCGGACCGAAGTCGATGTACCCGCCGGTGTGGCCGGGCTCCGGGTAGGTCCGGTCCCGGTACGCCGGGATGTCGATGATGGTGACACCGCTGGACATGTTGAGCGTGTCACCGGTCAACGTGTAGCGGGACACCCGGTTGACGTCCGTGCTGCTGCTGGCCGGTGAGTGGTACAGGTAGACGTACCCGTTGCTGGCGAAGTTCGGGTCCAGGGCCAGCCCGGTGAGTCCGTCCTCGCCGCCGGTGTAGACGCTCAGCGTGCCGGCGGTGACGGTGCTGTTCGTACTCGGCTTGAAGATCTTGACCTGGCCGCCGCGTTGCACGTAGAGCACCCGACCGTCGGGTGCCACCGCCAGCGCCATCGGGTCGACGGTGTTGTCGTCGAGGGTGCGCTTCTCGAAGTTGCCCCAGACGGTGCCACCGCAGTCGCCGGGCTGGTTGCCGGCGGCCCACTTGACGCCGCCGAGGACGTGGTTGCGGAAGTGGGTCTCGCTGTAGGACGCGATGGCGTGACCCATTGCCGTGGCCCAGACCCGACCGCCGCCGACGCTGCGGCACCAGGAGATCGGGTGGTCCGGGCCCATCGCCCGGGAACCGGGGTTGTACGTCCGTTCGTCGGCGGTCACCAGCACGTGCACGTCGCCGCGGGGGTTCTTGTCGAAGTTGTACCACTCCTCGCTGCGGTTCCAGCGGTCCGGCAGGCTGGCCGTGGAGGGGTGCTTCTTGTCGGCCACGATCGCGGTGCCGGGCAGTACGCCCGGGGAGTGCTCGGGCATGTGCGCGCCGGCGTTGATGGTCTGGTCCCACCACGGGTATTCGCCCTCGATGCCCATGTCGGTGGCGTTGTGGATGGCGACGATTCCCTTGCCGGAGGCGAGGTAGCCCTCCACCGCCTGGCGTTGGGCGGCCGAGGTCCAGACCATGCCGGAGGTCTGGAACATGATGAGGACGTCGAAGGTGGCCAGGTTGGCCGGGGTGAAGACGTTCGAGTCCTCACTGTGCACGAGCTCGAAGTTGTCGGCTGCCGCCTGCTGCTGGAACATCGACACCCCGGCGGGGATCGAGTCGTGCCGGTAGCCGGTGGTCTTGGTGAACAGCAGCGCCCGGAAGGCGGGTGCCGCCGACGCCGGGTTGACCAGCGCGAGCGCCAGTAACAGACCCAGGGTCACACCGATGATTGTTGTCTTACGACGCATTCCGTCTCCTCTGTGGCGGTGCGGTGCGGGCGGTGTGGAGCGGGGCGGGGCAACTGTGGTGCGACCACGGAGCCGGTCACCGGTCCGGGCACGGCGCGGGTGCCGTGCGGTGGGCGCGAGCCCGGTCGCGTCGTCGTGCCTGGCGTCGCCCGGTCGCACGGCCGGCGGTCACGCAGCGTCATGCCGGATCGGTTGCCGTCCCGTGGTCGGGAGGGCCGGGGTCGGAAGCTCTATATATGGGAAGTCGTTGATGTTAACGACAACATCTGAAGCGGTGTGGTGCGGTAGCGCGCGTCCTGAAGGTGCCCGTATGCACGCTCACCTGGGCGGCGAGATGATCGAAAGCCGCTGCCAGGTAGGGGATTGCGAACTCATACCCGAACATCTATCTTCATACGTGTGATGTTTCGGTTGTGTCAAGCGAAAGTTTGAGCACGACCACAGGAAGTGCCGTGCTCGGCGACGAAAACGGGCGGGTCGCCGACGCGGAAGTGCCCTGTGCGCCGCCGATGCACCCCGATTCTGACTACTATCCGTAAGGGATTTCGACGATGCCAGATGGACACGCCGGTGCCCTGCTCGCCCTGCGGGGCATCAGCAAGTCCTTCCTCGGCGTCGGTGTCCTGCACGAGGTCGACCTCGACGTCGCGGCCGGCGAGGTGCACGCGGTCGTCGGCGAGAACGGCGCCGGGAAGTCCACCCTGATGAAGATCGTCTCCGGCGGGTACGCCCCGGACGCCGGCACCATCACCCTGGCCGGGCAGCCACAGGTGTTCGGCAGCCCACGCGACGCCCAGCGGGCCGGCGTCGGCATCATCCACCAGGAGTTCAACCTGCTGCCGGAGCGCACCGTCGCCGAGAACGTCTACCTGGGCCACGAGCCGGTACGCCGCGGCCTGGTCGACCGGCGTCAGATGCTCGCCGCCACCCGACGCCTGCTGGCCTCGATCGGCGAGACGGCCCTGCCCGCCGACGCGCCGGTCGGACGCCTCAGTGTCGCCCAGCAACAGGTCGTCGAGATCGTCAAGGCGCTCGCCCTCGACGCGCGACTGATCATCATGGACGAACCCACCGCCGCGCTGGCCGACCACGAGGTGGCCCTGCTCTACCGCCTGGTACGCCGCCTCCAGGAGCAGGGCATCGGGATCCTCTACGTCTCGCACCGGCTCACCGAGGTCTTCGACCTGTCCAGCCGGATCACCGTGCTCAAGGACGGCCGGCGGGTGACCACCGTGCCCACCGCCGACACCACCGCCGACGAGCTGGTCCGGCACATGGTCGGGCGGGAACTGTCCCACTACTACCCGCCGCGAGCCACCCCGCAGGACATCGGCGAGGTCCGGCTCACCGTGCGCGTGGGCGGCAACCGCAAGCTGCGCGACATCGACCTGACGTTGCGCGCGGGAGAGGTGCTCGGCGTCGGCGGCCTCCAGGGCTCCGGGCGCTCCGCCCTGGCCCGGGCGCTGTTCGGGGTGGCGCCGTTCACCGCGGGCGAGGTCGTCGTCGACGGCACCCCGACCCGCCTGCGTTCCCCGCGTACGGCGATGCGGGCCGGGGTCGCCTACGTCAGCGAGGACCGCAAGGGCGAGGGGATCGTCGCCCGCCAGTCCGTACTGGACAACGCGCTGCTGGCCAGCCGCGCCGTCTTCGCCCTCCGCACCGGTCGCGCCGCCCGCACCGTACGGGTCCGGGAACTGCTCGCCGCCGTCGAGGTCCGCAGCGCCGGTGACCAGCAGGAGATCCGGTACCTGTCCGGCGGCAACCAGCAGAAGGTGGTGCTGGCCCGCTGGCTCGCCGTGAACCCGCGGATCCTGCTCTTCGACGAACCCACCCGGGGCATCGACGTGGGCGCGAAGTCGGCGATCCACGACCTGCTGCGCCGACTCGCCCGCGACGGCGCGGCGGTACTGATGATCTCGTCGGACCTGCCCGAACTGCTCGGCATGAGCGACCGCATGATCGTCATGCGCGACGGGCGGATCGCCGGTGAACTGCCGGCCGGGGCGACCGAGGAGGACGTCGTCGCGCTCGCCGTCGGCACGGTACGGGAGACGGCCGCGTGAGCGCCCTGCCCCTGCTGCCCGCCCGCCGACCGGTGCCGGGCGTGTTCGTGGCCCTGGGCCTCACCCTCGCCATCGGCTGGCTGGTCGTCGCGATCGACGGCGGCCAACTGTTCAACCAGTCGACGACGGTGAGTCTGCTGCACGTCGCCGCCGGGCTCGGGTTCGTCGCGGTCGGCCAGACCCTGGTCATCCTCGGCGGCTCGCTGGACCTCTCGGTGGCGTACGTGGTCAGCCTCAGCACCCTGGTCGCGGCTGAGACGATGAACGGCAGCAACGCGGCGCTGCTGCCCGCGATCGGCCTCACCCTGCTCGTCAGCGCCGGCATCGGGCTGTTCAACGGGCTGCTCGTCACCACCGTCCAGATCAACCCGTTCATCGCCACCCTCGGCGTCGGCCTGCTGCTCAAGGGCTATCTCGACAGCAGGTACGACGGTCCGGCCGGCAGCACCGCCCCGGCCCTCGTGCAGACCCTCGGCTACCAGCGGGTCGGGCCCGTACCGCTGTCCTTCCTGCTGCTGCTCGCGGTCGCCGGGGCCTGCTGGTTCCTGCTGTCGCGGACCCGGTTCGGTCACCACCTGATCGCGGTCGGCGGTGACCCGGAGGTGGCCCGGCTCTCCGGTGTCCGCAACAACCGGGTACGGGTGACCGCCCACGTGCTCTGCTCCCTGTGCGCCGGACTCGCCGGGATCTACCTCGCCAGCCGCCTCGGCTCCGGCGCACCCCGGGTCGGCACCGAGGGCCTCTACGACCTGGAATCAATCGCCGCGGTGGTGATCGGCGGCACCGCCCTCGCCGGCGGCCGGGGCGGGGTCGTCGGCACCGTCGGCGGCGTGCTGCTGCTCGCCGGCATCGACGCCATCTTCAACCAACTCGCGGTGGACGCCTTCGCCAAGCAGGTCGTCCGCGGCGTGATCATCATCGCCGCCGTGGCCGTCTACGCCCGTCAGGCTTTGCGGAAGGCGGACCGGTGACCACACAGACCGTCTCGCGCCGCCTCGCACCGCTGCGACGGCGCAACGCCGGCGGGATCCTGCCGATCCTCGCGGTGCTGGTGGTGCTCCTGGCCCTCGTCGCCGCCCGCCAACCCGACTTCCTCAGCCCGCCGTCGCTGATGTCGTTCCTCGGCCGCTCGGCGCCGATCATCCTGCTCGCCGCCGGTCAGTACTTCGTGATCGTCTCCGGCGAGTTCGACCTCTCCGTCGGCTCCCTGGTCACCGCGCAGGTGGTGGTCGCCGCCCGGCTCATCGACAGCGACCCGTCGCGGACCTGGCCGGTGGTGCTGGTGCTGCTCGCCGGGGGCGCGCTCGTCGGTCTGATCAACGGTCTGATCACCACCCGGCTGCGGGTGCCCTCGTTCGTCACCACCCTCGGCATGTTCCTGATCCTCGTCGGCGCGGTCTACCTCTGGTCCGACGGCGCACCCAAGGGCGGTCTCACCGACCAGTTCCGCCAACTCGGTCGCCGGGCCGTCGAGGACGTACCGGTGCTCGGTCGGCTGCCGTACGCGCTGCTGGTCCTGCTGGTCCTCGCGGTGGCCGCAGTGCTGCTGATGCGCTCCGACTTCGGTCGGACCCTGGTCGCCGTCGGCGACAACCCGCGCACGGCGCAGCTGAGCGGGGTGCGGGTGTGGCGCACCCGCACCATCGCCTTCGTCCTCAGTGGCCTCGCCGCGGCGGTCGCCGCGATCCTGATCGGCGGCTACGGCGGCGTCTCCTTCCAGGCCGGCGCGGGCCTGGAGTTCGGCGCCATCACCGCGGTCGTCCTCGGCGGGGTCGCCCTCGGCGGCGGCCGAGGCTCGGTCGTCGGCGCGATGCTCGGCGCGTTGACCCTCGAACTGCTCTTCGCGTTGATGAATTTCTACGGCGTCTCCGGCGCGCTCAGACCGAGCGTGCAAGGCGCCATCATCCTGCTCGCCGTGGCGGTCTCGGCCCGGCGTTTCTCATCCAGATAAAGGGGATTGCTCAATGAAACGTTGCCTGGCCGCGGTCGCCGCGGTGACCTTGCTGACGCTCACCGGCTGCGCCACGGACACGCCGGTGACCACCCCGTCGAGCACCGGGTCCGCACCTGCCGGCGCCGGCACCGGCGAGCAGTCGAAGTTCTTCGACCAGGCCGACTACGACAACGAGTTGGCCCTGCTTAACGCCACCGCGACCGGGCCGGCGGACAAGCCGTGGGAGCAGGCGCTCAACCCCACGATGGTGGACACCGCGAAGTTCAAGAAGGCCGGCCCGTACAAGATCTGTTTCTCCAACGCGGCGTTGAACAACCCGTGGCGGCAGGTCGGTTACAAGACCATGCAGGCCGAGGTGGCGGCGCAGGGCGACCGGATCAAGGAGTTCGTGCACGTCGAGGCCGAGGGCAAGGACCAGAAGCAGATCGCCGACATCAACGACCTGCTCGGCAAGGACTGTGACGCCCTGATCGTCTCGCCGAACACCACCGCCACCCTCACCCCGGCCGTGGAAGCGGCCTGCCAGACCGGTCTGCCGGTCATCGTCTTCGACCGTGGCGTCGACACCGACTGCCCGGTGACCTTCATCAACCCCATCGGCGGGTACGGCTTCGGTCACGTCGGCGCGGAGTTCGTCAGCCAGCGGATGAAGCCCGGCGGCAAGCTGCTCGCCCTGCGCATCCTGCCCGGCGTGGACGTGCTGGAGACCCGCTGGTCCGCTGCGAAGGTCGCCTTCGACAAGGCGGGCGTCGACGTCGTCGGGGTCGAGTTCACCGACGGCGACCCGGCCAAGACCAAGAAGATCGTCGACGACTACCTCCAGCGGTACGGCACCATCGACGGCGTCTGGATGGACGCCGGGGCGGTCGCGGTCGCGGCGGTCGAGGCGTTCCAGGACGCCGGCAAGCCGGTGCCCCCGATCAACGGCGAGGACCAGCTCGACTTCCTGAAGGTGTGGAAGGAGGCCGGTCTCACCGCGATCGCGCCGACCTACCCGACCTACCAGTGGCGCACCCCGATCATCGCCGCGCTGCGCATCCTCGACGGCCAGCAGGTGTCCAGCCCGTGGAAGCTGCCCCAGCCGACGATCACGCAGGACAACCTCGACAGCTACCTCGACGCGGACATGCCGCCGCTGCACTACGCGATGTGCGGCTGCACCGACCTGCCCGGATACCCCCAGCGCTGGAAGTAGGCCCGATGTACGAGATCGGCGTCAACCCGTGGGTGTGGGCCTCACCGGTCGACGACGCGGCCCTCGCCGACCTGGTGCCCCGGATCGCCCGGTTCGGCTTCGACGCGGTGGAGTTGCCGATCGAGCAGCCCGGGGACTGGGATCCGGCGCGGACCCGGGACCTGCTCACGGCCCACGGCCTGACCGCGGCCGGGGTCTGCGCGGTCACCCCGCCCGGTCGGGAGCTGGTCGACGCCGCCCCGGAGGTGATCGAGGCGACCCGGGCGTACCTGCGGGGTTGTGTGGACGCTGCGGTGGCCGTCGGCGCGCCGACGGTCGGCGGGCCGGTCTACGCCTCGGTGGGCCGGACCTGGCGGATGAGCGTGGCCGAGCGCGCCGCCTGCTACGCCGACTTCCGTCGGGCGCTGACGCCGGTCGCCGACTACGCCGGGGAGCGGGGGGTGGCCATCGGTGTGGAGGCGCTCAACCGCTACGAGACGAGCGTGGTCAACACCATCGAGCAGACGTTGGACCTGATCGACGGTCTGCCGTCGAACGTCGGTCTCATGATCGACACCTACCACATGAACATCGAGGAGGCCGACCCGTACGCCGCACTCGCCGTCGCCGGCCCGCACATCAAGCACGTGCAGGTCAGCGGCACCAACCGGGGTGCTCCCGGCGCCGACCACCTGGACTGGCCCCGGTTCCTCGCCGTGCTGGCCACGACCGGATACCGGGGCGCGGTCTGCATCGAGTCGTTCACCCCGGACAACGACACGATCGCCACCGCCGCCTCGATCTGGCGACCGCTGGCTCCCTCACCGGACCGGCTCGCCCTCGACGGCCTGGCCCACCTGCGCGGAATTCTCGGCTGAGCCACGGGCAGCGTCCCGTCCCGTGCAGGCCCGATCCCGCACCCCACCCACCGCACTCCCGTCCCAGGTAAGGAGACCTCTGTGTCCGTACCTCCCTTGTCGGCCGCACCCCGACGGGTACTGGCCGCGCTCGCGGCGGTGACACTCACCGGCGCGGTCACCGCCACCGTCGTGGCCGCCTCCGCCGCACCCGCCCTCGCGGCCACCACCACCCTGTACGCGTCCCCGTCCGGTAGCGGCAGCAGTTGCAGCGCCGCCCAGCCGTGCTCGTTGACCGCCGCGCAGACCGCGGTACGGGCGCTGAACAGCTCGATGTCCGGCGACATCGTCGTGCAACTCGCCGACGGGGTGTACCGGCTGTCCTCGCCACTGCGGTTCACCGCCGCCGACTCCGGCACCAACGGCTACCGGGTGCTGTGGCAGGCGGCGCCCTCGGCCCGACCCGTGATCAGCGGCGCGCGGGCGGTCACCGGCTGGTCGCTCGTCGACGCCGGCCGCAACATCTGGCGGGCCAACGTCGGCGCCGGGCTGGACAGCCGGCAACTCTACGTCGACGGTGCCGTCGCCACCCGGGCCCGTACCCAGGTCAACCGGGCCGACTTCACCGCCGACAGCACCGGCATGCGGTTCACCAGCAGCGCGTTGAGCTACCTGAACAACCTGGCCAACCAGAGCCGCATCCAGATGGAGAGCGTCAACTCCTTCACCGACCGGTACGTGTCGGTGCAGAGCATCAGCGGCAATCAGATCCGGATGCAGCAGCCGGGCTGGAGCAACAACAACTTCGGGTACGACACCTTCACCAGCCCGCACCGGCCCGGCCCGCTCTACCTGAGCAACGCCTACGAGTTCCTGGACTCGCCGGGGGAGTGGTATCTGGATCCGGGCAGCGGCGCGCTGTCCTACATCCCGCTCGCCGGGCAGAACATGAGCACCGCCCGGGTGGAGTTGCCGACGCTGCAGTCCCTGCTCCAACTCGGCGGCACGTACGCCGCGCCCGCGCATCACGTGACGTTCTCCGGGATCACCTTCACCGGCACGAGTTGGCTGGGCGCCAGTAGCAACCAGGGCTACGTGGACCAGCAGACCGGCGCGTACATCTACGGCAACTGGAACTGGCCGGCCTTCAGCTCGTGCCACAACGGCTGCTCGCAGTTCGAGGCGACCCGACCGAACTGGCAGCAGATGCCGGCCGCCGTGCAGATCTCCGCCGCCGACAACATCACCTTCACCGACTCCGCGTTCGTCAACCTCGGGCAGACGGCCATCGGCATCGGCAACGACGCCAACGCCCACGCCAGCGGGGTCGGCCTCGGGGCCAGCAACATCACCGTCACCAGATCCGAGATCGCCCGCAACGCGGCCGGGGGCATCGTCGTCGGCGGCGTACGCGCCGACGCCCATCACCCGAGCGACCAGCGGATGGTCAACCGGGACATCACCATCAGCAACAACCGGCTGCACGACCTGGGCATCGAGTACCGGGGCATCGTGTCGGTGCTGACCACGTACGTCAACAACGCCACCATCTCGTACAACGAGGTCTACAACATGCCGTACACCGGCATGTCCATCGGCTACGGCTGGGGTTCCAACGACGCCGGCGGCAGCAACCACTACGCCAACCGGGGCCTGTACAACTACCAGCCGCGCTACACCACCGCCACCACGGCGGCCAACAACCGGCTGATCGGCAACTACGTGCACGACGTCATGCAGCAGATGAACGACGGCGGCTGCATCTACACCCTGTCGGCGAACCCGGGCGCGTTGATCAGCGACAACTACTGCCTGCGGACCAACGGCCACTTCGGGCTCTACTTCGACGAGGGCTCCCGCTTCTTCACCGCCCGCAACAACGTCTTCTCCTCCACCGGCACGTGGGCCACGGCCAACTACTGGTACGCCGAGAACATGGGCAACTTCACCGTCACCAACAACTGGTCGACGAACGGCAGCACCAACGTGACGAACGGCGACCGGGGCAACGTCGTCTCCGGCAACGTGACGGTGACGGGCGGCAACTGGCCCTCGGGCGCCCAGGCCGTGATGGCCGCCGCCGGGCCGCAGGGCGGCGGCGGCACGCCGCAGAGCGTGCAGATCGTCGGCGGGCAGTCCGGCCGCTGCCTGGAGATCGGTGGGTCGAGCACCACCAACGGCACCCAGGCGCAGCTCTGGGACTGCCACGGCGGCACCAACCAACGGTGGACCTACACCGCCGGCAAGCAACTGATGGTGTACGGCAACAAGTGCCTCGACGCGTCCGGCCAGGGCACCGCCAACGGCACCCTGGCGATCATCTGGGACTGCAACGGCCAGACCAACCAGCAGTGGAACGTCAACAGCAACGGCACCATCACCGGTGTCGCGTCCGGGCTCTGTCTCGACGCCAGCGGTTACGGCACCGCCAACGGCACCAAGGTCCACCTCTGGGCCTGCCACGGCGGCACCAACCAGCAGTGGTCCCTGCGTAGCTGATCCCCGCGTGGTGGGGTGGGTCGGGCCACCCCACCACGCGGTCACCTCTCGCCCTGCGCCCGATCCGGCGCGGCGGGTCGGCGTTCCCGCTCGACGATCGCCCGTACCGCGGGTGCGATCTCGGCGCCGAAGTGCTGCGTCATGCTCGGGTCGTCGCCGCCGATGATGAAGGCGCTGACGCCGTGCCGCAGGGCCAGGTCGGCGATCTGCTCGACCCAGGCGTCGGCCGGGCCGTGAAGCAGCCCGCGCGGCGCCGACGAGAACTGCACATTCATGAAGTTCATCAGCCGTCGTACGGCGGCCGGGTCGCGACCGGCGTCGTGCGCCGCGGCGTCGATCCGGGCGTTGAGTTCGGGCAGGGAATCGGCTCCCCGGGGCAGGTACTCGATGGTGGGCAGCCAGCCGTCGCCGACCGCGCCGGTGAGGGCGAGCATCTTCGGCTTGTACGCGCCGACCCAGATCGGGATGTCGTGGGCGGGCCGCGGACCACGTCGGGCCCCCTGCACCGAGTAGTACCGCCCGTCGTAGCTCACCTCGCCGGGGGCGTCGGTGTCCCAGATCTCGCGGATGATCTCGATGCCTTCGCCCAGCGCGGTGACGCCCTGGGCGGCGCTCAGCCGCCGTCCCCCCATGGCGGCGATGCCGTCCCAGAACGCACCGGCGCCGATGCCGAGTGCGAAGCGGCCACCGCTGAGGATGTCGAGCGAGGCGGCGGCCCGGGCCAGCACCGCCGGCGGCCGCAGCGGCAGGCTGGCGACGTTGGCGTTGACGTGGATGCGCTCGGTGCGGGCCGCGGTGAAGGCGAGCAGGGTCGAGGTGTCCAGGAACGAGGGCTGGTACGGGTGGTCCTGAAAGCTGACCAGGTCGAGACCGGCCCGGTCGGCGGTGACGGCCAGGTCGACAACCTGTCGGGCCTGCTGCGCGACGGGCGTGGCGAAGACGCCGAAGAGCAGGTCGTGTCCGTAGTCGGTCATGCGTGTGCCTCCTGCACCGCTGTGGGGTCGACGCTCGGGTCGATGTTGAAGTTGTCCCGGAAGAGGTTGTCCGGGTCGTACCGGCGTTTCAACGCGCGCAGGCGCTCCAGCACCGGTGCCGGGAAGGCGTCGAGCAGCCGCGCCGGGCTGCGGTCGGTCTCGAAGCTGAGGTAGAGCCCGTCGAAATGCCGGCGCAGTGGCTCCCACACCGCGGTCAGGCGCTTGTCGTTCTGGCCCATCGCGGCCAGTTGAAAGGCCGGGGTGCGGTGGGTGAAGGCGGTGTCGTCGGGTGCCACGTCGGCGATCGCGCCGCCCATCGCCCGCAGCTCGAAGAAGTAGACGGCTCCGCTGCGCAGCATCGCGGCGGCGTCGCGGGCGAACTCGGGGGTCAGGGTGGGCAGGAACGCCGACCGGGAGTTCGGCTCACCGAAACCGTGCTGGCCGTCCGGTCCGACGTCGGCGGCGCTTCCCATCACGCCCGCGTACGGCGTCATCACCACCTGCTGGCGGGCGAGCATGCCGAGCTCCAGGAACGGTGTCAGGCGCGCCACGACGATGTCGGGATCCGGGTTGTCGACCACCGCGAAGAGTTGGACTGTCGAGAGGCCGTCGCGGGGTTGCCCGGTGACGAGGAAGACCGTCGTGTCCCTCGGCGCGGCACTGGCCAGTTCGCCGTAGCGCCGGAGCGACTGCTCAATGTCGGTGGAGACCAGGGCGAGCTGCGCCCAGCCGACCTCGCCCACCTCGTCGACCTCGAACTCGAACGAGGTGGCGATGCCGAAGTTGGCACCCGCGCCCCGTACGGCCCAGAACAGCTCCGGGTGCTGCTCCCTGCTCGCCCGCACCTGCCGTCCGTCGGCGAGCACGAGGTCCACCGACCGGAGATGATCGATCGTCAGGCCGTGGTTGCGGGAGAGCAGGCCGATCCCGCCCGCCGTGGCGAGCCCGCCGACGCCGACCCCGCCGTAGTCTCCCGAGCCGAGGGCCCACCCGTGCGGGGTCAGGGCCGCGGCGACCTGCTTCCAGGTCGCGGCGGGACCGGTGCGTACGAGCCGGCGGGCGGGGTCCACCACCTCGATCGTGTTCATCGCGCCCAGGTCGATCACCAGGCCGCCACGGTTCGTCGAGCGGCCACTGATGCCGTGGCCGGCGCTGCGGATGCCCAGCGGCAGGTGCCGGTGTCGCCGGGCGAACTCGATCGCGTCCGAGACCTCCGCCGGTGTCCGGGGTCGCAGCACGAGTCCGGGCGCCCCACCGCGCAGGTAGGTCGAGGACAGGGTGCGGTAGGGCGGGTCACCGGGCTCGACCGCCGTGCCGGCGAGTGACGCTGGTACGCCGTCGTAGTCGATGGCCGGCTTGCGGTGCGCGCGTACCGCCGCCGGACGTCGGCGTACCCCGGCTCGGTCGTCGCGACCGGCGACCAGCGCGGCGAGACGCTCGACCTCTTCGCGCGATTGCACCGGGACCACGACGGGCAGATCGGTATCGGCGGCGCCGGCCAGATCCTCCGGCGTCGCGTCCCGTGGCGCGACGACCCAGCCCGCCGGGTCGCAGATGAGCCGACCCGGCGCCAGGACGTCGAGGCTGTCCTCTGCCTTGGCCTGGACCTTCGGGTACGGCGCCTCGGGGTCGGTCGGATCGGGTGGTGACGTGCCGCCGCCGGGGACGCCGATGGTGATCCGGCTGGTCGATCCGGCGAGCCAGACCGCCGCCGTCCACGGGTCGAGGCCGGTGGACCGCTCCGCCGTCGCGTCGGCGACGACCACCAGGTCAAGGCCGCGTTCCTCGGCCAGGCGGGCCAGCGCGACGGTCTCCTGCGGCGCGTGGGCCAACCGTGACACGTCGAGAGCGATGCCGATCTCCATGACCATTCCTCATCCCGGACTCGTGCCCGCGAGGAGTCGCCTCCGCGCGGTCTGACCTCTGTCGCAGCCGGCCCTCGGCGGGCGGGTGCCGCTGTCTTCGCTCAGTGAAATGCTCGGCTCTGCCGATAATATTTCAGACAGATGGTCGTCACGCCAAAATTTGTGACGCAGGCCGACCGCCGGTACGAGGACTAGTAGTGCTTTGTTAGGTTGGGACGAGTTGGCGGCAGAGGGGGCAGAACCCGAGCCAGGTCGCGAGTAGGTACTGCAGTTGCCGCAGGACGGCGTACAGGCTCAGGTCTGCCCCACTGCTTTTGGGCGCGCCAGCCGCAGTTGGGTGAGGAACAGTTGGGCGGCCGCGGCGAGGGTGACGTGGCGGTGCCAGCCGATCCAGGAGCGTCCTTCGAAGTGGTCGAGGCCGAGGGCGGTCTTGAGTTCGCGGTAGTCGTGCTCGACGCGCCAGCGGCTCTTGGCCAGGCGGACCAGTTCGGCAAGTGGTGTGTCGGCGGGCAGGTCGGACAGCCAGTAGTCGCTGGGTTCGTCCTGGCCGGGAGGCCACTGCACGAGCAGCCAGCATTCGGGCAGGACACCGTCGTCACCGCGGTGCGGTCCGCGTCGGACGGCCCGGCCGGCGGGGCGCACCCGCAGGGCGAAGAAGTGTCCGGACAGGTCACCGACGGGCCGGTCGGGGTCGCGGTCGGGTGCGGGTAGCCGGGCACGCCAGCGCACCAGACGCGCCGCGTCGGCGCCGTGGGCGAGGGCCAGGTCCTTCAGGCTGCGAGCAGGGTGGGGGTACTTCGGTGTGGGATGGGGGCCGACTCCGGCGTAAGGGACCTCGACGGGCTGGGCGTCACCGGGTTGAGCCGTGGTGCTCGACGTGGTCGCCACGATGTAGCTGATGCCGCGTTCGGTCAGGCCCTGACGGAACTCCGCGACCTGGCCGTAGCCGGCGTCCGCGGTCAACAGCGGCGGACGCAGCCCCCATACGGCCAACTCGTCGAGCATTTCCAGGGCCATCAGCCACTTCGGCCGGTACCGCTCGGCGTCGGGGACCTTCGATGCCGTGCGCCGCCGGCGGATCTGGTCGATCTGCTCGGCAGGCGGCACCTGCACACGCACATGTGGTTTCTTCGCCCCGGCCTGGTCGCGCGTGACCGGCTGCTGGCGCAGCCTGCGGGCGTGCGCGTTCGCGGGCTTGCCGTCCGGGCCGGGGACGCAGGTGTCGTCCCATGACTCCGGCACGAACAGCCGCCAGTTCAGCACCGCCGAGGCGGCGTCGGTCGCCGCGTGGACGCTGACGGCGATCTGGCAGTTGGCGACCTTGCCGAGCGTGCCGGAATACTGCCGGGCCACACACGCCGATGCCTTGCCGTCCTTGGGAAACCCGGTGTCGTCCACCACCCACACCTGCGGCGCCACCAGGTCGACCGCGGCCGCCGCCAGCCGCCGTCGTACACCGGCGACATCCCAGGTCGAGGAAGTCAGGAACTGCTGCAACTGCTGGTGATCGACCCCGAGTCGTCCGGCCATCGGCTGCATCGACTTACGCCGGCCGTCCAGCATCAGCCCACGCAGATACCGCAGACCGGTTGCTCGCTGGTCCGACCGCCGCAACCCCGCGAACACCCCTGCCGCGAAGTCCTCCAACTGCGCCCGCACCCGAGCGATTTCCCGCTCATCCACGCACGCACCCAAACACCAGCACGACGCTCATACAAGCGACACGCCACAACGACCTAACAAAGCACTACTAGTGCCCTGACCGCACACAGACGGGCGCGTCGGCTCCCTTGTCCAGTGATTCACTGCTTTACTATGGTCCTAGTAAAGCAGTGAGGAGTCACCCGTGTTCGTCTTCCGGCTCGACACCCGCTCCGGGGTGCCGCCGTACCTGCAACTCGTCCAGCAGGTCCGCCAGGCGGTGCTGCTCGGCTTTCTCCAACCCGGTGACCGCCTTCCGCTCATCCGCGAGGTGGTCGAGGACCTGGCGATCAATCCGAACACCGTCGCCAAGGCGTACCGGCAGATGGAGCAGGAGAACCTGGTCACCGGTCGGCCCGGCCAGGGCACGTTCGTCAACGCACAGCAGTCGGCCGCGATGTCG
Organism: Micromonospora fiedleri; assembly: GCF_016774385.1. NCBI lineage: Bacteria > Bacillati > Actinomycetota > Actinomycetes > Micromonosporales > Micromonosporaceae > Micromonospora > Micromonospora fiedleri. The sequence goes on from NZ_JAETXL010000009.1 coordinate 246,228, forward strand.
GCAGCGACGTACACCTCGCTGCAACGCGGCCTGGCGACCTGGCTGCGCCGCGCCTACGCGGCCGGCCTCGACGAGCAGGCGGTCACCGCGCTCTTCACGTCCGTCCACCAGCAGACGAGGAACGAGGACGTGGCGTGACAGGGACCGAGTTCGCGCTGCGCACCGACGGTGTGGGCAAGCGGTACCGGAAGGGTTGGGCGTTGCGCGACTGCACCCTGGCCCTGCCGGCGGGCGGCGTGATCGCCCTGGTCGGGCCGAACGGCGCGGGCAAGACCACGCTGCTGCGTCTGGTCGTGGGGTTGCTGGCCCCGAGCACCGGCACGGTGGAGGTCCTCGGTCACGACGTCACCGCCAGCACCCCGCAAACCCTGTCCCGGGTGGGGTTCCTGGCCCAGGATCATCCGCTGTACAAGCGCTTCACGGTCGCCGAGATGCTCCGCTTCGGCCGGGCCTGCAACCTGCGGTTCGACCAGGGGCTGGCCGAGCGCCGGCTGGCGAAGCTGGGTATCCCGCTCGACCGTCGGGCCGGCACGCTCTCCGGCGGGCAGCAGGCCCAGGTCGCGTTGGCTCTGGCCCTGGCGAAGCGGCCGGACCTGCTCGTCCTCGACGAGCCGGTGGCCAGCCTCGACCCGCTGGCCCGGCACGAGTTCCTCCAGGTCCTGATGGGCGCGGTGGCCGAAGGCGGGGTGACCGTCCTGTTCTCCTCCCACGTCGTGCACGAGCTGGAGCGCGTCTGCGACCACCTGGTCGTGCTCAACCGTGGCCGGGTCACGCTCACCGGTGACATCGACACCCTCCTCGCCGAGCACCGGCTGCTCGTCGGCCCGCGTACGGCCACCGACCTGGACCGGGCCGGCACCGTCGTGCAGGCCGTCCACAGCGACCGGCAGACGACCCTGCTGGTACGCGACGGCGGGCTCCCGGCCGCGCCCGGCTGGCAGGCCCAGCCGGTCGCGCTGGAGGAGCTGGTGCTGGCGTACCTGCGTCGGCCGTCCGAGCCGAACGCCGCGGTCACGTCGGAGGTGGCGGCATGAGGTGGTTGATCTGGCGCCAGCACCGCACCGAGGTCTGCGTCCTGGGTCTGCTCGTCGGCCTGTTCGGCGTCGCCCTGCTCGTGCTCGGGACACAGGCCCACGACCTGTTCCCCGGCGGTCCCGCCCGCTGTGCGGGCGAGGCCGGTGTCGACGAGGCCTGCACAGCCGCCTTCCGCAAGCTCGACGAGGAGTACGGGTACCTGGAGAACCTCCTGGCGGCCTTCTACCTGGTCCCCGTCGTCGTCGGTGCGTTCCTCGGTGCGCCGCTGCTCGCGCGCGAACTGGAGGAGGGCACCTGGCAGCTCGCCTGGACGCAGGCCGTGCCGCGGATGCGCTGGCTGGCGGCCAAGCTCGCGGCACTGGCCGGCGTCACCGTCGCGCTCACCGGGATGTTCACCGCGGTGCTCACCTGGTTCCGTCAGCCGTTCGACGCCTGGGAAGGGCGGTTCCAGTACGACGCCTTCGACCTGGAAGGGCTCGTGCCGATGGCGTACGCGCTGTTCGCGTTCGGCGTCGCCACCGCCGCAGGGGCGATCCTGCGGCGCAGCCTGCCCGCGTTCGGCGTCGCGTTCGGGGCGTTCCTCGCTGCCCGGATGTCGGTGGCGCTGCTGGCCCGCCCCGCGTACGCCACGCCGCTCACCACCATGGCGCCGGTCCCCGTCGGCGGCTCAAGAGAGCAGGCGGGGCACAGCGTCGCCGACTGGACGATCGAACGCGGCTACGCGGACGCCACCGGGCGCAGGCTGAGCTCGACCGAGTACTACGAGCTGGAGGAGGCCGCCAACCAGGCCGGCACCAACGTCAACCAGTTCCTGCACGCGCGGGGCATCCAGCAGTTCGGGGTCTACCACCCGGCCGACCGGTTCTGGACGTTCCAGTTCATCGAGGCGGCCCTGTTCGTCGCCGTCGCGGCGATCCTGATCGGCGTGGTGGTGTGGCGGGTACGGCGCCGCTTGATCTAGGGCCTGACGCTGACGGGTCAACGGCGCATTCGTTGCTGGACCCAGGTGGGCATCGTGCTGCGGTAGTCGGCGCTGATCGACTCGAGCGCTTCGACCCCGCCTGCGGTCGGCAGGTGGGTGCAGCCGGCGAGCCGGTGCACGGTCAGGTCGTCGGTGGCGGCGGCGCGCCGCCACACGGCGATGCTGTCGTCGGCGGGAGTCCACTCGTCGGCCTCGCCGTAGAACAGCAACGTCGGGCAGCGCACCTGCGCGATGACCGGCTCCGGGTCGTAGTCCATGTCCGCCCAGGTGCCGGGATGGTCGCCCAGGTCGCGTGGGACGTAGGCGAGCGGAAACCACGGCCGGTCGGCGTACCTGTCGATGACCGCCTGCGCGGTCGTGCGATCGAGGTGCCCGCGTACGACGTTCTCCAGCGTTTCCCGCAGGCGGGTCAGGTCGTCGAGTTCCGCGCTTGCGTAGCCGTTGAGGAGCAACTGCTGCGCGGTCCCGTACCGCATCTGGGCCGCCGGGCTCACCCCGCTCGCGGCGACCAGCACGAGGAACGAGATCAGCTCCGGTCGACGGGCCGCGACCGCGGACGCGGGCCAGGCGCCCTGGCTCCACGCCCACAACCCCACGGGAACGTCACCGATGTGACGACGCACCTGGGCGACGGCCGCCAGGGCGTCGTCGGCCTGGACGGCGTACGGCACGTCGCCCCGCTCACGCGGACGACGATCGAAGCGCAGCACCGCCACACCGGCCGCCGGAAACACCCGTGCCAGGTGTTCGTAGAGGAAGTACGAGCGGCGCGGCTCGCCGGAGCCGTGCAGGACGACGATCGCGCCGCGCGCCGGCCCGTCCGCCGGCACGTCAAGCGTGGCCGGCAGGGACACATCGCCGGCATCGACAACCAGCTCCATGGGGTGAGTCAATCAGGAACCGGCGGCACCGCTACCAGCCGGGGCATCAGGCGTACGGAGGACGCATGGCGAAGGTCATGATCATTGGTGATGTCGGCGGATGCGCCGACCGCAGTGGTCACCGTTGGTGTTCGACGACGCCACCGTACTTACCTGACCGCAGCAGACCATCTGTCGTGCGTTTCACGGTCGGCAGCATGTGGAGTGTTCACCGGCCGGCGGTGGGGAGGTCCGCAGCGCTGATCACCAGGCATCCGAACATCTCGCTGAGGACGCTCTGCTGGTGTGTCGTCAGCGGGTTCACGAAGACCGCGACGCCGATCTGCGCAGCCCGGCATGCTGTCGCGATCTCGCGTGCCTTGCCAGGGCTGAGCAGTGTCCGGCGGGAGTACGGCAGACTCATCTTCGCCGCACCGCCATGTGAGACACCGCGCCGCTGGACGTGCCGACTCACGACCCGCCCACCGTACGCCTGCACCGACGTCGCCAGTAGATCGAGCTTCGCGCCGACCCCTGTGTCCTTCGCCGAGAACAGGCCCACGAGCACCACGTCGGCGCCCGCCAGCACGGAGGCCGGTGGCCTGGGGGGATCTCGCCGCACGTGGTCATGGTGCCAGATGGCGCTCGGCATGCGCCGCGCCGCCGTGCGATCCGGTTTCGCAGGCGGATTCCCGAAAGCCGACCGGTTGTGGTGGCCCCGGGCGGTCAAGGCCCGGGGCCACGGTTGCCGATTCGCGTCGGGTCACGATCCCCCCTGATGCGCTGCGGCCGTACCGGCTCTCAACCCCTCGTGCCAGTGCCAGAGTGCTGCGGTGCGGACTCTGGGCGGGCTTGCGCATCCCCCGTTTCGTCCCCTCCGCGATCGGCGTTCACCGCCCCGACTGTGCGGTATGTGGCGTCGACATACCTGATGTCGGGTTCACCTGTTGCTTCACTTTGGTTGTCCGCTACGGTGTCACTGCCACAACAGTGGTCGGGTGCGGCCAAGTCAAACACGTGAGCAGCGCCTATCGGAGAGAGACAACCCCACGCGGTCGGCTATTCAGCAGTTGGCGAACTTCTTCCGAGTACAGCCGAACTATTTCTTCGACTCGGTCGCACCGGACGTTGTCAGCGCGAACGTCGAGATGGAAGCCGATCCTGACCTTGAGACCATCACGGTGCTCGCCCGACGGATGCCTGCCGGGCCGTCTCGGGCGAGCCTGCGCGCGATAGTCGAACAGGTCGCCGCACTGGAGGCGCAGAGCAAGGCATCGGGTCGGCGAAACCAGCCAGAATAGGCCGCCGGCCTAGCGCAGCAGACCGAACGTCGGCACTGCGACGAGCAGGCCGACGATGGTGCCGGCGAGGACCTGACCGGTGGTGTGCTCGCCCAGGCGGACCCGTGACCAGCCGACGAGCGCCACTACGGGCACCGACACGAGGAGCGTCGGACCGAACTCGATCACAAGTACTGCGGCGGAGCCCGCGGCTACCGCCGCGTGAATGCTGAGCTTCCAGATAAGGTTGACGACGGTGACTGCCACGCCGATGGCGAGCATCACGACAACCATGGCGAGGAGTCGTCGGGGAGCGTCGAAGCTGACCATCAGGGCAATGCCGGCGATGACCGACAACAATCCGTAGACCAACGGGGTACGCCGCTGCTCGCGGACCCGAATGTGATGGTCCGTCAGCCGACCACGACGTACGCCCCACCAGATCAAGCTGTTCGGGATGACGGCGCAGAAAAGTGCTCCGGTCAGTGCCCATGGCAGGCCTTCACGGATCGACGGAGCGCTGGCGGTTCCGACCACAATAGGCATGACGGCGGCCAGGAGGGCAGGCGCGAACACTTCGGTCGCGATGCGAGCCACACGGTGGGCCGGTCGTCGAGCCTGACTGCTGATGGCTACGCTCACATCTGCATTCTGCTCCCAGCGGTGGAATCTCCACGACCCATCGCTCGGCGGAACTCCCCGGAACCGGCTTCGTCTGGCTAAGCTGCCAGCTTGCGTCTGCCACTGTTGTGGTCGTGCGCTCGGCTGAACAGTCGAGCGCCCTACCAGGACATCCTGAACAAACGGCAAGACGGTGTTCCGGTGCGGCCCTGGAGGCGGTACGGCATCGTCGCATTCAGTTCGTCGCCATGAGCGTCGAGCAAACGGAACCGTGTGGACTGTGGGTGGCCACGGGCGAAACCGACTATGTCCTCTACGGCCGCGACTCGCCGCCGATTCTCCGGCTCCAGACGATCCTGCACGAGCTGATGCACATCGCACTGCGGCATGCCGGCCATGCAGCTCTCTCGTGGGGGACAGGCCAGGTCGCCGGCTTGCTGCTCAGCGCTGGTGCGGCGTTCGGCGCGGCGTTCGTTGCGCACAAGGCGCTGTTCCTCGGACTGAAGTTGGCCGACCTCGCACCTCCGTGGCCAGAGCCGGTGGTGACTCAGACGCTTGTCACGTTCTCGGTGGTGTTGATCTGTTCGAGCTTCGTTCTGGCGACGTTGTGGAAGGCGGTGGACGGCGTTCGAGCCTGGCCTCGTCGAAGCGCGATGTACCGGGACCTGCATGCGCTGTGGTATCTGCTGTACCAGGCGGTTCCGGACATCGTGCTGGTGACGCCGCGGCGGCCCAGGCGTGATCCATGGTGGGTGTTCGGCGTGGAGCAGCGGCTGTACCGGCGATGTGTGGAGATCGGTGATGGCATCCAGGCCCTGGGGCCGCAGGACGCCCAGGTGAGGGCCGTCGCTTCAGGCCGGGCGGCTGAACTCGGCTGGGACCAGGCCCGGGCGGCAGCGGCTGGTGAGGCGGCGGCGATTCTGGTTGCCGTACGGCGCCTTGAACAAGGTCGTGTCGTTCGGCGTGAGGTTGAACCTGACCTTGAAGCCACAGCCGGCGAAGGTTGCACACGTCGACGTCGAGGCCGACGCCCGTAGGCTGGCGTTGATATCGATCTCGTTGTCTGAGCCATTGGTACGTGAAACCGTCGCCCGATTCTCCAGTGAGCCCGCCTCCGAAGAGAGGGCGAGGCCCTGACGTTGCCGGAACGGGGGAGTTCCCGCGGGGCTTCGACCAGAGGTCGGGTGGAGGTTTCCCATTGCTGGGGGTACCGGCTGCCGTCGTGAGCCCGAGCTGACGCCCTGGGTTATCATTGCCGCTCAGGCGCTGCCCGTTCCCCCGTGCGGGCAGCGCCTGCTACGTACTGCCTGGACTTCGATGGATTGTCCTCCGGGGACCGGGGAGTGGCGTGACCACCGAGCATGTGCGTGATCTTGCGGCAACCGCCGTTGTTTTCGGCTTTTTCGCTTCGAGTTGGTTCGGCTGGGCTCAGGAGGCGCCCCCTCGCCGGTGGCGTGGACTCCTGGCGGTCGGCTCGGTGGCCAGCATCCTTACGGCGGTCGCCGGTGGCTGGCTGACCTGGCGACACTGGCACGACGGCACCGCGTTCGACGAGACCACCAGCCGCGCGTTCGGCGTGGTTGTCGGCATCGAGTTCGGTACCGCAGCTCTCGGATCCCTTCTGCTCGTTCTCCGAGCCCGGCGGGACCTCATCCCGGTGTGGATCGCCTTCGTCGTGGGGGTGCACCTCTTCCCGGTCGCCGCCCTCATCGGCTATCCGATCATCTACGTGGTTGCCGCGCTCATCACGGTCGCCGCGCTCGCCGCGTTCCCGATTGCCCGTGCCCGGAAGCTGACGGTGAGCGCCGTTGTCGGCGCGCCCGTCGGACTGGTTCTGCTTGCCGCGGCTCTCTTCTCCGTCATAGCCGCTGCCGTCACCGGCTCATGAGTGTTTCATCCGCTCCTGCGGGGTTGGTTCCCGAGCTTTGTCGGGTGTGCTGAGCGGGTCCTTCGGGCGTCCAGCGGGGGTGCCGGCTGGTCGGGTGGTGTCAATGGGCACCTCCAGCACTGTGACGTGGTCGCCGTCGGCGTCGCTGAGGTGGTCTTCGACGGTGGGGCCTGCGATGGCCAGGTGATGACGGTGCAGCCAGGCGAAGAGGTGCTGCCCGGCGTCGATGATGCCGGTGGCGGGTGGGATGACGGCGCGTACCACCGTGCGGGCCGGCAGCGTGAGCCGCTCACCGGTGCCTCCGGTGTCGACAGCGGCGCTGAAGCCGCCGTGGGGGAGTGCCCGTAGCCAGGTCAACAGCGTGGTGGTGGGGTACGCGGCGCAGACGGTCGCAAGTTCGCCGGGGTGGGTGACTTCGAGGTGGCGGACGCGCAGGTGGCGGGTGCCGACGGTGGCCTGTTGTGGTAGGAGCGGCGCGGGTGTGGCGAGGTAGTCCTCGGCGCGGTCCGCTGTCTGGTCCAGGGCCGTGATGTGTCGGCGGATGCCTGCCACTGTTTCGCGTGCTGCTTGCCGCACGTGTGCCTCGGGTGCGTCGATCAGGTCGGCTATGTCGCGCAGGGACAGGCCGAGGCGTTGGAGTCCGCGGATTCGTTCCAGTCGGGACAGCGCCGCGACGCCGTACCAGCGGTAGCCGGACGTACGGTCGATGGCCGTCGGCACCAGGAGCCCGATCTTGTCGTAATGGCGCAGGGCTCGTTCGTTTGCGCCGGTCATCCGGGCGAGTTCCCCGATTCGCCACATGCTTGACCTTCTCCCTGCGGCAGAGTTCTAGCGTCGCCCACCATGACACTGGCTGACAATGACCCGGGTGCGCGGCTTGCCGGCATGCTCCTTCTGATCTCGTTGGTGGCGATCCTGACCGCAGCGGCGATTGTGGTGCCATCGGGGCTGACCCTGAATCCGGCCGATCCGGCCACCACATTGACTGCCGTACGCGATCACGTCGGGCTGCATCTGACCGAACTCGCGTTCGACGTACTCGGCTGGCTGGCGTTGACCGCGGCGGGACTGGTGCTGGCCGGCAAGCCCGACGTGATGGTCAGGCCGCACCTTGCCGTACTCGCGGGTGGGTTGCTGGCTGCCGCGGGGCTGGCGGGCCTGCTCCACGACGCCGGCAACCTCGCGGTGACCCAGCTCGCCGCGACGCCGGCGGACACCGTCGCCGATGTGGCAGGCGCGGTGTTGCTCACCGCGAAGTGGACGGTCAATCTCGCTGGGCTGCTCTGGGCGGCCGCCGCCGCGGTCACCGCGATCAGCGTCGATCTACCGGACCGGCTCCGCCGCGCCGGAGGGCTCGCCGCACTGGCTGGCCTCGCCGCCGTCGCCGTTCCGTGGACCACCGGGACCAACGGCATGTCACCAACGTTGGAACATCTCGGCTACGCCCTCCAGCTACCCGTCATGATCTGGTACGGATTGCTGGGCTGGCGGCTCGTACGGCGCCGGTGACCAGCCATCCTCGTCCTGCGCCCGGGTGAACCCGTCGGTGCGCGGGACGAGGATGGCTCGGCAGTTGTGGGATGTCAGCTTGCGGTGCAGGTGGCGGTGGTTCCGCTGCCGTTACCGGCGCCCTGGAATCCGAAACTGGTGCTCTGACCTGCGGCCAGTTGTCCGTTGTACTGCTCGTTCGTGACGGTGACGGCGCCGCTCGTACCGCTGCGGACGCCGTTCCAGACGTTGACCACCGACGCGCCGCTCGGCAGGTTGAGGGTGACCCGCCAGCCGTTGAGCGCGGTGGTTCCCGCGGTGACGGTGACCTGGGCGACGAATCCACCGTTCCACTGGTCCTGGACGGTGTAGACCGCGGTGCAGGAGGACCCAGCAGGCGGTGGGGTGGTGGGCGGCGGCGTCGTGGTCGGGGGTGGGGTCGTGGGCGGTGGGGTGGTGGGCGGCGGGGTGGTCGGGGGTGGGGTGGTGGGCGGAGGCGTGGTAGGGGGAGGCGTGGTAGGCGGTGGGGTGGTGGCCGGCGGACCGCCGTCGAGCGTCAGCTTCCAGCCTTCAAGCATGCCTGCGTACGAGGCGACGTTCTGGATTCGTAGCTTCCAGGTGCCGGCTGTCGGCTTGCTCGACAGGTCGGCGATGAAGGCTTCGCGGGCGTTTGCCCGATACGACCCGACGAGGCTCTCCTTGAGCAGGAAGGCCTGTCCGTCCGGTGCGATGAGGGAGAGCCGCAGGTCTCGGTTGTACTGGTGACCGATGTTGGTTTCGATGTAGCTGGTGGTCGATGGTGCCCGGCCGCAGTCGGCCACGTTGATCGGCGATTCGATCGTGCCGTTCTCCGGGATCCGTACGTCGGCGGTGGCGATACCGCCGCAGGCCGGCGGCGGGAGGTCGACGCCCGCCAGGTTGAGTGTCCACGAGTCGAGGAACCCGGTGCCCTGGTACATGTTGTCACTGACGTAGAGCTGCCAGGTGCCGTTCGCCGTCTCCGAGGAGAAGTCATAGGTGAATGTGTAGTCGACGCGCTTGGCGCCTCCGCCGGTGTGATCCAGCAGGTAGTACCAGGTGCCGGCGGGCGAGATCAGCCGCACGTCGAGTTCGCTGATGTTGGCGTGGCCGATGTGCAGCTCGATCGTGCTGTTGCGGGCGGCGCGACCGGCGCAGTCGGTGATGGTGATGGGGGCGTACAGGTTCTGGCCCTCGCTGATCACCCGGTCGGTGCCGTCCGAGGCGACGCAGCCGGGCGGGTTGTCGATGCGCAACTGGTACGCCACCGGCCGGATCGCGTCGGTTCCGGTGCCGATCACCGAGATGGTGTAGCTGCCGGCCAGCATCGTCGCCGCGGTGCTGACCGTGAGTGTGGTGCTCCCGTTCGAGGAGATGCTCGCCGGCTGGAAGGTGGCCGTCACCCCCTCGGGCAGACCGCTGACCGCCAGGGAGACCGGCTGGGCGACACCCCGGGTGACGGTGCCGGTGATCGTGGTCGAGACGGAGCCACCGGGCGTGACGGTGCCGCTGGCCGGGGTGGCGGTCAGCGTGAAGTCGTTGGCCGGCACGGTGGAGTTGACGTGGAGCAGCCGGTTCGGTGAGCCGATGCCCGGGTCGGTCACCACGCCGGGGGTGGCGTTGTCCAGGAGCGCCTGGGTCACCTGCGCCGGGGTGTAGGTGGGGTTGTTGGCGAGGATGAGCGCGGCGGCCCCGGCGACGTGCGGGGCGGCCATCGAGGTTCCGGAGGCGGTGCGGGTGGAGGTGTTGCCGTCGATATAGGCCGAGGTGATGTCGACGCCGGGTGCGAACAGGTCCACACACGGACCGATGTTGGAGAAGGGTGCGCGGGTGTCGTCGGGGCCGGTGGCGGCAACGGTGATCGCCTCGGGGACGGAGGCCGGGGTGGTCGTGCACGCGTCAGTGCCGTTCTCGTTGCCCGCCGACACCGCGTAGGTGACGCCGTCGGCGATCGACCGTTGCACGGCCTCGACCATGGGTTGGTACGCCGGGCCGCCGAGGCTCATGTTCGCCACCGCCAGTTCCCCGGGGTCGTGGTCGCCGGTCACCCAGTCGACCCCGGCGATCACCTGCGCGGTGGTGCCCCGGCCGCTGCAGTTGAACACGCGTACGGCCACCAGTTGCACGTCCTTGGCCACGCCGTAGGTGGAGCCGCCGAGCGTGCCGGCCACGTGGGTGCCGTGGCCGTGGCAGTCGTTGGCGTCGGCGTCGCCCTCCATGAAGTCCCAGCCGGACACGGCCCGCCCGCCGAAGTCGGTGTGCGCCACGTTGATGCCGGAGTCGATGACGTACGCCCGTACGGCCGGGGTGACCCGGGGGTAGGTGAACGAGTTGTCCAGCGGCAACGATCGCTGGTCGATGCGGTCCAGACCCCAGGACGGGGTGGGGCTCTGCACGTCCGACACAGAGACCGTGTGGTTCTGCGTCACCGAGGCCACGGCCGGGTTGGCGGCGAGCCGACGGGCACCGCGTTCGGAGAGTCGGACCTCGAAGCCCCGCAGGGCGTGCCGGTATACCAGGCCGACGTTGCCACCCTGTCGTACGGCGAGGTCACGGGCGGTGCTGTCCACGGCCTGGGCCCTGACGGCGGTGTCCCGCAACACGACGATGTAGGAGTCGGTCACCGCGCTCGGGCCGCCGGCGGCGAGGATCTGCCCCTCGGCCGGGGCTGTCACCGCGGGTACGGCGGCCGCGGTGAGGGCCAGCACGATCGCTGCGGCCACGATGCCTGAGCGGAGCAGGGAGCGCCTGCGTTGTCTAGCCGGTGTCATGTCTACCTTCCCTGGCGAGGGCCACGCGCCCAGAGCCGACCGCGTGGGGATCGCCCGGCGCTCGTCGGCGAACGACCACCGGAGACGTCGGTCGGTGGGCCCCGGTGTGAGAGGGGGGTGCCCCTTCGGTCGACTGTGGCTCAGCACGGTCGCGAAGTGACCTGCGTCGATATCACAATCCTTCATGATTGTTTCGCTGTCAACGAAAGATTCTGTGGGTGAGACCAACGACGAAGCGGTCAGCGGCTACGAGCGCGAACCTGATCGACATGCCCCACCGGGGGCGGGCCGGCGGCCGTCCTGGCGAAGCGGCGGGCCAGGTGGTCGAAGGCATCGGTGAGCTCGGCGGGGCCGGCGACCTCGATCTCGGTGTCGAAGCGGGCGAGGGCGGCGGCGAGGCTGGGCCAGGACCAGGAGCCGAGCGTGAGCCGGCAGCGGCCCGGGCCGACCTCCTCGACGATCCCCTCTCGGGTGTAGCGGGCCACGGCGGCGGCGGGCAGGTCGAGGATCACGGTGCCCTGGCAGGGCCAGCCGGTGGTGCCGTCGTCCGCGCCGTGGAACCTGCCGGTGACGAAGGTGGTGACATCGCCGCCGGGTAGCTGCCTGGGCGTGAAGCGGGGTCCGTTGGGGATGCGCAGGCTGATCCGCTCGACGCGGAAGGTGCGCCAGTCCGACCGGTCGAGGTCCCACGCGACGAGGTACCACCGCCCGTCCCAGGTGATGACGTGGTGTGGCTCGACGCGGCGCGGCGGCTGCTCGGCGGTCTCGGGGCCGTAGTCGAAGCGGAGGATCTCGCGCGCGTGCACGGCGGAGCTGATCGCCAGGAGCACGCCGGTGTCGATCGGGGCGGCTGGTCGGGTGGCAGGCCGGTCGACGGCGGTGATCTGGAGAGCCTTGACGCGGTGCCGCAGCCGGGACGGCATGACCTGCCGGACGGTGGTCAACGCCCGGGCTGCCGCTTCCCCGGCGCTGTCGCCCCGCGTGGTGGCGGCGATCTGCAACGCGACGGTGAGAGCGACGGCCTGCTCGTCATCGAACAGCAGCGGCGGGAGCTCGGTGCCGGCGCTGAGCCGGTAGCCGCCATCGGGGCCCTTGACGGCGGCGATGGGGTAACCGAGCTCGCGCAGCCGGTCGACGTCGCGGCGCACCGTCCGCAGGCTGACGTCGAGCCGCTCGGCCAGCAGCGCGCCCGGCCACTCGCGGCGCGTCTGCAGCAGCGACAACAGCGCCAGCAGTCGCGCGGAGGTCTTCGGCATGGGCGTGAACCCTAGCCGCAGTAGGTGACACAACCTGTCACCACAGTCGTCGAATCTGGGGGACGACGCCGGTCGGACGCGCCGACCGGGATTCTCACCAGGAGTCTCATGAGCATCACCACTACCGCCCACCTCAATTTCCGGGGCAACGCCCGGGAGGCGCTGGAGTTCTACCACTCGGTGTTCGGCGGCGACATCATGATCGTCACGTACGGCGATTTCGGGATGCCGAAGGAGTTGCCCGACGCCGGCAAGGTCGTCTGGGGGCAGGTCACGGCCGCCGACGGCTTCCGCGTCATGGCGTACGACGTGCCCGGCCACGCTGTCGCCGACGGCGCGCCGCAGCCCTCGACTCGCCGCGAGAACGGCATGACGCTGACCGGCGAGCCGTTCTTCCTGTCCGTCCGCGGCGAGACCGTCGAAGAGGTCGGCGCGCTGTGGGAGAAGCTGGCGGACGGCGCCACGGTCATCGAGGCGTACGGCCCGGCGCAGTGGGCGCCGGCGTTCGGGATGCTGACCGACCGCTTCGGCATCACCTGGATCCTCGACGTCGCCGCACCGTACGCCCACGCCTGATCATCGCCGGTCAGCCTGCCGCTACCGCTACCGCCGCACGTCAGGGGCGGTAGCGGTAGCCCATGCCGGGCTCGGTGATCAAGTGTCGTGGTCGGGCGGGGTCGGTTTCCAGCTTGCGGCGAAGCTGGGCCATGTACTGACGCAGGTAGCCGGTCTCGTTCTGGTACTCCGGTCCCCACACGTCCTGCAGCAGTTGACGTTGGGTGATCAGCTTGCCGGGGTGGCGCAGCAGTCGTTCGAGGACACCCCACTGGGTGGGGGTGAGTCGGACCTCGGTGCCGTCGTCGCGGGTCACGATCCGTTCGGCGAGGTCGACCGTGTGCCGCCCCACGCGTGCCTGGCTGCCCGCCCGGCCGTCGGCGGTCTCAGCGGTGGTGTGGCGGCGGGTGACGGCGCGGATGCGGGCGAGCAGCTCGTCGACGCCGAACGGCTTGGTCACGTAGTCGTCGGCGCCGGCGTCGAGGGCGGTGACCTTGTCGTCGCTGCCGGCCCGGCCGGAGAGCACGATGATCGGTACGCCGGTCCAGCCGCGCAGCCCTCGGATGACGTCGACGCCGTCGAGGTCGGGCAGGCCGAGGTCGAGCACGACGAGGTCGGGCGGATGCCGGGCAGCGGCCTTGAGGGCGTCGGTGCCGGTGGCGGCGACCTGCACGTCGTAGCCACGGGCGCGCAGGTTGATGCCGAGGGCGCGCAGGATCTGCGGTTCGTCGTCGACGACGAGAATCCGGTTCATGCCGGCGGTCCCTCCATGGCGGTCACGGATGCGGCGGCGGGCAGCCGCAGCACCATGGTCAGTCCACCACCCGGGGTGGTCTCGGGAGTGATGCTGCCGCCCATGGCTTCGGCGAGGCCGCGGGACAGGGCGAGGCCGAGGCCGACTCCCGCGGTGTTGTCCCGGTCGCCGAGGCGCTGGAACGGTTGGAAGACGTGTTCCCACTGGTCGGCGGGGATGCCGGGGCCGTGATCGATGATCCGCAGCTCGACCTGGCCGGCGTGGGCGCTGGCGGTGACCAGCGGCGGCCGGTGCGGTGGACTGTGTCGCAGGGCGTTGGCGACGATGTTGACCAGGACCCGTTCCAGCAGGCCGGGATCGGCGGTCGCGGCCGGCAGGTCGGCGGGGATGTCGGTGCGGACCCCGGCGGCGGGCGGCCCGAGTTCGTCCAACGCCCGAGGTACGACGTCCTCCACACCGATGGCGACGGCGTGTACGCCGAGGGCCCCGGCCTGTAGGCGGCTCATGTCGAGCAGGTTGGCGACGAGTCGGCCGAGCCGATCGAGGGACTCGTCGGCGGTGGCGAGCAACTCGTCCCGGTCGGCGGCGTCGAACTCGACGTCGTGACTGCGCAGGCTGGACACGGCCGCCTTGGCCGAGGCGAGCGGCGTACGCAGGTCGTGGCTGACCGCGGCGAGCAGCGCGGTGCGCATCCGGTCCGCCTCCGCCAGCGGCCGGGCGGCGGCGGCCTGCGCGGCCAGGCGTTGCTGACGCAGCGCGACGGCGGCCTGGGCGGCGAAGGCCTCGACGACGCGCCGATCGGAGGCCGCCAGCCGGCGGCCGCAGAGCACGACGGTGAGTCGGTCGTCCACCGGCACGGCGGTCTCGCCCGCACCCGGACTCGTCGCCGGCGCCTCGCCGACGCTGGCGACAAGCCGCCAGGCCGCCTCCTCGCGAGCCCGGTCGGGCCGACCGTCGGCCGCATCCACCAACTCCAGCACGCTCACCGCACGCAGCGCGAACGTCTCGCGGAGCCGATCCAGCAGGGCGGTCAGCGGGCGCTGGCCGCGCAACACGCTCCCGGCCACGGTGGCCAGGGTCCGCGCCTCGGCGGAGGCCCGGGCCGCGTCCCGGGTGCGGCGGGCGGCCATGTCGACGACCCCGCTGACGGCGACCGCGACGCCGACGAAGACCGCCAACGCGAGCAGGTTGTCGGCCCCGGCGATGGTCAACGTGGCGAAGGGCGGCGTGAAGAACCAGTTCAACAGCAGCGAACCACCGAGTGCGGCGAGCAGCGCCGGCCACAGCCCACCGACGAGCGCGACGCCGACGACGGCGGCGAGGAAGAGCAGGATGTCGCTGGTGAGGGTGAGATCCGGCAGCGCTGTGAGCGATGCGGTCAGCGCCGGCATGCCGAGCACGGCGAGTGCGAAGCCGAGCAGCCGGCGGCGCCGGGACAACGCCGCGGGCACCCCGGCCGTACGCCGACCTCGCCCGGCCTCGGGGTGGGTGACCAGGTGGACGTCGATGGGCCCGGACAGCGCGGTGGTGGTGACCCCGACCCCACGGGAGAACACCTGGGCGAAGCGGCCCCGCCGGCTGGCGCCGAGGACGAGTTGGGTGGCGTTGACGCCGCGGGCGAAATCGAGCAGCGCGGCCGGGACGTCACCGCCGAGGACCTGGTGGTAGGTGCCGCCGAGGCTCTCGACGAGCACCCGCTGCCGGGCCAGGTGGGCGGGGTCGGCGCCGGCGAGGCCGTCGTTGCGGGCCACGTGTACGGCGAGCAGATCGGCGCCCTTGCTGCGGGCGGCGATGCGCGCGGCCCGGCGGATCAACGTGGCGCCCTCCGGGCCGCCGGTGAGCGCGACGACCACCCGTTCGCGGGCCTCCCAGGTGGCCGAGATGCCCTGCTGGGCGCGGTACGCGTCGAGTTGCTCGTCGACGGTGCCGGCGAGCCAGAGCAGGGCCAGCTCCCGTAGCGCGGTGAGGTTGCCGACCCGGAAGTAGTTCCCCAGCGCCGCGTCGATCTTGTCCGGTGGGTAGACGTTGCCGTGCGCCATCCGCCGCCGCAGCGCCTCGGGGGTCATGTCGACCAGTTCGACCTGCGCGGCGGCCCGCACGATCTGGTCGGGCACGGTCTCGCGTTGGGTCGTGCCGGTGATCTGGGCGACGACGTCGTTGAGCGACTCCAGGTGCTGGATGTTGACCGTGGACAGCACGCTGATCCCGGCGTCGAGCAGTTCCTGGATGTCCTGCCACCGCTTCGCGTGGCGCGACCCCGGCACGTTGGTGTGGGCCAACTCGTCGACGACGGCGACCGCGGGGTGACGGGCGAGGACGGCGTCGAGATCCATCTCCTGGAAGGTGCCACCCCGGTAGGTGGCGGTGCGGCGGGCGATCACCTCCAGGTCACCGATCATGGCGGCGGTGTGCGGGCGGCCGTGGGTCTCGACCAGGGCGATCACCACGTCGGTGCCGCGTTCGGCGCGCCGCTGGGCCTCTTCGAGCATGGCGTACGTCTTCCCGACGCCGGGTGCGGCACCGAGGTAGATGCGCAGTTCCCCTCGCGGCACAGCAGTGGTCCTCTCCACATGGTCGGCGGCCGGGGTACCGGTGCCGGGGCCGGGACACTCCGATCCCGGCCCGCTGGCGTCAGCGTGGCGGGAACGTCTCGTCGAGGGCGAGGTTGAGTTCCAGCACGTTCACCCCGGGCGCGCCCATGAAGCCGAGCGTACGGCCGGTGGTGTGCTCTTCGACGAGACGTTCGACCGCAGCCGGGTCCGCGCCGCGCTCCCGGGCCACCCGCGGGACCTGCAGCCGCGCGTACGCCGGACTGATGTGCGGGTCGAGGCCGCTGCCGCTGGCGGTGACCGCGTCGGCCGGTACGGCGGGCACGGCCGGTGCGTCACCTCGGACGGGGACGATGTTCGCCCCCGCGGCCCGGTAGTCCTGCCCCGGCTGGGCCAACTCCACCGGCACGCCCGCGTAGCCGGGGAGGAACGGGGTGGCCGGTGCGGTCTGGTTGACGCTGACCACCCGGACGACCGGGCCGGTCAGCCCGTCGGCACGGAAGACGGCCAGCACCGCCCCCACCCCGTCGGCGGTGCAGTACGGCCGGCGACCGTCGACGCCATCGAGTTCGCCGACCGCCCTGCTGCGGGTGCAGACCTGGGTGAGCAGACTCTGTCTGCTCTCGTCGGGGTCGGTGGCGATGACGTCGACGACGTCCTCCGGGCCGAGGTTCGTGGCGCTGGTGGAGGTGGGGTCGTAGCCGGCACCGGCCGCCGACGGACGGGACTGGAAGTAGCGCGGTACGGCCCTGCCGTCCGCGTCGGTGAAGGACTGCCCGATCAGGGCGCTGCCGGCGACGCGGCCGTCGACCTCGATGATCGAGCCGTCGGCACGGTCGGCGAGGCCGGGGAGGCGGCCGACGGCGACCATGGTGAGGGGGTAGGCGATTCCGGCGAGCGCGGTGAAGACCAGCAGCGCGCGCAGGGCGGCGAGATGGTGGGCGAGCCAGGTGGGTAGGCGCATCAGGAGATCCCCGGGACGAACTGGATGAGCAGGTCGATGAGCTTGATGCCGAGGAACGGCACGACGATGCCGCCGAGGCCGTAGACCAGCAGGTTGCGGCGCAGCAGACGCGACGCGGCGGCGGGCCGGTACCGCACGCCGCGCAGCGCGAGCGGGATCAGCGCGACGATGACCATCGCGTTGAAGATGACCGCCGACAGGATCGCCGACTCCGGACCCGACAGGCGCATGATGTTGAGTACGTCCAGACTCGGGTAGAGCCCGGCGAACATGGCCGGGATGATCGCGAAGTACTTCGCGATGTCGTTGGCGATAGAGAAGGTGGTCAACGCCCCTCGGGTGATCAACAGTTGTTTGCCGATCTCCACGATCTCGATCAGCTTGGTCGGGTCGGAATCGAGGTCGACCATGTTGCCGGCCTCCTTCGCGGCGGAGGTGCCGGTGTTCATGGCGACGCCCACGTCGGCCTGGGCGAGCGCGGGGGCGTCGTTGGTGCCGTCGCCGGTCATCGCGACCAGTCGGCCGCCCGCCTGCTCCGTACGGATCAGGGCGAGCTTGTCCTCCGGTGTGGCCTCGGCGAGGAAGTCGTCCACCCCGGCCTCGTCGGCGATCGCCTGCGCGGTACGCGGATTGTCGCCGGTGATCATGACGGTGCGGATGCCCATCCGGCGCATCTCGTCGAAGCGTTCCCGCATGCCGGCCTTGACCACGTCCTTGAGGTGGATGACGCCCAGGGCGCGGGCCGGCTGACCGTCGACGTGCTCGGCCACCACGAGGGGCGTGCCGCCCATGCCGCTGATCTCGTCCACCACCTGGCCGACCTGTGCGGTGGGGTGGCCGCCGTGCTGGCGTACCCACTGCATCACGGCGGCGGCGGCGCCCTTGCGGATGCGTCGGGCCGGGCCGCCGTCGCCAGTTGTCAGGTCCACACCGCTCATCCGCGTCTGCGCGGTGAACGGCACGAACGTGGCGTGCGGCATCAGGCCCGGTTCGCGCTGCCGCAGTCCGAACTCGTTCTTCGCGAGCACCACGACCGACCGGCCCTCCGGGGTCTCGTCGGCGAGGCTGGACAACTGGGCCGCGTCGGCCACCTGACCGGCGGTGACGCCCTCGACCGGCAGGAACTCGGCGGCCTGCCGGTTGCCGAGCGTGATCGTGCCGGTCTTGTCCAACAGCAGTGTGTTGACGTCGCCGGCGGCTTCCACGGCCCGCCCGCTCATGGCGAGCACGTTGCGCTGCACCAGGCGGTCCATGCCGGCGATGCCGATCGCCGACAGCAGCGCGCCGATGGTGGTCGGGATGAGGCAGACCAGCAGCGCGACCAGCACGATGCCGGTGACACCACCGTCGGTGATCGCCGCGCTGTCCGCGGCGGCGGCCTGGAAGTCCTTCGAGAAGATGCCGAGGGGCTGGAGGGAGACGACCGCCAGCAGGAAGATGATCGTGAGCGCGGCGAGCAGGATGTTCAGCGCGATCTCGTTCGGGGTCTTCTGCCGGTTGGCGCCCTCCACCAGGGCGATCATGCGATCGATGAAGCTCTCGCCCGGCTTCTGGGTGATCCTGACGATGATCCGGTCGGAGAGCACCTTCGTGCCGCCGGTGACCGCGCTGCGGTCGCCACCGGATTCCCGGATCACCGGCGCGGACTCACCGGTGATCGCGGACTCGTCGACGCTGGCGATGCCGTCGACCACGTCACCGTCACCGGGGATGGTCTCGCCGGCCTCGACCACCACGATGTCGCCCTGCCGCAGCTGCGGGGCCGGGACGCTCTCGGTGCGGTGGGCGCCGGGGGCGGCGCCCGCGGTCCAGTCGAGGACGCGGGTGGCGACGGTGTCGGCCCGCGCCGTACGCAGCGCGGCGGCCTGCGCCTTGCCCCGGCCCTCGGCGACGGCCTCGGCGAGGTTGGCGAAGACGACGGTCAGCCACAGCCACACCGTGATCGCCCAGGCGAACACCGACGGTTGCGCCACCGCGAGGACGGTGGTGAAGGCCGCACCGATCTCGACGATCAGCATGACCGGGTTGCGCCACAGCGAACGCGGGTCGAGTTTGCCCAACGCGTCGGGCAGCGAACGGATGAGTTGCCTCGGGTCGAGCAGCCCGCCACCCCGGTTGCCGTGGGTGGCCGATGAGCCCGGGGCGCTGGGGTGCGCGGTGACGGTCATGTCCTTCTCTCTCATGCTGATCACAGCCCCTCGGCCAGGGGGCCGAGCGCCAGCGCGGGCAGGAACGTCAGCGCGACCAGGACCACCGTGACGCCGACGACCATCCCGACGAACAACGGGCGATGGGTGGGGAGGGTGCCGGGGGAGGCGGGGGTGGGTTGCTGCCGTGCGAGGGAACCGGCCAACGCCAGCACCAGGATGATCGGCGCGAATCGGCCGATCAGCATGCACAACCCGAGCGCCGTGTTCCACCACGGCGTGTTCACCGTCAGACCGGCGAACGCCGAACCGTTGTTGTTGCTCGCCGAGGTGAACGCGTAGAGCACCTCGGAGAGCCCGTGCGGGCCGGCGTTCAGCGCGGTGACGTGGTTGCCGGTGGCGAACGCCGCCGCCGTACCGATCAACACCAGTGCCGGGGGGACCAGGAAGTACAGCGAGGCCAGCTTGATCTCGCGTGCTCCGATCTTCCTGCCCACGTACTCCGGGGTCCGGCCGACCATCAGCCCGGCGACGAAGACCGTGATCACGGCGAGGATGAGCAGCCCGTACAGGCCCGCGCCGACACCGCCGGGCGCGACCTCGCCGAGCATCATGTTGACCAGCAGCATCCCACCACCGAGCGCGGTGTACGAGTCGTGGAACGAGTTCACCGAACCGGTGGAGGTCAGCGTGGTCGCGGCGGCGAAGGTCGCCGAGTTCGACACGTCGAACCGCACCTCCTTGCCCTCCAGGGCCGCCCCGACCGCCTGCGGCACCGTGCCGTGACCGGATATCTCGAACGCGGTGGTCAGCGCGACGCTGGCCAGCGCCAGGGTCGCCATCACCGCGACGATCGCGTAGCCCTGCCGGACCTGACCGACCATCCGGCCGAACACCCGCGGCAGGCTGAACGGGATCACCAGCAGCAGGAAGATCTCCCACCAGTTCGTCCAGGCGGTCGGGTTCTCGAACGGATGCGCGCTGTTGACGTTGTAGAAGCCACCACCATTGGTGCCGAGATCCTTGATCGCCTCCTGGCTGGCCACCGGCCCACCCGTGATGCTCTGGCCGCCCCCGGTCAACGTGGTGATCTCCGTACCGGCGGAGAGGTTCTGCACCGCGCCACCGATCATCAGGACCAGCGCCGCGAGCACGGAGAGCGGCAACAGCACCCGCACCGTGATCCGGGTCAGGTCGACCCAGAAGTTGCCCACCGTCCCGGCGCGGCTACGGGCGAAGCCGCGTACCAGTGCGACCGCGACCGCGATGCCCACCGCGGCGGAGACGAAGTTCTGCACCGCCAGTCCGGCCATCTGCACCAGATGGCCCATCGTCGACTCGCCCGAATACCACTGCCAGTTCGTGTTCGTCACGAACGACACCGCGGTGTTCCAGGCCCCGTGCGCGACCACCGGGTCGAAGCCGAGCGACAGCCACAGGTGGTTCTGCAGCCGCAGGAAGGCGTAGAGGAACAGCACCGAAACGGCGGAGAACGCCAGGACGGCGCGGGCGTACACACCCCAGGACTGTTCGGCGGCCGGGTTCACCCCGATCAGCCGGTAGATCCCGCGCTCGACCCGAGAATGCCGCTCGGCGCACACCACGCGGTACAGGTAGTCGCCCAACGGCCGGTGCACGACGGCCAGGGCCGCCACCAACGAGACAACGAACAACACCCCGGCGCTCGTACCGCTCATCAGAACCGCTCCGGAAACAGCAGGGCGATCACCAGGAAAACCGCCAGGCCGACAGCCAGCACCAGACCGGCGACATTGACGACGCTCACAGCTTCTCCACGCCCCTCACCATCAGGGCGAGCAGCGCGAACAGCGCCACCGTCAACACGACGAACACCACGTCAGACACGACCGACTCCTCATTCCCGACCGGGGCGTCGCGGCCCGCTTCTGTCGGCCGCGCCGGGCAATCACAGCGCCGACCGGTCGGGAATGACAGGTGCTATAACGCGATCATCACGACGAACGCGCAATTCTTCACGCCTTTTTCACGCGAAGTGGCCTGCTGCATCCGGCGAGGCGAACCGACGCAGCCGGTCGTGGCCCGCGGGACAGATCGACTGCCCGGTGGGACCGCCGGGCACGACGGCGCCGGCGGTATGCTGCGGGGCGATTCGGAGGACGTCTCCGGTTTGCCGACGTCCCTGTCGAGCACACCTTCGAGTCGGCGGGACAGCCTTTTTCGCCGCAAATGAACGGGCACGAGGTACGGCAGAGATGATCGATTTTGGGCTGACGGACCGGGCGGGCCGACGCGTGCGGCTACGGCCCGTCGACGACGACAACTGGCGAGCGGTGGCGGACGTCGTACCTCGCGACGACCAACGGGACTTCGTCGCCCCGTCGGCCGCGCGATATCTGCTGCTCAGTCTGCGTGAAGGGGTGTGGCACTCGCTGGCGGTCTGCGCCGACGACGAGGTCGTCGGTCACGTCATGTGGGGTTGGGACGACGACGACCAGAGCTACTGGATCGGTGGGATGGTCATCGACGCGTCGCGGCAGGGTGCCGGGCTGGGCCGGGCCACCGTACTGACCCTGGTGCGCTGGCTGATGGAGCGGCCCGACTGTCAGGGCGTGCGGCTGTCCGTACACACGTCGAACGACCTGGCCCGGGGTCTCTACGGCTCGATCGGCTTCCAGGAGTTGAAGCCGGACGAGGACGGCGAGATCGTCGCGGAGCTTACCCGCCAGCGGTTCGCTGACCCGGTGGCCTGACCCGGCACCTCAAGACCGCCCTCGAACAGGGATCAAGTGGTGATGGTGCCGCGCCGATGCCACTCGATCATGTATCGAGCGTGATCTTTGGGGGGCCATCTTCGGGATCGTGGCGGAGCGTGGCCAGGCCTACGATGGGCTGGCTCCCTGGCCCTGAGGTGCATCGTCCTTCCGCTCGATCTTGGAGATGTCGTGAAGCTGTTGCTGACGTCCGGCGGTGTGACGAACCCGAGCATCCATACCGCGCTCCGGCAGCTTCTCGGTAAGCCGGTCGCCGAGTGTCGCGCCCTCTGCATCCCGACGGCACAGTGGGGCCACCCGATGTGCGGGCCGGCGTCGGTGCGGGGTCTGGTGGCCGCCGACCCCGGGTCCGACTGGCGGTACCTGTCCGGCCTGGGCTGGGGTTCGCTCGGTGTCCTGGAGTTGACCGCGCTGCCCAGCATCGGCGCTCAGCGGTGGGTGCCCTGGGTTCGGGAGACCGATGTGCTGCTGGTCGACGGTGGCGATGCGACGTACCTGTGTCACTGGATGCGAGAGTCCGGGCTGGCCGATCTGCTGCCCTCGCTGCCCGACCTCGTCTGGGTGGGGGTGAGTGCGGGAAGCATGGTGATGACGCCGCGGATCGGGGCGTACTTCGTCGAGTGGGCGTCGGCGCCGGACGACCGAACTCTGGGCGTCGTCGACTTCTCGATCTTCCCGCACCTGAACCTCTTCCCCACGAACACGCCGGCCGATGCGCAGCGGTGGGCGGCTGACATCGGCGGCCCGGCCTACGCTATCGACGAACAGACGGCCATCAAGGTCGTCGACGGCGCCGTCGACGTGGTGTCCGAGGGGCAGTGGACGAGGTTCGGCTGAATCTCCACCCATGGCCTCGATGCTCAGGCTCGTTGCGAGGCCCGGCCGGCGCCAAGCGAGGCGCCGGTACCGCTCGCGGCCTCACTCCTGCTGGCCCGCCGCCCGGCGTACGGCGCGCTCGTGGCGGTCGACCGCGCGGGCGTGCGCGACGGCGAGGAGCTGGTCGACCTCGGGCAGCAGGTGCGGGCCGGGCATGACGATGCTGGCGAAGCCGTACAGGGCGTAGCCCGGGTGCGGCACGACGGTGTCCAGCCGGGCGAAGTCGAACTCGTGCCGGTGTTCCTCGAAGTCCTTGGGTGGGAAGCCGAACAGTCGCTCGAATTCGGCGCGGCCGAGGTCGAGGTTGAGGCGGAAGACGTCGGGACGGTCGAGTTGGGACGCTTCGTCGAAGCCGGGCACGTCGTGTTCGACGATGGTGGCGAACGGTTGGCGACGGTCCGCGCCGACGTGGAAGAACCGGTCGCCCCAGGCGCCCTCGGGTGATCCGTTCTCCTGGCTCGCCACGACCTGCTCGACGCCGGGCAGCGCGAGGATCCGCTCGGCGAGCGTGGCCGCGTCGATGCCGGTCGGGATGTGCAGGACCGCGTCGGCGTGGGCGACGGTGGCGTCATCGAGGGGGAAGTAGCGGTAGTCGTGCGTTCTGCGCTCGGCCGGTTCGATGTCGGACGCCCGGACGTACCGGGGAAGCCCGGTGTCCTGCTGGAGTCTGCCTTCGTAGGTCGACAGGGCGGGCGCTTCGATGCCGAGTGCGGGGCTCGCGCCGAGGCTTCCGACGATCACCGCGTACCGGTCGCCCAGCAGCGAGGAAACGATCGCGCCGGCACCGGCCCACGACAGGTCCGTTCCGGCCATCGTCATCGTGCTCAACTGGCGCTGAAGGTGCGTGTTGTGCGCGAAGACCACTGTGGGTCCGCGGTGTGCCTCCATCGACCGGATGGCGAGCAGGTTCTCGGCCATCAGCGCGTCCCGGACTCCGGCCAGGCGGGCGAAGCGTGCCTCCTGGGTCAGTGGTGCGGCGGCTGCGGCGTGGTAGCGCAGCACCGCGACGGCGGACATGGCGTGGACGAACGCCGCCTGCCAGCCCTCAGGTCGACGGGGTGCCTGCAGGTACAACTCGGTCAGCAGGTCGTCGGCGATCACCCGCAGGCGCTGGGCGTCGGCCGAACCCCCGATCGACCTGCCCGGCTCCCAGATCGCTGCCGGGTCGCTCCAGCGCGCCTCGTCGCCGACCAGGTCGTCGATCGCCGATCGGTCCAGGTCGAGGAACTCACACACCCGGACCAGGTGACGCCGTGGACTGGGGGCACCCTCCAGTTCCAACGGGGCGTCGAAGCCGTGGAACGTCAGGCGTTCGGCAGCCGGCCGCCCGGTGTTCCATTCGCGCATCCGCAGCAGCAGGTCACGGTTGGCCGGGGCGGCACCGAACCCGTGACTGAACCCCTCGGCGAGCGCACGGTCGAGCGGGACGGCGGCGGAGCCCTGCACGAAGTCGTCGGCGATCAGCCCGGCAGCCCGGTCGCTCTCCAACGCGATCGAACGGTAGCCGTGCTCGGCCAGCGAGAGGAAGACCTCGTTGCGGATCTGGAGGAAGGCGGATTCGCCGTGCGTCGGCTCACCGAGCGCGAGCAGGGACGGCGGTACGGCAAACAGGTCGAGAAGCGACGTCATTGCATCAACCGTATCGTTGAGCCACCGATTGAGGCTTTCAACCGATGGAGCACGGTGACCGCCCCGAAACCCTCCAACCCGGGTGTACGCCGACCGGTCGACCTCGCCCGCCGTCACGGGCTGTCCGCGCAGGCGGTACGCAACTACGAACGAGATGGCGTCCTGCCGCCGGCCGAGCGCAGCCCGTCCGGCTACCGCCGGTTCACCGAGGTGCACGCCACCGCGCTGAGCGCCTACCTCGCGCTGATCCCCGGCCACGGCTACGCGGCCAGCGGCGACATCATGCGGGCCGTCAACCGTGGCGACATCGACGCGGCACTGCGCACCATCGACCACAGCCATGAGCTGCTGCAACGCGACCGGGACACCCTCGACGCGGTCGAGGCGGCCGTCGCCGTGCTCACCGGCTCGCCGCCGCAACCGCAGCGCCGCACCGCCGTACCGATCAGTGTGCTGGCCCACCGGCTCGGCGTACGACCGGCGACCCTGCGCAAGTGGGAGCGGGCCGGCATTCTGCGGCCGTTACGCGACGCGGCCACCGGCTACCGCGTCTACTCAGCAGACGATGTCCGCGACGCCGAACTCGCGCACCTGCTGCGTCGCGGCGGCTACCGGCTCGACCACATCGCCGGCGTGCTGCGTCGGGTACGCGAAGCCGGTGGCGCCGAACCGCTCGCCGCGTCGCTGCGCCAGTGGCGGGACCAACTCACCGCGCGCGGCCGTGCCCTGCTCACCGGGGCCGCCCGGCTCGCCGACCACATCGAAACCCTGGACCCTCCCGCACGGGGAGCGTTCAGGATCGGGTGAACGCGCGAGTTCACCAGGCAATCTGACGCCGACCAGCCAGCGTCCGATGCCGTCAACGGGGGAGTGGAATGAGCATGAAGACGTGGTTTGTCACCGGAGGCACCCCAGGCGGGTTCGGCATCGCGTACGCAGAGGCCGCCCTCGACAACGGCGATCAGGTGGCGGTGACGACGAGGCGGCCCGACGAGCTGCACTCGTGGGCCCGGCGATACGACGACCGCGTCCTGATCCTGCCCATGGACGTCACCGATACCGAGGCCGTCGAGCAGGCCGTGCGTGCTGCCGAAGAACGTTTCGGTGGCATCGATGTGCTTGTCAACAATGCCGGACGCGGCTGGTTCGGGTCGATCGAGGGCATGGCGGACGCCGACGTCCGACGCATGTTCGAGTTGAACTTCTTTGCCGTGCTCTCGGTCATCCGGGCGGCCCTGCCCGGAATGCGAGCCCGAGGCAGTGGGTGGATCATCACCATGTCCTCGGTGGCCGGGCTGCGCGGTATCGAGGGATTCGGGTACTACAGCGCCGCCAAGTTCGCGCTCGAAGCCATCACCGAGGTGCTGCGCGGGGAGGTCGCGCCGCTGGGCATCCAGGTGCTGGCGGTGGAACCGGGTGCCTTCCGTACCCGCGCCTATGCCGGCTTCGCCGACGAAGCCGTCGCGGAGACCATCCCGGCGTACCTGCCGATGTTGGAGCAGGTACGCGCCGCCATGATCGATCAGGACGGTAAGCAGCCCGGTGACCCGCAACGCGGAGTGCAGGCGGTGATCGCCGCGATGGCCCAGGCCACGCCCCCGCACCGACTCGTGCTCGGCAGCGACGGATTCGACACGGCCGTCGCCACGCTCGAACGCAATCTCGACGACATCCGCGCCTGCGAAGCGCTGTCCCGGGGAGCCGACTTCCCGGCCGCCTGACCGACCTTCGGGGGTACGGCATCTGCTGCCCGGTCGGCGACCGCGCGGGAGACCGTCGAGACGCCGAATGTCGACCCTCTCCCCGGGGGAGGCGCGAGGATGACACCGTGACGTTGCGCAAGGGCTTGACCATCGGCGAGTTCGCCACCGTGACGCGCCTGAGCGTACGGACCCTGCGGCGCTATCACGAGTGCGGACTGCTGGTGCCGGCGACTGTGGATCCGCACACGAACTACCGGTACTACCTGCCCGACCAGATCGCGACGGCGCAGGTCATCCATCGGCTCCGCGAGCTCGACGTGCCGCTGGCCGAAGTCAGGTCGATCATCACGACCGGCGATCCGCGCCAGCGCGCCGAGCTCATCGCGGGTCACCTGCGCCGGCTCGAGGCCGAGCTCGACCGTACGCGCGCGGCGGTGGTGTCCCTGCGCCAACTGCTGCAACCGGACGCCGCGACACTCGACGTCGAGCTGCGTTCCGTGCCTGCGCGGACCGTGGTCGCCATCAGCGCGACGGTCCGGATCGACGATTCACTCGCCTGGTTCGACACGGCCATGGACGAGCTGGATGCCGCCTTCCCGCAGCCCGAACGTGCCGGGCCGCCCGGTGGCCGGTACGCCAACGAACTGTTCACCGACGGCGTCGGCGTCATGACCGTCTTCCGACCGGTCCGCAGCCCGCGCGGCGGCGGCCGGATGGAGGTTGTCGAGTTCCCGGCGGCCGACCTGGCCGTGACCGTCCACCCGGGTCCGCACGACGACATCGACGTCACCTACGGCCGGCTGGGGGACTGGGTCGTCTCCCACGCCCTGGGCATCGACGGGCCCGTCCACGAGACATACCTGGCGGGTCCCCGCGACACCGGGGACGCCCGGCGGTGGCGTACCGAGATCGGCTGGCCGGTGTTCCGACTCACTCCCGGCTGACGCCGACCGAGGCACCGCAGCGGCGCACTTGACCTTCTCGCCGGGGGAGACCCCACCGTTGGGAGTATGACCATGACACCAGACCGCGAAACCGCCCTCACCTGGGCCGAGTTGCCGACCGTGATCACCGTGTACCTTCGCGCCCACGAAGCCCGGGACACCGAGACCGCCGTGCGCGCGTTCGCCGCAGACGCGGTGGTGACGGACGAGGGCCACACCTACCGGGGCCGGGACGAGATCCGGAGCTGGCTGAGCAACGCCGGCAGCCAGTACACGTACACCACGGAATTCGTCGGCGCTCACCGGATCGGTGAGGCGCAGTTCGATGTGCTGCAACACCTGGAGGGGAACTTCCCGGGCGGCTCGGCGGACCTGCACTACCTGTTCACCCTGGAGGGTGACTCGATCACCCGCCTCACGATCGCACCGTAGGCGACGTCGTCCCGACAAGAGAGCGGCAGTGCCCGGATCGACATCGGGTCTTGGCGTAGCCCGCGGCGGACGTTATGCTCCGCCGCGATGAAACCTTCTCTCAGATTGGGGGCCCGGTTCGCACAAGGTGAGTGCTGATGCGCTCCCCGACCGCGACCGCGGATTCCCGTCTCTCCCTCTGGCGGCGTCTACGTGAGTACGCCGTACCGCCGTCCATGATCGAAGCCGCAACTGCGCGACGTCACGTCGGTGACTGGGCCGGGGCGTGCGCCGCCGCCCGTGTCGATGTCGACCTGGACCTGCGTGCCGTTGCCCGTACTCACGGTCGGGACCTGGCCAACCTGCTGCGGGCCGATCTCCGTCACCTCGCGCCGGACCTGCTGCGCTGGCACATGCCGAGGGTCGCCCCTGACGGACTGCTGCGCCCGGGCCTGACCATCTCGCTGACCCGGTACGGCCCGGCGGAACACGACGGTGCTGAGGCGGTGCACCTGGTCGCCCGGACTCCACCGGCCTGGGCGGACGCGGGCCAGCGAATCAGCCTGGCGGTGTGGGCTGCCGGATTCCCCGACCGGACCGACAACTCGCATCCGCATCCGCGCCCGGACCGTCGCTTCCGCCTGGACCTGCACCGCCACCTGTGGGATGCGCGGAGAACCGACGAGTTGCGGATCCGTTCGGGTCTGCCGTCGTCGGCCTCCGACAACACGGTGCGCCCCGACCCGCCGTGGGACGCGTTGCGGGAACGTGGTTACGCGGTGGACCGGTGGGCGGCCGAGGCGACGTTGCTGCTCCGACAGGAGGGCCGCACCAACGGTTCGGTGGTGGTGCGGCTCGGCCCTCGGCGTCGTCTGGTCGTGGACGTCGCTGCGGAGAGCACGGACGTACGCTCGCCTGCTGCGCGCCTCGGCAGGGCCGCACGGGCCGGTGGTGTCCCCGGCGTGCCGGTGCTGCCCGACGCGGCGACCTGGACGCCACCCGATGTGGAACTGCTGCGTCATGGGCTGATCGAGGTCGACCGGCTGCACCCGCTGGTGGCCGCCGCGCTCGTGCCCGGTCACCGACCGTCCGCCACCCTGCCGTCCCCGGGCCCGGAAGCAGCGCCTCGTCTCGTGGCCTGCCGGGGGGCCTGGCACCGCATCGGCCTGGTGGACGGTGTGCTCACACCCCTCGACCACGACCCGGCGGAGATCCGCCGGGAGGAGCTGCTGGCCGCGCTGACCGGCACCCCGCTGGCATGCCTGCGGGCAATCGACGAGGCGCACCGCAGCCCGCAGTGTCTCCCCGACATCCGTGCCCGACTGGACCACGGGGACACGGCCGGCGCGCTGGCCGCCGTCGAGGCCCTCCTCGGACCCGATGCGCTGCTGCGCTACGGGGAGCTGCGGGAGGAACTGGAGAACGCCGCGACGCGGCGGATCACGTACGGGCTGTTCCGCGCCGGATTGATCGGGTCGGGACCTGCCACCTGCTACCGGGACTGGCAGCCCAAGCGGGACCGCCGCTCGCACCCACGTCACGCGATCGCCCGCTGACCGGACCGCTCTTCCTCCTCGCTCGGCCCTCGGGCCGATCCACGACGACCTCACAAGGTGATCACATATGTCTTCCAGCCGTACCTCGATCGACCCCACCCCGCAGCTCGACGTCGCCGCCGACCTGCTCGCGCTGCTGTCCGACACCACCACGGAGACCCGCTGCGACCCGCAGCTGGAGGCGCTGACCCTGGCCGTTGCCGCCGACCTGCCGGTGCTGCTCTGGGGTGAGCCCGGAATCGGCAAGACCGCTGCGCTGACCCAGCTCGCCACATCCCTGGACCTGCCACTCACGACGGTGATCGCCAGCGTCCATGAGCCGTCCGACTTCGCGGGGCTGCCCGTCGTCGGCGATGACCCGGCGAACCAGGGTGTGCCGATGGCCCCACCGGACTGGGCGGTGCGCCTGGTTCGCGCCGGCCGCGGGCTGTTGTTCCTGGACGAACTGTCGACCGCCCCGCCGGCGGTGCAGGCCGCCCTGCTCCGTCTGGTGCTGGAGCGGCGGATCGGCAGCTTGCGCCTGCCGGCCGGAGTCCGCATCGTGGCGGCGGCCAATCCGCGATCCTCGGCCGCCGACGGCTGGGAGCTGAGCCCGCCGCTGGCGAACCGCTTCGTCCACTTGCAGTGGACCCACGACCACGAGACCGTCGTACGCGGGCTGGGCGGGACCTGGCCCCGGGCCGTGCTGCCCCGGCTCGATCCGCAGCGGCTGCCGGAGGCCGTCACCTTCGCCCGCCGTGCCGTGTGCGGGCTGCTGTCGGCACGCCCGGCGCTCGTGCACCGGCTGCCCGCCGGTGAGGCCGGTCGGGGCGGCCCGTGGCCGTCACCGCGCAGTTGGGAGATGACGCTGCGCCTGGTCGCCTTCGCGACCGCCGCCGGCTCCTCGCGGGAGGTGCTGTCGTTGCTGGTCCGAGGGGCCGTCGGTGACGGTCCCGGACTGGAACTGCTGGCCAGCCTGGATCGGATGGACCTTCCCGACCCCGAGGTGCTGCTCGCCGACCCGGCCGCCGCCGTACTGCCCGAGCGTGGCGACCTACGTCAGGCCGTCCTCGACGCCGTGGTGGAGGCGGTACGCCGACGCCCGGAGCGGGACCGCTGGGACGCGGCCTGGGACGTGCTGGTCCGCGCGCTGCAGACAGGTGCCCCGGATCTGGTGGTGGTGCCCGCGTCCACCCTCGCCCGACTGCGTCAGGAAGGCTGGGACGTGCCCGCGTCGATCGAGCAACTCGCCGGGGCGGTCGCGGTGTCCCGGCGGGCCGACCGGACGGCGGCCCGGGTCGCGGCGGTCGCGGGGAGCGGCCGATGAGTACCGCCCACGCCGGGACGCTGGACCGGGACAAGCTCTTCACCGCCCGGCTGCACGCCGCCCGGGCCCGGCCGTACCTGGCGACGGCATTGTTCGCCCTGCACGTGGTCGAGTCCCGGTGGGTGCCGACGATGGCGGTGGACCCGCACTGGCGGTGCTACGTCTCGCCGAGGTTCGTGGACCGCACACCCGTGGAGGAACTCGCCGGAGTGTGGGTGCACGAGGTCTCGCACCTGTTGCGTGACCACCATGGGCGCAGCGAGCGGGTGGCACGGGAACAGGGGCTGACCGGGCCGGGGGAGCGGCTGAGGATGAACATCGCCGCGGACTGCGAGATCAACGACGACATCTTCGGTGACGGGCTCGCCCGCCCGGAAGGCGCCGTCGAGCCCGGTGACCTGCAGTTGCCCGCGGGCCAGCTGATGGAGGACTATCTGCGGCAGTTCCGGCTCGGGCCGCGCATACAGCATCTGGCCTGGCTGGACTGCGGCAGCGGCGCCGACGGAATGCAACGGCGGTGGGATCTCGGGCCGGACGGCGCGCACGCCCTCAGCCCGCAGGAACGGGACGCGGTGCGGTTCCGGGTGGCCGAGGGCATCACCGGTCGACCCGGAGACGTCCCCCAGGGCTGGCGACGGTGGGCGGAACGGGCGTTCCATCCACCGCAACCGTGGCGGGAAATCCTGGGAGCCGCGGTCCGTTCGGCAGTATCCGCGCCCGGCGTGGGGGAGGACTACACCTACGGGCGGCCGTCGCGGCGCTCCGCCGGCACACCCGGCGTGGTCCTGCCCGCGCTGCGCCGCCGGCCACCACGGGTACGCGTCGTCATCGACACCTCCGGCTCGGTCAGCGACGTCGAACTCGGCAGCGCCCTGCTGGAGGTCGCCGCGATCTCCCGGGCCGTGGGTGGTCGCCGCGACCTGGTCAGTGTCCTGCCCTGTGACGCGGCACCCCAGGTCGTACGCGCAGTGTGCCGAACCGAGGACATCCCCCTCATCGGTGGCGGCGGTACCGACCTGCGCGCCGGTTTCGCCCGGGCACTGCGAGACCGGCCGGGTCCGGATGTCATCGTCGTGCTGACCGACGGGCAGACACCCTGGCCGACGTCACGCCCGCCTTGTCGGACCGTGGTGGGGCTGTTTCCCCGGGACAGGCGGTGGGACGAGGACGACCCCGACTACGTGCCGGACTCACCACCGGAATGGGCGCGCGTGGTCACCATCGGATCCGCTCCCACCGCGAGGTGAGCCAGAGCGGCAACGTCATCGTATCGACGCACGTCAGCGGCATTAAGTGTGTGCCGACGGGTGGGTGGCGCAAATCACGGTGAGTGGATTGATCCGAAACTCATGGCGACCAAGGGCTGGCGCATTGCTGTCCGTCGTTGGATGATGACCGCCGGTACACGACGTTGATCTCGGCGCCAGCGCCCAGACGGAGGGCTATTCCGTGAAGCACGACCATTCGCCTGTCCTGCCAGGTCAGGGCGCTACCGACTATGCGCGCTACATGCGTATCGATGCGCTGCTCGGTTTGCAGCGGTCGCCGGACGAGGTCATACATCGCGACGAACTGCTTTTCCAGGTGGTGCATCAGTCAACCGAGTTGTGGCTCAAACTGGCGGCGGCGGAGTTGGCGGAGGCGACCGCCCAGGTGGCTGCGGGGCGGCTGGCGGCGGCGGAGGCGTTCCTGGTCCGGGCGACGCTCGCCGTACGCTTGATCACCGACCAGTTGGAGATGCTGCGATACCTGTCACCAGTGGATTTCCAGGCGATGCAGCCGGCGCTGGGCAACGGCTCCGGTGCGGAATCACCTGGTTGGCGCGACGTCCAGGGGGCCAGCCGAAAGCTCGGCCGGGCGTTCGACGAGCAGCTCACCACCCGCGGCATCGCGGCCACGGCTCTGTGCCCGACCGACCTGTCGGACCCGCTGCACCGACTCGCCGAGGCGATGGTGGAGTGGGACGAACGGGTGTCGGTGTGGCGGGTCCGCCATTACCAGGTGGCCCTGCGAATTGGTGGTCATCGGCCGGCCGGCAGCCCCGGTAGCGCGGCGAACATGCTGGCGAAACTCGCCGGTCACCGATTCTTTCCCGAGTTGTGGCAGGCGCGGACGAGCCTCACCACCAACGAATAACCCTGCTCAACCTCAGCGTCTGCGGTCGATGGCAGGTATTCGTATTTTCACGTTTCGAGGGGTGGCATGTGCGTGCGTTGACTTCCTGGTTGTCCGGCCCGAGTGAACCGCACAGCTTTCCCTACGCACCGGTGCTTGCCGAATTTCACCGACTCGGTAAGCACTTCGTCGAAAAGGACTGCCTCGCCCTGCTCGACAGCGCCCGGCAGGCAGTGGCTCGCCGGGCCACCGTCGGCGGCGACGCCGCGACCCGGCAGCTGACCGACTTCCTGGACATCGCACTCGACAAGTGGGACGGCCGCTACGACTATCGCAGCTACCTGGCTCTGCGGCTGCTTCGACTACCGGACTCCGCCGACCATCCGCCCACAGTGGAGGCCGTTGACGGGCGGCGGGCCCGGGACCGGCTCCTCGTCCGCCTGGTCGCCGACACGCTGGCGTTCGAGTTGGCCGCCGCCGCACACACCACCGGGCTGCTTCCCCAGGAGCGGCCCGGGCCGGTGCTGGTGGCCAAACGGTGCCGGCTGGGGGTGCGAGCCGTCGCCCCTGCGCTGGCTCGTCTCGGGTTGGTCGAGGCGGTCGGCGCGGGCACCCCGGCCGCTGCCGCCGGTTTGCTCGCCGTCGCCGGTGAGCTGGTCTCCCCGGGGGACCCGTCGTTGCGGCTGAGCATGCTGCCGGTGCATGTGACGCACGACGAGTACCTGTTCATCCGGGTGCTCCAGGCGTACGAGTGCATCTTCGCCGGCGTCGCCGAGGAACTTCGCGCGGCGGTGACGGCCCTGGCGGGGGACACGCCGGCCACCGCCGCCGAACGGCTCGGCCACGCGGGTGACCTGCTGCGCACCGCAGGGCCCCTCTTCTCCCTGCTGGCCACCATGCAACCGGAGTCGTTCCGCACCTTCCGGCAGTACACCGAGGGGGCCAGCGCGATCCAGTCCCGCTCCTACAAGCTGGTCGAGTCGCTGTGTCGTACGCCCGAGGTGGGCCGGCTGGAGTCGGTCGCCTACCAGTCGGTGCCGGAGGTGCAGGCCCGGGTACGCGACGGCCAGCCGACGGTGGACCAGACGTACCGGCGGGCGGTTGCCGACGGCCGGCTCACCGGAGCGGACGCCGTCCTGGTGGCACGGCGGATGTCCGCGTTCGCTGGTGCCCTGACGCAGTGGCGTCGTACCCATCTGCGGGTCGCGGTGCGGATGCTCGGCGCGCGGTCCGGCACGGGCTACACCGAGGGCACGCCCTACCTGGCGGCGGTCAGCACCGCACCGGTCTTCGCCGCCGTGACCACCGACGCCGCCACACCCGACCAGGACGAAAGGCGGTGCGCGTGAGCCGGCCCGAGCAGAAATCCCGGTGCCTCGACGCTGCCGTACACACCGCCCTGCGCGCGGAGTTCCCCCTGCTCGCGAGCTGCGTCTACCTGAACAGCAACTCCACCGGCGCGGTGCCGAGAGGCGTCGAGAAGGTGCTGCACGACTACTGGGAGACGCTGCGCAGCTGGCGCGACGACGTCTGGCAGGACTGGCACGTCGGCCTCGACCGGTACGCCGACTCGGTGGCCGCCCTGCTCGGCGCGCCGCCGGGCAGCGTGCTCACCGACGCGAACCTGAGCACCTTCCTGGCCCGGGTGGCGTCCTGCTTCGACTACCGCCCGCCCCGCAACCGGGTGGTCATCACGGATCTCGACTACCCGACGGTGTCGTTCATCTTCCGGGCGTACGCCCGATATGGCGCGCAGCTCGACGTGGTCGGCACCGGCGGTCCCCACCTGGACCAGGACGCGCTGGAAGCCCGGATCGACGAGCGGACGCTGCTGGTGTGCGTGCCGCACGCCAGCTTCACCTCCGGGGCGACCGTCGACCTGTCCCGGCTGGTGAGCCGAGCCCACGAGGTCGGTGCGCTGGTGGTGGTGGACGCCTTCCAGACCGTCGGGGTGGTGCCGTTGGACGTCACCGCGCTCGGCGTCGACGTCGTCCTGGGCGGATCCCACAAGTGGCTGTGCGGCGCTGGCACCGCGTTCCTCTACGTCCGGCCGGACCTGGTGCCGCTGCTGACTCCGGCAGCCACCGGCTGGCAGGCCGGCGACCGCGCGCTGACGTTCCGACCGTCGCCCGGCTGGGCGCCCGGCATCCGTCGCTTCGCCGGCGGCACACCGTACCCGGTCACCTCGCTGATCTCCCAGGTCGGCCTGGACCTGCTGCTCGATGTCGGAGCCGACGCCATCCGGCGGCACTCGCTGGCGCTCACCCAGCGGCTGCTGGACCGGGCCGACGCCGCCGGCATCGCGGTGGTCAGCCCCACCGACGCTGCCCGAGGGGGCGTGGTGTGTCTGGACGTCCCCGGCGGCGAGGTTGTCAAGCAGCGGCTGGCCGCTCGGGACGTGATCTGCAGTTGGCGCGGCTACCTGCGGGTCGGCCCGCATGTCTACAACACCGTCGACGAGATCGACCTGTTCATGGATGCGCTGGAAGAGGAGCTGCACCGGTGACCGTCACCCTCTCGCCCCGGGCGTTGATGAGTCTGCTCGTCAACGGCCCCAAGGCCACGGACGTGCTGCACACGGCACTCGACCTGGGACTGCTCGACGCGTTGGAGGCCGGACCGGTCCGCCTCGACGCGTTGGCCACCCGGTTCGGGGTGCTTCCGCTGCGGCTGTACAAGTTCCTCGACTGCATCGAGAGCCTCGGCCTGCTGACCCGCGACGAGCCCGACGACGACATCGGCGCGACCAGCTACCGCGCCGTGCCGGGGCTGCGGGACGCGGTCAACGCGGTGGTCGGTCCCGACGCCACCGAGCGGGACAGAGACCGCTACCCGTGGCGGCAGTTGCACGGCCGACTGGCCGAGAGCCTGCGGGGTGAGGTCAGCATCGATGACGGGTTCGCGTGGCCGCCGAAGACGGCCGAACAGACCGCCGAGTTCGAGCGCAGCATGGCCCTCGGGCTGGGACCGGCGATCGAGACGGTACGCCGGCACTCGAGTCGACTCTGGTCGGACCGGCACCGGCTGCTGGACGTCGGCGGTGGTGACGGCAGCCTCGCCGCCCACATCCTCGACACCGCGCCGGACCTGCGGGCCGACGTGTACAACCTGCCGGCGGTGGCACCACTGGTGGCCGCCACCCGCGACGCCCGTGGCCACGCCGACCGGCTCGGTTTCGTCGGCGGCGACTTCTTCCGCGAACCCCTACCGGGCGGCTACGACGCGCTGTCCTTCGTCCGGGTCCTGCACGACTGGCCGAACGCGGTGGCCCGCGAACTGGTCCAGCAGGCGTACGCGGCGTTGGAGCCGGGCGGGCTGATCCTGATCTGCGAGGAGTTCCGCACCCCGGACCGGCTGGCCATGCAGTTCTTCTGGAGCTACTTCCTGATCGGCGTCGACAGCAGCGTCAGCCGACTCCGCGAGGCGGACTTCTACACCAAGCTGCTCACCGAGGTCGGCTTCCACGACGTGGCAGTGCTGCCGGGCACCTGGGAACTCGTCATCGCGTACAAGCCGTCCGGGGTGGAGTGAGCGCCTTGTCCCGGCGCGTCGACGTCGGCGGAGCCCGCTGTGGGGTTTGTCAGTGAAGCCTGGAGCGGTGGGTGGGGCTGAGGCGGAGGTTTTCGGTCGTGATCACCCCTGCGGGAGGCTCTGCCGGTAGGGGCGAGCGGGTGAGCCAGACCAGGGCGTGCTCCTGCTCACGGACCGGCAGCCGGGGGAAGTTGTTCGCGCTGTACTCGGTCTTCAACACGGCCAGCGTGTCCGTCGAGCTGTGGGCGGGATCGGGGAAAGGACCGCTTCCGTACCAGATTGTCGCGTACAGGACCGAGTCGGGGTTGGCGGTGCTGCGGTCCGGTACCGGCACCGCGACGATCTCGCGGAGCAGCAGTACGTTGTCCGAGTCGAGCATCGTCGCGTTCGCCGCTGGTCCGTGTTCCGCCCACACCGGTCCTGTGTAGAAGGCCGTCAGGGCGGTCCGGCGTGATGGCATGTCGGCGAATCCGCGCAGCCACACGAACTGGTCGGGCCGGTCGAGGTCGCGGAACTGGCCCAGCACGGCCATCCCCAGTTCTTCCTGGGTTTCGACGAACTCGCGGTCGAAGAGGTCGATCAGTTCGTCGCGGCGTCCCGCACGCAGGGTGTAACGGCGCAATTCGACGATCATGCCAGGGTCCTTTCCAAGACGTCGGAGACGGTCCAGCCCGCCAGCGCCGCCCGGAACGCGTCGGTCGCTTCGTCGTACAGGTCGGTGAGCACCGGGCGGATGCCGCGTCCGACCGGGCACTCCAGGTTCGGTTCGGAGTGGTGCAGGGCGAGTAGCGGCTCCGGCGAGACGGCGAGCCAGATGTCCAGCAACGTGATCTCTGCTGCCGGCCGCCCGAGGGAGAAGCCGGCGCCGTTGCCGCGGCGTGCCGTCACCAGGCCGGCCCGCTGGAGGTCACCGAGGCTGCGTCGGATGATGACCGCGTTCGTGTTGACGCTGGCCGCCACCTCTTCAGAGGTGAGCACCTCGCGACCGCGCCGTCTGGCCAGTTCCAGCCACGCCAACGCGTGGGCCGCGATCGTCACCCTGCTGTTGGCCGCCATCCCGACAGTCTCGCCCGACCACCACCCCAGAAGCAACCATCCTTGTTACGTTCGGCTCTCGGCGTGCACCCGTGCTTGCTGAGGTGTTCCTTGTCCTGCCGGTCCTGCCGCCGGGGTCACCGCGTCGCTGATCGCGCGCTGTTCTGCAGACCGGGGTGGACGCCCGCCGGGTTGCCGGTGTGCTCGGCGAGCCGTTGCAGGACGGCGACGAGATGTGCGCGCTCGTCGGCATCGAGCGGCGTGAGGATTTCATCCTCGTGCTGGTCGGCGATCCTGCGGGCGCGGGGTAGCAGGTCGTGTGCTGCGTCGGTCAGGTGGATGGCGTGGGCGCGGCGGTCGGTGGGGTGTCGGCGACGCTCGACCAGGTCGCGATGCTCGAGGTCGTCGAGGAGTCCGACCATGACCTTGCGGTGGATGCCCAGCACGTCGGCGAGCTGTTGCTGGGTGCTTCCTTCGCCGCGCTCAAGGTGCATGAGCAGCCCGAAGTGATTCGGTGCGATGCCCAGCGGCGCCAGTCGCGTCGCGAAGGTCTGCGCGGTGTGGAATCCGAGCTGGGAGAGCAGGAAGTTGGCCCGGCCGGCCAGCGGCCGGTCCGTGCCGGGTGCGAGATCATCGGACACCCGATTATTGTACGCCTTCCTGACTATCTTATACGGTAACAGTTACCACTGCTCCGCAGTTGGGGATCAGATAAGGCTGACCGCACTGTCCCGTCTACGCCGGAGGATCCGGATGTCCTACCCGCTGCCCCAGTTCGTCGAGCCGGAGTCACACGGATTCATCTATCTGGGCTTCCAGGCCGAGCCCCCGCGACAGGCACCCGTCTACACCCGTACCGCGCGCCGGCAACAGGCGGCGGCGCGGCTCGTTCAGGCCGTCCCGTACTCCTGCACCGCCCGGACGTGGCGTCTGTGCGCGTCTTCCGTGCGGTGTTCATCCCGCCGCTGCCAGGCGCGCCCCGCTACGACCTCGCCATGCTCGTACGGACGAAGCACGTGGACGACCTGGAAACGGTACGCACCTGCGGCGAGGTCTCGGCCCTCGACGGCGAGCAGCTCCTCGCCGGCGTCAACGTCGCCCGGATAGGCGACACTGAGGCTCGCACCGACGGAGTCTTCCTGCTCAACCACTTCACCGCCGCGCCCGGCACCGACGCCGAAGCCGTCTGGCGATCAGTCACCGGCTGGTACACCACCAAGACCGCAGTGGACAACTCCACCGCCCTACGGCCCACCGAGCCTTCGCCGTTCGCCCTGGTCAACTATGTGCGACTGCCGGCCGGGCCGATCCGTTTCCTGGTCGGGCAACTCACCCGTCCGAGCTTCCATCGCTTCGTACGAGCCCGCCTCGACGCCCACGGGATGCGGGCCCTACCCGCCTTCCACCGGCTCGTGCACACGTCGGCGTAACGTCGAACGGAGGTCGACCCTCATGCGTTTTTCTCGTCTTGCCGGGGTGGCCGGGACAGGTTTCGTCGCCATCCTGGTCACGGCCAACGTCCTGCTGGCCGCAGCGGGTCTTCCCACCCCGTCCGAAGCGGCATCCGTCGACGAGATCACCACGGTCTTCGCGGCGAGTTCCGGGTCACTGCGACTGGCCTCGGCGCTGCTGCCGGCCGCCTGGTTGCTGGCCACGTTCTTCGCCGTCGGGGTGTGCGTCTGCCTCGGACGCGACGAGCGTGGCCGCGTCGACCCGTGGTCCCTGGTCGGTCTGGCCGGAGTTCTCATGCAGTCGGTGGTGTTCACAAGCGTAGAGGCCACCCGCCTCGCCCTGATGTCCGCCGCCCAGCACGAGCCGGGCGGCGTCGCCGGCCTGTGGGGCCTGCACACCGCCCTGTTCGGCTTCAACCAGGTCTTCCTCGCCACCGCACTGGTCGGGCTGTCGGCGTCCGGCATCCGTACCGGAGTCATCGCCCGGTGGCATGCCGGCATCGGGTTCGCCGCCGCCACGCTGCTGTTCGTCACCGCGACGACGAGCCCGTACGGCGTGGGCGGCGTCAACCCGCTGGCGCTGCTCGGCCTCGTCGGCTGGCTCCTGTGGCTGGTGTGGATCGTGGCGTACAGCATCATCCTGATCCGACGTACGCCCGAGCCGTCCGCTGTCACCTGACGTTCCCGCCACCGACGTCCCGTCGGCGACTCGCTGACAGCCCGGCTCACCGGGAAAGGCAGCGTCCCCGGTAGGCGGGCACCCATACTGAATCGATGGTCGAACATCTCGCGCCGGTCCTGCGGGTCGCCGATGCCGAGGCCTCCGTCCGCTGGTACGAGCGGCTCGGCTTCGTCAAGCAATGGGAACACCGGTTCGCGCCCCACCTGCCCCGCTACGTGGGAATCGCCCGAGCGGACATGCACCTGCACCTGTCCGAGCACGCCGGCGATGCTCGCCCGGGCACCCTGGTCTACCTCTACGTCAGTGACGTCGATGCGATGGCCGCCGCCTGCGGCGTCACGGAGATCGCCGACATGGACTGGGGGCGTGACTTCATGGTGATGGACCCGGATGGCAACCGGCTGCGGATCGGCACGCCCAAGGACTCGTGAGCAGATGCCCGGCGGAGGCAGCGGGCCTCCTGCGCTGAGACGGGGTCGGTGGCCGGCGACGGCTCGGACGTAGGGTCGTGCGGTGACCGTGTATGACGTTGCCGCCCGACTGCCCAACGTCGACCTGCTGCGGCAGCGTTGCAGGGCGTTGGCCGTCCTGGAGCGCATCATCGACGGCGGCGAGCCCTACTACGACTACACCGTGGCGTGGGGCGACGACGAGGCGGCGCTGATGGGCAACGGCAGCGGCGACGAATGGGCGATCGTGTTCGCCGCCGACGCAGTGTTCATCCGCGTGTTCCACCACGAGTCGGCGATGTCGCCGTACCGTGATCCGGATCAGGAGTTGTGGCCGGGTCTGCTCGACGGCCTTCCCGCGTCGTTGCAGCCGCAGCTGGAGGAACCGGCCTTCGGCGACGAGACCGGGCAGTTCATCGCCACCGCGGTGCTGTGGCGGTTGACCGGCGACGACCGCTGGCAGGCCGGTGAAGGGATCGACTTTCCACCCCGGACAGGGTCGTACGACGGCTTCGGGCCGGACGGGTCCGGGATGCTCGACATCCTGTGCGACGACATCGTCGACCGGTTCGTCGAGTTCGCCACCGACTACTACGAGACCGAGGTGGACCGCGCGGCAGTCGAACACATCGTCGCCCACCGGCCACTCACCGACGACATGATCCGGCGCCTGAACCCGCGATCCGCGCTCACCGACCTGCGCGACGACATCGCGGCGATCGGCTACCCCATCGCCGAGAGGTAGAGGCACCGTGAGGACCGTGCCATAGACTCCGCCACCGCCGAGCAGTGGACCACCCGGCTGGCCCTGGCCCTCGACAGGCCTGGACCTGACCGAGCCGGAACAGGTCGACAACACCGGCACCCGCTCCATCCGGCTGTCGTGACAGTTTGTGGCGCGTGTTCGGCGACAGATCCGCACGTTTTATCGTCGAGTTAGCTGAGCCGGTCGCGAAGCAGGCTGTGTCTGAACTGGAAGACGCCGCCGGCTTGGCGCAGCACTCCTCGTCGATGGGCATCGGCGAGGAAGGCCATGAGCGGCCAAGGCAGATCTTTTCGTATGCACCACCACAGTCGCGCGTATTGAAACGGCCCCCATGCGGTCGTCACGAGCCCGACCCCGAGCCCGATGGTGAGCCCCACGGTAAGCCCGAGCATGAGCCCGACGGTGAGCCCGAGCGTGAGCCCCACGGTGAGCCCCACGGCGATCCCGAACGCGAGCCCGATGGTGAGCCCGGACGCGAGCCCGTACGCGAGCCCGTTTGCCAACGCTCGACGCCGGTCGTTGCGCAGGAGTGTGAGCGGGTCAGAGGCGGTGACTTCGGCGTCGCCGCCGTTGAGAGACGTACTGACTTCCTCGACGAGCAGAACTATGAGAGCTAGCGCGAGCGTTGCCACTAGTGCGCGCGAGAGCCCTACCGCGAGCCAGCCCACGAGCCCTACCACGGGTATGCCCACGAGCCCAGATCCGTTGCGACGGAGGAACGACCGGCTCGACCATCGCCAGGTTATCTGCCGTCGGGATGGAGTCATGTGCCCGAACGCAAGCCCGAATGTGAGCCCGCCCTCGGCCACGAACGCGATCACGCACGTGAGTCCAAACGTCAGTCCGAGCACGAGCCCGACCTGGAGTCCGAATGCGAGTCCGATTGCGAATCCGAATGCGAGCCCGATCGCCACTCCGAGTGTGAGCCCGAACGCGCCCCCGAACAGGAGCCGTATGGGACGGGGAAGGGTGTGGACGAGTTCCCACCAGGCGAGGTCGTGGGTGTTACGGCGGTGCATGTGGTGGGCGATGTTGCGGAGGTATCGCTCGGCGTCTGCGCGGTGCCAGGTGTGACCTGTGGGGCCTGGCTCCGGTGGGTCGGGATAGGCGGCTGGGATGAGCCGGTCGAGCAGATGGTTGCGGATGGCGCCGGTGTCCGGCAGGTCGAGGAGTCTGTCGGGTTGGTGGGGGGTGTGGGTGATGCGGGCGAGGTCGATCCACAGGGGTGCGTTGAGGGCGTCGGCCAGCCGGCCGTCGGTGTCGCGGTCGAATGCTGCTTCCCAGTCGCCCGGGCGGTTGGTGGTCCGCTGCAGGTACGCACATGCGACATCCGCGGCGATGGTGGTGAGTTCCAGTACCGCGGCGGCGGCCATCGTGGTGCCGGGCAGTCCGGCGAGGGTGTCGAGGTACTCGGTGGTGCGGCTGGTCAGCACGAGTGGTTGGTCGGGGTCGAATGTGTTGTTGATGGCTTGGACGGCGCGTGCTCGGCGCGGAGCGGGCATTTCGTCGAGGCCGTCGAGCAGCGGGAGTAGGTGGCTGGTGGTGATGAGGCTGCGGTGGCCGTACTCGGTGGCAAGTTGGGTAGTGATCCACTGTTCGAGGGTCTGCTCGTCCGGGTTCCAGGTGGGCAGGCGCAACAACACCGGCACCCGGTCTCCCGAGGTGCGGGCCCGAAGGAGGCGCAGGGCCTCGCGCAACAGCAGGGTGGTCTTGCCCGCGCCCGGCTCACCGAGCAGGATGACCCGGCCGCGCAGCCGCTCGTCCGTCAGGACCTGGTGCAGAGCGTCGGGGCGACGCAGGTCGAGGCAATCGTCAAGGTTCAACGGCATCGGGTGGCCGTCACTGCGAATGTTGCTCCAGTGGTCGGCGATCGGCGGGCCGATCGTGGTCCACGCGATGGGCAGGGGATGCGGATTGGCCAGCCGGCGACGGCGCAGCTCCGGACGCCACACCTGCTCCACCGCGGTGGCGAGTCCGTCCAACCCTGACGAATCCGCCTGCCCATCATGAGCATCGGCAGGGCTGCCAACAGACCGCACCGCCCGGACCGTCAGGGCCAGTCCGAGGAGGCCGGACATGCCTCCGATGATGCTGAAGACCTTGTCGAGCCCCTCCAGCACGTCATTGTCGTGCAAGGACCGGGCCAGCAGGTACAGCACCACACCCAAGATCAAAAGCCTTGCACCCCAGGCAATGCGCCGCCCTCGGCCCCCGACCCGATTGCCAGCCACCGCCACATCCTACCTACCGTGATCGATGCGACACGCTAATGATCAATCCGCCTCCACGCCGAGGACCCTACCGACACCCATCGATCCACCACGCACTCTCATCGGCATGAATGCGCATCGCGTCGGGTCGTGGAGGCGCGTCCGCTGAGAGGGCTTGCCTGCAAAGACGAGTTCTGGACGTCTGGCTCGGGGCTTGTCAATGACGGCTGATCGTAGGCGACCCGGACCGCTGGTCAGAGTTGGACGACGTGGCCCACTCGTGGCGGTGTGCGGCCTGCCAGGACGTCTAGCCAGGCGTGCCGTAGCGCCTCGGGACCGTTGCCGACCTGCACGTCGAGCCGTTCGTTCAGCACCGGGACGAATCGCTGCCAGGCATGGGTGAACCGTTCGTCCAGGCCGTCGCGGCCCCAGTCGCGGCTGCGCTTGCGCATCTGCACCGGTGCGAAGAAGACCTGCCCGGCGGCGTCGGCGTTGGGGGTCTGTTGGGTGAGCCCGACGGCGATGTCCCGGACGAGTCGGTCGCCGAGATGCTCGCGCAGCGCGCGTCGGGTGGCGGGTGCTCCGGCCAGGTCGAGGTAGACGGTCGGCACCGGGTCGAGGGCGCTGATGTCGTCGTAGGTGAGGACCGTGTCGTAGCAGCCGAGCGACCGGGTGAACGCCAGATTGCCGGGGGAGGTGAGCCCGATCAGGCGCGGTCCGCGGCCGTGCAGTTCAAAGGCGGCAGCGTACGCCGTCTTGCTCGACGCCGACGACAGCACCAGCGACTGCGCACCGTAGTGGTCGTTGTCGAGGATCTGATCGGCGAGCATGAACGAGGTGAAGAACAGCGGCCGGAACAGGATCAGCAGGTCCTCCTGCTCCGGCCGGTAGGCGGGGTCCCCGGTGGTCGACCGGTACGCGTTGTACGGCGAGGGCAGGTCGACCCGGTGCGTGCTGACGTCCCGGAACCCGGAGGCGTCCACCCGGTCGGGGCGTACCACCAGATGGCCGGCGGGCGGCAGATAGCCGTAGACCCGCTGACCCGGCTCGACCCCGTCCACGGTGGACGCGACCACCTCGGCGAAGCCCCAGAGCGGCGGAAGGCCCCACTGCCGGTCGAGCCCTCGGGGCTCGGGTGGGAAGAACTCCCAGTAGCGCATCGCCTCGCCGAGCACCGCGTACGTCACGTTGTTGGCGGTCAGACCGACGCGGTCCACGCGCAGCAGCGCCTCCCCGTCGGCGAGAGCGGGCCTCGGGCTGTCGACGAGTGTGGTGCGAGCGCGGTCGTCACGGGCCACGGCGAAGGTCCACGAGTCAGCCATGCTGTGACGTTAGGCAGCCGCGGAACCGTATACAAGTGCACTGGGAGTGCAAAATCCCACTCGTGGAGGGCAGGGGAGACGCGTCAGGCTCGCCCTGGACGACCCGCGTCGGGTCGCCAGCGGGTCGGCTCCGTTCGCGGGTCGGTCATCCGGCGTACGCGGCGGTGGCGGCCCAGTTCCACCTGGCGGCGGCGGTCACCGCGGACCCAGACACCAGGGACCGGCGTCCCGTCCACACGGGACACGACCGGACCAGCCGAAAGGCCGAGGGATCCGACCTGTCGGACGACCACCACCCGGGACCTCCGGTGCATCGTCAGATCCGGCGGCCACCAACGCGGGTGACGCATGGTCCACACGCGGTCCGCACGGAACCTTCACGCACGCTCCTCACCACGGTGGTGTCG
Source organism: Micromonospora fiedleri (assembly GCF_016774385.1). Lineage (NCBI taxonomy): Bacteria > Bacillati > Actinomycetota > Actinomycetes > Micromonosporales > Micromonosporaceae > Micromonospora > Micromonospora fiedleri. Next base: position 290,542 of record NZ_JAETXL010000009.1, read on the forward strand.
TGGTCGCGTCCCGGACGGTCGTGCCGTGCCAGCTCGGCTGAGAGACCGTCGATCGGACGGGCTCGGCGTTGCGATATCGTCAAGGTGCCCACCGGCGTCGTGCAGCCCGCGTCCGTCGGCTGTCGATGGTCCGCAGGGCGCTCCACCAATCCAGGGAGATACCGATGCAGGAGCCTGAGCCCGTCCAGGACGACCACGCGGCGGATGCCGGACCCTCCACCACGGCCGAGACCGACCAGCCTGCCGTTCCCGCAAATCGGGCTGCCCGGCGCGCGAAGGGCAAGGTCGCCTCGCCTCAACCATTTGGAAAGGGCCAGCACATGGGCGGTCGGGGCTCGGTCCAGAGCCCGCGCCAGTGGGGTAACCGCCGAAGCGGCTGATCCGTTGGTGGAGCCCGTTATCAGCACCCATCAACGATCAACACAAGCCGCAGGGCAACAACAGCCCTGATCATGTAGTTGAGGTTCAGCTCGCCCCTCGGACACGTACAGTTACCCCACCGTAATCAGCGTCGGGCTGGGAGCACACGGACCGGCTCGGGGAGGGCTGCTCACCTGACGTACTCGGCGGCTTCCCTGCGGGCCGGCCCGGCGAGCGAGTAGGCGATCAGTCCGCCGACGGCGAGTGCCGTGGCTGTCAACGCGGCAGGTCTGTTGCCGGGCAGCTGACCCTGCCAGGTCGCCGCCGCTCCCCAGGTGCCTTCCTGGGAATACATGACCGAGATGGTGGTCCAGCCCAGCGGCAGGAACCAGGACCGGTCGGCACCGACCACCGCCGTGCACAGGGCGGTCAGCCCCATCAGACCGGCGGCGTCGCGGAGCACCAGGGCGGCCGGGCAGCCCGTCGTCGACGAGGTCGCCGACCGTGGTCCACTGTTCGACGAGTCGGGTGGCGACCAGGGGCGGCACCACCTCGTCGCGCTCACCCTGGATGACCAGCAGGGGCACCTGCCGGGCGCGGTCGCCCATCTTGGCCCAGGCCTGACGTGCCGTGTACAGCGGTGGCGTCGCGTCCGGGTCGTCCGGGTCGACCTGGTTGAGTCCGTACTCGCCGCCGGCCACCGAGGTCGCCGTGGCGAAGATGTCGGGGTAGGTCGCGGCGAGGATGACGGCGGTTCCCGCGCCCGACGAGGCGCCGGCCACGTGCACCTGGTCGGGATCCGCGTGGTACGTCTCGACCACCTGGCGGGCGACGCCGGCGAGCCGCGCGGGTTCTCCGGTGTCTCGTTGCTGATGCCGCGGGTCGCCGGAGTTCCAGCAGGCGATCATGTTGCGGGAGATCAGCTGCGTGGGGTAGACGACGATGAAGCCTTCCCGGTCGGCCAGGTTGTTGAACTGGGTGGTGGACTTCATGGAGTTCCACCCGTAGCCGGTCATGGCGCAGCCGTGGATCGCCATGACCACCGGCAGCCGGGCCGTCGCGTCGTGCTGGGGCGGGAGGTGGACCTGGTAGCGCTGCGAACCGGCGTCGCCTTCGTGGACGTGGTTGCGGTCGCCCTCGCCCATCTGCCACGGCAGGCCGAGCTGAGCGGCGGTGATCCCGACGCTGACGGCGGCCACCACTGTGGCGAGGGCGCCGGCGACGATCGCAAGCCACCGCCACCGCCACCGCCGTCGCCGGGTGGGCGTGTGGTCGGCAAGCGGGTAGGTCACGTGGTTCTCCTCTCAGGTTCGGCTCCGGGCGGTCGTCGTGGTGGGCGCGCCGACGGCCTCGTACAGCGGTCCGCCCTAGCCTCGCGAGGCGGCGGTGATGACCGCGGTGGCGCTGTTGATGAGGGCGGCCGTCATGGTGCGGGTGACGGCTTCCGCCGTGGCGGTGGCGCCCCAGTCGCCCTGCTCGAATGCCCTGGCTCGGCTGATCACGGCAGAGGTCCAGGGGATCTCGCGGTCGAACTGTGGGAGCGTCCCGCTCGCCGAGAGCAGCGCGGCGAGCGCCGCGACCCGGGTCGAGGGCTGCCGACCGTCCACGAGCACCTGCCGGACGTCGGCGAGAAGGTGGGCGCGTCGCCCGGTCGTTCCCTCCCGCAGAGCGATGGTGGGGAACAGGCCGAGCACCTTGCGCCGCTCCTGGTCGACGTCGCCGCGTCCGATCAGCCTCTCCAGCAGCGGTTCGCGCAGGGTGGGGCCGATCGCTGCGAGTACCGTCTGCACCCCTCGCGGTTTCTCGGCGAGGTAGGTCCAGGCAGGGCGCAGGAGACCGTCCGTCGGTGGATGGTCCGCCACGCTTCTCACCTGGCCCGGGCCTGCCGTGCTCAGGTGTTCGCCGAGGGCGAGGTCGGCGAGGACCGCTCCGCCGAGGACGTAGAAGAGGGTGTTCTCGCCTGCGATGGTCCCGGAGCGGGGCTGGAACAGCAGCAGCAGGAGGTCTTCGGCCAGGGTCGGCGTGTCCGGACGGCTGCGCGATTCGGTGGTCATCGGCGGGGCTCCCAGCGGAAGAGTCGGGTGGCCAGGGCGACGGCGATGACGACCCAGCCCAGGGTGGGTGCGAGCAGGAGCAGGGATTCGGCCACGGCGGTGCCGCCGTTCCAGGCGTTCATGGTCAGTTCGGTGGCCGCGCCGCCCGGGAGCAGCCGCTTGAGCAGGGTGAGCTCCTCGGTGCCGGTGATTCCGACCCAGCTGGCCACGGCGATGACGCCGAGGGTGACGGGCAGGGTGGTGACCTGGGCGTGCTCGGGTGAGTTGGTCAGCCCAGCGGTGGCCAGGGCCAGCCCGATCATCATCGCCAGGGTGGCGACGGTCGCCAGCACGAGCAGGACGATGTTCGTCGGTTCACCGGCGACCATGGCCAGCGCGGTCATGATCGCGGACACCTGCACCACCGCGATCGCGGTGGGAGGCAGCAGCAGACCGGCGAGGATGGTGGAGTCGGCGGCGGCGGTGGACCGCAGTCGTTTCAGGAAGAGGTTCTGCCGCCGCGACGCGAGGGTGGTGACGGCGGTGGCGTAGAGCCCGAACGCGGCCACGGTGAACATCACGATCGCCGCGATGTAGCCGAGACTACCGAGCTCGGCGAAGGTCTCGTGCTGGCGGACGAACAGGGCGGAGACGGCCACCGGGACGATGAGGCTGGTGACCAGCACCAGTCGGTTACGGAAGATCTGGGTCAGCTCGCTGGAGGCGATGGAGAACACGGGGTTCCTTTCGAGGACGGGTCAGTTGCCGCGGTGGGATGCGTTGCCGAGGGTGCGGAACACGTCGTCGAGCCGGGTCGGCCCGGCTTCCAGGTCCGGCAGCTCCACCGCGTGATCCTGTGCCCAGCCGAGCAGGAGATGCAGATCCTTCTGCAGGTGGAAGGTCTCGACCAGGGCCTTGCCGTCGCCGTCGACGACGGCCTGCAGCGGCGGTCGCGGCGCTGATGCCGCGAGGGAGAAGCGGATGACCGCAGGCAGGGCGCGGGTCAGTTCAGACACCGTACCTTCCCGGTGCAGCGTGCCCTGGTGCATCAGCCCGATCCGGTCCGCGCGCTGCTGGGCCTCCTCCAGGTAGTGCGTGGTGAGCACGATGGTGGTGCCGTCCTCGCGGATCCGGTCCACGGTGGCCCAGAGGGCGTCACGGGACTGGATGTCCAGGCCGGTGGTCGGCTCGTCGAGGAAGAGCACCTGCGGTGTGCCGTAGACGGCGGTCGCGAAGTCCAGTCGACGCTTCTCCCCGCCGGACAGCTGCGACACGCGTCGTCCGGCCCGGCCGGTGAGGTCGACCAGGTCGAGGACCCGGTCGACGTCGTCGGTGCGTCGGGTCAGCCGACCGATCAGGCGGACGGACTCACGGACCGTGAGGTCCGGGGAGAATCCGCTCTCCTGGAGCATGACCCCCATATCGGGACGAACCGCCCGTCGGTCGCGAGGGCTGTGCCCGAGGACGCGTACGGTGCCGGAGGTCGGTGCCCGATGTCCCTCGATGATCTCCAGCGTCGAGGTCTTCCCCGCTCCGTTGGTGCCCAGCAGTGCATAGAGCTCCCCGCGCCGTACCTGGAAGGAGAGGTCCTTCACGGCGTGGAAGTCGCCGTAGGTGAGGTTCAGTCGGTCGACGTCGATGACAGGTGTGGTGGACATGCATCCATGACAGCGCGGACCCGGCCGACCCGTCAGTGGCGTCATGTCATGACCGGATATGACGCGGTGTCACTGGTCGTGGCCCGTGATCACGGAATACTGAGGCGGTGACCCCACCACCACCGCGCTTGACGCAGTCGACGCAGGGGCGGCTGCGCCGGCTCAACCTGGCGACGTCCCTGCCGCCGATCGTCATCGCCGCGGTGGTCCTCCTGTACGCCGACGCGCACACCTGGTGGCACGCCGTCGTCCTGGCACCCGGCGTCGTGGCGGCCGTGGTGGCCTTCGAACGATGGACGGCCAACGACCTGGCCCGGGTCGTTCTTCCCTGCGTGATCGTCGCGGGCGCGGTGTGGCCACTGGGCGTCCTGGTGACCGGCGGCAGCAACGCGTACTGGGGGATCTGTGCCGTGGGCTCCCTCGCGCTGCGTGAGGTCCGGCCGCAGCGGCGGGCGTCGGCGATGGCCGGGCTGTTCACCTACGTCGCCGTCGTCGGCGCGGCGCGACTGCTGGTGCAGCGCGACGACGTCCGCGATGTCCTGATCACCTACGTGCTCACCCCGACCGTCCTCACCGTCCTGGTGACCGTCACGACGGTGGTGGGTGAGCGGTTCTACGACCTCATCCGCGAACTCGAACACACCCGGGAACGCGAGGCGGAGCTGGCTGTCGTCCGGGAACGCGTCCGGTTCGCCAGCGACCTGCACGACATCCAGGGCCACACCCTGCACGTGGTCAAGTTGAAGATCGCACTGGCCCAGCGGCTGCTGCTGCGCGACAGCGACCGGGCGGCCAAGGAGTTGCGGGAGACGTACGCGCTGGTCAGCGACACCATCGCGCAGACCAAGGAACTCGCGTACGCCCAACGGCGGCTCAACCTGACCGCGGAGATCGAGAACGCGAAGAACCTGTTCGAGGCCGCCGGCATCCGGGTGCGGGTGACCCGGGAGGCCGAAGAAGACGCCCGGGTCAGCGAACTGCTCGGCCAGGTGCTGCGCGAGACGACCACGAACATCCTGCGGCACGCCCAGGCCACCCAGGTGCAGATCACCCTCTCCGGGGCAGGCATCACCATCGTCAACGACGGCGCGACCGCCACCACGAGCCCCGAACTCAGAGGGCTGTCGGCGCTGAGGCAACGGCTCGCCGCCGACGGAGGGGAACTCACCGTGAAACAGCAGGACGAGCAGTTCCTGACGGCCGCGGTCTTCCCGCCCGTGCGCGCCGACCCGGCCCCGACGACCGCGCAGACGCAGCGCCGATGACGACGATCGTGCTCGCCGACGACGAGGTGCTGCTCCGTACGGCCCTGGCCGCGCTGCTGCCCATCGAAGGGGACATCACCGTCCTCGCCGAGGCGTCCGACGGTCAGACCGCCGTCGCCGCCACCCTCCAGCACCGCCCCGACGTGCTGGTCATCGACCTGGAGATGCCCGGCGTGGACGGTCTCGGCGCGGTCGCCGAGATCCGCCGTACGCTGCCGGAACAGGTGATCCTCATGCTGACCCGGCACGCCCGCCCGGGCGTGCTGCGCAAGGCGTTGAAGCTCGGCGTCCAGGGCTTCGTCAGCAAGTCCGCCGAGCCGGCCCACATCACCACCGTCATCGCCACCCTGCACGCGGGCAGACGCTGGATCGACCCGGACGTGTCCGCCCGCGCCGTCACCGAGGACAACCCGCTCACCGACCGCGAGGCCGACGTGCTGCGGGTGACCGGCGAGGGTTACTCGGTCACCGACATCGCCGCGCGGCTGCACCTCGCGCCGGGCACCGTCCGCAACTACCTCTCCAACGCCATGCGCAAGACCCAGACCCGGACCCGCCACGAGGCGGCGCGCTACGCCCGCGAACACGACTGGCTGTGAACATGGCAATCAGGGGTCCCGGCAGCCATTATGGACATTTGTGCCGAGGCTCGCTCGGAAGACAACAGGAGGACACCTGATGGTCGTAGTGACGGACGTTCCCGAGGCCAAGCGGTACGAGGCCCGGGTTGACGGAGAGTCCGAGGTCGCGGGCATCGCGGAGTACATCCGTACCGCGGAGCTCGTCGCGTTCGTCCACACCGAGGTGTCGCCGAAGTACGAGGGCAGGGGCATCGGGGCGGCCCTGGCCCGCGCGGCCCTCGACGAGGCGCGCGCCGCGAACCTGCGGGTCCTGGCCACCTGCCCGTTCATCGCGGGGTGGATCGACCGCCACCCCGAGTACCAGGACCTGCTGTACCAGGCCCGCAGCCGAGTCAGTGACTGACCAGATCTCGGGTGCGGACGCGGCGGTGCACTCCGTAGAGTCTCGCGGCATCAGCGTGTAGCTCAGTGAGCAGAGCACCGGGCTTCTCCCGGAGGGCGCGGGGGCGGAGCCCGCCACGCTGGCGTGAGCGACAACGACATCAGCGTCGGCGTGAGCTTTCCCCTGGGCCAGCTCGCTCGTGCCCTGACCACCGCCGGGACGCATGAGGATCCGGCCACCCGGCAGCGGGCAGAACGGCGGGTACGCCGCTGGCAGCAGGTCGTGGACGGGATGGCCGCGGGAACGCTGGACATCGGTTCGCGTACCCCGGTGCGGGGCCTGCCGGTGTGGGTGACGCCCGAGGTGGTCCACGGCGGCTTCGCGACCGGGACGCCGGCCGCCGGCGGTGCGCTGCGCCCGGACGAGACCGACCGGGCACGGCGCCTGGGCCTGCCGGCCGAGCGTCGGGCCCTGTTCTGGTCCTGGCTGACCGACGCGGGCCTGGTGGAACTGGGGGAGCTGCTCGACAGCGGTCGCTACCGGGTGGAGTACGCGGAGGAGGCGGCGCTGCCGGTGGTGGCGTGGTTGCTGCGCGCCGGCGAGCGCGACGCCGCCGTGAACCTGCTGGAGGAGATCGCACCGTACGCCGACCGGCTGCGGTTCACCCCGAGCCCGAACGATCAGCGTGCCGGCGACCCGGACGTCGTCTACCGGCAGACGACCGGCGAGGTGCGCCGGCTTCTGGAGCAGCGGCAGCCGAACGCGCAGATCGAGACGATGCGCGAGGCGCTGACGGTGTGGAACCCGTTCGCCGACGAGTTGCTGACGCTGTGGTGCGAGACCGTCGTGGACGGCCGGGTCGGCGCGGTGACGCCGGACGACTGGCTGCCGCGAGCCGCCCAACTGCTGGCCCGCTACCGGCACCTCGCCGCCGCGCATCCGCACTGCCGCAAGCATCGCCACCGCAAGGGCAGCATCGGTGTGCTGCGTACCGCGCTGGAACGTCGGGTGGCCGGAGCAGAGCTGACTCCGCGCGAGCATGGCCTGCTTCAGAGCATGGTGGCGGCGATGCTGCGCAAGCGCGGCCGTCCGGGCAGCCCGGAGCACACGGCGCTGCGCGAGCAGCAGGCCCGGGAGGCGGCGCTGCCCCGCCACCATCAGCTCGCGCATCTGGTGGCCGCCCGGCTGGCCGCCCTGCCGCAGGACGTCGGGATCCACGATGTCGACCAGGTGCTGCGCCCGGTCGACGCCGACGAAGCCGGCCAGGCGGGTGTGGTGGCGGGCTGGCCGGCACCGGAGCCGATCGCGCGGGTGGTGGCCCGCGCCGCCGCCGGAAGCCTGGAGCAGCTGATCGACCGGGGCGTGATCGCCTCGGCGGAGGAGTTGGCCCGGCTCACCCCGCGGTTGGCGGCGGCGACCGCAGCCTCGGCGTACCCCGATCCGGCCCTGCGCATCCTGATGGACGCCACCTACCGTGCCTTCCGCAGTCGCCGTTCCCTGTTGCTGCTGAACCTGGAGCATCAGGTGCGCCTGGCCGAGCTGCCCTGGGTGAGGGCGGTGGCGTCGGCCCGGATCGACACCAGCGACACCCGCGAGCAGGCCCGTCGCACCCTGGCCCGGCTGGCGTCGGCGGCGGTGACCGGCTTCCCGGCCACGGTGCTGCCCAACCCGCTCGTCAAGGAGTTGTCGACGCTGTCGAAGCAGGCGAGCCTGCCGCTGCCGTGGGTCGAGGAACTCGCCGCCGACATCTTCATGGGCACGTTCTCGGCCAAGTTCCTCCAGGCCGCCATGCTCGCCGGCCGGCGACTCGCGGGCAGCCTGTACGCGCGGTACTACGACATCGACTACCCGGCCGTCGCCGCGATCGACGACACCCGTCGGCGGCTGATCCGGCGTACCCGGACCTCGGGCGCCTTCGACCAACTCTGCCGCGACCGGGCCCCCGCGAACGACACGCGATGGTGGTTCCAGGTGGCGGCCAACGGGACGATCATCGAACAGGCGCAGATCCTGACCACGCACAACCTGGCCACGATCGCCGAACTCGGCATCGACCTGCCCGCGATCGACCTGGCGGAGCAGTGCCTGGACGAGGTGCTGCGGCTGACGGCACGCCTGCACCACAACCCGCGCCCGCTGAGCACCGTCAAGAACACCGCGTACGCCTGGCGGCACATGCTGTTCTTCCTGTCGCTGGCCACGGGTGAGGAGCAGACGGCCTTCCTGGTCCGCGCCGTGCAGCGACTGGCCGCCCAGCCCGACCACGTGCGGACCCGGCTTGCGCCGGCGGTGACCGGGCTCGGGCACATCGTCGGCGGCGGGACCTTCGATCCGGACGGCCGGGCCGGTACGGGCCGACGACTGCTCGGCTGGACCACAAGAGAGCACTGGATGCTCGACCCGTCGTCTCCCGAGGTCCGGTAACCCGAAGCCACGGCGCGATCGTGGTCCGTGGTCATTGGCCTGATCCGTCGCATTTGTCTACCGCTGCCGACCGCGCCGCCAAGTTTCACCAGGTCAGCCCCTTGACCATCATCAGGTCCACCCCTATGTTCAGTGATGTCTACAGACCAACGAAGACATCACTGGACAAGCGAGGAGTGGGCGGTGGCCACGGCTCAGGAACTCACCCCTGCCGCGATCAGGGCGCTCACCCGAGAGGTCTCCGCGGCCGAGGCCGAGGCCCTGCACGAGCAGATCTCGCAGCTGATGCGGCAGCGCATCGAGTCGGGCGAGTGGCCGGAGCATCTGAAGTTGCCGGCGGAGCCGGAGCTGGCGGGCGCGCTGAACGTCTCGCGGGGCACCGTCCGGCGGGCGATCCGGACCCTGATCGAGGCCGGCCTGCTCAAGCAGACCCGCGGCAAGGGCACCTTCGTACGCGGACAGATGCTGGAGCAGGAGTTCGCCCAGGAGCTGATCTCCACGGCGCAGAGCCTGGACCGGGAGGGCGTGGAGTACCAGACCCAGGTGCTGTCCGCCCGGGTCATCCAGGCGCCGAGCCACATCGCCGCCCACCTCGGCCTGCCCGCTGACGACCTCAGCGTGCTGGCCATCCGGCGGACCCGATCGGTCGCCGGTGAGGTGGTCTACCTGCTGGACAACTACCTGCCCACCGTCCTGTGCCCGGACCTGTCCCCGCAGGTCCTGCAGGACCGGTCGCTGTTCGGCGTGCTCGAACACGACTACGGCGTGACCGTCGAATCCGTTCGGCGGACCTTCTCCGCCATCCTCCCCGACGACGACGTCAGCGCCGCGATGTCGCTCCGCCCGGGCGTGCCCGTCCTCTACCTCGAACAGATCTCGTACCAGGCCAACGGGAACTCCGTCGAGTACTCCGACGTGTGGGTACGCGGAGACCGCGTACGAATCTCCTCCTGGATCAAGCGGTAGGCCCCCGCCTGCCACCTCCCCCTTCTCGTTCCACACCCCCCACCCCCACGCGTACCGACGGTGGCCGACCACCGCCGTCGATACGTGCTGTCAACAGGAGACATCATGCGACACGAGGCTTCATTCAGGCTGTCCCGCCGTGGCTTGTTGACCAGCGCCCTCGGCGTCGGCGGCGCGCTGGCCCTCGGTGCCTGCGCCTCCCGCGAGGGCGACACAGGCACCCCGAGCGCCACCACAGGCGCCCCGACACTCGGCGCGTCCGGCATGGAATGGGACCGCTTCAAGGGCGAGACCCTCAACCTCCTGCTCTGCGAGCACTGGTGGACCTCCGCGGTCAGCAAGCGATTCCCGGAATTCGAGGCACTGACCGGGATGAAGATCAAGGCCAACACGCTGTCCGAGGACAGCTACTACCAGCAGGCCCTGGTGGCACTCTCCTCCGGCGCCACCACGTACGACGCGCTGATGGTCGGCAACCTGCAGGCCGGGCAGTACATGAACGCCGGATGGCTGGAGCCGCTGGACACCTACTTCGGCGGCGGTGGCCTGGTCAACGCCGACTGGTTCGACACCAACGACTTCTTCGCGCCGGCCCGCAAGGCCAGCAGCCTCAACGGTGAGCTGATGGCGCTGCCGCTGTCCGCGGAGGCCGGCGTGGTCATCTACCGCAAGGACCTCGCGGCCCAGGCCGGCATCAACGGATTCCCCACCCAGGAGAGCCTGGTCGACGCGAGCGCCAAACTCTCCGCCGCCATGGAGCGCCCCTTCGCCGGCCGAGGCCGCCGCGGACTGGACATCGTGTGGACCTGGACGAACTATTTCCTCACCCAGGGCGGCGAGTTCTACAACGGCAACACCCCGACGGTGGACAGCCCCGAGGCGGTCGCCGCCACCGAGCTGTACGTGCAGCAGCTGCTCACCAAGTACGGCCCCAAGGGCGCGTCCAACATGAGCTGGCTGGAGGCCACCGGCAGCGTCAACGAGGGCCGGGCGGCCCTCTACACCGACGCCAGCGGCCTGCTGTCGGTGGTGCTCGACAAGAACAGCAGCAAGCACACCGACCAGATCGCCGTGTCCCGGTGGCCCGACAGCGCCGCCGCCAAGGCCGCCCCGAACTACTGGTACTGGATGGCCGGCATCCCCAAGGCGTCCCGCAAGAAGGAGCAGGCCGCCCTCTTCTACGCCTGGGCGATGAGCAAGGAGACCGCCACCTCGGTCAGCTCCGAGTCGGGCAGCCCGTCGGCCCGCGAGTCGGTGTGGTCGAACGACGCCTTCCTCTCCTTCTACCCCGGCGACATGTCGAAGGAGATCGTCGCCAACCTCCAGGCCGTACAGCCGGACCGGGTTCCGTACGCCCGGCCCACCTTCCCGAGCGAGGCCGACGCCCTCTCCCTCGAACTGATCAAGGTGCTGGTGGACGGCAAGGACCCGAAGCGTGCCATGGCCGACGCGGCCGCCGCGATGGCCCGAGCGGGCCGATGAACGGCCGTCCCGCCGCCCTGACCGGCCGGCGTCGTCCCCGCCGAACGAGGTTGTGATGTCCGCAGACCGAACAGCTGTGCTGTCGCGGCAGGCCGCCGGCTCCCCGCCAGCGGCACCGCCGGGCACCACCGGGCGTACGCCCCGACCTGACGACAGGCGCAGCAGAAGGCTGTTCCTCATCGGCATGCTCGCCCCGATGACCGTGCTGCTGCTGGCGTTCACGGTCTACCCGTTCGTGTCGGTGCTGGTCAACTCGCTGCGGCACAACAACCTCACCCGACCCGACGAGCAGGGCTTCGCCGGGCTGACCAACTTCGCCAACACCGTGCAGGAACCGGGTCTGCTCCGGGCGCTGCTGCTCACCGTCGGCATGGTCCTGGTCGCCGTGGTCGCCGAGTTCGCCCTGGGCACGCTCGCCGCCTCGCTGCTGTGGCGACCGCTGCGCGGCAGCCGCCTCTACCTGGCCCTGCTCGTGTTGCCGTTCGGTGCCACCCCGGTCGCGGCGTACCTGTCCTGGCGGCTGATGCTCAACCCGGACGGCGGACAGATCAACGCCGCCCTGGCCGCCGTCGGGCTACCCACACCGGGCTGGACGTCGGAACCCATGCTGGCCGTGGTCGCCCTCGTGGTGGTCGACATCTGGCAGTGGGCGCCGTTCATCACCCTGGTCATGCTCGCCGGCCTGAAATCCCTGCCGGACGAGACGTTCGAAGCGGCCGCACTCGACGGCGCGAGCGCCCTGCAACGGCTGGTCCGCATCGCGTTGCCGATGCTCAAGCCACTGGTGGCCTTCGTGGTCACGATCCGCGCGATCGACGCGGTCCGCACCTTCGACTCCATCTGGATCATCACCGGGGGAGGACCGGGCGCGGCGACCGAAACCCTCGTCGTACGCATCTACCGGACCGCCTTCAACGACCTGCACATCGGTGAGGCGTCCGCGCTCGGCCTGCTGCTGCTCGTCGTCCTGTTCATCGTCGGGAAGCGGTTCGCCGCACCCGCGCTGCAACGGTTGGAGCACTAGTGCACGAGACTCGAAAAGGGCGGGTGCTGCGGACCGCGGCGATCTGGGCCCTCATCCTCTGGTCGATCCTGCCGTTCGCCTTCATGCTCCGCGTCGGCTTCGCCGCGCCCAGCGACATCCACGGCGGCGCGCCGGACTGGCTCGCCCCGCTGTACATGTTCAACTTCGTCGACCTGTTCGGCGACGCCGAGTTCATGGGGGCGATCGGGCGGTCGGTTCTCGTCGCGGTGGTGTCCTCCGCGATCGCCATCGCCGCCGCCACACCCGCCGCGTACGCCTGCGCCCGGTTGCAGTTCAAGGGCCGGTCGGACTTCGAGTTCTGGGTGCTGTCCACCCGGATGCTCCCGGCGGTCGTCGTGGTCATCCCGTACTTCGTCCTGTTCCGCCAGATCGGCGGCATCGACACGGTGTGGGCGCTGACCGTGATGCACACGGTGGTCAACCTCGCGGTGACCTTCTTCCTGCTCCGCAGCTTCTTCGCGGACCTGCCGGCTGCGGTCTTCGAGGCCGCCGACCTCGACGGCTGCTCCGAGACGAAGAAGTTCATGAGCGTGGCGTGGCCGATGGTCCGCAACGGTGTGGCCGCTGCGGCCGTGCTGAACTTCATCTTCTCCTGGAACGAGTTCGTCTTCGCCCTCACGCTGGCCAGCGGCGAAGCGAAGACCGTCTCGGTGGCGATGCTGGGGTTCATGCAGTTCCAGTCGGTGGCGGTCGGCCCGATGATGGCCGCCGGAACCCTGGCCGTGCTCCCCGTCGCCGTCGTGCTCTTCCTCGCGCAGAAGCAGCTGGTCACCGGCATGAGCTTCGGGGCGGTGAAGGGATGACCGACGTCGTGTGCGTCGTCGACGCCGGCACCACCGGCGTCCGCTGCGCCCTGGTCGACGATCAGGGCGAGGTGCACGCCCAGCGCAGCCACGAACTGGTCATCGACCACCCCCACCCGGGCCACGCCGAGCAGTCGCTGCCGGCGATGTGGGAGGTGACCGTACGGCTGCTGCGGGACATCCAGGCCCGCGCCGCACAGGCCGGGCATCGCATCGTCGCGCTCACCCTGGCCACCCAGCGGGCCTCCGTCGCCGGACTCGACAAGGACCTGCGACCGGTCACCCCACTGGTGCTCTGGATGGACCAGCGCGGTGACAGCGAACTGGCGGCCATGGGCCGGTCGGTGGACGCGCAGACCTACAGCCGGGTCTCCGGCATGCCGTTGAGCACCATGCCGGCCCTGGCCACCCTGGTCTGGCTGCGCCACCACACCCCCCAGGCGTACGCGGACTGCGCGTACTTCGTCGGGGTCCAGGAGTGGCTGCTGCACCAGCTGGCCGGCGGCCCGCCGCAGGTCGACCGCAGCTGCGCCTCCTGGGTCGGGCTGCTCGACCTGCACGCCGGACGCTGGAGCACCGACCTGCTCGACGCGTTCGACATCGGCGAGGACCGGCTGCCCACGCTGCGCGCCTGCACCGACGTCGCCGGTCGACTTCTCGACGAGGTGGCCGACGCCACGGGCCTGCCCGGCGGGCTGCCCGTGCACGTCGGCGGCGGCGACCAGCAGTGCTCGGCGGCCGGAGGCGGTGGTGTGCGTGCCGGTGCCGCCACCGTCAACCTCGGCACCTCGGCGACGATGGTCTTCCCGGCCGCCGTCGGCGACGCCCCAGACGTCGCCGGATTCGTCCGCGCCGCGCACGTCGTCGAAGGCCACATATCGGTCGAGGGGACCATCCCCGCCTGCGGATCGGTGCTCCGCTGGCTGCGAGCACTGCTGCGCTACGGCGACGACGACGCCGCGTACGAGCGGATGTCCACCGACGCCGACGCGGTCGAACCCGGCGCCCGGGGTCTGCTGTTCGCACCGACCATGGCGGGCGTCGGAACCCCGCACTGGACGGCCGCGAACGGCCGGATGAGCGGCCTCGACTTCGCCCACGGACCCGCATTTCTCGTCCGTGCCGCCATGGAAGGCATCGCCCTGCAGGTCCGTGACGTGCTGCAGCACCTGCCACCGGCACTGGCCGGGCCGACGCTGACCGCGATCGGCGGCGGCGCGCGATCCGCGGTGTTCTGCCAGATCCTGGCCGACGTCACCGGCACCGCCGTCGCGGTGCCTGCGGGTGACCCGCAGGCGGCACCGCTGCGCGGCGCGGCCATGTCGGCCTGGGTGGGACTCGGCCGCTACGACGACCTCGCCCACGCCGCCGGCCCGCTGCTCGGCGCTGCCCGACGCCACCGACCCGACCCCACCACCGCCCCTGTTTACGACGCGCTGTACAGCCGGTACCTCGACCTGTCGAGCCTGGCCGCGGCGTGACGCGCACGAGCAAGGAGAACACGAGAATGGAAGCCCACCCTGCCGACGAAGAGTCGATGCGGGCGTTGATGCTGACCGGTGACCGCCACTCGGAAATACGCCAGGTGCCGCGCCCGGTGCCGGCCCACGACGAGGTGCTGGTCCGGGTGACCGTGTCCGCGGTGTGCGGCAGCGACCTGCCGCACTACCGCAAGTCGGCGCAGGACCTCGGCCACCGGCTGCACACGGTCCCCGGCCACGAGGCGGTGGGAGTGATCGCCCGGGCCGCCGCCAGCGGCGACGGACCGGCCGAAGGCGCCAGGGTCATCGTCTACCAGCACTCGGGCTGCGGCGACTGCACCTTCTGCCTCAGCGGTGAGCCGATGTTCTGCGCCGACCGGCGCACCCTGGGCAACCACCGCAGCGGAGCGGACGGCGAATACCTCACCGCGCCGGCCACCGGAGTCCTGCCCGTACCCGACGACGTCAGCGACGCCATGGCGGCCCTGATCGCCTGCAACTTCGGCACCGCGTACTCGGCGTTCCGCAAGTCCGGGGTCGCCGTGGGCGACCGGGTGGCGGTGTTCGGCCTCGGGCCGGTGGGCAGCTGCGTGGTGGCCCTC
This sequence comes from Micromonospora fiedleri, assembly GCF_016774385.1. Classification (NCBI taxonomy): domain Bacteria; kingdom Bacillati; phylum Actinomycetota; class Actinomycetes; order Micromonosporales; family Micromonosporaceae; genus Micromonospora; species Micromonospora fiedleri. Next base: position 305,624 of record NZ_JAETXL010000009.1, read on the forward strand.
GCGGCGGCCGCCGGAGCAGATGTCTTCGCCGTCGACCCGATCGAGGGGCGGCGGGACCTAGCCAAGACCCTCGGCGCCGGTACGGTCATCGACCCGATCGGGCAGGACCCGGTCGCCGCCGTCGCGGCCGTGACCGAGGGGCGTGGACCCGAGGTCATCTTCGAATGCTCCGCCAACCCGGCCGCACAGACCCAGGTGATGAAGCTGGCCCGGCCACACGGCACCGTCGTGCTGCTCGGCGCCAACAACAGCATGGAGATCGACCCCGGGGTCGACGTGATCCGCAAGGAACTGCGGGTCATCGGCAGTTGGGTCTTCACGCAGCCGGAGTTCCCGGCGGTCATGCGGGCAGCCCGCAGCCTCCCCGCGCTGCAGCACCTGATCACCGACCCCTTCCCCGCGCAGCGGGCCCCCGAGGCGTTGGCAGCGGCTGACGCCGGGCACATCGGCAAGGTGCTGATCGACTGGTCCTGACCCGGTCAGGCGCACCTCCCGCTCGGCCAACTCCCTTTCCACCACCCTCCCGGTTCGACCCATCCGTGCGGTTGCCGGCGTACCACGCCGACCGCAGGGTGCCGCACGCCCGCAGAAGGAGATCCCGCAATGACTTCCGCCACCACGGCCCTGCCGGCCGACCTGACTCCGGCCGCCCTCGCGCCGTACATCCAGCACACACTCATCGAGGTCGGCACCACCCGGGACCGCATGATCAAGCACGCCGAGGAAGCCCTGAAGTACGGCTTCAACGCCGCGATGGTGCCCGGTTCCTGGGTGTCGGTCGTCGCCGACGTGCTGCGCGGCAGCAGCGTCCAGGTCGCCTCCGCGCTCGACTTCCCGACCGTCGGGGTCACCACCAGCGCCGGCAAGGCGTACGAGGCGGAGAGCCTGGTGCGCGCCGGTGCCCAGCAGATCGACATCGGCGTCCAGATCGGCTGGTTGAAGAGCGGCATGTACGACGAGTTCCGCGAGGACATCGCCGGCGTGGTCCGGGCCTCCGGCGTCCCGGTCAAGGTGATGCTCGAACTGCCGCTGCTCACCGAGGCGGAGCGCGATACCGCCGTCGAACTGTCCATCGAGGCCGGTGTCGCGTACCTGAAGAACGCCAGCAGCGGCGCGATCGAGGTCGCCAACCCGGCCAGCATCGGCTACCTGGTGGACCGTGCCGGCGGCCGGACCAAGGTCAAGGCGTCGGGCAGCATCAAGTCCTACCCCCAGGCCGTCGGACTCCTGCGTGCTGGTGCCGAACTCCTCGGCACCAGCGCCGGCATCGCGATCGTGACCGACACCGCCAACGAGGAGACGATCAGCTACTGATCGGCCAGACCGCCACCCGGGGCGTCGGTCGCCGGACGGCGTCGGATCCACCGACGTCGTCAGCAACGGCGACCGACGCCCTGGGGTTCCGTCCTGATGCTCTGTCACGCCGGTGGCAACAGAGGGATTCGGACTCCCGGCACAAGGCATAGGATCTGGCGTCTGGGGCTGTGGTGATCGAACCGCCGCAACGCCTCAGAGAACCGGGGGAAGACTGTGCCTCGATCGCCTCGTTTCGGTCTGCTCCGCGAGCCCGACTTCCGCCGCTTCTTCGGTGCGACCGTGGCCGGCCAACTCTCCGACCGGTTCGTGTTCCTCGCGCTGCCGCTGGTGGCGATCGTCTGGCTCGATGCGGATGAGTTCGAGGTCGGCGTCCTGACCGCGATGACGACGGCAGGATCACTGCTGATAGGGCTGCCGGCAGGGGCCTGGATCGACCGTTGGCGCAAGCGCCCGGTCATGGTCAACGCGGATCTGGTGCGAGCGGCGCTGTTGCTGCTCGTGCCGCTGGCCTGGTGGACGGACACGCTGACGATCTGGCTGCTGTTCGCGGTCGCGCTTGCCCACGGCCTGCTGACCGTGCTGTTCGAAGTCGGCTACACCAGCTACCTGCCAGCGCTGGTTGGCCGCGAGCACCTCGTCGAGGGCAACGCGAAGATCGCCGCAGCCCGTTCTGCCGTGAGCATCAGCGGCCCAGGCCTGGCCGGGCCGTTGGTCGCCTGGCTGGGTGCGCCGCTGACGTTGGTCGCGAGTTCCGCCGGAATGCTGCTGTCCGCGCTGGGACTGCTGCGCATCCGTACGCCGGAGCCGCAGCCACCGGCTGCCGCAGGCAGGCACCTGGTGCGTGAGGTCGCGGAAGGGCTGCGGTTCGTGCTCGGCCATCCGCTGCTGCGACCGACGCTGTTCACGGACGGCATCTTCAGCCTCTTTCTCGTCACCTACCAGACGATGCTGCTGGTGTTTCTGTCTCGACACCTGGGTCTGGGGTCCTTCGGCATCGGGCTGGTGCTGTCCGCGATGGCCTGCGGCGGGTTCGCCGGTGCGCTGTTGGCCCGCCGCGTGGTCGCCCGGATCGGTCCCGGCCCGGCCGTCTGGCTGGCTCCGCTGTGTACGGCGCCGGCCGCCGGCCTGATGCCGGCGGCGCGGCCCGGCTGGCTGCTCTGGCTCGCCGTGGCCGGTCTGGCCCTGCTCTCCCTGGGCGGCGTGATCCGACTGATCGCGCAGGTGGGCCTGCAACAGCACGTCACGCCGGACCGGCTGCTCGGCCGGATGAGCGCCACCGTCCGCTTCGTCCAGTGGGGCAGCATGCCGATCGCGGGCCTGCTCGGTGGCCTGCTCGGTAGTCTGCTCGGCGCGCCGGCAGTGCTCTGGATCGGCGCGGCCGGTATGACCGCCGCGTTTCTGCCCGCACTGCTGTCGCCGCTGCGGGCAACGCGCGAGTTGCCGGTGATGGACGAAGGGCTCTCCCCAGCATCACCGACGGCAGGTTCTGGTCACCGCAGCTGAGCCGGCATCGGCTGAACCGATTTCCGTCGGGGGCCGTGTGGATGCCGAACAGCTTCCGGACGCCCGCCCGCAGTGACCAAGACGGTACGCCGAGGCCCCAGTGGGGACCGGCTCACCCGGGCCCCCGATGCGGTGCAGCCCATCCCGGGTGAGCCGGACGTCAGTGGTGGGCGTGCGGGTCGAAGCCCTCCGGCGCGCGGTCCAGGAACATGCTGACGGAGCTGATCCGCCCGTCCGCGTCGAACACCAGCACGTCGGTGCCGGCGGCGAACGACTGACCGCCGTCGAGCTCGATCTCCCACATCAGCCGCGCCCGGTCGTGGTGGATCTGCGGCGCCGCCCGCCGCTGCAATACGGCGGCACCGACCCGCTGGATGAACTGCCCGCGAAAGTCGATCAGCGCCTGCACTCCGGTGAGCACGCCGACCAGCGCGTGGTAGCTGACCTCCTCGGTGAAGGTGTCCGCTGCCAGCCGACGCTGCTCCTCAGACTGCCCGGTGTTCCAGAACCGGACGTACCGCTCGACGGTGTCCTCGTACACGTGGGATGTCATGGGGTTGTTCCTCTCCCGGTCGACAGGTCGGGTACGGCGAGCGCCGCGTAGCCACCGTGCGCCGACGGGCCGCAGCATGTCGATTACCTGCGAGGTCATTGCCGCCCGGCGGTGACCTGCGCCAAGCTGGGGTCCATGACCAGGAGCGAGCCGGTGGGTGTGCTGATCCGGCGCTGGCGTGAGCGGCGCGGCCGCTCACAGCTGGACCTGTCGTCGTCGACCGAGGTGTCCACGCGCCACCTGAGCTTCGTCGAGACCGGCCGGGCCACCCCGAGCCGGGCGATGATCGAGCGGCTCTGCGACGAACTCGACGTGCCGCTGCGCGAACGCAACACCCTGTACCTGGCCGCCGGCTTCGCACCGGTCCATCAGGAGCGCGCGTACGTCGACCTCGGTGCGGCCCGGACCGCCGTGGCGACGGTGCTCGCCGGCCACGAACCGAACCCCGCGCTCGCCGTCAACGTCCGCTGGGAACTGCTGGCCGCCAACAACGCCATGACCGCGTTCCTGGCCGGTGTCCCGGAATTCCTGCGTACGCCGCCGGTCAACGTACTGCGCGCCACCCTGCACCCGGACGGGCTGTCCGGGCGGATCCGGAACCTGGCCCAGTGGCGTGCACACGTGCTGCGACGCGTACGCCGCCAACTCGACCGCACCGCCGCGGAAGGCCTGGCCGACCTGCTGACCGAACTGGAAAGCTACCCGGCGCCGACGGCTGCGCACGCCGACACCGGTCCGGGGGAGGACCTGGTGATCCCGCTTCGGCTGTCCACTGAGTACGGCAATCTGGCCTTGTGTTACGCGACGACGGTGTTCGGCGCACCACGCGACGTCACACTCGACGAGATCTCCATCGAGACGTTCTTCCCGGCCGACGCCGCCACGGCGCAGCTGCTACGCGCCATGGCTTCGGCCCCCCGGTAGCCGGCCGCACCGCGGGCGGTCACGTCGGTTCAGCCATGAGGGGCGGCGGACGACTCCACCAGTCGGGGCCGGACACGTCGCGCATAGCCTCCTCGCCGATCGTTCTGCCGGAAGAGTGCATCGCTACGGACTGATGAGCGAGGCCAGACCCCCGCCGTCGGTTATCGCCGCGCGAAGTCGCGTTTGAGCGTCGATGAACCAGGTCACGTACTCGGTCCATTCATCACTGTTTCCGATGTCCCCTTCCCGGTACTGCGCGATGCGGCACCCCTTCCTGCCCTGCAACGGTTCGTAGGACAGGACATCTCCGAAAGTCGCCTCTAGCTTGGCGCGGGCGGCGGCGAAACGCGCGTCGTTGACCGCGGGATCGGGGTCCTGAAAGAAGATCTCGCTCGACAGACCGGATCGGCCGAAGGTACACGTGTACGAGATGCCGTTCATGCCAGCGGGCAGGGACTGCCAGTTCTGCGGCGAGCCCTTGGTCGATGTCGTCCACCCGAGTTTGCGGTCCTGGACTGCCTGCAGGAACCTCGTCCAGAACTCCTGGTAGGCCATCGCTCGGTCGCTTGCCGTGGTGTCGCCCTTGGTGATCGCCTTGACCTTCTTGCCCCAGTCGTTGGGCTGAACGACCAGGCGCATGAGGGGTGCGGGCGCCGATTCGCCGATGCGTACCGCACTGATCTCAATTCCGAAGAACCGGGTGCTCTCATCCGTACGAGCGTTGAGCCAGTCCAACGCGGCCCGATGCTCTTCGCGAAACTCGGTCGCGATCCACACCACGTTGACCGGATCCGTCCCGCCGGCGTAGGTCAGCAACTGACCTAGGTGGCCGTGGTCGGTTCTCGTCAGCTGGTTTTCGATGATCACGGTCTCGTTCGTTGCCTCATCGACACCGATCAGGTCGAGCGAGAATCCGCCCACCGGGTGTTCGGCTGACGACAGCACCAAGTCCATGCCGAGCAGTTCGCCGAGCACGTCGGCGTTTGCCAGCAGCCACGGCGTGAAGATGTGTGCCTCGTGCTTCCACACCTGCCGCACATCGAGTAGCTCAAGCTTGCCGAGCGTGGGAGGTCCCTCACCGACATCCACAAAGGTCATATGGCCGACCGTATAGGTCTGAGGCCGATCCTGACGTCCCCTGGTCCCACCGCATTCACTAGGCCGCGTTTCGTAATGGCCGTCAAAGCCACTGGTTGATGACGGCGATGGTGACGGTGGCTTCGAAGCGGACGGAGAGTTTGTCGTATCGGGTGGCCATCGCCCGGTTCTGTTTGAGCTGGTTGA